>NZ_JBICWT010000013.1:0-303318 GCF_043199955.1 Streptomyces sp. NPDC048514 | reverse complement strand
TCGGTGTTTCCGACTCTATCAGATCTTTCCGATCCGATTTCCTCGGTGCTTTCCAGGTTCTCGCTTTCGCGTTTCCCTTTCCGGCGGTTCCGACTTTATCAGAAGTTCTTGGCCGGTCTGACCGGCCACTCATTTCCGATTTATCGGGAGGAGGCTTCTTCGGAATGTCTGAGACGACTCTCCGGAAGCGAAGTCGAGTCTAGCTGCTACCTCTGAACTTGTCCAGTCCAAGGCAACTGTTTGAATCTACCTCCCCGCGCCTTCCGTGTCAACGGCTTTTGCGGGCGAGGAGGAGACTAGCAGCTCACAGGGGCCGGATGCACATCAGGCGGCGGTGGGCACGGAGGCGCTGCGCTCCCCCGCTCCGAGATCGCCGGCCTCGCCGGCGCGTGCCGCGCGGCCGCCCAGTACGAAGACGTACGCCAGGAATGCCAGTTCGGCCGCGATCCCTATACCGATGCGTGCCCAGGTGGGCAGACCGGACGGGGTGACGAAGCCTTCTATGGCACCGGAGACGAACAGCACCAGCGCGAGGCCGATGGCCATGGCGATCGCCGATCGTCCCTCCTCCGCGAGTGCCGTGCGTCTGGTGCGCGGTCCGGGGTCGATCAGCGTCCAGCCCAGGCGCAGGCCCGTGCCGGCGGCGACGAAGACCGCCGTCAGTTCGAGCAGGCCGTGCGGAAGGACGAGGCCCAGGAAGGTGTCGAGGCGACCGGCAGAGGACATGAGGCCGAAGCCGACGCCCAGGTTCAGCATGTTCTCGAAGAGGATGAAGAGGACCGGCAGCCCCAGGAAGACTCCCAGCACCAGGCACATCGCGGCTGCCTGGGCGTTGTTCGTCCACACCTGCGCGGCGAAGGCGCTCGCCGGGTGGCTGGAGTAGTAGGTCTCGTACTCGCCGCCGGGGCGGGTCAGGTCCCGCAGCCGGCTGGGGGCCGCGATGGACGACTGTATGTCCGGGTGGGCGCCGATCCACCAGCCCAGGAGGATCGCGACCGCGGTGGAGACGAGCGCGGTGGGGACCCACCAGTGGCGTGCGCGGTAGACGGCGGCCGGGAAGCCGCGGCCGAGGAAACGGGTGACGTCACGCCAGGAAGCGCGACGGGTTCCGGTGACGGCGTTGCGCGCGCGTGCCACGAGCTGGCTGAGCCGCCCGGTCAGCTGTGGGTCCGGGGCGCTCGACCGGATGAGCGAGAGATGTGTGGCGGTGCGCTGATAGAGGACGACGAGTTCGTCGGCTTCCGCTCCGCCGAGACGGCGCCGGCGCCGGAGCAGGGCGTCGAGACGGTCCCATTCGGCGCGGTGTACGGAGACGAAGACGTCCAGGTCCATCGGGTCTGCCTGCTCCTCGGCCGGTCGTCGGCCGCTTGTCGTGGATGCACGGATCTGCTGTCAGCTTGTCGTACTGCGGCGCGATGCGCCCACAGCTTGGCAGACTTGCGGTCCACGGGGTTGACCAGGGAAGGACGGCAGGCGTGAGTGAGCTGGTGACCGGCGAGGCGGTGGCACTCGAGCTGCGGCCCGCCAAGCTGCCCAGCAGGGCGTTGGCGGTGGCGCTCGACCTGGCGGTGGCGCTGGTCGCCTACATCCTGGTGACCGTGGTGCTGGTGGCGACGACCGCTTCTCTGGACGACGCCGCACAGGTGGCGCTGTCGATCGCGGCGTTCCTGCTCGTGCTGGTCGGCGGACCGATCGCGGTGGAGACCCTGAGCCATGGGCGATCGCTGGGGAAGCTGGCGTTCGGGCTGCGGGTGGTGCGGGACGACGGTGGGCCCATCCGGTTCCGGCACGCGCTGGTGCGGGGCGCCATCGGTGTCGTGGAGATCCTCATGACGTTCGGGGTCGTGGCCTGTATCGCCTCACTGGTGTCGGAGCGCGGCCGGCGGCTCGGGGACGTCTTCGCGGGGACCCTGGTCGTGCGCGAGCGGATACCCGTGGGGCGGGCGGGATTCGTACCGCCTCCGCCGCCGTGGCTGGCGGGCCGGTTCACGGGGCTGGATCTGTCGGCGGTCCCGGACGGACTGTGGCTCGCTGTCCGGCAGTATCTGAGCCGGATGCAGCAGCTGGATCCGCAGGTCTCCCTCGGTATGGCGCAGCGGCTCGCGGACGACCTCGCGGCGCGTACCGGGGCGCCTGTGCCTCCGGGGACTCCGCCGGCCGCTTTCCTGGCGGCCGTGGTGCACGAGCGGCAGTCCCGGGACGCCAGGCAGGCGTACGGCACCGGTGCCTTCGCCCCGGGCCCGTACGGCACCGGTGCCTTCGCGCCGCCTGGCGCCCACCCCGGTGCACCGGCCCCGTACGGGCCTTCGGCGGGCGCCCGGTCGCAGGGTTCCGTTCAGCCCGGTCAGGCGCAGGACCCGATGCGGCAGCCGCCGGCGCCGCCGCGGGACGAGCCGCCCGCCGGCCGCCCGGCCACCGGGTTCGCCCCGCCTGCCTAGACCCCGCCGGCCCGGGCAGCGTTGGCTCGGCTCACGCGTGTGCTTGGTCCACGCGTGTGCTCGGTCCACGTGAAGACTCGGTTGCTGGCGTGCGGCGACTCACCGCGCCGGCGTTCAGCCGAGTCGCGACGGCGGTGACCGGAGGTCTTCCAGCTCGATCCCGGGCGCGGCCAGGACGACGTCGCCGGCGATGTGGACGGAGTGCCGTTCGCCGGTGTCCAGGGCTGTGACCTGGTACTCGTCCACGGAAAGAGGGCCGTTGTCAGTGGCGTGTGCTTCGCTGTTCACCAGTGCCCAGGACTGATCCACGGTACGGGGGGCGAGTACCGGATCCGTGAAGCAGACCAGGCGCACACGGGTCGCGGCGGCGGAGGGGGTGAGGCGCAGCAGACGGGCGGTGGCCACGAGGAACGCGGGGGACGTGCCGGTGAAGGCGTGGGCGCGCACAGTGCCTTCGGTGGCATGGGTTCCGGTGGGATCGGTGCGGACCCAGGTCACGCCGTCGAGGGCGGCGCCGCGCACCTGCCAGCCTCCCGCGTGGAGTTCGAGACGGATGGGCCGGCCGAGATCGTCCAGGGCCAGGTCGACCGAGCCCCGGTGATCGCCCGTGGGCGAGGTCAGCTGGGAGACGTAGCGCCAGCCGGACGGGCCGGGGGCGCACTGGAAGTGTTCTTCCCCGAGGGGGGTGTGATCGTGCGGATCGTGAAGCGAATAGCGGCCGCGGGGCATGGGGGTCCTGGGTCTTGACGGGCTGGTCGGGCCACAGCGGCCAAAGGGGCAGGCCCCCGGCACGGGGGTGCGGGGGCCTGCCTCGGAGGTACTGCCGCTGAGGAGTGCGCCGGCGCACCGGCGCACTCGCCACGGCTGTGCCGGGCCGCTCAGTAGCGGTAGTGGTCCGGCTTGTACGGGCCTTCGACCTCTACGCCGATGTAGGCGGCCTGCTCCGGGCGGAGCGTGGTGAGCTTGACGCCCAGCGCGTCCAGGTGGAGGCGGGCGACCTTCTCGTCGAGGTGCTTGGGCAGGGTGTAGACGCCGATCGGGTACGCGTCGGGCTTGGTGAACAGCTCGATCTGGGCCAGTGTCTGGTCCGCGAAGGAGTTGGACATCACGAACGACGGGTGGCCGGTGGCGTTGCCCAGGTTCAGCAGGCGGCCCTCCGACAGCACGATGATGACCTTGCCGTCGGGGAACTTCCAGGTGTGGACCTGCGGCTTGACCTCGTCCTTGACGATGCCCGGGATCTTGGCGAGGCCGGCCATGTCGATCTCGTTGTCGAAGTGACCGATGTTGCCCACGATCGCCTGGTGCTTCATCTTGGCCATGTCCGAGGCCATGATGATGTCCTTGTTGCCGGTCGTGGTGATGAAGATGTCGGCGATGTCCACGACGTCGTCCAGGGTGCTGACCTGGTAACCGTCCATCGCCGCCTGCAGAGCGCAGATCGGGTCGATCTCGGTGATGATCACGCGGGCGCCCTGGCCGCGCAGGGACTCGGCGCAGCCCTTGCCGACGTCGCCGTAGCCGCAGACGACGGCGGTCTTGCCGCCGATCAGCACGTCGGTGGCGCGGTTGATGCCGTCGATCAGGGAGTGGCGGCAGCCGTACTTGTTGTCGAACTTCGACTTGGTGACGGCGTCGTTGACGTTGATCGCCGGGAAGAGGAGGACGCCGTCGCGCTGCATCTCGTACAGGCGGTGGACGCCGGTGGTGGTCTCCTCGGTCACGCCGCGGATCTCGGAGGCCAGCTGGGTCCACTTCTGCGAGCCGTCCGTGATGGTGCGGTGCAGCAGCTGGAGGATGACGCGGTGCTCGTCGGACTCGGCGGTCTCCAGGCCGGGGACCTTGCCGTCCTTCTCGTACTCGACGCCCTTGTGGACGAGGAGAGTGGCGTCACCGCCGTCGTCCAGGATCATGTTCGGGCCGCCGGTGGGGGTGTTCGGCCAGGTCAGCGCCTGCTCCGTGCACCACCAGTACTCCTCCAGGGTCTCGCCCTTCCAGGCGAAGACCGGAATGCCCTGCGGGTTGTCGGGCGTGCCGTTCGGGCCGACGGCGATGGCGGCGGCCGCGTGGTCCTGGGTGGAGAAGATGTTGCAGGAGGCCCAGCGGACCTCGGCGCCCAGGGCGACCAGGGTCTCGATGAGGACGGCGGTCTGCACCGTCATGTGCAGGGATCCGGTGACGCGGGCGCCGGCCAGCGGCTGCGCCTCGGCGTACTCCCTGCGGATCGCCATCAGGCCGGGCATCTCGTGCTCGGCGAGGGTGATCTCCTTGCGGCCGAACTCGGCCAGGGAGAGGTCGGCGACCTTGAAGTCCTGTCGGTTGTCGACAGTCGTCATTGCGAGCTGCTCCTCGGGGTGTGGGTCGAGGTGGGTACGGCTGGTCTGCGCGGCGGCGGACACAGGGGTGCCCCAAGGAGGACACGGACATGCCCGCGTACGCGCAGCGCAGTCCGTCGGAGGCCCTCTCTCCCTCGGCCGGTCCAGCGTGGGACCGCCCGACCGCCATCAGCAGCGACGTCTGGCTCCGTCCCAAGCTACACGCAGAAGCCGATCGTCCCCAGTCCGCCTCCGCATGGTTCGAGCGGTACGGAAGGCGGCTTCGAGGTGGGGCGCGGGGGCGGGGGCGGGTGCCGTCGGTTGTGCGGAAACCGTGGAACCGGGGCGGGCCCGCGGTCGACAGACCCGGACGAAATGGGATTTCTACGCCTTCGGGCCAGTGGTGGCGTGGTGCAGGATGCAGGGGGACCGGGCATTCCGGTTCCTCTGGCGGGGCGTCCGGGACGGCGTCGCGCGTGACGAAGGCGTGAGGAGATCCACGTGACCAGTCCGGCAGGCCTTCCCACCACGGGTGGCCGCGACGACGAGGGCCGGCGGGTGAAGCTGCTGGCGGTGACCGCGTGCCCGACCGGTATCGCGCACACCTACATGGCGGCGGAGAAACTCGCCCAGGCCGCCGCGAGCCGCGGCATCGACATGAAGGTGGAGACCCAGGGATCCATCGGGGCCGAGAACGTACTCGATGACAACGATGTCAGAGAGGCGGACGGGATCATCGTCGCCGCCGACAAGGACGTCGACCTGAGCCGTTTCGCGGGCAAGCGTGTGCTGGTGGCCGGGGTCGCCGAGGGGATCCGCCACCCCGAGCAGCTGATCGAGCGGGTCCGGACGGCGCCGCATCACGGGGCCGGCGGGGCCGCCGGCGCTGCGGTCACCGCTCGCGCGGGCGGTGGCAAGGAGCGGGGCCCGGTGTACAAGGCACTGATGAACGGCGTCTCGTACATGATCCCGTTCGTGGTCGTCGGCGGTCTGCTGATCGCGGTCTCGCTGGCACTGGGCGGACACGCGACGGCCAAGGGCTACGTGATACCGGAGGGCACGTTCTGGGCCCACGTCAACGCCGTCGGCGGCATCGGCTTCCAGCTGATGATCCCGATCCTGTCGGGCTACATCGCGTACGCCATCGCCGACCGGCCCGCGCTGGTGCCGGGCATGATCGGCGGCTGGATCGCCAACACGGGGGCGCTGTACGACTCCAAAGCCGGCGCGGGCTTCATCGGGGCGATCGCCACCGGGTTCCTCGCCGGCTACCTGGTGCTCTGGATCAAAAAGGTCCGGGTGCCGAGGTTCGTGCAGCCGATCATGCCGATCATCGTGATCCCGATCGTGGCGACCACGGCGCTCGGGCTGTTCGTCATCTACGTCATCGGTAAGCCGATCTCCTGGGTTTTCGAGCATCTGACCAGCCGGCTCGGCGGAATGACGGGCACCAGCGCGATCCTGCTCGGGGCGCTACTCGGCCTGATGATCGCGTTCGACATGGGCGGGCCCGTCAACAAGACGGCGTTCCTGTTCGGGGCGGGGCTCATAGCGAGCGGCAACCAGACGGTGATGGGCATGTGCGCGGCCGCGATCCCGGTGATGCCGCTCGGACAGGGCCTGGCCACGCTGATCCGCCGGCGGCTCTATACGGAGCAGGAGCGGGAGACGGGGCTGGCGGCGCTGTTCATGGGCTGCTTCGGTATTTCCGAGGGTGCGATTCCGTTCGCTGCGGCTCGTCCGGCGCAGGTCATCCCCGCGAACATGCTCGGCGGCGCGGTGGCCGGCGCGGTCGCGGGGCTGGCCGGGGTGAAGGACGCGGTTCCGCACGGCGGGCCGATCGTGGCGGTGCTCGGTGCGGTGAGCGGGGTGCCGATGTTCTTCGTCGCCGTGCTGACCGGCACGGTGGCCACGGCGCTGGCGACGGTGGCCCTGATCGACCTCGGCACGCGCGGTCGGCGCCCGGCTGCCGCTGCGGGTGTGACCGCCGTGGGGGCTCCCGTGCTGACCGGTGCGGGGGCCGTCGCGCGCCCCGACGCGCCCTCCGTCACGGATCCCGGCACCGCCGCCGTCGCGGATCCCGGTGTGAGCGCCGTGGTGGGATCCGGTGTGAGCGCCGTGGTGGAGACCGGTGCCGTGCAGGGGAGCGGGTCCGGCGCCGGGGCCCGGCCGGGCCCCGGGACGGTCGTGACCGCGGAGGAGGACGGGCCAGAGGTGTTGTCCGGGTATCTCACCGAGCGGACCGTGCAGGTCGCTCTCGGGGCCGGGGAGAAGGGGGCCGCTATCCGGGAGATGGCCGAACTGCTGGTGCGCGGCGGCCGGGTCGCCGATGTGGAGGAGCTGGTGGCGACGGCACTGCGGCGCGAGGCGCAGGGGACCACCGGGCTCGGTGAGGAGATCGCGATCCCGCACGCCAAGACGGACGCGGTGACGGCGCCGGTCGTCGGCTTCGCGCGGTCCGCCGAGGGCGTCGAGTGGGGTTCGCCGGACGGTACGAAGGCCCGGCTGGTGTTCATGATCGCCGTACCCGGGGCCGCCGCGGGCGATGAGCATCTTCGGATCCTCGCGCTGCTGTCGCGCAAGCTGATGGACGCCGGGTTCCGGGAGCGGCTGCTGACGGCACCGGACGAGCGGGCCGTGCTCGGCGTGCTCGGCGAGGTCGGATGACCTGCCTCTGGTGCCGCCCGCTCCCCGGGCTGTCCGGCCGACCCCGGTGAGGGCTCGTACGGGACGGAACCCGCGCTTCTCGGCTCGGTGCCCGGCCGCGTGAGGTCAGGGGCCCGGCCAGGCGAGCTCAGGGCTCGGTGCACGGCCGGGTAGGGCTCAGTGCACGGCCGGGTAGGGCTCAGTGCACGGCCGGGTAGGGCTCAGTGCACGGCCGGGTGGGGGTTCGGGCCGCCCGGGGTCGCTTCCGGGTCCGGGCCCTTGGCGGCCTCGGCCTCGCTGTAGATGTCCGGCTCCAGGTAGATGACCCGGGCGATGGGGACGGCCGTGCGGATGCGGGTCTCGGCGGCGTCGATGGCCCTGGCCACCTGGCCGGCCGTGTCGTCGTGCCGTACGGCGATCTTGGCGGCGACCAGCAGCTCCTCCGGGCCGAGGTGCAGCGTGCGCATGTGGATGACGGCGGTGACCGTCTCGCCGTCGACGATCGCGGCCTCGATCTTCCTGACGTCCTCGATGCCGGCGGCCTCGCCCAGCAGCAGCGACTTGGTCTCGGCGGCCAGGACCAGGGCGATGAGGACGAGGAGGACGCCGATGCAGACGGTGCCGATGCCGTCCCAGACGCCGTCTCCGGTCAGCAGGGTGAGGCCGACTCCGCCGAGGGCGAGGACCAGACCGATGAGCGCGCCGAAGTCCTCCAGGAGGACCACCGGCAGCTCAGGGGCCTTGGCGCGGCGGATGAACTGCGACCAGGACAGTGTGCCGCGCAGTTCGTTCGACTCCTTGATGGCCGTGCGGAAGGAGAAGCCCTCGGCGATGATCGCGAAGACGAGGACGCCGACCGGCCAGTACCAGTGCTCCAGTTCGTGCGGGTGGCTGACCTTCTCGTAGCCCTCGTAGATGGCGAACATGCCGCCGACGGAGAAGAGCACGATCGAGACGAGGAAGGCGTAGATGTAGCGCTCGCGGCCGTAGCCGAACGGGTGCTGCGGGGTGGCCTCTTGCTGGGCCTTCTTGCCGCCGACGAGCAGCAGGAACTGGTTGCCGGAGTCGGCGAGCGAGTGGACGCCCTCGGCGAGCATCGACGAGGAGCCGCTGAACGCGAACGCCACGAACTTCGCCGCCGCGATCGCGAGGTTGGCGCCGAGTGCCGCCACGATCGCCCTGGTACCGCCTGACGCGCTCATGTTTCCGCGTTGTCCCTTCGCCTCTGGCGACAGTCGCCCTCGTCCGTCCACGCCGTCCAGGCGTGTACCCGGCTTTGCCCGGCCTTTGCCGGTGGGTCATTCTTGCAGCCCGGCCGGGCACCGGTCCGTCAGGTGTCCACAACCCCGGTCATACGATCACGGTGGCCCGGAAGACAGTGCCCGCGCCCGAGATCTCCGCCTTCTCACCCGCCGGGACGAACACCGACCGGCCAGGGCTCAGCTCGTGGTCGCCGGCTCGGACCGAACCAGCCGTGCACAGCAGGATCTGCGGGGTGTCACGGGTGACGTCGTGGGCGCTGCCGGCCTCGGGCAGGGTGAACCGGGAGAGCCGGAACTCGTCGATCGGCGTCTCGTAGACCTCCTCGCCGTCCGCGGTGGCCTCGGGCCGCAGCACGCCCGGGTCGGCCGACTCGAAGCGGACGATACGCAGGAGTTCGGGGACGTCGACGTGTTTCGGGGTCAGGCCGCAGCGCAGGACGTTGTCGGAGTTGGCCATGATCTCGACGCCGAGGCCGCTGAGGTAGGCGTGCGGGATGCCGGCGCCGAGGAACAGGGCCTCGCCGGGCTGCAGTCGGACGTGGTTGAGCAGCACGGCTGCGATGACGCCCGGGTCGCCCGGGTAGTGGTGGGCGATGTCGGCGTAGGGGGCGTAGTCGCCGCCGAGCCGGGAGCAGGCGGCGGCGGTTTCGGCCACCGTGTGGGCCATGTCCTGCGGGTCGGCGCTGAGGATCGCGGTGAGGACCTCGCGCAGGGCCGCTTCCTCGGGGTGGGCGTGCAGGAGGTCGACGTACGGCTTGAGGGAGTCGACGCCCAGGCCGTCGAGGAGGCCGGCAGCCTGGAGCGGGTCGCGGAAGCCGCACAGGCCGTCGAACTCGGTGAGCGCGCAGATCAGTTCGGGCTTGTGGTTGGCGTCCCGGTAGTTGCGGTGCGGGGCGTCGGCCGGGATGCCGCGCAGTTCCTCGTCGGCGTACCCCTCCTTGGCCTGCTCCAGGTTCGGGTGCACCTGGAGGGAGAGGGGCGCGCCGGCGGCGAGGATCTTGAGCAGGAACGGCAGGCGGGGACCGAACCTGGCCACCGCGCGGGCGCCGAGCTCCCGCTCCGGGTCGGCGTCGATGACCTCGACGAGCGTGCCGCGCGCGCTGCGCGAGGGGGCGCCGGGGTGGGCCCCCATCCACATCTCCGCCTGGGGTTCGCCGGTCGGCTCGACGCCGAGGAGGTGCGGGATGGCTGTGGGGGAACCCCAGGCGTAGGGGCGGATGGTGTTGTCGAGGCGGTCCATGTGTCTTCTCTGTCCGTCGTACGTACGCTGCTCGGCCGGCGGCGGGACCGGTCGTCGTCCGGCCCGGAGCAAGGTCAGGCCCTCGAAGCGAGCGCCAGGTAAACGGCGGCGAAATCCGTGACGGCGATCAGTTCCGCGAGGGTCTCCAGTTCGCCGCCCGCCTCCGGTTCGAGTTCGCTGATCGGCGTGTCGTGGCCGAGGGCCGCGTCCCGGGCGGTGGGGGCGGCGCTGAGGCCGCTGAGCGGGCGGTCGCGGAGCAGCACCACGCGCGCGTGCAGCGCGGGAGCCTCGTCGACGCGGTCGCGGAAGAAGTCGTCCGGGTCGGCGCTGGCGGCGAGCGGACCGGCGAGCAGGGCGCTGTGCGCGGCGACCGCCTCGGGAAGTTCGGCGACGAGCGCGGGGCGGCCGGCGAGTTCGGCGAGGGCGGCGGCGAACCGGCGGCCCGCCGGGCCCGACGAGACGCCCTCCGTCCACAGCACGGGCAGCGCGTCGGCGAGTTCCGAGGCGAGGGTCTTGGCCGGGTTGCTGTAGGTCGCGATGGCGGGGCCGCAGCGCTCCGCGACGTGGTCCAGGCGGTCGGCGACCTTCTCCACGGCGTCCGGTGGTGCGCTGAGCAGGCCGATGCGGTCCAGGAGTGCCAGCAGCGGGGTCAGCAGGGCCCAGAAGACGCCCGGGGAGGACGCGGCGAGCGGTTCCTCATGGTCGTACGGTGCGGTCGCCATCGGTACGAACATGCCGTGCGCGCCGTCGACCGCCTCGGCGAGCGGGGTGGCGGCCGGTGCCACGGCGGCGACCGAGCAGCCGCGGCGGTAGGCCTGATCGGCGAGGAGGGAGAGGCTGGGTTCGCTGCCGTCCGGGGTGGCGATCAGCAGCAGGTCGAGGGAACCGGCCCAGCCCGGCAGTTCCCAGCGCAGGGCGCCCGCGGCCGGGGCGACGCCGACGGGGGCCAGCCGGACGACGGGGCTGCCGGCGCCGGCCAGGGTGCCGAGGAGGTCGGCGGTGTGGGTGGCGGCGGCGCCGGGGCCCGCGATCAGGACGGCGCGGGGCCGGCCGTCGGGCTTGAGGCCGCCGATCCCGGCCTCGGCGGCGTGCCGGGCGGCGGTACGGACGCGGGCGCCGGCCTCCGCCGCGCCGCGCAGCAGGCCTCGGCGGTCGGCCTCGGCGAGGGCCTCAGGGGTGTCGAGCAGCGATTCGTCCAGCATGGGGAGCGGCCTCTTCCGATTGCCGGGGTCCGGTGCGGGGGTGGAGCGCGAGGGGGCCTCGCCATTCGGGCGGCGGGCTCACCGTTCGAGGGGGCCGGTCCTCGCTGTTCGAGGTCGGTGGGCCTACCCGGGGCGGCGGGCCTCGTCCACGAGGAGGACCGGGATGCCGTCGCGGACGGGGTAGGCGAGGCCGCAGTCCTGGCCGGTGCAGATCAGCTCGGCGTCCTGTTCCTTCAGGGGGGCGTGGCAGGCCGGGCAGGCGAGGATCTCCAGGAGACCGGCTTCGAGCGGCATGGGGTGTCCCTTCAAGGCGGGTACGGCTCTGTGGATGTGCTGGTCAGCGTACCGCCGGTGAGGGGCACGCCGGGGGGTGTGGCCGGCGCGGGCGCCGTCCGGGAGTTTCCGGCCCGCGGTCGTCAGGCCCGGATGATGGCGAGGGCCTCGTCCCTGACCCTGGTCATCGTGGACTCGTCCTTCGCCTCCGCGTTCAGGCGGAGGAGCGGTTCGGTGTTGGAGGGGCGCACGTTGAACCACCAGTCGGCCGCGGCGACCGTGAGGCCGTCGAGGTCGTCGAGGGTGACGTCGGCGCGGTCCTGGTACGCGGTGCGGATCGCGGTGAGGCGGGCGCTCTGGTCGGCGACCGTGGAGTTGATCTCGCCGGAGCCCGTGTAGCGGTCGTACTGGGCGACGAGGGCGGAGAGGGGGCCCTCCTGGCCGCCGAGGGCGGCCAGGACGTGGAGGGCGGCCAGCATGCCCGTGTCGGCGTTCCAGAAGTCTTTGAAGTAGTAGTGGGCGGAGTGCTCGCCGCCGAAGATCGCGCCGGTTCGGGCCATTTCGGCCTTGATGAAGGAGTGGCCCACGCGGGTGCGGGCCGGGGTCCCGCCGTTCTCCCGCACGACCTCGGGGACCGTGCGGGAGGTGATGAGGTTGTGGATGATCGTGCCCTTGCCGCCGTTGCGCGCCAGTTCGCGCGCGGCGACCAGCGCGGTGACCGCGGACGGGGAGACCGGGTCGCCGTGCTGGTCCACGACGAAGCAGCGGTCGGCGTCGCCGTCGAAGGCAATGCCGAGGTCGGCGCCCTCCGCCGGGACCCGCTTCTGCAGGTCCACGAGGTTGGCCGGGTCGAGCGGGTTGGCCTCGTGGTTGGGGAAGGTGCCGTCCAGTTCGAAGTACATCGGGACGAGTGTCAGGGGGAGGCCGGCGAAGACCGTGGGGACCGTGTGGCCGCCCATGCCGTTGCCGGCGTCGACCACGACCTTCAGGGGGCGGATGGAGGTGAGGTCGACGAGGGACCGCAGATGCGCGGCGTAGTCCTCCAACGTCTCGCGGGCGGTGAGGGTTCCCGGTTCGGCGGCCGGCTCGGGAGCCCCCGACTCCAGCCACTTCTCGACCAGTTCGCGGATCTGCGCGAGACCGGTGTCCTGTCCGACCGGGGCGGCACCCGCACGGCACAGCTTGATCCCGTTGTACTGGGCCGGGTTGTGGGAGGCCGTGAACATCGCGCCGGGCAGGTCCAGCGCGCCCGAGGCGTAGTAGAGCTGGTCCGTGGAGCACAGGCCGATCTCGATGACGTCCACGCCGCGGTCCGCCGCGCCGCGCGCGAAGGCGCGGGACAGGCCGGGGGACGAGGGCCGCATGTCGTGGCCGACGACGATCGCCGCCGCACCCGTCACCTGCGCGAAGGCCGCACCGAAGAGTCCGGCCAGTGACTCGTCCCACTGGTCCGGGACCACTCCGCGTACGTCGTACGCCTTCACGATCTGCGACAGATCAGCAGTCACGGCCAACCCTCCTGAAGGTTCTATGGGTGCCCACAAACTACCCGCCGGAAGTGCGGGGGAGGTACGCGGACACCGGGTGGTGGACGACCCGTGGAACCGCGACCGTGACCGAGGGTGAGGTGGGGCGTGGGGTGGCGGCGCGCCGATGGCTCAGTTGTCCGGGGAGCGCAGGACCCGCAGATGGCCGCGGCGTGCGACCTCCATGGGGTCCGCGGTGCGGGCCCCGCCGCCCGCCTGGGCCGCCCGCTGCTGCGGACGGGCCGCTTCGCGCACGGCGTTGGCAAGCGCTTCCAGGTCGTCCCCGCTGGGCCGCGCGGGGGCGGAACCGTCGAGGAGGCGGACGACCTCCCAGCCGCGCGGGGCGGTGAGGCGCTCGGAGTGCTCGGCGCACAGGTCGTAGCAGTGGGGCTCGGCGTAGGTGGCGAGCGGGCCGAGGACCGCGGTCGAGTCGGCGTAGACGTACGTCAGCGTCGCGACGGCGGGTCGGCCGCAGGCGGTGCGCGAACAGCGACGTACAGGGCTCACGACGTTGGACGGTACCGCACTCTTGACCGGGCCGCGACGACTCTCCCCCAGGTCACTCCACCGTGTCGTCCTGTGAAACGCCCCACACGCCCCCGCCGACAGGCCACTCTGACCTGCACGGACGGGGACTTGAGCGGTCCGCGGCCTGACTGCATTCGGTCATGATTCGGCATAAACCCCATCAATAGCCTTGAGTTTGGCGGTCTTGGAGGGTTACGGGAACGAGCCAGACCTTGGCCGGAACGGTCATCCCGCGACAGGGGGCCGCCCGTGGCCGGTTGCCGCGTGGGGCCGGGCGGGCGGGGCCTGCGGGGACTAGGCTTCACCGGTGATGGACAACCGTGTACCGCCCCGTGCCGCCGGCCCCGGGCCCCGTCGCCGTGATCGCCACGGGCGGGGCATGCGGGGGCCGATCGCACCGCCTCAGGTGCCGCTGGCGGCCAGCCGTGCCGAGGTGTTCGCGGATCTGGTGCAGGACTCCGTGGAGCGTCTCGAGCGGCGGTGGCCGCAGCTGGCGGACATCGATTTCCTCGTGCTGGAGGTGCCCAGGCCGGAGGGCCGGGGCGAGCTGGCGGGCTGGGCGGACGACACCGTGCCGCTCGGCGGGATCATCCCCGCGCGTGACGGGCGGCGGGCGCGCGTGGTGGTGTACCGGCGGCCGGTGGAGATCCGCACCAAGGGGCGGGACGAGCGGGCCGCGCTGGTGCACGAGGTGGTCGTGGAGCAGGTGGCCGAGTTGCTGGGACTGACCCCGGAGACGGTGGATCCGCGGTACGGGGAGGACTAGGCGCGGGGAGGATCCGCCCCCCGCGCCGTCGTGGGCCGCCTATTTCTGCAGCACCGACAGGTCCTGGTCCGTCCTCGGCACCGACACCGTCCCCCGGTCGTTCGGCAGCGTCTGGATGGTGAAGCCGGGCACGCCGTCCTCCGTGGCCGCGAGCGTGCGGGAGGCGTAGACGGGGCCGCCGGAGACGGGTTCGACCGTCAGGGCGTAGGTGCCCTTCAGTCCGGACGGGGCCGGGGCGGCGACGTTCTGGGTGGTGCCGGACTTGATCGTGAAGGTCTTCGTCACCGCGGTGCCGCCCTCGCTGCCCGCCGAGGCCGTGACCTTGACCGTGGCGGTGGCGGTGGGCGCCGTGAGCGCGAGGGTGGTGCCCTTGGCGCTGTTGTCGGCCGACGTCGCGCGCGTGCCGACGGGGGCCGTGGCCGGGATGTAGGCCGTCTCCTGCTTGTCGCCCTTGCCGCGGACGACGCGGAGGGCGGCGACGACCGGGACCGCCCGGTCGGTGGGGGTGAGGAGCAGCGAGCCCGCCTCGCCACGGGTGACGTCACCGAGGTCGGCCGCCGTGGTCATGCCGGACTTGACGTGCACCGTCTCGTTCCCGGCCGGGGTGATCGGGCCGTCGGGCGAGGCGAGGCGGACCTTCAGGTCGGCGTCGTCGCCGCCGGGCGTGAAGGCGATCAGGCGGACGTCGGTGGCGTCCTCGGGGATGCCGGGCAGGACCAGGCTGCCGGCCGGGTCGGTGGCCGCTGCCAGCCAGTCGCCGCCGGACTTGTCGTCCAGGGCCTGCACGGCCGCGCCGACCCGTCCGCTGCGCACGCCGACGTGCACGGTCAGGTCGCTCACGTTCGCGTCGGTGAGCGTGGAGAGCAGGATCGGCTCGCTCGTGTGCGGCTTGACCGTGAGGTTCTCCCCCAGTGGGGACTTGAGCGCCCCGTCCTTGCCGTACAGCTCGATGTCGACGACGGCCGCGGAGTCGTCCGGGTTGGTCAGGTGCACGTAGTCGGTGCGGCCGGTGGCCGTACTGGCCCCCGGGAACCAGAACTCGGTGTCCGCGGCGCCGCAGTTGACGCCCTGCAGGCCGCGGCCGGTGCCGGCGGCGACCTCGGTGGTCTGCTGAACGGTCCAGCCGGGCGCGAACCTGCCGTCGGCGGTGCCGATCAGCGCGGGCGTGTCGGACCCCGAGGTGTCGCCGGTGACCGGGGTGCCCGGCGCCTTCGGCGTGAGCACCGGCCGGTCCGCCTTCTTCCTGGTGTCCTTGCCCCGGCCGCCCTTCCGGGAGCCGTCCGCACCGGCCGCCGACTCCACCGTGGCCGCCTGGAGTTGGGCCTTGCCGCCGCTCGGGCTGCCCTGGGTGACGGGCGTGAACGACGTGTACGACGTCTCGGCGATGTCCGAGATGCTCGGCGCCGGGCAGAGCAGGCCGGTGCGTTCCACGGGCAGCCGCGCGGCCACCCCGGGGGCGGCCGCGCCGGAGGCGGACGGGCTGTCCAGCGCGGCGAACGCGGTGACGGCGGCCAGCGCGCTGGTGCCGGCGATCAGGGACAGGGTGGTGCGGTTCACTGCTGGCTCCCGTCGGGGCGCTCGCTGCCGGTGCCGTTCGGCTGCCGGGCCGGGTCGTAGCCCTGCTGGGCGGGGTCGTACGCCGGGTCGTACCCCTGCTGGTAGGCCGTCGGGTCGTACGGCATCTGCTCGCTCGTGCCGCCGTAGGCGTAGGGGTCGTACGGGGCGGCCTGGTACGGGTCGGGCGGGTAGGCCTGCTGGTCGTAGCCGCCGGCCTGATACTGCCCGTCCGGGTACTGGCCGGCTCCGTAGCCGGGGTATCCGGCGTCCGTGTAGGTGGCCGGGTCCCACTCGTCGTAGGACTGCTGGTGCGGTACGGCGGCCGGGGCCTGGGCCGGCGGTGGCGGGGTGCCGGGCTGTTCCCCGGCGGCCGGTTCCTCGGCCTGGGCGCGCAGGCGGCGGGCGCGGCGGCCCTCGCCGACGGTGGCCTGGGCGGGCACGGGCTGCTCCTCGGGGAGGTCGTCGTCGACGTCGCGGCGGCGGCCGGGCAGCGCGAGGACGACCAGGACGATCGCGAGTGCGCCCTGTGCCCACAGCCAGGCGGTGTGGCCGATGGGGTCGTCGTGGACGACGTCCAGCCTGCCGCCCGCGGACGGCAGCCGGAAGCCCTGGGCCCAGCCGTCGACGGTGGTGCGGGTGAGCGGCTTGCCGTCGAGGGTGGCCGTCCAGCCGTCGGAGACGCCGTCCGCCAGCCGCAGGACGCGGCCGCCGGATCCGGCGGGGATCGTCGTGTGGATCTCCACCGGGCCCGCGGGGACCGGCTGGGCCTTGCCCGAACCGCCGTCGGGCACGATGGCGGCGCGGGAGACCTCCTGGTCGACGCGCCACAGGGCGCTGCCGTCCTGCTGGCTGAGCCGGGCCAGGCCGGGTGTCGCGTCGAGGATGCGGGTGATCTCGCGGGGCGCCCCCTTGTGCACCAGGACGTAGCGCACGGCGAAGCCGCCGAGTTCGTCGGCCTGGTCGGCGCCGGAGCCGGCGACGAGGCTGGCGACGACCTTGGCCAGGCGCGTGTTCTCGCCGTCGGCCGCGGTCAGTTCGGCGTCTCCCAGCCGGGCGCCGGAGCCACGGACCAGGGTGTAGCGCACGCGTGCGGCGGAGTCGCTGTCGAGGACGAGGGTGCGCGCCCGGTCGCCGCCGGCGGAGTCCTCGGCGACGAACGCGGGGACCTGGGCGGGGTCGCGGCGCTCCAGGGGGCCGTCGGCGCCGCCGATCATCCAGCCGGCGGCGACGAGCAGGGGGCCCGCGGCGGAGGCGAAGGCGATGAGGGCGGCGACGGGCTGGCGCCAGCCGAAGCTCTGCTCGGCCACGCGCGAGCGTGCGCCGTCGGCGCCGAGGGCCGCGGCGGACAGCAGCGCGATGCCGTAGACGAGGGTGGCGGGGCCGGCCCAGGCGGACCGGTTGGACAGGACCGCGAAGACGAGGCCCAGCAGGGCCACGGCCCAGGCGGTGCGGACGCCCAGCTGCCGCTCGGAGCGCAGCAGCGCGGCGAGGGCGGCGAGCACGATGCCGATGAGCATGAGGCCGTGCACGGTGCCGGCTCCGCCGGGGCTGGAGCCGAGCAGATCCAGCGCGGAGGCGGTCGAGGGGCCGTAGTCCAGGCCCGCTTCGCGGAAGAAGCCGGTCGGCAGGAGGGTCAGCGACCAGGGGGCGAGGACCAGCAGTGGGGTGCCGAGCTGGGCGAGGAAGCGCAGGCCGTGGGCGAGGAGGTCGCCGCGGCGCAGGACGAGCACGCCGAGGCCGAGGATCAGGGCGATGGGCCAGACGATCGGCGTGAAGGCGGTGGTGATGGTCAGCAGCAGCGCGTACGCCCAGGTGGCGCGCCAGCTGCCGCGGGCGCCGCTGCGGCTCGCGAGGCCGCTCGCCGCGATGCCCGCGCGCGCGATGAGCGGGAGCAGCACGGCCAGGACGGCGGTGCCGATGCGGCCGCCGGCCAGGGCGCCGGTGGTGGCGGGCAGGAAGGCGTAGGCGACGGCCGCCCAGGCGCGCAGCAGCCGGGAGGTGACGAGCGGACGGGAGGCGAAGTAGGCGGTGCATCCGGCGAGCGGCACCGAGCAGACCAGCAGGAGAGTGACGGCGAGTCCGGTGGAGCCGAGCAGGAGGGAGGAGAGCGTCGCGACGATCGCGAGGTACGGCGGTGCGGCCGGGGTGCCACCGGTGCCGACCGAGTGCCAGGCGTCCAGGTATGCGGCCCACAGGTCGCCGGCGCCGGCCGGGGCGGGCAGCAGGGCGCCGCCCGCGAGCGCGCCGCCGCCGAGCAGGCCGCGGCAGGCGACGAGCGAGACCAGGAGCAGGAGCAGGAAGAGCACCGGGCCGGGTTTGCGGGCGATCCGCCTGAGCCGGGCGAACTGCTCGATCTCCAGGAAGTCCGCGTCGTCGCCGCCGGGCCCGGACTCCACGGCGCCGCCGTGCCGGCCGGCGGAGGTGGTGTCGGTCTCGGAGCCGCTGGTGAAGTTGCCCGCGACCTGCTCGACGGTGGCCCGGACGGTGGCGCCGGGCGGGGGGAAGAGCCGGCGCAGTTCCGCCTTGTCGATCTGGCCGGCGCCGCGGCGGCGCCGGGCGGCGATGATCCGCTCGGGCCGCAGCAGGGTGCTCAGCAGGCCGCGGATCTCGTCGACGGCCTGGCCGGGGACCTTGCCGACGAGGTAGGCGACGGTTCGCAGGAGGGTGCCGAGGACGAGCCGCAGCAGCACCCAGGGCAGGGCGGCGCCCCGGGTGTTCGCGAGCAGGGTGTAGACGGCGCCCGCTTTGTCCACCTTGTGCGGTGAGGCGGTGGTGCGGCCCGCGCAGTCGACGGTACGGCGCTCGCGGGAGGCGGCCTCGGCGTGCCGGACGACCGCGTCGGGGGCGACCAGCACGCGGTGGCCGGCCGAGTGGGCGCGCCAGCACAGGTCGACGTCGTCGCGCATCAGGGGCAGCCGGCGGTCGAAGCCGCCGAGCTGTTCGAAGACGTCGCGGCGGACGAGCATGCCGGCGGTGGAGACGGACAGCACGGTGCGGACGTGGTCGTGCTGGCCCTGGTCCTGTTCGCGGCGGTCCAGGCCGGTCCAGCGGCGGCCGGAGCTGGCGATGGAGACACCGACCTCCAGCAGCTGCCGGCGGTCGTACCAGCCGCGCAGCTTGGGGCCGACGACCGCGACGTCGTCACGGCCGAGTTCGAGTTCGTTGTCGACGACCCGGAGCAGCTGGGCGAGGGCGTCGGGTTCGGGGGCGCAGTCGTCGTGCAGCAGCCACAGCCAGTGGATGGGCTCGCCGTGCGGCAGTTCGGGCAGGTCGTAGGCGTCGTCGCGCCAGCTGCGGGTGACGGGGTCCCAGCCGCTGGGGCGTTTGAGGTAGGGCAGTTCCTCGGGGGTGAGGACCGGGGCCGTCCGGCTCGCCTCCTCCACGGCCTGGCCGAAGCCGGTGCGGCGGGCGAGGTGCAGCACCTGGCCGTCGCCCAGGGCGTCGGTGAGCTGCTGGGCCGAGTCGTCCGCGCTGCCGGTGTCGGCGGCCACCGCGTACTGGACGGGGCGCTCCTGGCCGAGCAGGCCGGCGAGCGCGTCGGGCAGCCAGCGGGCACCGTCGTGGGAGACGAGGACCGCGGTCACCACATGGCGCGGGAACTCGGGCGGGCGGGTCGGGTCAAACACGGCGGTGGCGGCGTCGTGTTGGGCTGCCGCATGGCTGTGCACGGACATCGAGGTACGGGCCCCGGTTCGATGGACTGCGGTGGACGCCTGCGACTCCTCGGGGGGCGAGGGGACAGCGGGGCGTCTCGGACGAGCGCCCACACTATCGGCTGGCCATGACGACGGCCCGCCGCCTGTGGATAACCCATCGGCGACGGGCCGTTCGCGACGACTCGTGTGTGTACGCGGGTGCGCGGGCGCGCGTGCCGCGCGCGGCCGGACAGCCGTCTCAGATGGCGGCCTTCTTGAGTCTGCGGCGTTCCCGCTCGGACAGACCGCCCCAGATGCCGAATCGCTCGTCGTTGGCGAGGGCGTACTCGAGGCATTCGGAGCGGACCTCACAGGCGAGGCAGACCTTCTTCGCCTCTCTGGTGGAGCCGCCCTTCTCGGGGAAGAAGGACTCGGGGTCGGTCTGGGCGCACAGCGCGCGCTCCTGCCAGCCGAGTTCCTCGTCCGCGTCGTCGACCAGCAGTTGCTGCACCAGCTCGGTCATGTGCGCCCCTCGTCTGTCTTCGCGTCCCCGTGCGTAGCCGATGCCGATTTCGGCTGAACGACACGAGTGAAATTACAAGTGTGCTGCTCCGGGCGAGTCAAGCCGAGATCTGCTATTGGGCCCGTTATTCACTCTGCGGAACCAAGGCCGTGCGGAAAGTGTTCAAATCGCCATAAACCTTGACACGCAGAAGAGACCCACGGGATGGCCGAATCCCGTACAGAACTCTGTACGGAGAAGGACGCCTCCGTGTTCGATCGCGTTCCGTGAGGCTCGTGCGCTCGGATGTGCCCCATGTGTCCCGGTGCCCAGGTGAACAAACCTTTCACCTGAAAGATGAACCGGATGAGGTGAAACATGTCCCACATACCGGGCGTCGAGTTGACAGTGCGAGTGTGAGCCGGTGTCCTAGTGGGCATGCTCGCGAACTCGGCCTCCACCTCGACCCGCACCGCCGGGTCCCACGGTGCTGCCCGCGCGCGCTGTCGCTGTTGTTGTCCCAGCTGTTGAGCCGAGCCCGCTCCGGCTGTCCCGAGTCCCTTCCGGCTCGGTCGCGTCCCTCCCGGTGATCCCTCATCCAGGGCATCCCGCGTGATCCCTCACCCAGGGCATCCCGCCCGTCCGTGACCCGGGCGGACCGTACGCGCCCCCCAGCTCCGGCCCCCACTTCTCCCGCCGAGGACCACCGCATCCCCATGAACAGCGACAACGACCTCCAGATCGCCGGCGACATCCTCGAGGCCGCGCACCTGCTCCAGCCGCCGCGCGAGCACCCGGCCACCGTCGCCGAGTTCGCCGGCCTCGCCCGGTCGATCGCCACCGACCGCTCCCAGTGGGCGCATCTCGTCCGCTACGACGCCACCATCCGCTGGTACCACCGGCTGCGCACCGGCCCCGGATACGAGGTGTGGCTGCTGTCCTGGGTGCCCGGCCAGGGCAGCGGCCTGCACGACCACGGCCGCTCCTCCGGGGTGCTGACCGTGCTGGAGGGGACGCTGACCGAACACACCGGGCGCGGCACCCGCGCGCTGGCGGCGGGCGCGCAGCGGGTGTTCGCGCCGGGGTACGCGCACGAGGTCGTCAACGACGCCCTGGAGCCTGCGGTCAGCCTGCACGTCTACCATCCCGGCCTGACCGAGATGCCGATGCACACCGCGCAGGCTTGCCAGGCCCGCACGCGGCCGCGTTCGGTGACTGCCTGACGCGTTGTCGTACCGGCCTGCAAGACTTGGCCCATGCGCATTGTGGTTCTGGCAGGCGGCATCGGCGGTGCCCGTTTCCTGCGCGGTCTGAAGCGGGCCGTGCCGGACTCGGACGTCACGGTGATCGGCAACACCGGCGACGACATCCACCTCTTCGGGCTGAAGGTCTGCCCGGACCTGGACACGGTCATGTACACGCTGGGCGGCGGCATCGACGAGGAGCAGGGCTGGGGGCGGACCGACGAGACCTTCCACCTCAAGGAGGAGCTGGCGGCCTACGGCGTCGGCCCGGACTGGTTCGGGCTCGGCGACCGGGACTTCGCCACGCACATCGTGCGGACGCAGATGCTGGGCGCCGGCTATCCGCTGAGCGCGGTCACCGAGGCGCTGTGCGACCGCTGGAAGCCGGGTGTGAAGCTGATCCCGATGACCGACGACCGGGTGGAGACGCACGTCGCGGTCGAGGTCGACGGCGAGCGCAAGGCCGTCCACTTCCAGGAGTACTGGGTGCGGCTGCGGGCCTCCGTCCCGGCCGAGGCCGTGGTCCCGGTCGGCGCCGAGCAGGCCAAGCCCGCGCCGGGCGTCCTGGAGGCCATCGCCGCGGCCGACGTCATCCTCTTCCCGCCGTCCAACCCGGTCGTGTCCATCGGCACGATCCTCGCCGTGCCCGGCATCCGGGAGGCCATCGCGGACGCGGGCGTGCCCGTGGTCGGCCTCTCCCCCATCGTCGGGGACGCGCCCGTGCGCGGGATGGCCGACAAGGTGCTCGCCGCCGTCGGCGTGGAGTCCACGGCCGCCGCGGTCGCCGGGCACTACGGCTCGGGGCTGCTGGACGGCTGGCTGGTCGACACGGTGGACGCGGGCGCGATCGAGGGGATCGAGGCCGACGGCATCCGCTGCCGGGCCGTACCGCTGATGATGACCGACGTGGACGCGGCCGCGCAGATGGCGCGGGAAGCGCTGACACTGGCCGAGGAGGTGCGGGGGGCGTGAGCGAGGAGTGCCCGCAGTACACGGTACGGGCCCTGGAGGGCATCCCCGAGGTGCAGCCGGGCGACGATCTCGCCAAGCTGATCGCCGCCGCCGGGCCCGGGCTGGCCGACGGGGACGTGCTGCTCGTCACCTCCAAGATCGTCTCCAAGGCCGAGGGCCGGCTGGTGCGTGCGGCCGACCGCGAGGCGGCCATCGACGCCGAGACGACCCGGGTCGTGGCCCGGCGCGGCGCGCTGCGCATCGTGGAGAACCGGCAGGGTCTGGTGATGGCCGCCGCCGGGGTCGACGCCTCCAACACCCCGGCGGGCACGGTGCTGTTGCTGCCGGAGGACCCGGACGCGTCCGCACGCGCGATCCGCGACGGCCTGCGCGACGCCCTGGGCGTCGACGTCGGTGTCGTCGTCACCGACACCTTCGGGCGCCCCTGGCGCGCGGGGCTGACGGACGTGGCGATCGGCGCCGCCGGGGTGCGGGTGCTGGACGACCTGCGCGGGGGCACGGACGCGCACGGCAACCCGCTCAGCGCGACGGTGGTCGCCACGGCGGACGAGCTGGCCGCCGCGGGCGACCTGGTCAAGGGCAAGGCCACCGGGCGGCCGGTCGCGGTGGTGCGCGGGCTGCCGCACGTCGTCGCCGACGGCGACGGCGAGGGCGCGCGGGCGCTGGTGCGCTCCGCGCGGGACGACATGTTCCGGCTCGGCACCTCCGAGGCGGTCCGGGAGGCCGTGACCCAGCGGCGTACGGTTCGGGCCTTCACCGACGAGCCCGTGGACCCCGGCGCGGTACGGCGCGCGGTCGCGGCGGCGGTCACCGCGCCCGCCCCGCACCACACCACACCGTGGCGGTTCGTGCTGCTGGAGTCAGCGGAGTCCCGGACCCGGCTGCTGGACGCGATGCGGGACGCCTGGATCGCCGACCTGCGCCGGGACGGCAAGAGCGAGGAGTCCGTCGCCAAGCGGGTCCGCCGCGGCGACGTGCTGCGCAACGCGCCGTATCTCGTCGTCCCCTGCCTCGTCATGGACGGCTCCCATCGGTACGGGGACACCCGGCGGGACGGCGCCGAGCGGGAGATGTTCGTCGTCGCGACGGGCGCGGGCGTGCAGAATCTGCTGGTCGCACTGGCCGGGGAGCGGCTGGGCTCGGCGTGGGTGTCGTCGACGATGTTCTGCCGGGACGTGGTGCGCGAGGTGCTCGGGCTGCCGGCCGGGTGGGACCCCATGGGGGCGGTGGCCGTCGGTCATCCCGCCGAGGAGCCGAGGCCGCGTCCGGAGCGGGACGCGGCGGCGTTCATCGAGGTGCGGTGAGTTTCGGCGCAGGCGAGTCCCGACGACCGCCCGGCCTCACTACTCTCGTAGGACAGCCCGTCCCACCGGACAGCCCTTCTCGCAGGGCGGCCCACCACCCCTAGGACCTACCGATGGCAGGACGCTTCGCGCCGCGCCCCACGCGTACGACCGTGCGCGGTGGACATGTGGGCGTACCCGCGGGGGCGCGCACCGGGATACCGCGTCAGGCGGCGGCCCCGGCGCGGGTGCTCCGGTGGACGCCGGAGGGGCCGCTCGACCTCGCTCTGGTGCTCGGGCCGCTGCGGCGCGGGCCCGGCGACCCGACGTTCCGGGCCACGGCGGACGGGTCCGTGTGGCGGACCGCCCGTACGCCCGCCGGTCCGGGCACGCTGCGGGTGCGGGCATACGGCGGTGAGGTGCTCGGCGAGGCCTGGGGGCCCGGCGCCGAATGGCTGCTGGCCGGCCTGCCCGAGCTGCTCGGCGCGGCCGACGATCCGGCGGCGTTCGTGCCCCGGCACCGGGTGGTGGCACTGGCCCGGCACCGGCGGCCCGGGCTCAGGCTGACGCGGACCGGTCTGGTGCTGGAGTCCTTGATCCCGTCGGTGCTGGAGCAGAAGGTCACGGCCGACGAGGCGTACCGGGCCTGGCGGCTGCTCGTCCGGAGGTTCGGGGAGCCGGCGCCGGGTCCCGCGGGCGTGGGCGAACGGCCGATGTGGGTGATGCCGGCGCCTCGGACCTGGGCGCTCGTTCCGTCCTGGGAGTGGCACCGGGCCGGCGTCGACGACAAGCGGGCCTCGACGATCCTGCGTGCCGTACGGGTCGCCGAGCGGCTGGAGCAGGCCGTGGGGATGCCGGCGGACCGGGCGCGGGCACGCCTGGAGGTGGTGCCCGGCATCGGTCCGTGGACGTCGGCGGAGGTCGTACAGCGCAGTCACGGTGCCGCGGACGCCGTCACCGTGGGAGACCTCCATCTGCCGGGGATCGTGGGCTGGGCGCTGGCCCGGGACCGGCATGCCGACGATGCGGAGATGCTGCGCCTGCTGGAGCCGTACGCCGGGCAGCGGCATCGGGCGGCCCGGCTGATCCTGCTGAGCGGGCAGACACCTGCGCGGCGGGTGCCGAAGATGCCTCGGGTGGACATCGGCCTGCTCTGAGGCGAGCGGTGCCGGGACCGGCCGGGAGCCGCCCGCGAGGCGGGGGCGGCCGGGAGCCGCCCTCCGCCTCGCGCGAGTGCGACCCGGGAGGGGGCGCCGCACCGCCCGGGGGGAGCCGCGGTGTGGCTCCCCTCGCGGCGCGTCCGCGGGCCGCAGGGGGCCGGTCGCCCGGGGAGCCGCGGTGTGGCTCCCCTCGCGGCGCGTCCGCGGGCCGCCGGGGGGGCGGTCGCCCGGGGAGCCGCGGTGTGGCTCCCATCGCGGCGCGTCCGCGGGCCGCCGGGGGCCGGTCGCGCGGTTCCCCGCGCCCTTCGGGCGCGCCCCCCGGGACATCGCGGCTACTGGTCCGAGGAGAACCGCACCGCGCCCGCCGGGATGCGGGCGTCGCACCACACCCGTACTCCCTCCCGCAGCTCGTTGTCGGCGCCCACGACCGCGCCGTCGCCGATCACCGCGCCGGTGAGCACGGACCGTTCGCCGACCCGGGCTCGGGTGCCGATGAGGGAGTCGGTGATGACGGCGCCCGGTTCGATGACGGCGCCGGGAAGGATGGCCGAGCCGAAGACGTGGGCGCCCTCCGCCACGAAGGCGCCCTCGCCGACCACGGTGCCGCCGGTCAGCTTGGCGTCGGGGGCGACCCTCGCCGTGGGCAGGACGAGCCGGTCGCCGCAGCGGCCGGGCACGGCCGGGGACGGGGCCCGGCCGAGGACCAGGTCGGCGGAGCCGCGCACGAAGGCGGCCGGGGTGCCGAGGTCCAGCCAGTACGTGGAGTCGACGAGGCCCTGCAGGTGAGCCCCGGCGGTGAGGAGACCTGGGAAGGTCTCGCGTTCCACGGAGACCGGCCGGCCCGCCGGGATCGTGTCGATGACCGAGCGGCGGAAGACGTACGCCCCCGCGTTGATCTGGTCGGTGACGATCTCCTCCGGCGTCTGCGGCTTCTCCAGGAAGGCGAGGACGCGGCCGGTGCCGTCCGTCGGGACGAGGCCGTAAGCGCGCGGGTCGGTCACCCTCGTCAGGTGCAGGGAGACGTCCGCGCCCGTCGACTCGTGGGTGCCGACCAGGGCCCTGATGTCCAGTCCGGTCAGGATGTCGCCGTTGAAGATCAGTACCGGGTCGTCGGGACCGGAGTGGAGGCGCGAGGCCACGTTGCGGATCGCGCCGCCGGTGCCGAGGGGCTCGTCCTCGGTGACGTACTCGATGTGCAGGCCGAGGGCGGCACCGTCGCCGAAGTAGGGCTCGAAGACCTCGGCGAGATAGCTCGTCGCGAGGACGATGTGCTCGACGCCCGCCGCCCTCGCCCTGGCCAGCTGGTGGGTGAGGAACGGCACACCGGCCGCCGGGACCATGGGCTTGGGAGTGTGCACCGTGAGCGGGCGGAGCCGGGTGCCTTTGCCGCCGACCAGGAGGATCGCTTCTGTCACCTGTCGTCTCTGCTTCCTGCCGGGACCGGCCGAACTACTCGTCACTACTCGTTTCGGCCGGTCAGTGTATGCAGACCGGCCGGCGACGCCCCGACGGCCGCGCGGTGTCCCCCGGGATCGCGGCCCGGATTCCCCCGTCCGCCGCTCCCGCCGCTCCCGCCCTCCCGGCCTTCCGCCCTTCCGCCCTTCCGCCCTTCCGCCCGGCGGTACGGAACTCAGCGCCCCTGGTAGCGCGCCGCGCTGGAACGCATCGTGCCGAGTTTGGCGTAGAGCGTCTTGCCGGGGCACGTGGTGGCGAATCCGTCACGATGTCCGGAGATCACGTTCAGCCGTACGCTCTTTCCCTTGGGGTAGAGATTCCCACCACCCGAGGTGAGATATGTCTTTCCGCGCGGATTGCCCTTGAAGAGCCCGAGTTTCCACGCGGTGAGCTTGGCGACCGCGGTCACCGCCGCGCCCGACGGCTTGCTCTTGCCGTAGCTGCCGATGACGGCGATGCCCATGCTGTTGGTGTTGAACCCGAGGGTGTGGGCGCCCAGGACGGCCTTCGTCACGCCTCCGGCCCGGCCTTCGTAGATGGTTCCGCACTTGTCGACGAGGAAGTTGTAGCCCATGTCCCGCCAGCCCATGCTCTTGACGTGGTAGCGGTAGATGCTGCGGATGACCGAGGGGGCCTGGGCGCACGTGTACTTGTTGCCCGAGGCCGTGTGGTGCACGAACGCCACCTTGACCTTCTTCGTGTAGACGAACCCGCGTTGGCGCAGCGACTCGTCCGCGCCCCAGCCCCGGCGCGTGACGATCCGCGGGCGCGGCCCGATGTGCGGTTTGGCCTCCACCGGACCCTGGAGCCGGGCCAGTTCCTTCTCGGTGTCCGACCGGTCCAGCTCGGGGATCTCGGTGGCGCCGAAGCCGGTGACGTCGGTGTTGGTCGCCGAGGCGGCGATCGCCTCTTCCGTGGTCAGCCCGGTGCGGGGTTCGTCGAGGGGTGCGCCCACCGGCGGCGGCTCCTCCCCCGGGTCGACGAGTTCCAGGCGCAGCCCCGAGGGCAGCGCCGCCCCCAGCCGCGCGCCGTGTCCGCCCCGCAGGCCGGCGGCTTCCGCGCGGACGCGCACGTCCACGCCGTCCGAGTCGCCCACCCACAGCGGCGCGGTCGCCCCGTGCACCCGCAGTGAGGTCCGTTCCGCCGTCCCCGGGTCGGCGCCGTGGTCGGCGTTGTGGGTCTCGACGTCCTCCCAGCCCGACCACCGCCCCGACACGGCGGACCTGGTGCGCACCTGGACCAGGCCGTTCAGTTCGGTGTCGGGGTCGTCCCAGACGATCCCGACCATCGAGAAGCGGTCGATGCCCGCGCGGTACAGGCCCCGCTCCGGTGCCGCGCCCGCGACGCGGTCCCGGGAGAGGGGGACCAGGGGCAGCGAGCGGGTGCTTCCCCCGGTCCCGGACGCGCGGGACCGGGACACGGAGGGCGCACCGATCGCACGGGCCGTCGAGGGTGCGGCGGCCGCGACGGCTGCGTCCGTGGGCGGGGCCGGCGGACGGGCGAGGGGCGCGGCGGACGAGACGCCGGTCGAGGAGGCCACGAGCGCGGAGGCGCCGAGGAGTGAAGTGAGGAATCCACGCATGCCCATGATCTTGGACATAGTCATACAAATCTGTCCATCGGTGAACTGACGACCCGTCGGAGAACGTTCCGCCGAACCGGTGGCCCCGGAGCCCGGTGCGCGCGTCCGCCCACGCGTACCCTGTCCCGGGTGAACGCCACCGATCGCACCCCTGCCGACCTGCTGACTTCCGCGCTCGCCGCGGATCCCGGCCGCCCCCTGGTGACCTTCTACGACGACGCCACGGGCGAACGTGTCGAGCTGTCCGTGGCCACCCTCGCCAATTGGGTGGCCAAGACCGCCAACCTCCTTCAGGGCGACCTCTCCGCGGGCCCGGGCGACCGGGTCGCGCTGCTGCTGCCCGCGCATTGGCAGACCGCGGTGTGGCTGCTCGCCTGCTCCTCGGTGGGTGTGATCGCGGACGTCGCCGGGGACCCGGCGGTGGCCGACGTGGTGGTCAGCGGGCCGGACTCGCTCGAGGCCGCGCGTGCCTGCCGTGGCGAGCGGGTCGCGCTGGCCCTGCGTCCGCTCGGCGGGCGATTCCCGCAGCCGCCGCAGGGTTTCCTCGACTACGCCGTCGAAGTCCCGGGCCAGGGCGACCGGTTCGCCCCGTTCGCTCCGGTGGATCCGGAGGAGCCCGCCCTCGTCGTGGCCGGCCGCGAGTACAGCGGCGCCGAGGTCGTCGAACTGGCCTCGGCGGCGGCGCCGTCCCTGGACCTGACCGGGCCGGGGTCCCGCATGCTGTCCGCTCTGCCGTACGACACCTGGGAGGGGCTCGGCGCGGGGCTGTTCTCGCCGCTGGCCGCGGGCGGGTCCGTGGTGCTGTGCCGTCACCTCGACCGGCTGGACGAGGAGGCGCTCGCCAAGCGGATCGAGAGTGAGAGGGTGACCGCGGTCCGGCGCTAGCCCGCGGAGCACACCCGCCGCGCGGATCCACGGCGACGGGCCCACCGCGGCCCGGCGCCAGGACTGCGGAGCACACTCGCCGCGCGGGTCCACGGCGACGGGCCCACCGCGGCCCGGCGGCGAATCCGCTCCCGTGCGGCTTCGCCGCCACCCGCCTCCGGCGATCGCCGACCGCCCGTTCCGGGTGCGCCGCACCCTCCGTGACGGCACCGAGCGCGCATGCCGACCCGCGGCCCCCCGGGGGGCCGCGGTTCCCCCGTCCGGAGTAGCAAAGGGCGCCTTGGGCGCGCCTTCCCCGCCATCGTCGTAGGAGCAGCAACTGGATGCTCGTACGCCATGAGGGGGTGCCCGGTCGTGACCGACACCGCAGGCAGACCCCTCGGCCCCGGCCCGGGCGCCTCCGCCACCGGCGAAGGACTCGTACGTCGGCACCGGCGGCGGTGGCTGCGAGGCTCGGCGCTGGGCGGCGCCGGGCTGCTGCTGGCGGCCGGCGGGGCCGGCTGGGCCGTCTACGCCAAGCTCAACGGCAACATCACCGCCGACGAGGCGGCCGCCGCCGAGCTGGCCCGGTACGAACGGGAGCGGCCCACGGCACTGGTACGGGGCGCGCTGAACGTCCTGCTCATCGGATCCGACACCCGCTCGGGGGACGGCAACGGCAAGTACGGGCGGGATCTCGGCACCGAGCGCTCCGACACGACGATCCTGCTGCACCTGGCCGCGGACCGGGCGAGCGCCACCGCCGTCTCGCTGCCCAGGGACCTGATGGTGGACGTCCCCGGTTGCCACCGGGCCGACGGCAGCCGCAGCGAGCCGGTGTTCTCGATGTTCAACCACGCCTTCCAGGTGGGGGGTTCGGCGTGCACGATCCGAACCGTCGAGAAGCTGACGGGCGTCCGGGTCGACCATCACATGGTCGTCGACTTCAGCGGGTTCAAGGAGATGGTGGACGCCGTCGACGGGGTGGCGGTGTGCCTGAAGGAACCCATCGACGACAAGGCGGCCAAGCTGAGGCTGCCGGCGGGCAGGGTGACCCTCGACGGGGAGCAGGCGCTCGGGTACGTGCGGGCGCGCAAGTCGCTCGGTGACGGCAGTGACACCGAGCGGATGGAGCGGCAGCAGCGGTTCCTCGGCGCGTTCGCCGACAAGGCGCAGAGCAACGGCGTCCTGCTGAATCCGGCGAAGCTGTATCCGGTGCTGGACGCGGCGACCTCCTCGCTGACCACCGATCCGGAACTGGCCAGTCTGCGTGGCTTGTACCAGTTGGTGCGCGGACTGCGTGACATCCCCACCGAACATGTGCAGTTCCTGACGGTGCCGAGGAAGTCGTACGGCTACGACGCCAACCGTGATCAGCTCGTGGAGCCGGAGGCGGAGAGGCTGTTCGGGCGGCTGCGGACCGACCAGCCGGTCACGGTGACCCGGGATCCTTCACAGGAGATTCCCGGGAAGTCCACGGAGAAGGGCGGCAGGGGCGGCACCTCGCCCGCCCCCACCTTCTCCGGGAACACCGCCGCCGAGCGCTCCTGCGCGTAGGACGATCACGAGGTCGGTGGACGTTCGTTCGGAATATGAGGGGGATTGCCCAGTTGTAGGCACGACGAATTTGTCATCGGCGTCGCTCGACGCTGAACTGGGCGGATAGTGTGAGCGATCCGGTGCACCTGGCCGCAAGGTCCGTCCTGGGGTCGCGCACCGATTCACCGAGACCCGAGCGCCTCGTAGGGGGAAGGCGCCGCGTGGCCCCGACGGAGGATTCGGACAACCGTGGACGCGCAAGGCCGTGGGCGGGCGGACAACATCGACCCCGCAGACCAGTGGGTACTCAATCCGAACACCGGCGAATACGAACTGCGACTGAGCCCTTCCCCAGCGCAGTCGCCGGTGCCCGGTCCCCGTAGACCGGCGCGGGGCGACGGCCCTGCGCCGCGCCGCCGTGCGGAACCGGCGACCGGCGAGCCCCGGGAGCCGCGCAGGGTGCGCCCGGGTGACGTGCCGCCGCCGCGCAACCGGCGCCGGGGCGGCGAGCCGGAGACGCCGCAGGGGCGGCGCGCGGCCCGGCGGCCGGTGAAGAAGAAGTCGAAGGCGAAGAAGGTGCTGCTGTGGACCGGCGGGTCCATGGCCTTCGTGCTGGTCGCCGTGACGGCCGCCGGTTACCTCTACATCAAGCACCTGAACGACAACATCACGTCCATCTCCGACGACGGCGCGAGCACGGGTGGCTTCAGTAAGGACGAGGCGATCAACATCCTGCTGATCGGCACGGACAAGCGCACCGGCCAGGGCAACGACGGCTACGGCGACGCGGGCAGCGTCGGGCACGCCGACACCACGATCCTGCTGCACGTCTCCAAGGACCGGTCCAACGCCACCGCGCTGAGCATCCCGCGCGACCTGATCGTGAACGTCCCGGACTGCCCGACGGAGCAGGAGGACGGCACCGAGAAGGTCATAGGGGGCACGGACAGCGCCCGTTTCAACACGAGCCTCGGGCAGGACGACCGCACGCCGAGCTGCACCATGCGCACGGTGACCGAGCTGACCGGGATCAAGCCGGACGACTTCATGGTCGCCGACTTCAACGCGGTCAAGACGCTGACCGAGGCGGTCGGCGGTGTCGAGGTCTGCCTGGCCCACGACATCGACGACAAGGACTCGCACCTCAAGCTCTCCAAGGGCACGCACAACATCTCCGGCGAGCAGGCGCTGGCGTTCGTGCGTACCCGGCACTCCGTCGGCTTCGGCGGCGACCTGAGCCGGATCGCCCTGCAGCAGCAGTTCCTGAGCGCGCTGATGCGCAAGCTGAAGGGGAACGCCACGCTCACCAGCCCGACGAAGATGGTCAAGCTGGCGGAGACCGGCACGAAGGCGCTCACCGTCGACAGCAAGCTGGACAGCATCGGCAAGCTGAAGGACCTCGGTCTGGAGCTGGGCAAGCTCAACCCCAAGAACCTGACGTTCACGACGGTGCCGGTCGTGGACAACCCTGCGGAGAAGGTCAAGACGACGGTCGTCCTCAACGAGTCGAAGGCGCCCGCCGTCTTCGACGCCATCAAGAACGACGTCTCCTTCACCGACGTGAAGAAGAAGCAGAAGGCCGCGAAGGACGCCCAGGCCGCCCGGCTGAAGGGCGGCAAGGCGCCCGCCTCCGAGGTGCGGGTGCGCATCCTCAACGGCGGGGCCGCGGGGGGCAGCGCCCAGTCGGTGCTCAACTGGCTGCAGAACGACGAGGGCGTGACCAAGTCGGAGAACGCGGGCAACGCCCCCGCCGCGCTCGCCAGGACCACGCTCGAGTACGCGCCCGACCAGGCGGCCCAGGCGCGCCGGCTGGCCGCCGTCATGGGGCTGTCCGGCTCCGCGCTGAAGCCCGGCAAGAGCGTGACCAACTCCCAGGGCCTGCCGGCGATGACGCTGACCCTCGGCAAGGACTTCAAGGAGGCGGGCGTCTCCCTCACTCCCGCGACCAAGGCGCCGACGGTCGACAAGTCGACGGCCGACAAGGTGCAGTGCGCCTCATAGCCACAAGACACCCCGAAGCGACAGGAATTCATCATTCGCGGATCGGCTGGCTTTCGTACGAATGCGTATCCTGTGCGATGACTTACGGATGAGCCAAGACTCATAGGTAACCCAATGGGCCCGTCGTGCGTCTAACTGGACGCGGGACGGGCCCGTTGCATGGCGCGAGGGTGGGGAGGGCGGGGGATTTGGCGCAGAGCGAGGTGCGTGGGGAGGCTCCTGCGGCCGAGGACACGATGTCGCTGAAGCCGCAGGCCTCGGATGCGCCGGCCGGTTCCGGACGGCACAAGGGCAGGCGGCGCGCGGGTGGAACGAAGACCGACCGGCGGCGGCGCAGACGCCGCGCCCTGCGCTGGTCGGCGATCGTGCTGGCGGTACTGATAGTCGGCACGGCGGGTGCCGGGTATCTCTACTACCAGCACCTCAACGGCAACATCCAGAAGGGCAAGCGCAACAGCGCCGACGACTCCAAGGCGCACCGGACCGAGCCGAACGCGGCCGGCCAGACACCGCTGAACATCCTGCTGATCGGCTCGGACAGCCGTAACTCCGCCGAGAACGTGAAACTCGGCGGCAGCCGGGACCACCGCGGCGACCCGCCGCTCGCGGACGTTCAGATGCTCATCCACCTCTCCGCGGACCGCGAGAGCGCGTCCATGGTCAGCATTCCGCGCGACACCCGGGTCGACATCCCGAGGTGCACGGATCCGGAGACCGGCAAGGTCTACCCGGCGACGAACGACATCATCAACGTCAGCCTGGCCCGGGGCGGGGCGGGCTGCACCCTGGCCACCTGGCAGAACCTCACCGGGGTCTACATCGACCACTGGATGACGATCGACTTCTCCGGTGTGGTGCGGATGGCCGACGCCATCGGCGGTGTCGAGGTCTGTGTGAGGCAGAACGTCTGGGACCGCCCGACCGCCTCGGTCTCCGGCGGCTCCGGCCTGAAGATGAAGGCCGGGACGCACAAGGTGAAGGGCGAGCAGGCCCTGCAGTGGCTGCGCACCCGGCACGCCTGGGGCAGCGACCTGATGCGGGCCCGGGCCCAGCACATGTACCTGAACTCGATGATGCGCACGCTCCGGCACCAGAACGTGTTCACCGACACCGGGCGGCTGATGAACCTGGCGGAGGCGGCCACCAAGTCGCTGAAGGTCTCCGAGGAGATCGGCACCGTCAAGAAGCTGTACGGCCTGGGCATGCAGATGAAGTCGGTGCCGTCGGACCGCATCACGTCGCTGACCATGCCGAACCTGACCGACCCGCTCGACAAGAACCACGTCGTGCCGGACAAGGCCAATGCCGACAAGCTGTGGCAGATGCTCCAGGACGACGTGCCGTTCGACAAGAACGGCAAGGGGTCCGGGGCGAAGAAGCCCGCGGCCGACAAGCCCGCCGCGAAGCCCTCGCTCGAGCCGGGCCGGCTGGGCGTACTGGTGCAGAACGCCACCCGGACCGCCACCGAGGGCCCGGTGCCGCAGCGCGCCCGGGCGATCGGCGAGGCGCTCGCGCAGCAGGGCTACACCCGGGCGGCCGCCGACACCTCGGGCACACTGTCCGAGGACAGGACGGTCGTGCAATACCCCAGCGCGGACCTGCAGGGCGACGCCCAGGCCGTGGCCAAGGCACTCGGCATCCCGCTGAGCGCGGTGAAGAAGTCGACCGACGTGTCGGGAGTCACGGTCGTCGTCGGCGCGGACTGGCGCACCGGCACGGCCTACCCGAAGCAGTCCGCCCCGCAAGCGGGGGACCTGCCCAAGGGCAGCGACGCCGTCAACGGCTCGGACACGACGAAGTGCATGGACGTCTACGACGTCTACCGCTGGTAGTGAAACGCGGCAGGGCCCCTTCTCCGAGGAGAAGGGGCCCTGCCGTTCGTCCGGGACGTCCGCCCGTGCCCGTCGCGCGGGCGGGGCGGGCGGGCGGGCGTGGCCGTGCGCTCGCGCCGGTTCGCGCGGGCCGTGGCCGTACGGGTCAGGCGCCGTACGGGTCAGGCGCCGTACGGGTCAGGCGCCGTACGGGTCAGGCGGAGTTCGCCACCGCCGGACGCCGGGAGGCGATGACCTTCCTCGCCAGCGACCTGGGGCTGGTCAGGAAGCCGAAGCCCCACGACATGTGCATGGTGGCCAGGGCCACCGGGATCTGCAGCCGGGCCTTCAGGGGCAGGCCCCTGCCCGCCGGGACAGAGCCCGCGACGATCGCCGCCAGGTAGCCGCCCGGGATCACCAGGCCCCACGGGGTCAGCGCCACGCCCACCACGAGGCCGGCGGCCATCGCGCACACCGCCGCCGGCGGGGCGAGGTAGCGCAGGTTGATGGAGCCCGAGTGGTAGCGGGCGACGACGTGCCGCCAGCGGCCGTAGTCCTTGTACTGCTTGGCCAGCGCCCGCACCGAGGGACGCGGGCGGTACGACACCCTCAGCTCCGGCGAGAACCAGATCCCGCCGCCCGCCTCGCGGATGCGGAAGTTCAGCTCCCAGTCCTGGGCGCGGATGAACTCCTCGTTGTAGCCGCCCTGTTGCTCCAGGGCCGCGCGGCGGAAGACACCGAGGTAGACCGTCTCGGCCGGTCCGGCCCGGCCGCCGGTGTGGAAGGCCGCGTTGCCGACGCCGATCTTCGAGGTCATCGCGGCGGCGACCGCATGCTCCCAGTCGTTCTCGCCCTCGGCGTGCATGATGCCGCCGACGTTCTGCGCGCCGGTCTCCTCCAGGAGCCGGACGGCGGTGGCGATGTAGTTCGGCGAGAGGATGCCGTGGCCGTCGACGCGGACCACGATCGGATGCCGGGAGGCCTTGATCGCCGCGTTCAGCGCCGCGGGCGTACGGCCGGTCGGATTCGGGACGGTGTGCACGCGGGGGTCTTCGGCGACCAGCTCGGCGGCGATCTCGTCCGTGCGGTCCGTGGACGGACCGAGGGCGATCACGACCTCCATCTCGCCGGCGTACTCCTGCGCGAGGATCGCTTGGACGGCCCCGCGCAGATGCCGTTCCTCGTTGAGGACGGGCATGATCACGGAAACAGCGGGGAGCCGCACGTCGGACTTGGCGTTCATAGGACGCTCACGTTACCGCGAACGGGGGACACCGGTGCGCGCCGCCGGGACCGAGACGCGGGCTGGAGATCGTATCGGCCTACTGTGCTCACGGATCCCGCGTACGGCCTCGTCCGGAGGTGTCCCCCTTGTCCAGCCCGCCTCGGTCCCCGTCCCCCACCGCCGGTAGCGGGGGAGGTGCCCCACGGCCGCGCCGCCCGCGGCCGCCCCGCCGGGTGCCGCCCGAGCGGTCCGTGAGGTCCGTGAGGTCCGTCCGGCCGCCCAAGCGGCCGCGCTGGGCCATGCGGGCGGTCAGCACCCTGTCCGTGGTGGTGCTCGCCTCCGCCGGCATCGGGCACGCCGTCGTCACCAGCCTGGACGCGGGCATCGCCCGGATCGACGCCTTCAAGGACATGAAGAACCGGCCCCGCGCCGGCCACGGCATGAACGTCCTGCTGGTCGGCACCGACGGCCGCGACAAGGTCAGCGAGCAGGAGCGGCGCGCCTACCGGCTCGGCGGTCAGCCCTGCCACTGCACCGACACCATGATGATCGTGCACATCTCGGAGGACCGGGAGCGGGCCACGGTGGTGAGCCTGCCGCGCGACTCCTACGCCGATGCCCCCGAGCACATCGACCAGAACTCCGGCCGGCGGCACGGCGCGCACCCGATCAAGCTCAACGCGGCCTATGCCGAGGGCGGCCCCCAGCTGACCATCCGCACGGTCGAGAACATGACCCACGTGAAGATCGACCACTACCTGGAGGTCGACTTCACCAGCTTCATGAGGACGGTGGACGTGCTCGGCGGGGTGCAGGTCTGCACGCCGACACCGCTGAAGGACTCGTACACGGGGCTCGACCTCGCGCCGGGCACGCACACCCTCATGGGCGGGCAGGCGCTGCAGTACGTGCGGGCCCGGCACCTGGACGGGGCGAGCGACCTGGGCCGGATGAAACGGCAGCAGCGGTTCATGGCCGCGCTGATCGAGAAGGCCACCTCCTCCGGGGTGCTGCTGAACCCGATCAGGTTCCGGGACGTGACCCGGGCGGTGCTCGGCTCGGTCCGTGCGGACTCGGGCTTCCACACCGACGAGCTGCTCGAGCTGGGGCGCGCGATGCGGAGCTTCTCCCCCGCGTCCTCGGAGTTCACCACCGTCCCCATCGGGCGTCTCGACGTCCAGATCAAGGGCATCGGCTCGACCCTGAAATGGGACCAGGCCAAGGCGGAGCAGCTGTTCCGGTCGCTGCGCGACGACAAACAGCTCTCGGCGGACCGGCCGCACCGGGGCCCGGTGCCGGCACCCGTGGAGGTCGACCCGCGGCAGATCCGGGTGCTGGTGGCGAACGGCACGGGCACCGTCGGGCTCGCCAAGCGGGTCGACGCCGCACTCGCCGCGACCGGCTTCACCACGACCCACCGGCCGGTGACGGCGCCCGCCCACGTGCCGCGGACGGTGATCTCCTACGACCCCCGGTGGGACCGCTCCGCCCGCTCCCTGGCCGTGGCCCTGCCCGGCAGCGAGCTGCGCGCGGTCCCCGGCCAGGGGCCGCTGATGAAGGTGACCGTCGGGACCGACTTCAGGGCGGTGACCAAGGTGCGGTTCGCGGACCCCGGGCAGCCCGAGCAGAGTGTGGTGCGGGGCAACGAGGTGGTGTGCTCCGGGACCGCGTGACCGCGGTCCGGAGGCCTGACTCCCTGTGCGGGCGGCGGGCGGCCGCGGTCATGGCCGGCGTCCGGCTCGCCGCCCGGCTCTTCGGGCCACGGGCCGGTGCCCGAATCCCGCTCCGCCCCTCGAAGCCACCCGGCCGCGCTTCCGAGTCGCCGGCTAGTCCTCGAAGCCCTCGGCCGCGCGCTTCTCGCGCAGTTCGCGGATCGCGCGGCGGCGGGCCAGGCGATGCGTGCGGCGGATCTGGGCCTCCTGGTTGCGGCGGCGGTCCCGGTCGGTCTCCGGCTCCACCTGCGGCACCCGGCGCGGCTTGCCGTCGGCGTCGACCGCGGCGAAGACCAGATAGGCCGAGCCCACCTGGGTGGCCGGGGCCGACTCGTTCCAGCGCTCGGCGAGGACCCGGACGCCGATCTCCATGGAGGTCCGGCCGGTCCAGTTCACCTGGGCCTTCACATGGACCAGGTCACCTACGCGCACCGGCTCCAGGAACACCATCTCGTCCATCGACGCCGTGACCGCGGGACCACCGGAGTGCCGGCCGGCCACCGCGCCCGCCGCGTCGTCGACGAGCTTCATGATCACGCCACCGTGCACGGTTCCCAGCAGGTTGGTGTCGTTGTGGGTCATGATGTGGCTGAGCGTGGTGCGCGAGGCGGACGTGGGCTTGCCCGGGATGTCCGTGTCCATGTCCGCGGCCTGATCTGTCATGCCCTCCACCTTATGCTGAGGCGACATTCACGGAATTTGTGTCAGCTTCGCAACAGCGGCGACCTGATTTTCCGACATCCCTTGTAAGGCACGTACCACTGCCCTGCACACTGGGGCGCATGAATGACTGGCCCGAGGGATGGTCCGACGACAACCGCGGCCCCCGCTACGGACACGGCAGTGCCGGTGCGCAGCCGGAGGGTGCCCGCGTGATGCGTCAGGTGCGGCGCGGCCCGGCGGTACCGCCGGGGCAGCGCTCCGGCTACGGCAACCCCGGCCCGTCGGCACCGCCGTACGGCGCCGGCGTCCCCCAGCAGCCGTCGTACGTCGACGGCCGGGGCCACGACGACGGTTCCGGTTACAGCGAGTACGACAGCGGCTACAACACGGGCCAGGTGTACGGCAGTCCCGGTGGCGGTGGGCCCGGCGGCCCGGCGGGCGGACCCGCCCGGGCGCCGCGTCCCGCGCCGAACTGGCGGCGCCGGATCAAGTGGACGACGATCACGCTGGCGACCGTGCTGGTCGTCACATCCGTGGCGACGTACTTCTGGGCCGACTCCAAGCTGCGCCGCGAGGTCGACCTGTCGACGGTCATCGACCGGCCGGAGGCGGGCGACGGCACCAACTACCTGATCGTCGGCTCGGACAGCCGTGAGGGCATGTCCAAGGAGGACGAGAAGAAGCTGCACACGGGCGGCGCCGAGGGCAAGCGCACGGACTCGATGATGATCCTGCACGTCGGCGGCAACGGCGACACGCTGATCTCGCTGCCGCGCGACTCGGACGTGGTGGTCCCCTCGTACAAGGGGTCGACGTCCGGGAAGACCTACCCGGCGCAGGGCCGGCACGAGAAGCTGAACGCGGCCTACGCCGAGGACGGGCCGACGCTGCTGGTCCGCGCGATCGAGTCCAACACCGGCCTGCACATCGACCACTACGTGGAGATCGGCTTCCAGGGCTTCGCCAACATCGTGGACGCGGTGGGCGGTGTCGACATCGACATCGACAAGGGCTTCAAGGACAAGTGGTCCGGCGCCGACTTCGAGGCCGGCAAGCAGACCCTGAACGGCCAGCAGGCCCTCGCCTTCGTCCGTACCCGGCACGCCTTCGCCGCCTCGGACCTGCAGCGCACCAAGAACCAGCAGAAGTTCCTGGCCGCCCTGGCCCACCAGGTGGCCACCCCGTCGACGGTCCTGAACCCGTTCAAGCTCTACCCGACCATGGGCGCGGGCCTGGACTCGCTGATCGTCGACAAGGACATGGGGCTGTGGGACCTGGCCTCGATGTTCTGGGCCATGAAGGGCGTCAGCGGCGGGGACGGCACGTCCATGAACATGCCGATCTCCGGTTCCTCGGGCGGCAATCTCGTCTGGGACAAGGCGAAGGTCAAGACCCTGGTGAACCAGCTGAACAACGACGAGAAGGTCACGGTCACCGGCAACTGACACCCCGCCCGCCGGTGCGACCGCGCCGGCGGGCGGACCGCCGGACGGTCAAGGGCACTTCGAAGGTGCCCTTGGCCGGGCGGGGCGGGGCGGGTCACATGGTGGCGCCGGCCATGGTGCGGCAGGTTTCCGCGCAGCGGCGGGAGGCCTCGGCGCAGCGCATCATCTGCTGGTCGTCCGGCATGGACATACACGCCTCGGCGCACATGTCACAGACCTTCGCGCAGAACATGCACATCTCGGCGGACATCGGCGAGCGCCGCATCATCATGTCGGCGCACATCCGGGTCGTCTCGGAGCAGTCCATGAGCGCGCGCATGACCTGCATCTGCTGCGGGCCGCCCTTCTGCATGCAACCGCTCATGGTCTCCTCGCACATGCTGTGACAGCTCATGCACGCCTCGATGCAGTCCTGCATCTGCGGGGTGAGCGCCGCCATCGCCGGTGACTGTGACTGGGTCATGGCTCCTCCTCGGAAGGGGGGGGACCCGGGAAACGGATCCCGTGTGCTTCCGTCCTACGTCCGGGGCCGTCGCCCCGCATGTCGGCCCCCGACGACCCACGGAGGCGTCAGAGGTCGCCTGATCCGCGTACGACGACAGCCCCCGGCGTCGCGCCGGGGGCTGTGTTGTCCGTGCAGGTCGGTGACCGTTCTCGGCTCCTGTCCACCCAGGACTCCCCCGGCATGGCGCCCGGGAGCGGTCCCGCCCGGGCCGCCACGGACGAAAGCCGAGGGTGTCCCTCCGGACCCTCGAAACGGCATCTGACCTGCCAGAGCCCTGCTACGGAAGGTTCCTTGCCATCACGATCCGCTGCACCTGGTTCGTGCCCTCGTAGATCTGGGTGATCTTGGCGTCGCGCATCATGCGCTCGACCGGGTAGTCGCGGGTGTAGCCGTAGCCGCCGAGGAGCTGGACGGCGTCCGTGGTGACCTCCATCGCCACGTCCGAGGCGAAGCACTTGGCGGCCGCGCCCTGGAAGGTGAGGTCGGCGTCGCCGCGCTCGGAGGCCGCCGCGGCCTGGTACGTCAGGGCGCGGGCGGCGGCGATCTTCATGGCCATGTCGGCGAGCATGAACTGGATGCCCTGGAAGTCGGCGATCGGCTTGCCGAACTGCTTGCGCTCCTGGACGTAACCCTTGGCGTAGTCGAGGGCACCCTGGGCGACACCGAGCGCCTGGGCGGCGATGGTGATGCGGGTGTGGTCCAGGGTCTTCATCGCCGTCATGAAGCCCGTGCCCTCCTCGCCGATCATGCGGTCGGCGGGGATGCGGACGTTGTCGAAGTAGACCTCGCGGGTCGGGGAGCCCTTGATGCCGAGCTTCTTCTCCGGGGCGCCGAAGGAGACGCCCGGGTCGGACTTCTCGACGACGAAGGCGGAGATGCCCTTCGAGCGCTTCGACGGGTCGGTGACGGCCATCACCGTGTAGTACTCGCTGACGCCCGCGTTGGTGATCCAGCGCTTCACGCCGTTGAGGATCCAGTGGTCGCCGTCGCGGACCGCCTTGGTCTTCATACCGGCCGCGTCGGAGCCGGCGTCCGGCTCGGAGAGGCAGTACGAGAACATCGCGTCGCCCTTGGCCAGCGGGGACAGGTACTTCTTCTTCAGGTCCGCGGAGCCGGAGAGGATCACGGGGAGCGAGCCGAGCTTGTTCACGGCCGGGATGAGGGAGGAGGAGACGCAGGCGCGGGCCACCTCCTCGATCACGATGACCGTGGCGAGCGCGTCGGCGCCGGCGCCGCCGAACTCCTCGGGCACGTGCACGGCGTGCAGGTCGCCTGCGACCAGCGCGTCGAGGGCCTCCTGCGGGAAGCGGGCCTCCTCGTCCACCGCGGCGGCGTACGGCGCGATCTTCGCCTCGACCAGCGAGCGGACGGCGTCGCGGAGCATGTCATGCTCCTCGGACGGGCGGTACAGGTCGAAGTCAGCCGTTCCGGCCACGGTCTCTCACGCTCCAAAGACGCAGTGATACTGACGCTAATTACCGTTAAGTAACTCAAATTTTAGAGGCCTGCCGTGAGCACGCCTACGTGAGCTTGGCGACAGCGGGGAAATTGCCCGCCGAAGTGCCCGGCTATGCTCGGGCACCGCACCGAGTAGGTCCCCGAGCTGGAGCGCACCCATGAGCCTGAAGATCACCGTGATCGGCACCGGCTACCTCGGCGCCACGCACGCCGCGGCCATGGCCGAGCTGGGCTTCGAGGTGCTGGGACTGGACGTCGTACCCGAGAAGATCGCCATGCTGGAACGCGGCGAGACGCCGATGTTCGAGCCGGGGCTCGAGGAGCTGCTGCGCCGGCACGTGGCCGGTTTCGAGGGGTCCTCGGGCCGGCTGCGGTTCACCACCGACTGGGCGGAGGTCGGCGCCTTCGGCGACGTGCACTTCGTGTGCGTGAACACCCCGCAGAAGCACGGCGAGTACGCGTGCGACATGACGTACGTCGACTCCGCCTTCGCCTCGCTCGCGCCGCATCTGCACGGGCCGGCCCTGGTGGTCGGCAAGTCGACGGTGCCGGTGGGTTCGGCCGACCGGCTGGCCGCCTACCTCGCCGAGCACGCGCCCGCGGGCGGGGACGCCGAGCTGGCCTGGAACCCGGAGTTCCTGCGCGAGGGCTTCGCCGTCGAGGACACCCTGCACCCGGACCGGATCGTGGCCGGTGTGCGCAGCGAGCGGGCCGAGAAGCTGCTGCGCGAGGTGTACGCCACCCCGCTCGGCGAGGGCACCCCGTTCGTCGTCACCGACTTCCCCACGGCGGAGCTGGTGAAGACGGCGGCGAACTCCTTCCTCGCGACCAAGATCTCCTTCATCAACGCGATGGCGGAGGTGTGCGAGGCCGGGGGCGGTGACGTGGCGAAGCTGGCGGAGGCGATCGGGCACGACGACCGGATCGGCAGGAAGTTCCTGCGTGCCGGGATCGGGTTCGGCGGCGGCTGTCTGCCGAAGGACATCCGGGCGTTCATGGCCCGGGCGGGCGAGCTGGGCGCGGACCAGGCGCTGACCTTCCTGCGGGAGATCGACTCCATCAACATGCGCCGGCGCGGCCAGATGGTCGAGATGGCCCGTGAGGCGCTCGGCGGCGGGTCCTTCCTCGGGAAGCGGGTCGCGGTGCTCGGCGCCACCTTCAAGCCCGACTCGGACGACGTCCGCGACTCCCCCGCACTGAACGTGGCCGGGCAGATCCATCTCCAGGGCGGGCAGGTGACGGTGTACGACCCGAAGGGCATGGACAACGCCCGCAAGGTCTTCCCGACGCTGGGCTACGCCGATTCCGCCCGGGAGGCGGTGCGCGGCGCGGACATCGTGCTGCATCTGACCGAGTGGCGGGAGTTCCGCGAGCTGGACCCGGCGGTACTCGGCGAGGTCGCGACGGCCCGGGTGATCCTGGACGGGCGCAACGCCCTCGACCCGGAGCTGTGGCGGCGGACCGGCTGGGTCTACCGGGCGATGGGCCGCCCCACCGCGTAACCGCCCGTACCCGGCACGAACGGCGACGCCGGTTCGGCCGAGGCTCAGTCGGCCGAACCGGCGTCTGTCCGCATTCTGCACCATGGGACACATACGTGGCCGGTGAACTCCCGGTGCTTCACCGCTCCTTCGAGCGGTACCGGCGCATCTTCGCGCGTGCCCCGCACACCTGCATCGAGCACCAGCGGCCGCGTCCGGCGGGGCTGCGGTCGTAGTACGCCCAGAGGCAGGTCGGGGCCTCGCACGCCTTGAGCCGGGTCCAGGTGCCGGCCACGAGGGCCTCGGCGACCGCGGCGGCGATCCGGGAGGCCAGCGGGCCCGCGTCGGCCGGGGCGAGGCGGGCCGAGCCGTCGTGGTCGTCCACGGCGACGTACAGCGGGGCCCGCGCCAGCAGCGTGCCCAGCGGGGTCACCGCGCGGTGCGCCGCGTGGCCCGCGTGGGCGAGCAGCGCGGCCCGCAGCGATTCGCGCAGCTCCCGGGCGTCGGCCAGGCCGGCCTCCGTGACCCCGAGGCGGCCGCGGACCTCCGGTGTGTCCAGCGAGTCGGCGCCCGTCTCGACGTCCAGCGTGTTCACCAGCGACTCGACCAGAGCCAGGCCGCCCGGAGCGGCCGATCTCTCGCTCATGCTTGCGACGTTACCCCTTCTGCGGGAGCATGCAGTAACCGTTACCGGTTACCCGGCTTCTCAGGTAACACGAGGAGGTAGTCATGGCTCTCGCCAAGCTCGGCGCCGTGGTCCTGGACTGTCCCGATCCCCGCGCACTGGCCGGCTTCTACGCCGGTGTGCTGGGCGGCTCGGTCGAGGAGGATCCCGAGGACAGCAGGTGGGTGGACCTTAAGGTGCCCGGCGGGCCCGCGCTGGCCTTCCAGCGGGCGCCCGGGTTCGTGCCGCCGCAGTGGCCGGCGGCGGACCGCTCCCAGCAGTTCCACCTGGACCTGTCCGTGGAGGACCTGGACGCGGCCGAGAAGGGGGTGCTGGAGCTGGGCGCGAAGCCGCTGGACGCGGAGGACCGCTCGCGCACCTTCCGTGTCTACGCCGATCCCGCCGGGCACCCGTTCTGCCTGTGCGCCTGCTGAAGGAGGAGATCATGGCGTCCGTGGTCCGTTTCCGTTCCGTCGTGCTCGACTGTCCCGATCCGTACGCGCTGGCCGAGTTCTACGCGGCGGTGGCCGGGGGCAGTCCGCAGGCCGAGGACGACGACTGGGTGGTTCTGCAGATCCCGGACGGGCCGCGGCTCGCGTTCCAGCGGGCCGAGGGGTACACCCCGCCGGAGTGGCCGCGCGCGGACGGCAACGGCCAGCAGTTCCACCTCGACTTCGACGCGGGGCGGACCTGGGCGGAACTCGACTCCGCGCACGAGCGGGTGCTGGCGCTGGGCGCCCGCCCGCTGGATCTGGAGGACCGCGAGAGCAAGGACTTCCAGGTGTACGCCGATCCGGCCGGGCACCCGTTCTGCCTGTGCCGGATCGAGGGCCACTGAGGGGCCGGCCGGACGCGTCGGCCCGGCTCAGCCGTCCAGGTCGGTGATCCGTGCCGTCGACGCCTCCCGGCGCTGCTGTGCGACACGTGCCGTGAAGTCCGCGGTGCGCAGCACGCGCTGCACGTTTCCCCAGGTCAACAGGGCCAGCTCGGTCTCGGTCCAGCCACGTCGGAGCAGCTCGGCGACGAGGTGGGGATAGCGGGAGGCGTCGGCGAGGTCGCGGGGGTGGACGGCGCCGGAGTCGTAGGTGCCGGACAGGCCGACGCATTCCGGGCCGGCCACGTCGCGGACGTGGTCGAGGTGGTCGGCGACGTCCCGGACGGTCGGGCCGGTCTGTTCGGCGGTCAGCGGCACCATGCACAGCCCCTTGGCCGCGCCCAGTGCGGCGAGCAGCTCGTCGGGCAGGTTGGCCGGATGCGGGCGCAGCGCGCGGGCCGCGGAGCGGGTGCACAGCACCGGCGTCCTGGAGAGGGCGACGGCCCGCTCGATGGTGGCGGCGGAGGCGCCGGAGACGTCGGCGACGACGCCGAGCCGGTTCATCTCCCGGACGACCTCCTCACCGAACCGGGTCAGCCCCGTCTCGCCCGCCCAGGCGGTGCCCGAGAGGGTGAGCACGCGCAGCCCGAGGGAGTGCAGGATGCGCAGGATGCCGAGGGAGTCGTCGAGCGCCGCCCCATGGGCGGGGCCGAGGACGACGGCGACCCGGCCGCGGTTGCGGGCGTCGATGATCTGCCCGGCGGTGCGCACCAGGCGCAGTCCCTCGGTGTGGGCCTCGATCACCGTGCGCACCTGGTCGAGCTGTTCCAGGGTGGCGGCCGCCGCGCGGTCGCCGACGGGCCCCTCGGGAAGGTGCAGGGACCAGAACAGCGCGGCCACGTGGCCCTCGCGCAGCCGGGGCACGTCCGTGTCGACGGCCGCCTCGCCCAGTTCCAGGTCGTACCAGGGCAGATGACGCAGGGCCCACGGCAGGCCGCTGTAGCCGTCGGCGACCGGGTGGGCGGCGAGCAGGGTGTGCGCCCGGGACAGGTCCTCGTCGCCGGACGGGTGGGGTTCCTCGCGGAACAGGACGTCCGGCACATCGTCGTCCCCGCCGGCCTCGGTCGTGGTGTGGATGTCGTCCTGGAGGTCGGCCATGGGCGGGCTCCGTACGTCGTGGGCTACGTCGGTCGTGAGCTACGTCGTGCTGTGGCTGGCGTATCGACACGGTCGCACGGAGGGCCGGGAGACTTCCTGGTGGCTGGGGCGTTCGGGGTATGCGGGGAAGACGCCGGTCAGGTGTCGCGGGCCGTTCGGATCACCTCGTCCAGGGTCTCCCGGGACCGCTCCAGGTCGGCGATCATGCGGTCGATGCGGTCGCGCTCGGCGGTGAGGTCGGCGACCAGCCTGGGGGTGGCGACGGCGGAGGGCCCGCCGTCGCGGTCGCGCATGCAGGGCAGCAGCTGCCGGATCTTCCCGCTGTGCAGCCCGGCCGCGTACAGCTCCTGGATCCGGATGACCCGGTCGACGGCACGCTCCGGATAGTCGCGGTGGCCGCCCGGGGTGCGCTCGGCGAAGAGCAGGCCCTGGGTCTCGTAGTAGCGCAACGACCGCTCGCTCACGCCCGTGCGCGGGGACAGTTCACCGATCCGCATGTCCGCCTCCACCGGAAGAGGGCTTGAATCTGACACCCGTGTCAAGTTCTACCGTGCGGTCATGACACGGACAACGGACTTTCTGGCACCGGCCCGGCTCGGCCGGCTGGCGCTGCCGAACCATCTGGTGATGGCCCCGCTCACCAGAACCGCGCGGAGGCGGACGGCACTCCGACCCCCCTGATGGCCACCCACTACGCCCAGCGGGCCTCGGCCGGCCTGATCATCGGCGAGGGGTCGACGCCGAACCCGGTCGGGCAGACCTACCCCGGCATCACCGCGATCCACACCGACCGGCACGTGGCCGGCTGGCGGCGGGTCACCGACGCGGTCCGGTCGGCCGGCGGGCACATGTTCCTCCAGCTCCAGCACGGTGGACGGGTCAGCCACCCCGAGACCACGGGCCTGACCCCGCTCGCGCCCTCCGCGGTCCCGCTGCCGGAGACGATCTTCACCCCGCACGGACACCGGCCGGCCGCCGTGCCCCGTGCGATGACGCCGGACGACATCCGCGCCACGATCGCCGACTTCGCCTCCGCGGCCCGCCGGGCGGTCGAGGCGGGCTTCGAGGGGGTGGAGGTGCACTCGGCCAACGGGATGCTGCTGCACCAGTTCCTCGCGGACAACACCAACCACCGCACGGACGGCTACGGCGGCCCCGCCGAACGGCGCGTGCGGTTCGCGGCGGAGGTGACCGAGGCGGTGGCCGACGCGATCGGCGCCGACCGGGTGGGCGTGCGGATCTCCCCCGGCTCCACCGGCAACGGCGTCCTGGAGGAGGACACCGACGGCCTCTACGCCGCGCTCCTGGACCGGTTGAAGGGGCTGGGCCTCGCCTACCTGCACCTGGTGCGTTCGGCCCCGGAGAGCGGCTGGTACCGGCGGATCCGCGCCGACTGGCCCGGCGTCCTGATCGGCAACCCCGACCTGGCCGGCCTCGGCACCGAGACCGTCAGCCTGGCCGTCCGCGAGCTGCTGGCGGCCGGCGCCGACCTGGTGGCGCTGGGCCGGCCGTTCCTCGCCAACCCGGACCTGGCCGAGCGGCTGCGCCGCGGCGCACCGCTCAACCCGGTCCGGGACCGCTACCTCATGTACGTGGGCGGGGCCGTCGGCTACAACGACTATCCCGCCCTCGACGTCCCGTCCGATCAGGCGGAGCCGCTGTCGAGCGACTCGATGGTGGCGTTGGACGCCGGGCGGGTGGCCTGAAGGTCCCGGGCCACGTCCTCGGCGGCACCCAGCACCCGTACCGCGTTCTGCCAGGTCAGCTTGGCCAGGTCGGCGGTGGACCAGCCGCGGTCCAGCAGCTCGGCGAGCAGGTTCGGATAGCCGGAGACGTCGTCCAGGCCGGCCGGGGTGAACGCGGTGCCGTCGTAGTCGCCGCCGATGCCCAGGTGGTCGATGCCGGCCACCTCGCGCATGTGGTCCAGGTGGTCCGCGACGGTGGACACCGTGGCGACCGGACGCGGGGTGCGCTCCTCGAAGGCGCGGTGGATCTTCATCGCCTCGGCACTGGTGTCCAGGTGGTGCAGGCCGTGCGCGCGCATGTTCTCGTCGGCCGCGGCCGTCCAGTCCACGGCCGCCTGGAGCACGAACTTCGGCACGAACGTCACCATGGCGACGCCGCCGTTGGCGGGCAGGCGCTCCAGCACGTCGTCCGGGATGTTGCGGGGGTGGTCGCACACCGCACGCGCGGAGGAGTGCGAGAAGATCACCGGCGCGGACGTGGCGTCCAGCGCGTCGCGCATCGTGGTCGCCGCGACGTGCGAGAGGTCGACGAGCATGCCGAGGCGGTTCATCTCCCGGACGACCTCGCGGCCGAAGGCGGACAGGCCGCCCACGTTCGGCTCGTCGGTCGCGGAGTCCGCCCAGTCCGTGTTGTCGTTGTGGGTGAGCGTCATGTAGCGCACACCGAGTTCGTGCAGGCCGCGCAGGGTGCCCATCGAGTTGGCGATGGAGTGGCCGCCCTCGGCCCCCATGAGCGAGGCGATCCGGCCGTCCCGGCGCGCCGCCTCCATGTCCGCCGCGGTCAGCGCGGGCGCCAGCTCGGCCGGGTAGCGGGCGAGCAGCCGGCGGACGCAGTCGATCTGCTCCAGCGTGGCCGCGACCGGGTCGGGCTGCTCGCAGGGCACGTACACCGACCAGTACTGGGCGCCGACCCCGCCCTCGCGCAGCCGCGGCAGGTCGGTGTGCAGGTCCGCGTGCTGGTCGGCGGCGATGTCGAGCCGGTCCAGGTCGTAGCCGGCCTTCTTGCGCAGCGCCCACGGCAGGTCGTTGTGCCCGTCGACGACCGGGAACTCGCGCAGCAGGGTGCGGGCTTCGTCCAGCGAGGTCACGGGCGTCACTTCCCGAAGCCGAAGTGGCCCTGGCCCTCGACCTTGGTGCGCAGCCGCTTGCCCTTCTCGGTGGCCTGGTCGTTGAGTTCCTGCTGGAAGTCGCGCATCCGCTGCAGCAGGTCCTCGTCGTGCGCGGCCAGCATCCGGGCCGCGAGCAGACCCGCGTTGCGGGCACCGGCGACCGAGACCGTGGCGACCGGGACACCGGCCGGCATCTGCACGATGGACAGCAGCGAGTCCATGCCGTCCAGGTACTTCAGCGGCACCGGCACGCCGATGACCGGCAGGGGGGTGACGGAGGCGAGCATGCCGGGCAGGTGGGCGGCGCCACCCGCCCCCGCGATGATCGCCTTCAGCCCGCGGTCGGCAGCCTGCTCGCCGTACGTGATCATCTCGCGGGGCATGCGGTGCGCGGAGACGACGTCGACCTCGTAGGCGATCTCGAACTCGTCCAGGGCCTTGGCGGCGGCTTCCATGACGGGCCAGTCGGAGTCCGACCCCATGACGATGCCAACAACGGGGCTCATTCGGTGATGGTGCCTCTCAGGTAGCCGGCTGCGTGACGGGCGCGCTCCAGCACGTCGTCCAGGTCGTCGCCGTAGGTGTTGACGTGGCCGACCTTGCGTCCGGGCTTCACGTCCTTGCCGTACATGTGGATCTTGAGCTTGGGGTCGCGGGCCATGCAGTGCAAGTACGCGGAGTACATGTCCGGGTAGTCGCCGCCCAGGACGTTGACCATGACGGTCCACCTGGCGCGCGGGCGCGGGTCGCCGAGCGGGAGGTCCAGGACCGCGCGGACGTGGTTGGCGAACTGGGAGGTGATCGCGCCGTCCATGCTCCAGTGGCCCGAGTTGTGCGGGCGCATCGCCAGTTCGTTGACGAGGATGCGGCCGTCGCGGGTCTGGAACAGCTCCACCGCGAGGTGCCCGACCACGCCGAGTTCCCTGGCGATGGTCAGGGCCATCTCCTCGGCCCTGACCGCGAGGTCGCCGTCCAGGCCGGGGGCGGGGGCGATCACCGTGTCGCAGACGCCGCCCACCTGCCGCGACTCCACCACCGGGTAGGCGACCGCCTGGCCGTGCGGGGAGCGTACGACGTTGGCGGCCAGCTCGCGGACGTAGTCGACCTTCTCCTCGGCGAGGACCGGCACGCCCGCCCGGAACGGGTCGGCGGCCTCCTCGGCCGAGTCGACGACCCACACGCCCTTGCCGTCGTAGCCGCCGCGGACGGTCTTCAGGACGACCGGGAAGCCGTCGCCCTCGGCAGCGAAGGCGGCCACGTCGGCCGGGTCGGCGACGATCCTGTGCCGTGGGCAGGGGATGCCGAGCGAGTCGAGCCGGGCGCGCATCACCCCCTTGTCCTGGGCGTGCACCAGCGCGTCGGGGCCCGGGCGCACGGGGATGCCGTCCGCCTCCAGGGCCCTGAGGTGCTCGGTGGGTACATGTTCGTGATCGAAGGTGATCACGTCGCAACCGCGCGCGAACTCTCGCAGCGTGTCCAGATCGCGATAGTCGCCGATGACGACATCGCTCACCACCTGGGCCGCGGAATCCTGCGGGGTGTCACTGAGGAGCTTGAACCTGATGCCCAACGGGATGCCCGCTTCGTGCGTCATACGCGCGAGCTGCCCCCCGCCGACCATGCCGACTACCGGGAACGTCACACCCCTAGCGTATCGGCCACTCGGGCACCGGCCGGATCCCGTCCCGCTCGGACTCTCTTACCCACTGCTTTCCCCTCTCTTTCCGACCCGTTTCCCGGCTGTGGCCCGGCCCACGCGCGTCGGCGCGCGCGGCTGGATAGCATGGGTGGGTTGACGAAACCTACCGACGGGAGCTGCACAGCCATGGAACCTCGTTCCGCAGGGCTGCAACGGCTCGTACGCGAGGTGGCCAAGTTCGGCGCCGTCGGCGGCGCCGGGGTGCTTGTCAATCTCGGTGTGTTCAACCTGGTCCGGCACGTCTCCGACCTGCCGGTGGTGCGCGCCAGCGTCATCGCGACCGTCGTCGCGATCGTGTTCAACTACGTCGGCTTCCGGTACTGGACGTACCGGGACCGGGACAAGAGCGGCCGCACCCGGGAACTGACGCTGTTCCTGCTGTTCAGCGCCATCGGTCTGGTGATCGAGAACGGCCTGCTGTACCTGGCGACCTACGGCTTCGGCTGGGACAGCCCGCTGCAGAGCAACGTCTCCAAGTTCGTGGGCATCGGCGTCGCGACCCTGTTCCGGTTCTGGTCGTACCGCAGCTGGGTCTTCCGGGCACTGCCGGCCCGCGAGGCGGAGTCGATCCTGGCCGCCGAGGCGAAGAGGCCCGCACCGGACGGCACGGCACCGAAGCAGCACGTTCCGTAGTCCGCAGGGCCGCCCGGGAGAGCGGGCGGGCCCGTCAGCGGACCGTCGGCCGTTCCTCGCCCGGTTTGCGGGACGGTGACGTGCGCGAGAGGAACAGGCCGAACACCGGGGGCTGGGCCTGCAGCAGCTCCAGCCGCCCGCCGTCGGCCTCGGCCAGGTCGCGGGCGACGGCGAGGCCGATCCCCGTGGAGTTGCGCCCGCTGATCGTGCGCTCGAAGATCCGCGCGCCGAGGTCGGCCGGCACGCCGGGGCCCTCGTCGGTGACCTCGATCACCGCCTGGTTGCCGGTGACCCGGGTGCGCAGGGCGACCGTTCCGCCGCCGTGCATCAGCGAGTTCTCGATCAGCGCGGCCAGCACCTGCGCGACCGCGCCCGGAGTGCCCACGGCCCGCAGATGCCGCTTGCCCGAGCTGACCACGGCCCGGCCGGCGCTGCGGTAGGCGGGCCGCCACTCGGCGAGCTGCTGCTGGATGACCTCGTCCAGGTCGAAGGAGACCGCCGAGCCGGTGCGCGGGTCGCGCGAGTTCGTCAGCAGCCGCTCCACCACGTCCGTCAGCCGCTCGACCTGGGTCAGGGCGATGGTCGCCTCGTCCTTCACCGTGTCCGGGTCGTCGGTGAGGGTGATCTCCTCGAGCCGCATGGACAGGGCGGTCAGCGGCGTGCGGAGCTGGTGGGAGGCGTCGGCCGCGAGGCGCCGCTCGGCGGTCAGCATGCGCCCGATCCGCTCGGCGGAGGAGTCCAGCACATCGGCGACCCGGTCCAGCTCGGGAACGCCGTAGCGCTTGTGCCGGGGGCGGGGGTCACCGGAGCCGAGACGCTCTGCGGTCTCGGCGAGGTCGGTCAGCGGAGAGGCGAGCCGGTTGGCCTGCCGTACGGCGAGGAGCACGGCCGCCACCACCGCGAGCAGCGCGACCAGCCCGATGATCAGCAGGGTACGGCCGACCTCGCGGGTCACCGCGGAGCGCGGCTCCTGCACGGTGACCGTCTCGCCCTCCTCGCCGTGCTGCGTGGAGTGGATGACGTCGCCCTGCGGCTTGCTGCCGATCTCGATCGGCGTCCGGCCGGGCGTCCGGATCAGGACGTACTGCTCCTTGCTGACCGGATTGCGGAGCACGTCCGCGTTGACGTTCTCCGCGGCGAGGATCCGGCTGTCCACGATGCTGGCCAGCCGCACCGCCTCGGAGTCCACCCGCTCCTGCGCGCTGTTGCTGATGGTCCGCGTCTCGACGATCACCAGGGAGACGCCGAAGACGGCGATCACCACGAGGACGACGGCGAGGGTGGACTGAATGAGACGTCGGCGCATGTTCTCTCACCCGAGCCGGCCCCGGAGGGCTCAGCTCTTCTCGAAGCGGAAGCCCACGCCACGCACCGTCGCGATGTACCGGGGGTTGGCGGCGTCGTCCCCGAGCTTCTTGCGGAGCCAGGAGATGTGCATGTCCAGCGTCTTGGTCGAGGACCACCACGTGGTGTCCCATACCTCGCGCATCAGCTGGTCCCGGGTCACCACCCGGCCGGCGTCCCGCACGAGGACCCGCAACAGGTCGAACTCCTTGGCCGTGAGCTGCAGCTCCTCGTCGCCCATCCACGCCCGGTGCGACTCGACGTCGATCCGCACACCGTGCGTCGCCGGCGGCTGCTGCGGCTCCGCGGAGCCACGCCGCAGCAGGGCCCGCACCCGGGCGAGCAGTTCGGCGAGCCGGAAGGGCTTGGTGACGTAGTCGTCGGCGCCCGCGTCCAGGCCGACGACGGTGTCCACCTCGTCGGCCCGCGCGGTCAGGATGAGGATCGGTACGGTGTGGCCGTCGGCGCGCAGCCGGCGGGCGACCTCCAGGCCGTCCATGCCGGGCAGGCCCAGATCCAGCACGACCAGATCGACGCCGCCCTGCATTCCGGCGTCGAGCGCGGCGGGTCCGTCCTCGCGCACCTCGACCTCGTAACCTTCCCGGCGCAGGGCGCGGGCCAGCGGCTCCGAGATGGACGCGTCGTCCTCGGCGAGCAGTACACGGGTCATGTGGTGATGGTAGACCGCCCGTACGCACTGCCGGGGCGTGATCGGTTCCGGGGATTCTTACCTTCACGACCTACTGGTACGAACCATCGACTTGGAGATGCGATCGTAGAAGGGACCTTCGAAACGCGTCCCGCGGTTCCCCCGACACCTGTGATCCGCGTCTCAAGTCCTTCCATTTCCGGCGGTGTGCTGACGTATGGTGACCTGAACGCCTGTAGCACACCGGGGACCTTTGGCGGGTACTTGACGCTGAAGGTCTCTTTTGTGTGCTAGTTGGTCTAGACCAGCTTGATAGGAATGACCTCTGGCCGGGCTCCGGACGCACTGAAGCGTCGCGGGGCGTGGATCCCGGTGGTCGCCGTCCGCCGTTCCGCGATCCGGAGCGGACTCCCCCTGGGCGTGGGGGTGGACGGCCGACCCTGCCGGTGCCGGCCGCACCCCCACCGGGCGCGCAACGCTCCACCGCGCGTCCCGACCAGCAAGGAACGACCATGGCGTCCAGCCTGACGAAGGACTCGGTCCGCCCGGGCACCCCCGGTTCCGAGAAGACCTTCTTCGGCCACCCCCGCGGACTGGCCACCCTCTTCATGACCGAGATGTGGGAGCGCTTCAGCTTCTACGGCATGAGGGCCCTCCTCGTCGTCTACCTGCTCTCCGGCGGCCCCGACGCCAAAAAGGGCAGCATGGGCGGCGGTCTGGGCATGGACCTCGCCACGACCACGGCGATCTACTCGGTCTACCTGTCGATGGTGTACCTGCTCGCCATGCCCGGCGGCTGGCTCGGCGACCGGGTCTGGGGCCCGCGCAAGACCGTCGCCATCGCGGCCGTCACGATCATGGCCGGTCACCTGGTGCTGGCGGTGCCCGGCGGTCAGGCGCCGTTCTTCGCCGGTCTCGGCCTGGTGGCGCTCGGCTCGGGTCTGCTGAAGGCCAACATCTCGACCATGGTCGGCCACCTGTACAAGGGCCCGGACGACCCGCGCCGTGACGGTGGCTTCACGATCTTCTACATGGGCATCAACATGGGTGCCTTCTTCGCGCCGCTGTTCATCGGCACGGTCGGCCAGGAGGTCAACTGGCACCTCGGCTTCGGCCTCGCCGCGGTCGGCATGGCCATCGGCCTCGCCGCGTTCCTGCTCGGCACCCGCAACCTGAGCCCGCAGAGCGACGTCGTCCCGAAGCCGCTGGCGAGCGAGGAGCGCGCCTCCTGGCTGCGCAAGGGCCTGATCTGGCTGGCCGTCGCGGCCGTCTTCTACGGCATCGTCGGCTTCACCGGCCACTTCACCCTGAACTGGGCGATGATCCCGCTGACCGTGATCGGTCTGGTCATCCCGGCCGGCGTGCTGCTGCGCATCAAGCGGGACAAGGACCTCTCGGACGTCGAGCAGTCCAAGATGACGGGCTACATCTGGTTCTTCGTGGCCGCCGCCGTCTTCTGGATGATCTACGACCAGGGCGGCTCCACCGTCCAGGCGTTCGGCGAGAACAAGGCCGCCGGTTCGCTGTTCGGCCTCGGCTTCCCGTCCTCGTGGTACCAGTCGCTGAACCCGGTGTTCATCATGGCGCTGGCGCCGGTCTTCGCCTGGATCTGGCTGTGGCTGGCCCGCAAGGGCCAGGAGCCGAGCACCGTCGCGAAGTTCGCCGCCGCCCTGTTCTTCATCGGTGTGTCCTTCTTCTTCTTCCTGCTGCCGCTGGGCATGGCGTCCGACGGCACGAAGGTCAGCCCGATGTGGCTGGTGGGCATCTACCTGATCCAGACCGTCGGCGAGCTGTGCCTGTCCCCGGTCGGCCTGTCGGTGACCACCAAGATGGCTCCCGCCAAGTACGCCAGCCAGATGATGGGTGTCTGGTTCCTCGCGGTCACCGCGGGCGACTCCATCACCAGCCTGCTGTCGAACCCGGCCATCGCCGGTGTCGACCTCAGCGGGTCCGGCGCGGTCCTGGTGGAGGCGATCCTCGCCGCCCTCGCGGGTGTCGCGGTCTACATGTACCGCCGCAACGTGAAGTCGCTGATGGGCGACGTCCACTGACCTGATCCAGGGCTTCGGGGAGGCCACCGCGTCATCGGACGCGGTGGCCTCTTCGCGTGCGTACGACGCGGTGGCCTCTACGCGTGCGTACGACGCCGTGGCCTCTTCGCGTGCGTACGACGCCGTGGCCTCTTCGCGTGCGTACGACGCCGTGGCCTCTTCGCGTGCGTACGACGCCGTGGCCTCTTCACGTCCGCACGACAGCCGCCGCTAGCGGGTCCTGCGCCCCGGCAGGAAGGTGAACACCGCGCCGCCCAGCAGGATCGCGGTGCCCGCGACCAGGCCCAGGGCCGCGAGCCCGCCATGGTCGCTCGCACCGGTCTCGGCGAGGCCGCCGTCACCGCCACCGCCACCGCTGCCGCCGGTGCTCCCGCCGCCACCTGACGACGAAGTGCCGCCCGCCGCGCCGCCGGGCTGCTGCGCGGTGTCCAGGGTCAGCGAGACCGCCGTCTTCGTCGGCGTGCACGTCGTGGTCGTACCAAGCGCCTTGACCGTCAGGACGCCCGGGGACAGGGTCGAGGTGCCGCTCGCGCCGGGCTTGTAGCTGCCGGTGAGGTCGGGGACCTCGATCGGCTCACCGGACTTGATCGGGCTCGCGTTCGCCGGGCCCTCCACATGGACCGTGCCCTTGTCGGCACCGCCCAGCACCACCTCCATGGACGGTTTCACGGAGTCCTTGGGAATGTCGGCGGGGCTGTCCATGACCGACTTCTCGAACTGCACGGTGAGGTCGTAGCTCCCGCCGTTCTTCCTGGCGTCGATCTGCACCGGCGAGGTCGCGTTCCTGTCGCCGATCGGGGTCTTGCAGGCGTAGGGGATCTGCACCTCCTTGCCGGTGAAGTCGGTCTGGCCGGTGCCGCCGGTCGCCGTGGCGGTGACGCTCGGCGTCGTGGACCGGGTGGGCGTCGCGGACCCGGTGGGCGTCGTCGACCCGGTCGGCGTCGGGCCGGAGGTGCCGCCGCCCGCCGTCACCTGGATCGTCGCCGCCTTCTGCACCGTCTCCTTCGGCGTGCACTTCGTGTTCGTGCCCATCGCGTTGACGGTGTACGCGTCCGGCGTCAGCGTCACCTCGCCGGCCGTGGTCAGCTTCAGGGTGCCCTTCATGTCGGAGAGCACCATGGCGCCGCCCTTGGGGATCGCCGGGTTCTCCCGAGGCCCCTGCAGCGTGAGGTCGGCGCTCTGCGCGCCGGCCGCCCTGAGCACGCCGGACGGCTGGACCGAGTTCGCGGGCAGGTCGATGATGTCCGGGTTCCTGGAGGCGGCCTCGGCGAACTTCCACACGATGTCCACCGTGTCGCCCACCTTCGCCGTGGCGGGCGCGGTGATCTCGACCTTCGTGGTGCCGTCGACGGGATCGATGCCCGCGGGCGGCACGCAGTGGGTGGCGTACGACACCTGCGCCGCCTGCGCCGGCACCGCCGCCACGCCCAGCAGGACGCCCGCACCGCTCAGCACCAGCGCGGCACCGGCCGCGGTCAGCCGGTGCGCGCCGGCCGGTGTGCCTCTCCTTCGCATGCTCACTTGGGTCCCTTCGGGATGGGAGTCGTAGGACTCGTCGGGCTGTCGTCGTGCGGTGCGGAGAGCCGGCCGGCCGGGCCGCCCGGAGCGGAGTGCGGACCGAACCACGGGAGGGTCGAGGTGGGCTTCGCAGCCGGGACCTGCGCCGGGTCCGGCGCCGGGTCCGTGTGGTGCGCGGGCTCGCGGGCCCGGAAGCGCGACCGGCGCGGGGCGGGCCGGGACACGGCGGGCAGGGTGGGCCGGGGCAGGCGCCGGTGACCGGTTCGGGCCGCTCCGCCCGTCCGGCGCGGCCGTACCCGGTCCACCACGGCCATACCGATACGGAACAGCGCCGCCGGCACGACCAGGCAGAGCAGCAGCCAGAACAGCGTGACGCCCCAGGGGCGGCCCACGGCCCACGGCTGCTCGGCGAGGGTCCGGCCGTCGTACTTCAGGGTCACGGCGTAGTCGCCGTGGGCTCCGGCCGACAGCTCGACCGGCAGCTTGATCTGCGCCTTCTTCCCAGGTGCGAGGGTGCCGTGCCACTGCCGGTCGTCCCACTGCGGGGCGAAGACGCCGTGCGCTGTGCCCACCTTGAAGAGCGGGTTCCGGACCGGGCTGGTGCCGGTGTTGCCGACGGTGAGGACGAGGGTGCGGGCGGGCGGGGCCCCGAACCAGGTGAGCAGCCCGCCGGAGCCGGTCAGCCGGACGTCGGACAGGACCGCGAGGCGGCCGCCGGAGCGCTCGGTGGGCAGCGGGGCGACGGGGTGTCCGGCGACCCGCAGGACGGCGTCCGCCTCCGCCCCGGCGCCGGTGACGGTGGCCACGTGCACCACGCAGGGGCAGGGTACGGGCGGTTCGGCGACCGGGAGTTCGCGGCTGAAGGCGCCCCGGGTGTCGGTGGTCACGGCCCGGCCCTCGCCGTTGGCGCAGGAGTTGGTACCGCCGACTACACCCCGGGACGGTGTGGCCCGCCCGCAGACCAGCAGCATCAGCAGCGTGTGCGGCCGCCATCCGGTGCCGGTGGCGGTGACCGAGCCGCCGGTGCCGGCCTGGGCCGCCGACAGCTTCACGGACGGCCGGTCCGCCGCGGCCGCCGGTGCCACGAGGACCGGCAGCACCAGCAGCGCGAGCACCGCCGCCCACGCCGACGGCCGCAGAATCCGTACGATGCCGCTCACTTCACCGGCCCTCCCGCCAACTCGGCACCGGCCGACGGCGCCCCCGCGGCACCACGCCCCACCGCCCCGCCGCCGACGACCCGACCCTCACCCGCCGCCCCGCCGCCGACGACCCGCCCCTCACCCACCGCCCCGCCGCCGTCCGTCCTGCGGCTCCCCCGGCGTCGCAGGGCGATCACCGCGGCCGTGCCCGCGGCCAACATGCCGGCCGTGCCGGCCGGCACGGCCCACGGCACGAACCGCGCGGTCGTGGTCGCCGTGTCGTGGGCCCCACCCGCCGCCGTGACCGTCACCCGGACGTCGACCGCGTCCAGCGCCGGCCGGTCCGGCCAGGGCTCGGACAGCTTCAGCCGGGTGCCCGGTCGCAGGCGGACGGGCAGGTCGCGCGGTGGACGGTCCAGGACCCGGCCGAGGACACCGTCCGCGCGCACCGCGAACCTCGGCACGAGGACCGTGGTACCGCGGTTGACCAGCTCGCAGGTGATCCGTCCGGCGTGTACGGCCAGGTGCTCGACGGTCAGCGCGGCGAGCGCCGGGGCGACGACGCGCAGCCGCAGCGCGACGGTCGCCGTCCGGCCGCCGGCAGCGCGCGCGACGACTGCGCCGGAGCGGTCGCCGGGCGCCGCTCCGGCCGGGACGGTCACCGCGAAGGGCACGTCGGCGCGCATCCGGGCGGGGACGCGCGGTGCCTGGTCGGCGAAGGCGATCGGCAGGCCGGTGCCGGAGAGCCGTACGACGAGCGGCGTCCGCCCCGGGTTGGTGATGGACACCTCGTCCTGCAGCACCGCTCCGGGCGCCCCCTCGGCGTACAGGGAGGGCCGTCCGCCGCCCGCCGGCGCGACGGTCCAGGAACCGGCGGCAGCGGCCCGGGGCGCGGCGCTCGGCAGGGCGAGCAGGCACAGGGCCGCGGATCCGGCGGCGGCCGGGAACAGGTGCCGGCGGCGGTGCGGGACACGGGTGGTGGCGGACGGCATGGGCGGCTCCAGCGGTCGTGGGCCGGGGTTCAGCGGGCTGGCCGGGGATCAGCGGCCGGGCCTGGGTCCAGCGGTCGGGCCCGGGTCCAGCGATCAGGTCGGGGTCCAACGATCGGGCCTGGGTCCAGCGGTCGGACCCGGGTTAGCGATCGGGCCCGGGTCCAGCGATCGGGTGCCGGGTTCAGCGTTCCCGGGCCGGGCTCAGCGATCGCGGGCCGAGGTTCAGCGGCGTGCCGCCCGGTCGCGCCTGGACAGCCACAGCGCGCCCGCGGCACCGGTGAGCAGGACCGTGCCGCCGAGTGTGCCGAGGGCCACGGCGGAGTCCGCGGGACCGGTCTGCGGAAGCCGGCCGCCCGGGTCACCGCCCGACGACGAGGAGGAGCCACCGGAGGAGGAGCCGCCCGAGGACGAACCGCCGGAGGACGAGCCGCCGGGTGCCGTCACGTCGAGCGTCAGGGACGGCTCGGGGCTGTTCGTCGGTGTGCAGGTCGTCGTCGTACCGAGCGCCTTGATCGTGAGGACGGCCGCCGTGAAGGTGACCTTGCCGGTCCTCTTCGGCGTGTACGTGCCGCTCAAGTCGCTGATCTTGATCGGGGTGTTGGCGGGAATGGCGGCCGCGTTGGCCGGGCCGCTGACGGCGAGGGTTCCGCTGTCGGCGCCGCCGAGCCTGATGGTGGCGCTCGGCGTCATCGCCCCTTTGCCCAGCTCCACCGGGCTGGAGGAGACGCCCTTCTGCCAGGACATGGTGATCTTGTAGCCGTTGCCGCTCCGGACGCCCTTGATGTCGATGGGCGAGACGGCGCTCTTGACGCCGATCGGCGTCCGGCAGCGGTAGTCGACGTCGACGACTTCGGCTCGGGCGGCCGGTGCGGTCAGCAGCACCACCGATCCGGCCAGGGCCGCGGCGGACGCGAGCGCGGCGGTTCGCTTCGGGTACGACACGATCGGTCCACCCCATTCGTTCACGACGGAAGAACTGACGGCATATCAGATTCGGCCGTCAAGGTACGCCCGGGGTCGTGAGGAAGGAAGACGCGGTACGCGCAGGATCCGTGACGATGTGAAGCCCTCCGCGCGGACGCCGGGGAGGCCCGAGAGGCCGGACAGGTCCGAGATGCCGGAGGTGTCATGCCCTGCAGGGCATACGGCTCCGCCTTCGTACCGCCATGCCCGGCGGACAGCCCCGCCCGGCGTACGGCCATGCCCGGTGTACGGCCATGCCCGGCGTACGGCTCTGCCGTCGCGGCATGACGGCCGCACGCCGTCCGCGCGCGTCGCGCGCGAGCACGGCCCTCCGGGCGGAACGACTACGCGGGAGCGCCCAGTTCCGCCCACACCGTCTTGCCGGGACGGCCGGACGCGCGGACCACGCCCCAGTCCAGGCACAGCCGCTGCACGATGAACATGCCGTGGCCGCCGGGGCGGCCGGCGCGGTGCGGGGTACGCGGGGCCGGCTGACCGGTGCCGCGGTCGGAGACCTCGACCCGGATCACCTTGTTGTCGCAGGTGAGGACCAGTTCGTCGGGGCCTTCGGCGTGCAGGCAGGCGTTGGTGACCAGTTCGGACACGACGAGCAGTACGTCCTCGGCGGCCGCCCGCTGGTCGGCGCCGGCGGCGGGCAGCCAGCCCCATGCGTACAGCGCCTGACGGGAGAAGTCACGCGCCATCGGGACGACCCCGCTCTCGCCCTCCAGGCCGAGTCTGCGGATCTGCCTGCCGCGGGTCGCCGCGGTACCGCCGGACGGCACGGGCGGCGCGGCCGCCTCCGTGGCTGCGCCGGCAGCCGGCACATCCCCCTCGGACACCCCGGAAGCGCCGCTGGGCTCCGGGCCGCGGTCGCCCGGCGAGTAAGGCCGGGTGGTGCTCATCAGCGCTTCACCTCACCGATTCACCAGTTCACGATTCAAAGGTCGACACCCTTCGATGCCGGCCGGTCCGTACGTCGTCCGCCCGCCGTCGGTGCGGGTCGGTCGCTCGCCGCCCGTCGCGCGTGCGCCCCGTCCAGGACACACTCCAGGTCGCTCTCGGATTCCGGAACGATCCGGCGGCGGACGGTCGGCAGGATGCTTCCTGCCTTCCCCTGCCCTCTCCTGCCCGACGGATCCGGCGAAACACCCCCGTATTCGGCGTGACAGACGCAACGCCCGGAGCGACCGCGGCACCGGAGGGCCGGATCGGGCTCAGTCGGCACCGTCGGCCAGGGCCGCCTCCACGGAGTCGTGAACGGTGAAGACCGTCTCGGCCCCGGTGATCTCGAACACGCGAGCGACGACCGGCAGCATGCCGGCCAGGTGGACCCCGCCACCGGCGGCCTCCGCCTTCAATCGCGCCCCGAGCAGGACGTTCAAGCCCGTCGAGTCACAGAACTCAAGGCGTGAGCAGTCCACCACAAGCCGTGAGAAGCCCTTTGCCAGAAGGTCGTCAAGGGGCTCGCGCAGAAGATCGGCGGTGTGGTGATCGAGCTCACCCGCCGGTGTCACAACGGCGCTGGAGCCCTCTTCCCGCACCTCCACCAGAAGCCGGCCCGACTGTGCGCTGCCGACCGTCCCGTGGTCCATGCCGTCTCTCTCCCGAGGTCGTGGCTACTGATGCCCTCGAACATTACGCCCTCCATGCACACTCCGACACCCGAACAACCGCACACAAACGGACATACCGCAACAGAACGCACTTGCGACTCGCTCGGGGAAGCGGGTAGGGCTAGTACGTACACAGCACCAACACGCCGGCTTCGGAGGCGCCGCACACCGCAGTGCTCGAATTGGCTTCGGCAGCCATATGCCGAGAACGATGGAGGACACCCATGTCACCCCGGCTCGACGAATCGCATACCCAGGTCGCGACGTCGACACCCCCACCGGAAAAACTGGATCATCCCATCGATCCCCTCGACCTCCTCGAGGGTCTCCCGGAGATCCCCCCCTATGACGAGATCGGCGCGGTCGACGCGCGGGCCCTGTCGAAGTCCCTCTTCGAGCGGCTGGAGTCGCTGGAGGAAGGGACGCAGGAGTACTCGTACGTCCGCAACACGCTGGTCGAGCTCAACCTCGCGCTGGTCAAGTTCGCCGCCTCCCGGTTCCGCTCGCGCAGCGAGCCGATGGAGGACATCATCCAGGTCGGCACCATCGGCCTGATCAAGGCGATCGACCGCTTCGAGCTCTCCCGCGGTGTGGAGTTCCCCACTTTCGCGATGCCGACCATCATCGGCGAGATCAAGCGCTTCTTCCGTGACACCTCGTGGTCCGTGCGCGTCCCGCGCCGACTGCAGGAGCTGCGCCTCGACCTCGCGAAGGCCGGGGACGAGCTGGCGCAGAAGCTGGACCGCGCCCCGACGGTCACGGAACTCGCCGAGCGGCTCGGCATCTCCAGGGACGAGGTCGTCGAGGGCATGGCCGCCTCGAACGCCTACACCGCCTCCTCGCTGGACGCCCAGCCCGAGGAGGACGAGACCGAGGGCTCCCTGGCGAACCGCATCGGCTACGAGGACCACGGGCTCGAGGGCATCGAGTACATCGAGTCGCTCAAGCCCCTGATCGCCGACCTGCCCTCGCGGGACCGGAAGATCCTCTCCCTGCGGTTCGTGGCGAACATGACCCAGTCGGAGATCGGCGAGGAACTGGGCATCTCCCAGATGCACGTCTCCCGGCTGCTGTCGCGCACGCTGGTGCGGCTGCGCAAGGGGCTGACCGTGGAGGAGTGACCCGCGGATCCGGCCCGCGCCTTCTTCGCCGTGGAAGCGGCCCGGCCTTCGCCGGGCCGCTTCGGCGTGCCTCCGGACCCACCACCCCGGGAAGCCGGTACCCACCACCGCAACCGTCATGCGGCCGGCCGGTGCGTGACCGTCCGCGACGCCGGTGCCGGACGTCCCCCGGGCCGGGCCGGGGCCGGCCTGAACCCGGTCCCGGCCCGCCGCACGCTCAGACCGCGCGCACGCCGCGCCGCCACACCTCACGGACCAGCGGTACGCCCGGCCGGTAGGCCAGGTGGACGTGGCTGGGGGCGTCCAGGACGGTCAGGTCGGCCCGGGCGCCCGGGGTGAGGCGGCCGACGTCCGTGCGGCGCAGGGCCGCCGCGCCGCCCGCCGTGGCCGACCAGACCGCCTCGTCGGGGGTCATCCCCATGTCGCGCACCGCCAGGGCGATGCAGAAGGGCACGGAGGAGGTGAACGACGAGCCGGGGTTGCAGTCCGTGGACAGGGCGACCGTGACGCCCGCGTCCAGCAGGCGGCGCGCGTCCGGCCACGCGGCCCGGGTGGAGAACTCCGCTCCGGGCAGCAGGGTGGCGACCGTGCCGCCCTGGGCCAGGGCGTCGACGTCCGCGTCCGTGAGGTGGGTGCAGTGGTCGGCGCTGGCGGCGTCCAGTTCGACCGCCAGCTGCACGCCGGGGCCGTGGGAGAGCTGGTTGGCGTGGATGCGCGGCTGGAGCCCCTTCGCCTTGCCGGCGGTGAGGATCGCGCGCGCCTGATCGCCGTCGAAGGCGCCCTTCTCGCAGAACACGTCGATCCAGCGGGCGTGCGGCGCGCAGGCGTCCAGCATCTCGCCGGTGACCAGGGCCACGTAGGCGGCGGGGTCGTCGGCGAGGTCCGGGGAGACGATGTGGGCGCCGAGGTAGGTCACCTCGTCGGTGTGCCGGGCCGCGATGCGCAGGGCACGGGACTCGTCCTCGACGGTGAGGCCGTAGCCCGACTTGGTCTCGAAGGTGGTCGTGCCCTGGCGGAGCGCCTCCGCCAGGTAGTGGGTGAGGTTCGCCTCCAGTTCCGCGTCGCTCGCGGCGCGGGTGGCCGCGACCGTGGTGCGGATGCCGCCCGCCGAGTAGGAGCGGCCGGACATGCGGGCGTTGAACTCCTGGGTGCGGTCGCCCGCGAAGACCAGGTGCGAGTGGGAGTCGACGAAGCCCGGCAGCACGGCCCGGCCGCCCGCGTCGACCCGGTTGTCGGTGGCGGGTGCTTTGCTGGATTCACCGGTCCACGCGACGCGGTCGCCCTCGATGACGACGGCCGCGTCCTGGATCAGGCCGAGGGGGGATCCGTCACCGGAGGAGGGGTCGTTGGTGACCAGCGTGGCGATGTTGGTGATGACGGTGCTGCTGCTCATGGTGTCCTCGAGAGTGGCCGGGTGGGGGTCGGCGGGCCTCAGCCGCGGAGCGCTTCGATCGCGTCGGCCAGCGCCGACGGCACGTCCGGCACGAGCGCGTGCGCGCCGTCCCGGACGACGTGCCGGCCACCCACGACCGTATGGCGTACGTCCGCCGCGGAGGCGGCGAACACGGCGGTCTCGGCTCCGAGCCGTGGCACCGGCCCCGCCGTCCTGACGGAGTCCAGGGCGACGGTCGTGAAGTCGGCGAGCGCGCCCGGTTCCAGGGTGCCCGCGTCCGGCCAGCCCAGGGCGGCGTGACCGTCCGCCGACGCGGCGCGCAGCAGGGCCGCGGCCGTCCAGTGGCCCCGGGTGCGGGTGCGCAGCCGCTCGTTCAGCTCCATCGCGCGCGCCTCCTCGAGCAGGTCGATGACGGCGTGGCTGTCGGAGCCGAGGGAGAGTGGGGAGCCTGCGCGCTGGAGGGCGGTGGCCGGGCCGATGCCGTCGGCGAGGTCGCGCTCGGTCGTCGGGCACATGCAGGTGCCGGTGCCCGAGCCGCCGAGCAGGGCGATGTCGTCGCCGGTGAGATGGGTGCTGTGCACGCCGGTGGTGCGCGGCCCGAGGACGCCGTGGTCGGCGAGCAGCCGGGTGGGTGTGCGGCCGTGCGCGGCGAGGCAGGCGTCGTTCTCGGCGGTCTGCTCCGACAGGTGCACATGCAGCGGTGCCCGCCGCTCCTGTGCCCACTGCGCCACGGTCGCCAACTGGTCGGCGGGCACGGCCCGGACCGAGTGGACGGCCGCCCCGATCCGGGCGTGATCCCGTTCGCCGAGAACCGCGCAGCGTTCGGCCCAGGCCTGCGCGCTGCCGTCGGAGAACCGCAACTGGTGGTTGTCGGGCGGCTCGCCGAAGCCGGCGGAGAGGTAGCAGGTGTCGAGGAGGGTGATCCGGATCCCGGCGTCGGCTGCGGCCGCGATCAGGGCCTCGCCCATCGCGTTGGGGTCGCTGTAGGGGGTGCCGCCGGGCCCGTGGTGCACGTAGTGGAACTCGCCGACGCAGGTGACGCCGGCCAGCGCCATCTCGGCGTACACCGCGCGGGCCAGGGCACGGTAGGTGTCCGGGGTCAGCCGGTCCGCGACGGAGTACATCAGCTCACGCCAGGTCCAGAAGGTCCCGGAGCCGACCTGGGCGGTGCCGCGCAGCACCCGGTGGAAGGCGTGGCTGTGCGCGTTCGCCAGGCCGGGCAGGGTGAGGCCGCGCAGGATCTCGGCACCGGGCGGCGGGGTGGGGACGTCGGTGCGGACGGCGCCGATCCGGCCGTCCGCGCCCGCGGCGGAGCCGCTGGACGTCACCGTCACCACGACTCCCGGCTCGACGAACGTGCCGAGCCAGGCGTGCTCCAACCAGTAGGTCCGTTCGGTCACCTGCAGGCCAGCCCTTCCAGTACGTCGGCGAGCGCGTGCACCCCGGCCACGCAGTCGTCCTCGGCCGCGGACTCGGCCGGGGAGTGCGAGACTCCGGTGGGGTTGCGCACGAACAGCATGGCGGTCGGGATGCTCCCGGAGAGGATTCCGGCGTCGTGTCCGGCGCCGGTCCCGAGGACGGGCACCGTCAGCCCGGTGTCCTTGCCCAGGATGCGGCCCAGTTCGTCGCGCAGGGCGTGGTCGAACTCCACGACCGGTGTGAAGGACTCCCGGACGACGTCCAGGTCGACTCCGTGGGCGTCCGCGTACTCCCGGGCCGCCTTCTCGATGCCGCCCACCACCGTGTCGAGGGTCTTCTGGTCGGCGGCGCGGGAGTCCAGCCAGCCGCGTACCAGCGAGGGGATCGCGTTGACCCCGTTCGGCTCCACCGCGATCTTGCCGAAGGTGGCTACGGCACCGGCGAGTTCGGCCTGCCGTCGGGCGGCGAGGACGGTCTCGGCGTACGACGGCATCGGGTCGCGGCGGTCGGCCAGCCGGGTGGTGCCGGCGTGGTTGGCCTCGCCCCGGAAGTCGAAACGCCAGCGTCCGTGCGGCCAGATGGCGCTGGCGATGCCGACGCGGTCGCCGGACAGGTCCAGCGCGCGGCCCTGCTCGACGTGCAGTTCCACGAAGGCGCCGATCCGGGCCAGCCGCCCGGGATCGGGCCCGATGGCCTCGGGATCGTATCCGGCGGCCGCCATGGCCCGCGGCAGGCCGACTCCGTCGCCGTCGGTGAGCCTGTGGGCCTGCTCGGCGGTCAGCTGTCCGGCGGTGAGCCGGGAGCCGACGCAGGCGAGCCCGAACCGGGCGCCCTCCTCGTCCCCGAAGTTGACGATCGCCAGGGGCCTGGTGAGCCGCGCGTTCCTGCCGCGCAGCTCGTCGAGGGCGGCGAAGGAGGACACCACCCCGAGGGGCCCGTCGAAGGCGCCGCCGTCCGGCACCGAGTCCAGGTGCGACCCGGTGACGACGGCGTCGGCGCCGGCCGGATCCCCGAGCCAGGCCCACTGGTTGCCGTTCCGGTCGACCTCGTACGACAGCCCGCGCGCCGTGGCCTGCTCCTGGAACCACGCCCGGCACTCGGCGTCGGCACCGGTCCAGGCGAACCGGCGGTAGCCGCCGGAGTCGGCGTGCCGGCCGATCGGGAGCAGCTCGGCCCACATCTCGTGGAAGGAACGCCCACGAGAGCCCGGCGGAACCCCGCCGCCCTGCTCCGCCCGCGGACGGTCGCCGGGCACCGCGGCGGGAGTACCGCCGGTCGAGGAGGCGGGCGCGGCCGGACCCGCCGACGAGGAGCGGGTGGGCGCGGCCGGACCGCCGGCCGGTGGACGGACAGGCACGGCGGGGCCCGGGGGCGGCGCCGAGGTGTCCGCCCCCGCCGCGCGGTCGCCGGGCCCGCCCCGAAGGTCGCTCACGCCTCGTCACCCTCGCGCATCGGCACCCTGACCCCGCGCTCGGCCGCCACCGACTCCGCGATGTCGTACCCCGCGTCCACGTGCCGGATGACGCCCATGCCGGGGTCGTTGGTCAGCACGCGGCGGATCTTCTCGCCGCCCAGCTTCGTGCCGTCGGCCACCGTCACCTGACCGGCGTGCAGGGACCGTCCCATGCCCACACCGCCACCGTGGTGGATGGAGACCCAGGACGCGCCCGAGGCCACGTTCACCATGGCGTTGAGCAGCGGCCAGTCGGCGATCGCGTCGGAGCCGTCGAGCATGGCCTCCGTCTCGCGGTACGGGGAGGCCACGGAGCCGCAGTCCAGGTGGTCGCGGCCGATGGCGAGCGGTGCGGCCAGTTCACCGGAGGCGACCATGTCGTTGAAGCGCTCGCCGGCCTTGTCGCGCTCGCCGTAGCCCAGCCAGCAGATGCGCGCGGGCAGACCCTGGAAGTGGACGCGCTCGCCGGCCAGCTTGATCCAGCGGGCCAGGGACTCGTTCTCCGGGAACAGCTCCAGGAGCGCCTTGTCGGTCTTGGCGATGTCGGCGGGGTCGCCGGACAGTGCGGCCCAGCGGAAGGGGCCCTTGCCCTCGCAGAAGAGCGGGCGGATGTAGGCGGGGACGAAGCCGGGGAAGGCGAACGCGCGGTCGTATCCGGCCAGCCGGGCCTCGCCGCGGATCGAGTTGCCGTAGTCGAAGACCTCGGCGCCGGCGTCCTGGAAGCCGACCATGGCCTCCACGTGCTTGGCCATGGACTCACGCGCGCGGGTGGTGAAACCGGCCGGGTCCTTGGCGGCGGCGTCGCCCATGTCCTCGAAGGCGATGCCGACGGGCAGGTAGGCCAGTGGGTCGTGGGCCGAGGTCTGGTCGGTGACGATGTCGATCGGCGCGTCCATCGCGAGCAGCTGCGGGACCAGCTCGGCGGCGTTGCCGAGGACGCCGATGGACAGCGGCCTGCGCTGGTCGCGGGCCTCGACGGCCAGTCGCAGCGCGTGGTCGAGCGAGTCGGCCCGGACGTCCAGGTAGCGGTGCTCGATGCGGCGCTCGATGGCACGCGGGTCGCAGTCGATGCAGAGCGCGACGCCGTCGTTCATGGTGACGGCGAGGGGCTGGGCGCCGCCCATGCCGCCGAGGCCGGCGGTGAGCGTGATCGTCCCCGCCAGGGTGCCGCCGAACTTCTTCGCGGCGACGGCGGCGAAGGTCTCGTAGGTGCCCTGGAGGATGCCCTGGGTGCCGATGTAGATCCAGGAGCCGGCGGTCATCTGGCCGTACATGGTCAGGCCGAGGGACTCGAGACGGCGGAACTCCTCCCAGTTGGCCCAGTCGCCGACGAGGTTGGAGTTGGCGATGAGGACGCGCGGCGCCCACTCGTGGGTCTGCATCACGCCGACCGGGCGCCCGGACTGGACCAGCATGGTCTCGTCCTGCTTGAGGGTCCGCAGCGTGCGCACCATCGCGTCGAAGGAACGCCAGTCACGCGCGGCCTTGCCGGTGCCGCCGTAGACGACGAGCTTGTCGGGGTGCTCGGCGACCTCGGGGTCGAGGTTGTTCTGCAGCATCCGCAGGGCGGCTTCCTGCTGCCATCCCAGGGTGCTCAGTTCCGTGCCGCGCGGTGCTCGTACGGGGCGGGGTCCCGACATCGTCTGCCTCCTCCTGTTACTGCCTCTATTCACATCCTGGCCATCTGAATAGAACTAGTCAATACATCGGCGGGACCCCGTCCGCGCGCGGCGGATGTTTGGCTGGGAAGGACGACCGGTAGCCGAGACAGGACGGGGAAGCCGTGGAGCACGACATCGACACTGAGGCCCGGAAGCGCGCAGGGCGGCGGGACGAAGCGGTGCGGGCGGCGGTCGAGCGGGGACTGCTGGGGCCGGAGGCGGCCGTGGTGGGCCTGCTGGACGTCACCGGCATCCGGGAGTCGGCGGCGGCCCTGCGGGCGGCGTTCGACGCGGTCACCGCGCCCGGGACGCCGGTCCTGCACGCGTTCGCGGTCAAGGCCGCTCCGCTGGTGCCGGTGCTGCGGCTGCTGCACGAGGCGGGCATCGGCGCGGAGGTGGCGAGCCCCGGGGAGCTGGCACTGGCCCGGGCGGCCGGGATGCCGGCCGCCCGGACGGTGCTGGACTCCCCCGCCAAGACGCCGGCGGAGCTGCGCGAGGCGCTCGCGCTCGGCGTCGCCGTGAACGCCGACAACCCGCAGGAGCTGGCCCGGCTGGACGCCGCGGTCCGGTCCGCGCCCGGCCGGTCCCCGCTCGGCATCCGGATCAATCCGCAGGTCGGCGGCGGCAGCATCGGCGCGACCTCCACGGCGACCCGGACGTCGAAGTTCGGGGTGGCGCTGCGCGACGAGGGCGCGCGCGAGTGGGTCGTGGGGGCGTATCTGGAGCGGCCGTGGCTGACCCGGCTGCACGCGCACACCGGCTCGCAGGGCATTCCGCCGGCGCTGCTGGCGCGGGGCGTGGCGGAGACGTACGCGCTGGCCGAGGAGATCAACGCGCGGGCCGGGCGGCGGCAGATCGACACGCTCGACATCGGCGGCGGGCTGCCGGTGAACTTCGACTCCGAGGCGACGGCGCCCACGTACGCGCGGTTCGCGCGGCTGCTGGCACGGGAGGTCCCGGGGCTCTTCGACGGGCGGTACGGGCTGGTGACCGAGTTCGGGCGGTCACTGCTGGCCAAGCACGGGACGCTGGTGGCTCGGGTGGAGTACACCAAGAGCGCGGGCGGCCGGCGGATCGCGGTGACCCACGCGGGCGTGCAGGTGGCGACGCGCACGGTGTACGCGCCGCAGGCGTGGCCGTTGCGGATCACCGCGTACGACGCCAAGGGGTGCCCCAAGACGGGACCGGACGTGGTGCAGGACGTGGCCGGACCGGCCTGCTTCTCGGGCGACCTGCTGGCCGAGGGCCGCGCACTGCCGCCGCTGGAGCAGGGCGACTACGCGGCGGCGCTCGACACGGGGGCGTACTACTTCGCCCACCACTACTCCTACAACTCCCTCCCCCGGCCCGGCGTCTACGGCTTCGCACCGGACGGCGCGGGCGGCATCACCTTCGCGACCGCACGGGAACCCCAGACGATCACGGACATCGTGGGGGAGGCCGGAGGGGCGCACACCCCGGCACTCGCCGCCCTGGGTGCGCCCGAGCAGCCCTGACCCCACTCGCCCAGCCTCCGGCGAAGGGGTCAACTGGCGCGAAACACACGCCAGTTGCCCAACCCTAGTACCCCGAACGCATGTTCCGCCGGAAAATGCCAAAGGCCTCACCCATCACGCACACGTTGCGTAGTGTCTCTGTCACTCAGCCGGAGACCCAGGCGGGAGGGGAGCCACGGTGCCCGGAATCGACGAGTGCCTGCTGGAAGCCATGCGATTGCCCGGTGCCCGGGGAGCCGCGCTGGTGGACTGGACGAGCGGACTGGCGCTCGGCACGGTCGGGGAGGCCCCCGGCGGTGATCACGAGACGACCGCCGCCGAGGCCGCCGAGCTGGCCCGGATGGCCGCCGAGCACGGTGCCTTCACCGCCGGCGGCGCCCCGGACGGCCGGCCTCCGGTGGAGGACGTGATCGTCAGCAACCACGACAGCTACCACCTGCTGCGGTTCGTGGACACGTCCTTCGACAGCAGCGTGTTCCTGCACCTGTGGATCGGGCGTGAAGAGGGCAACCTCGCGCTCGCCCGAATACGGCTGGGCGAGATGGCCGCGCGGCTGGTGCTCGGATGACCGTGGTCCGGACGCCCCCGCCGCCGCTGCCGGTGCGCGACAAGGCGGTGCTGCGCGCCCTGTCACCGATGCTGACCCGGCTCGCCGAGGAGCAGGCCACCGGCGTCCTGCTGCGCGAACACGGCACCCTGTACCTCGCCGAGGGCCGGGTGGTGCACGCCGAGAGCCCCCTGGCCCCCGGCCTCGACGTGCTCCTCACCGCCCACGGCACCCTCGCCGGCGCCGCCTGGCAGTGGGCCGCCGCCCGCGCCACGGGCTCGCTGCAGGCCGCCGAACTGCTGCTGGACTCGGGGCTGCTGCCCGCGGGCGCGCTGGAGTTGTGCCACCTGGACGCGCTGTACGACGCCGGGTACTTCGCGCTGGCGCCGAGCAGCACACCCGGCCGGTTCCGCTACGACAACACGCCCCGGCTCGGCCCGCTGCCCTCGGTCCCGGTCGTCGCGCTGGAGCGCGAGACGCTGCGCCGCCGCCTGCTGCTGCACCGGCTGTGGCGCGACCCGGCCGCCGACAGCGCGCCGCTGATCCGCGCGGACCCGGCGAGGGCCGCGCCGGTCACGCCCCGGCAGCGGGCGGTCCTGGACCGGGTGGACGGCGTCCGCACGGCCGTCGAGATCGCCCGGAACCTGGGCCGGCAGGCCTTCCACACCCTCGTCGACGTGCGCCGGCTCGCGGCGGCCGGCCATGTGACCCCGGTGACGGCGACACCCCCGCTCACCGAGCCCGTCCCGCCGCCCCCACCCCCGGTCACCGACCCCGACATCGCGCTGCTGAAGAGGCTCAGGGATGCGCTGGAGGCGCTTTGAACGGCAACCGCCCGCCGAGAGGAGAGAGCTGATGGTGTCCGAGGAGGACCGGCAGTCCGTCCTGGACGAGCTGCACCGGCTGCGCAACCGGGTGCCCCAGCTCACCGGCGCCCTCGCGGCCGGTGTCGACGGTCTCGTCGTCGCCCACGACACCCCCGGGGTCGACCCGGACGGCCTGTCGGCGCTGACCGCCGCCGCGCTGGGCGTCGCGGTACGCGTCGCCGACGCCACCGGGCACGGCGGCTTCCGCGAACTGCTGGTGCGCGGCGAGCGCGGCTACATCGCCACCTACGCGGCCGGCCGGACCGCCGTACTGACCCTGCTCGCCCAGGACCGGGTCAACGTCGGCCGGCTGCACCTGGAGGGCCGCCGGGCCGGCGCCCGCGTCGGGGAACTGCTCGACGCCGCCGAGGCCGCAGCCCGGGCCGCCCGTCCCGCCGGGAGAGCGCTGGGCGCCGTCAGCGGCGCACCGCCGACCCGTACCCGCCCGACCCGTACGACCCGCACCGCGAGCGCCGAAGCGCGTACCGCGACCGACAGTTGAACGATCCGAGAGGACTCACCATGGCGAACACCGAGACCGCACTGAAAGAGGCGCTCACCTCCATCGAGGGTGCCACCGGCGTCGCGCTCGTCGACTACACCAGCGGAATGGCGCTGGGCACGATGGGCGGCAGCAAGACCTTCGACCTGAACGTGGCGGCCGCCGGCAACACCGACGTGATCCGCGCCAAGATGCGCACGATGGAGATGCTGGGCCTCAAGGGCGGCATCGAGGACATCCTCATCACCCTCTCGGACCAGTACCACCTGATCCGCCTGCTCAACAGCCGCGGCGGCAACGGCCTGTTCCTCTACCTGGTCCTCGACGCGAGCCGGGCCAACCTGGCGATGGCCCGGCACCAGCTGAAGAAGATCGAGGAGGAACTCGAGGTCTAGACGAGGGCGGCGGTACGGCGGCGGGCCCCGCCCGGGGCCGCGTCGCCGGCCGCGATGCCCGTGCCGCGCAGGGCCTTCACGGCCTTGCCCGCCGGCCGCCCGCCGCGTCCGTCGAGCCAGTCGACGCGCACCCACAGCAAGGTCTCCCCGGCCCGCTCGAGCCGGCCGAGCCACGCGGCCTTCAGCCGGAGCCCGGTACCGAGCCCGGCGAGCAGCATGCCGCCGGCCGCGGGCACCGCCACGGAGGAGCCGAGCGCGGCCAGGAAGGCCGCCAGCAGCCACCAGCGGTGTCCCCGGCGCCAGTTGCGCACGGTCACCGCCCGGTCCTGCAGGATGTCGTATCTTCCCGCGCGGGTGGCCCCGCGGGCGAGGGCGGTGTACCGGCCGCGGCGCGCCGGCGCCACCACCGCCGTGCCGGCGAGGAACAGCGCGGCGCCGGCCAGCAGGCCGATCCGGCGCCCGGTCACCCCGGGCACCAGGCCACCGATCCCCGCCGCGAACACCCCGAGCCACCACATCGGCGCGGCCCCCGCCCGTACGACGACGGCCACCCGGGCCAGTCCCTGTCCTCCGCGCGCCACGTCAGCCTCCCGTGTCACGTTCTCGCGCACTGTCCGTCTGCGCAGGGAGGCTAGCGGCCGAACGTGAGACGAGTCTGAGAGCGCGGCGCATCACTCCACGAACAGCCCGCGGGCGGCGGCGTTCGCGTCGAACTCCTCCAGCCTGGCCTGTGCCTGCGGCAGGTCGTCGCAGAGCGCCTCCAGCAGCACCCGGCCGAGCAGCATCGGCGCGCACGCGGTGTCGAAGGCGAGCCCGGTGCCGACGGCGGCGGGCAGCAGGAGGTCGGAGTGCCTGGCGACCGGCGCGAAGGCGGAGTCGGCGACCGTGACGACGGTCAGGCCCGCCTCCTTGGCGTAGGCGAGGGTGTCGACGACCTCGCGCGGATGCCGGGGCAGGGCGAAGCAGAGCAGGGCCGTGGCGCCCGCGCGGACGGCCGCGTCGATGCGGTCGTGGATCATGGTGCCGCCCTCGTGGAGCAGCCGGACGTCCGGGTGGACCTTGGCGGCGAAGTACGCGAAGCCGTAGGCCTGGGAGGCGGCGGCGCGCAGCCCGAGCACCGGCAGCGGCCGGGAGGCGGCGAGGATCCGGCCGGCCCTCTGCACCGGGCGGGGGTCGGAGAGCAGCTCCGCGAGGTGCTTCAGGTTCTCGATCTCGGCCTCGACGGCCTGCTGGTACTCGTTGTACGAGCCCGCCTCGGCGGCCGGTTCGGCGGGCACGACCTCGCGCAGGTGCTTGCGCAGGGCCGGGTAGCCGTCGAAGCCGAGCGCGACCGCGAACCGGGTCACCGACGGCTGGCTGACCCCGGCCAGCTCGGCCAGCTCCACGCTGGACAGAAAGGGCACGTCGGCGGCCCGGCGCACCATGCTGTGCGCGATGCGGCGCTGGGTCGGCGTGAGCCGGTGCCCCTCGAAGAGCGCCTGCAGCCGGGTGGCCGGGCTGTCCGTCGCCCTGGACGTGCCCCCCGTACTCCTGTCGGTACTCCGGTCGACGCTCATGGCGTGCTCCCCCTCCAGATGTCCGTGAACCGGTCGAGCAGTGCGGCCGCCGCCGTCACGTCGTTCGTGAGCGGCCGGTCGGCCGGGTCGGCGTCGAGGACCGATTCGGCGAGCGTGAACGCCCGGCCGACGGGCAGACCCGGTTCGGGTCGCAGACCGCGCTGGCGCAACGCCCGTACGGCGGCGACGAGTTCGCAGCCGACCACCAGGCGGTACGCACCGCACGCGCGCAGGGTCTGCCGCGCGGCGAGCGAGGCGAAGCTCGCCTGTTCCTCGACGCCCCGGGAGAGTACAGCGTGGCCGAGCGAGGCGGGGGCGGAGAAGGCACGCAGATCGCCCAGGGCCGCTCCGGCCGCGTACTCCAGGATCATCACGCCGGAGGAGGCCGGCTCGTGGTCGGCGAGGAAGGGGCGCAGGCGGGTGCAGGCGGGCTCGTTGAGCGTGGACAGGCGGGATGTCGACAGCCGGGCCACCTGGGTCACCGCCAGCCTGAAGTGGTCCAGGGCGAGCGCGAGCTGGGCCTGGTAGAAGCCGCCGTGGTGGTAGGCGGCCAGGTCCTCGGGGGCGATCAGCGGGTTCTCCGCCGCCGCGTTGATCTCCACGGCCAGGACCTGTTCCAGGGCGTCGGCGGCGTCCTGCGCGGGCCCGTGGATCTGGGGCAGGCAGCGGAAGCCGTACGGGTCCTGGAGCCGGCCCAGCGGCGGTGTCGGCCGGTCGGCGGCGCCGATCAGCTCCCGCATCCGGCGCGCCACCTCGGTGCTCCCCCGGTGCGGGCGGGCGGCGTGCACGGGGGCGGCGTAGGCCTCGTGGGAGCCGTCGACGGCGAGCAGGGACAGCGCCCCGACGACCTGGGTGGCGCCGATCAGCCCGCGCAGTTCGTGCAGGGCGAGCGCGGCCTGGCCGAGGGTGAGGGCGTTGCTGCTGATCAGGGCCAGGGCGTCGTTGTTGTCGAGGGGCTGCGGCGCGGGGGCGCCGGCGCCCCGCCACGGGTGTTCCCCGGCCAGTGCCAGTCCGGCCTGGGCGAGGGCCGCGATGTCGCCGGTACCGACGGAGCCGAACTCGTTGACGACCGGGTACGCGCCCGTCTCCAGCGCCTCGCACAGGGCGGTGACCACGCTGGGCCGCAGCCCGGCGCCGCCGGCCAGCAGCTGGTTGGCCCGGACGGCGAGCATGGCGCGCACCTGCCGCGCCGGGAGTTCCTCGCCTATGGCGCCGGCGTGGCTGCGCAGCAGGCGCAGGCCGTGTCCTGCGGCCGCCTCGGTGGGCACGTCCTCGTTCCGGTTCGCGCCGACTCCGGTGGAGCGGCCGTAGACGCGGCCGGTGGCGGCGATCCGCCGGGCGGCGTTCCAGGACTCCTCGGCCCGCTTGGCCGCTTCGGCGTCGGGGAGTGGCACGGCGGTGCCGTCGGCGAGCCGTACGACGTCCTCGACGCCGAGACCGGCGCCGTCGAGGACGACCGTCGCGGCCCGCACGGACTCCGGCGCGTCCATCATGCGAGACGACATCAAGCCCAAACTCCCCTCAACCCTGACATCAGGTCTTGCCCCGCGGTCATCGATTGCCCCGGATCAGCACCGGACCATTGACAACCTATTCAGACACCAAGAACTCTGCATGACGTTATACAGCCGGGCAAGGGACATCTCATGATCCAGTTCGATGCGGTCCACAAGCGCTTCCCCAACGGCACCACGGCAGTCCACGACCTCCACCTGGAGATCCCGGAGGGCGGCGTCACCGTCCTGGCGGGATCCTCCGGTTGCGGCAAGACGACCACTCTGCGGATGATCAACCGCATGGTCGAACCGACCTCCGGCACGATCCGCGTCGGCGCCCTGACGAAGGGGGACGTGGACGTGGCGGACGCGTACGCGAGGCAGCACGGGCTGGTGAAGTAGATGAGCGGCCTGGTGGAACTGCGCTCGATCGACGTCGTCCCCGACGAGGAACGGCACGGCACGGCCGTCAGCCAGTTCACCCTGTGGCTCGGGGCGAACCTGCAGATCACGGCCGTCGTCACCGGCGCTCTCGCGGTCGTCTTCGGCGGTGACGTGGTGTGGTCGGTGACCGGCCTGCTGCTCGGCAACCTGCTCGGCGGGGCGGTGATGGCCCTGCACTCGGCCCAGGGCCCCAAGCTCGGCCTGCCGCAGATGATCCAGTCGCGGGCCCAGTTCGGGGTGCGCGGAGCGGTCGTACCGCTGCTGCTGGTCGTCGTGATGTACGTCGGCTTCTTCGCCTCCGGCAGCGTGCTGGCCGGGCAGGCGGTGGGCGAGCTGACGCACACGGACGACACGACCGGGATCGTGGTCTTCGCCGCCGTCACGGCGGTCACGGCGGCCGTCGGCTACCGGGTCATCCACGCACTGGGCCGCGTCGCGAGCACCGTCTGCGCGGTCGCCTTCGTCTACCTGGGCATACGCCTGCTGGACCGCGCCGACGTCACCGCCCTGGTGCACGACGCCCACTTCTCGCTGCCGATGTTCCTGCTGGCCACGTCATTGTCGGCGTCCTGGCAGCTGGCGTTCGGGCCCTACGTCGCCGACTACTCGCGCTATCTGCCGCGCACCACGTCCGCGAAGGCCACCTTCTGGTGGACCCTGTCCGGCTCGGCGCTCGGCTCGCAGTGGTCGATGACCTTCGGCGTGCTGGTCGCGGCCACGGCGGGCGAGAAGTTCCTGGCGAGCCAGGTCGGCTATGTCGTCGGGCTCGGCGGCACCGGCCTGGTGGCGTCCCTGTTCTACTTCGTCATCGCCCTCGGCAAGCTCACCATCAACGTCCTCAACACCTACGGCGGCTTCATGTCGATGGTGACGAGCGTGAGCGGCTTCCGCGGACAGCGGCGGCTGTCCCGGGCGGGACGGGCCGCGTACATCGCGCTGGTCATGGTCGCGGGCACGGCCGTCGCCCTGCTGGGCAAGGACAGCTTCCTGGCGTCCTTCAAGGACTTCCTGCTGTTCCTGCTGACGTTCTTCACGCCCTGGTCGGCGATCAACCTGGTCGACTACTACCTGATCTCCAGGGAGCGGTACGACATCCCCGCCCTGTCCGACCCGCGCGGCCGCTACGGCGCGTGGCGCTGGGACGCGCTCGGGGTCTACGCGCTGGGCCTGCTCGCCCAGCTGCCGTTCCTCGCCACGGGCTTCTACACCGGCCCGCTGGTGGACCCGCTGGGCGGCGCGGACGTCTCCTGGATCGTCGGGCTGGCCGTATCCGCGCTGTCGTACTGGCTGGTCGCCCGGCGGAACGCGGTGCTCCATCCCGAGGACGCGAACAGGGGGGCTGTCCCCAGTGCGGAGGGGATGAACGCTCCCTAGGGTGGACCGCATGAGCGCATCGGACCCGCGAGACGTCGGGCTGAAACAGGACATGGACCTGCGCAAGGACCTCGACGCCACCGTACGGACCCGCAGGGAGCTGGGCGAGGAGTACGACTCCGCGCTGGTGGACTCGTTCCTGGAGAGGGTCGAGCAGCGGATCGACGACGTCACGGACCGCCGGGTACGGCGGCACCTGGCCGAGCAGCAGATGGCGGCGGCCCGTGGGAGCAGGCGGCCCAAGGACATCGACTCCTGGGCCGAACGCTACGGCTTCGCGCTGATCACGCTGGTCCTGGCGATCCCGCTGTCCGCGATCGCCGGCGCCCTCGCCGGGATCACCGGCATCGTGGCCGGCTGGGTCGGCATCGTCGGCGTCAACGCGGTCCAGGCGGTACGGCTCAACCCGGAGCTCCTCGCCGGCCGCCGCGCCCGCGACCGGTCCGGCCAGGACGACTGACCGGGACACCGATCCCGGGCACCCGCCGTGACCACCGGCGCGACCGGTCGACAGGCCGGGCGATCGGCCGGACCGGCGGCCGTCGTCGGCATCCCCGGCTCCGGCCGGCGACCGCCGGGTCACGCCTGCCGGGTCGGCTGCACGATGATCTGACGGAGGTTGACGTGCCGGGGCAGGCCGGCCGCGTAGGCGACGACGTCGGCGACATCCGTGGCCGTGAGGGCGCCGATCGCGTCGAACATGCCGTCCAGCTGCTCCGTCAGCTCCGCGCTGTCGACGTGCGTCCGCAGCTCGGTCTCCGTCAGTCCCGGCTCGATGTTCGTGACGCGCACGTCCTGCGGCCCGAACTCCGTGCGCAGCGACTGCGACAGATAGGTGACGGCCGCCTTGGTCGCCCCGTACACCGCGTAGTCGGGGAAGGGGATGTGGGCGCCGATGCTCGAGACGTTCACCAGGTCGGCGGTGCGGCCCCCGGCGCCGGCGGCCACCAGGTCGGCGGTGAAGGCCCGGATGACGCGCAGCACCCCGGCGACGTTGGTGTCGAGCATCCGCCGCCATTCGTCGAGCCGTCCCGCGGCGATCGGGTTCGGCAGCATGACACCGGCGTTGTTGACGACGAGGTCGACGGCCCCGAAGGTCTCGTGCACCAGGTCCCGGGCCGCCTCGACGGAGGCGTCGTCGGTGACGTCGGCGGCCACCGCGAGCGCCTCGCCGCCGCCGGCCCGGATCTTCTCCGCCAGCCCCCGCAGCCGGTCCGCCCGCCGGGCGAGCAGCGCCACCCGGGCGCCCTCGGCGGCGAGCCGCACGGCGACGGCCTCGCCGATGCCGCTGGCGGCCCCGGTGACGACGGCGGTACGGCCGGACAGGTTCTCGTACGACATGGCTGTCCCCTCTGGTCCCTCTGGTTGGTTCGGTGCCCCGCCGGGCGGCTCCCCGGCGGCCGGACACCAGCTTCACCGCGGCCGGCGGCCGTACCCAGGGGTGCACTTTTCCTGGGTCTGCCAGTACCAGGAAAGCGCTCCGCCGCTGCCCTACGATCGAGAGCATGAACGGGGAATGGCAACAGGGAGAGGTGGGCGACTTCCTGCGCTCGCGGCGTGCCCGCATCCAGCCCGAGGAGGTGGGGCTGCCCACGCACGGGCGGCGCCGGGTGCCGGGCCTGCGCCGTGAGGAGGTGGCCCAGCTCGCCGGGGTGAGCGTGGACTACTACATCCGGCTCGAGCAGGGCCGGGGCGCGAGCGTGAGCGACGCCGTCCTGGACGCGATCGCCCGGGTGCTGCGGCTCGACGAGACCGAGCACGCCTACCTGCGGACGGTCGCCCGCCCGGCCCGCCGGCCCCGCAAGGGGCGGCCACCCGCGTCCCGCGTCCGCCCGGGCGTGCGGACCCTGCTGGACGGCATGGCGCACAGCCCGGCGTTCGTGATAGGCCGCCACATGGAGATCCTGGCGTGGAACGCGCTCGGCGACGCGGTGCTCGGCTTCAGCCGCATGGTCCCGGCCGAGCGGAGCATGCCCCGGCACGTCTTCCTCGACCCCGGGGCACGGGACCTCTACCCGGAATGGGCCGCGGTGGCCGCCCAGACGGTGGCCCATCTGCGCCTGAACGCGGGCCGGTACGCCGCCGACGGCGAACTGTGCGCGCTGGTGGGCGAACTGTCTCTGAAGAGCGAGGACTTCCGCCGGCTGTGGGCGGACCACGAGGTCAAGGAGTGCGCGTACGGCGTGAAGAGGCTGCGGCACCCGGTGGCCGGCCTGCTGACTCTGCCGTACGAGACCCTGACGACCCCCGCGGACCCGGACCAGACGATCGTGGTCTACACGCCCGAGCCGGGCTCGGAGACCGCCGAGCGCCTCGTCCTGCTGGGCAGTTGGGAGTCGAGCACCGCCCGCTGAGAGCGGTGCCCGGCCACCGGGAGCGCGGGCCCACCCACGGACAGCGGATGCCCGGCCACCGGGAGCGCGGGCCCACCCACGGACAGCGGATGCCCGGCCACCGGGAGCGGGGGGCCGGCCGTCCGTCTCACTCCACCGTCACGGACTTCGCCAGGTTGCGCGGCTGGTCCACCTCGTTGCCCCGGGCGGTGGCCAGTTCGCACGCGAAGACCTGCAGCGGGACCGTGGCCACCAGCGGCTGCAGCAGCGTCGGCGTCACGGGGATACGGATCAGGTGGTCGGCGTACGGCACCACCGCCTCGTCCCCTTCCTCCGCGATCACGATCGTCCGCGCCCCGCGTGCCCGGATCTCCTGGATGTTGGAGACGATCTTGTCGTGCAGGACGGACCGGCCACGCGGCGACGGGACGACCACCACGACCGGCAGGTCCTCCTCGATCAGCGCGATCGGGCCGTGCTTCAACTCGCCCGCCGCGAAGCCCTCGGCATGCATGTAGGCCAGCTCCTTGAGTTTCAGGGCGCCTTCGAGGGCGACCGGGTAGCCCACGTGCCGGCCGAGGAACAGCACGGTGTTCTTGCCGGCCAGGGTGCGGGCCAGGGCCCGTACCGGCTCCATCGTCTCCAGGACCCGGTCGACCTCCTCCGAGATCCGGGACAGGTCGCGGATCACGTCCTGGATCTCGTCGCCCCACTTGGTGCCCCGGACCTGGCCCAGATACAGGGCCACCAGATAGCAGGCCACCAGCTGGGTCAGGAAGGCCTTCGTGGAGGCGACGGCCACCTCGGGCCCGGCGTGCGTGTACAGCACCGCGTCCGACTCGCGCGGGATCGTCGAGCCGTTGGTGTTGCAGATCGCCAGCACCTTGGAACCCTGCTCGCGGGCGTGCCGCAGCGCCATCAGGGTGTCCATGGTCTCGCCGGACTGGGAGATGGCGATGACGAGGGAACGCCCGTCCAGGATCGGGTCCCGGTAGCGGAACTCGCTCGCCAGCTCCACCTCGCACGGGATGCGCGTCCAGTGCTCGATGGCGTACTTGGCGATCAGGCCGGCGTGGAAGGCCGTACCGCAGGCGACGATGACGACCTTGTCGACCTCGCGCAGCTCGGACGGGCTGATCCGCACCTCGTCCAGGGTCAGCGAGCCGGACGGGTCGATGCGCCCGAGCAGTGTGTCGGCGACCGCCTTGGGCTGCTCGGCGATCTCCTTGAGCATGAAGTAGTCGTGGCCCCCCTTCTCCGCGGCGGAGGCGTCCCAGTCCACGTGGTAGGCGCGGGTCTCCGCCGGCCGGCCGTCGAAACCGGTCACCGTGACGCCGCCGCGGCGCAGCTCCACCACCTGGTCCTGGCCCAGCTCGATCGCGGAGCGCGTGTGGGCGATGAACGCGGCGACGTCGGAGGCCAGGAACGCCTCGCCCTGCCCGACACCCACCACCAGCGGGGAGTTGCGCCGTGCGCCGACGACCACGTCCGGCTCGTCGGCGTGCGCGGCGACCAGCGTGAACGCGCCCTCCAGCCGCCGGCACACCAGCCGCATCGCCTCCGCCAGGCTCCCGGTCACCGAGAACTCCTCGGCCAGCAGGTGCGCGACCACCTCGGTGTCCGTCTCGGAGGTCAGCTCGTGGCCGTGTTCGGCCAGCTCCGCCCGCAGCACGGCGAAGTTCTCGATGATGCCGTTGTGGACCACGGCGACCCGGCCCGCGTTGTCCAGGTGGGGGTGCGCATTCGCGTCCGTGGGGCCTCCGTGCGTGGCCCAGCGCGTGTGGCCGATGCCCGTCGAACCGGTCGGCAGTGGCCCCTCGGCCAGTGCCTTCTCCAGGTTGACCAGCTTTCCGGCCTTCTTCACGGCGGCCAGCCCGCCGTCCGCGAGGACGGCGACACCCGCCGAGTCGTAACCCCGGTACTCCAGTCGCTTCAGCCCGGCCATCACGACCTCGAGCGCCGACTGCGACCCTACGTATCCCACGATTCCGCACATGTGGCGCAGCCTACGGTCCGGAAGCCGCCGGAAACCGGCGCCGCGTGCCCGAAATCGGAAATTACCACCGGGGTATCAACGGTTTCCGCGCACGCCACCCCACCGGCCGGAGAGGGTGAAAAACAGCCAACTTCAATCGGCCATCACACTCACCGTCTCCCTCATGACCACAGGAAGCACACGGAATTTCCTTGTCTGTGCAGGGAAGGTGAGCGACTTCCTCCGGTTCGCGTCGTGACGGGGGCCGCGAGATTTCACGCCAGCCGGTTTCACCGGAGAAACGACCTCTTGTTCGATACCACGTGTACATGCCTAAAGTGGCGCCGCGCGCGGACACGGCCTGACCACTGTGTCATCACGCGCATCGCGACCCGGGGAACGGCGTCGCTCACGGGGAGGGGTCACATCGTCATGCCACCGCGCCGGCCGTCGGCACACGCCAGCCCGGCCGGCCAGGTGTGCTTCTGAGCCGTCCTCAGGACACGGCTCGTCTCCCCTGCCCGCTCTCCGCCGCGCTTCGGCCGACAGCCCCCTGACCGAGAAAGGGATGCTCTTGCATTCCAGACCTTGGTTCCGCCTGCGCGGAACCCGAAGTCCCCGAAAGATCTTCTCCGCCGTCACCTCGGTGACCACGCTGGCCGTGCTGGCCGGTGTGGCCGTCCAGCCCGGCTCGGTGCGGCTGAACGCCGGGCCCGTGAGCGACTCGGACCCGTGGTACGAGGACACGGCCGCCGAGCAACTGCGGCAGGACCAGTGCCTGATGAGCGAGGTGCTGCGGCTGGGCGGCCCGTCGATGGCCGCGGTCGCGCAGAACGGTCTCGACCAGCCGGCGGACAAGCTCCATGTCCTGGCGGACCGGAAGAACTGGGAGCAGACGCCGCTGGCCGGCGCCTACAAGAGCGACCGCGACGCCGCCGGCAAGCAGTTGGACGATCTCGCCGCTCTGCGGGACGGATGGAAGAAGCCCCTCGACGGCCTGGAGACGCCAGGGGGATTCTCCGTCACCGGCTTCCACTGGCCGCCCGGCTCTCCGGGCGACGGCCAGCAGACGTTCTACGAACAGACGGGTCTGACCACCTGGGTCGCCGACCGGTTCTGGAAGAACGACGGCGACTTCTACGAGGACTCCACTCCGCAGGCCGACGCCAAGACCGTCAAGGCCGTCGACGATCTCGGCACCCCGCTGTACGGGCAGGACCCGAAGCCGGACGGCAAGACCCGGGAGGAGTGGAACCGGGCCCTCGACGAGCACGACGCCTTCGAGTGGATGCACACGTCCATCGCCCAGATGGGCGCGGACGACGCGCGGATCTTCCTGTCCGCGGGCGGTTTTCCGCGTACGGCGCCGCAGCCGGGTACGGCTGAGTACCGCGTGGCCGTGGAGGATCTGAAAACGCGATTCGCGTCCTGTGCGTGGCGTGACCCGCTCGACCCGGACGCCGTCCTGAACGACGTCACGTCCACCGCGGCCGGCGAGTGGCAGCAGGAGGTCTCCTCGCAGGCCACCCAGCGCAACCAGATCGTCAACGCGAACAAGGACGCCACCGGGGCCCTGGCCAAGGGCTCGAAGGCCCTGTCCGAGATGCTGGGGCAGTCCTGGGTCGCCGACCACATCACCCGCTGGCAGGACTACTGGTCCGCGGGCGGCCTCGGCTACATCGGTGACGCCCCGCTGGTCATCCAGGTGCCGGGCGCTACGGGCAAATGCCTCGACGTCGCGGGCGCCGGCAAGACCAACGGCACCCCGGTCCAGATCTACACCTGCAACGGCAGCACCGCCCAGAAGTGGCAGCTGTGGGCCTCCTACGACGGCGGCTACACCCTGCGCAACATCAACTCGGGCAAGTGCCTGGAGGTGCTGAACGGGGCCACCGCCGACGGCACGAAGATCCAGATCCGGGACTGCGGCAGCGCCAAGGCCCAGCAGTGGAAGTTCGACGTCCGCAGCGCCGGTCCGCTGCTGAACGCGGCGTCCGGCAAGTGCCTGCACCTGCCGACGTTCGACAACAGCAAGGACGCCGTGCAGTCGACCTGCAACGGCTCCGCCGCGCAGAAGTTCCGCCTCGTCCCGGAGGGTCACACCGGAGACGACAAGCTGGGCTACCCGACCACGGCGCAGTTCACCAAGGCCAAGGCCGGTCTGTCGGCCGCGCAGGCCGCTGCCAAGAGCCAGCTGGCCGTGCTCAAGACGCAGCTGACCGCCGCGCAGAAGGCGGCGACCACGTCGGACACCGCGCTGCAGGCCGCCTACGGCATCGCCGATGCGGCGGGTGCTCCGCGGGGTCGCGGTCTGCTGGTCGGCCTGCAGAAGGACCAGGTCACCAAGGGTGCGGCTGCCGCGCTGACGGCGCTGGAGAAGGCCGGTGAGACCGCCGAGGCCGCGACCCGCGCCTCGGCCGGGGACAGCGCGACGATCGCGCAGCGCGCCCTGGCGCAGGCGGCGCAGTCGAAGGCGGAGTTCCGCAAGAAGGCCGCCGAGGCGGCGGAGTTGCAGGCCAAGGCCGCGGCCGACGCCGCCAAGGTGCACCGCGACAACGCCAAGAAGGACAAGGAGACCGCGGAGGCCAAGCTCACCGTCGCACTGAAGGCCGAGGGCGACGCCAAGGCGGCCGCCGCCGACGCGCACGCCAAGCGGCTCGCGGCGGAGGCCGAGGAGAAGACGGCCAAGGCGGAGAAGGAGAACGCCGCCGCCAAGCGGGCCGAGGCCGCCCAGCACCGCAAGAACGCCGAGTCCGAGGCGACGAAGGCGAAGGACGCCAAGGACAAGGCCGAGGCCGCCGAGAAGACGGCCGGAGACCGGCGCGACGACGCGGTCAAGGCCAAGGACCACGCCAAGGAGATGCGCGACGACGCGTGGGACGCCGAGCAGAAGGCGGACGCGGCCCGCGCCAAGGCCTACGCCAAGGAGGCCTACGCCGACAAGCTGGACTCGGGCGCGGCGGCTGACGCGGCCCGTGCCGCGGCGAACGACGCGGACACGGCGGCCGACAACGCCGAAGCCGCCGCGGGCAGGGCCCGTTCGGAGGCCGACGCGGCGACCAAGGCGGCGGCCGACGCGGATGCCGCGGCCACGCGCGCGGAAGCCGCCGCGAAGCGTGCCCGCTCCGACGCGGACGCCGCGCAGGCGGACAAGCTCAAGGCCGACGCGGCCGTCAAGACGGCCACCAGCGCCGCCGCGGACGCCATCAAGGCGTCCCAGGACGCCGCCGCCGAGGCGAAGGCCGCCGTCAAGCTGGCCGACGAGGCGGAGCAGCACGCCAAGGACGCCAAGACCCAGGCCGACGCGGCGAACAAGGAAGCCGGCAAGGCACTCGCCGCCTCCGCCAAGGCCGCCGGCTACGCCCACGTCACCGCGCAGGCGGCCGTGGACGCGGGCGAAGCGGCCCAGCAGGTCGCCAACCCCGCCAACGACGCCATCCAGCTCGGATCCGCGTACGTGGACACGGACTCCGCCGCCGGCCTGGTGGTACTGACCGGGCAGTCGTCGAAGACGATCGCCGAGCAGCAGCAGGCCGTCGCCGACGCGCACGCCAAGAACGCCGCCGCCGAGGCCGACGCCGCCAAGAACCTCGCCGACCAGGCCAAGGGCGACGCCAAGGAGGCCTACCAGCACGCGGCGAACGCCGCCGAGTACGCCGCCGACGCCCGCACCTACTCCAAGGAGGCCCTCGGCTACTCGGCCGACGCAGCCAAGGCCGCAGCCGCGGCGCAGTCGTCACTGGCCCGCACCATCGAGTACGACAAACAGGCAACCGACGACGCGGCAGCCGCCGACAAGGCGGCCGGCAACGCCGAGGGCTACGCCAAGGACGCCCGCGACTCCGCCGACGCCGCCGAACTCGACGCCGAAGCCGCCCGCTCCGCCGCCAGCCAGGCCGAACAGGACGCCAAGGACGCCCGAGCCGCCGCCACCCGCGCCGACGCCGCGGCGACCGAGGCCGAACAGGCGGCCAAGGACGCCGACAAGTACGCGAAGGAAGCCCAGGAAGCGGCCGACCGGGCGGAACGGGAGGAGGCCAACAAGGACGCATCCCAAGGGTCCGGTACGGGCCTTCCCGGCGTGTTCGCCGTTCCGGACGAGTCCACCGTCGAGATCGTCAGTTCCCGGCAGATCGGCACGTGCCCGGGCATGTCGGAAGCAGCCTTCCGTGGCTGCAACGCGAAGTACGACCTGGTCGTCACGTACGAGGCCGACTTCTACCTGTGCACCGACGACCAGGCCCAGGCCACGGCCGACGGGTGCCCGAAGGCGGCGTGGGAGTTCCTCAAGCGGGCCACGCTAAAGAACATCAAGATCGACGGCTGGACGCACAAGTTCTCCGGCAAGGACATCGTCCGCGCCGGATGGCAGAGCCTCTTCGGTGATGTGGCCGGATCGATCCTGTTCTCGTTCTTCGCCGAAGACCTGATGGACTGCTGGCACGGCGACAAGACCGCCTGCGCCTGGAGCCTCGCCACGTACATTCCGGTCGACGGCGCGCTCACCGAGATCTCACGCGCCGTCAAGGCCCTCGACGCCGCCGCTCGTACCGGCATCGGATTCACGGACGCCTGGAAGGCCCTGCGCACTGCCGGGCTCTCCGAAGAGGCGATCGCAGGAATCGGCGCCAAGGCCATCGAGGCTCTCGGCAAGGCGCGGAAATGGTGCACCGGCAACAGCTTCCCCGGCACCACGCGCGTGCTGATGGCCGACGGCACGACCAGGGAGATCGAGGACATCAGGATCGGCGATGCGGTTCTCGCCACCGATCCCGAAAGTGGCCGCACCGAAACCCACGCCGTCTCCCGCACCATCTACACGCCGGACGACACCGACTTCGCCGACATCACGATCGACGTCGGGCATGCGCGCATCACCGCCACGCAGCACCACCCCTTCTGGTCGCCCAGCGCCCATCGCTGGATAGACGGAGGCGACCTTCGTCCCGGACAGACGCTGCGTACCAGCAGTGGTGCGACCGTCACCGTGCTCCACGTCCACCGCTTCCACGGGCTCCACTCCGCCTACAACCTCACTGTCGACAGCCTCCACACCTACTATGTGCTGGCCGGAACGACACCGGTTCTGGTCCACAACACCAATGGGTGTCCGATCGGAACCATGGTGCTCGGAATCGGCGAGCACTCGGAAGCACTCGCCAAGGAACTCGAGGGGGGCTACACGTTCAACGGCGACGCGTTCGCGGAAGTGGTCGGCAAGGTCAACGGGAAGCCGGTCGCCCTGTGGATGACCGAGGTCTCGAACGTCCTGCGCAACAACGGCAAGGTCGCAGTCAGCCTGAAGGGTTTCGACGGAGACTCACCGGCTGAGCAGTACGCGCTTGCCTACAAGGCGTGGCGCTCCGGCGACTGGGCGGCCACTCAGTGGGAGATGGGTCAGATCGGTCTCCAGATACAGATGGAGAACTTCGAGTGGCGCAATATCACGTTCTACAGCAAAGAGGGCAAAGTTGTGCACATACCCGAGCCGAACTGGGACGCACTGAATGGCGGGTCCTGAGTTGACGCCGGAGACCGCCGGTTCCGAGATGTTCCGATCCGACCGGTACTTCAAGGTCTGGCAGTACACCGTCGGTCATCGCAGGCTGCTCCTCCGCAGTAGCCGGGACAGGCCGCCGGAGACCCGGATCGACATCCACTTCGCCAACGTCGACCTCATGCTTCTCCGTCCCGGCTACGACGGCTTGGTCATCCGCCGGGCCGACGACGAGGAATGCGAGAAGATCGGCCTGGACCACGGGGTGGAAGTCAAGCCCGGGCGTCTGTTCGCGCTGGGTGACGGCCTGAGGAGCTTCGTCGTCTCGGCGCCTCCCCAGTGGCACGAGGATGAGGGCGCGATGGACGATCCGTCATGGTTTGGCCACATGCGGGGAACGCGCTGAAACTGGTCGGGAGGCCTCTTCCTGAAGGGGCCTCCCGACGCGGTCGGGCCGCTCCCCACTTTCCGGCGGACCGTCCCGGTGCCCACCGGCGCCGCCGCCCACGGTTGCCGGCCGTGCCACCACGTGACGCACCCCACCCCACCGCCCCGTTCAAACTCCGTTAACAATGGACTGTGATCTCACAGGTCCCTTCGATGCCCCGGAGCGCCCACCGGCACAGGCCGGAGGCGACTCCCTACGTCGACCTCACCCGCGCCGAGTGGAGCGCGCTGCGGAACAAGACGCCGCTGCCGCTCACCGCCGAGGAGGTGGAGAAGCTCCGCGGCCTCGGTGACGTCATCGACCTCGACGAGGTGCGGGACATCTACCTCCCGCTCTCCCGGCTCCTCAACCTCTACGTCGGCGCCACGGACGGCCTGAGAGGAGCACTGAACACCTTCCTCGGCGAACAGGGCTCCCAGTCCGGCACCCCGTTCGTCATAGGGGTCGCCGGCTCCGTGGCGGTCGGCAAGTCCACCGTGGCCCGTCTCCTCCAGGCCCTGCTCTCCCGCTGGCCCGAGCACCCGCGCGTCGAACTGGTCACCACCGACGGCTTCCTGCTGCCCACCAAGGAACTGGAGGCCCGCGGCCTGATGTCGCGCAAGGGCTTCCCCGAGTCCTACGACCGCCGCGCCCTCACCCGGTTCGTCGCGGACATCAAGGCCGGCAAGGGCGAGGTGACGGCCCCCGTCTACTCCCATCTCATCTACGACATCGTCCCCGACCAGCGGCTCACCGTCCGCCGCCCGGACATCCTGATCGTCGAGGGCCTGAACGTCCTGCAGCCCGCGCTGCCCGGCAAGGACGGCCGCACCCGGGTCGGCCTGGCCGACTACTTCGACTTCAGCGTCTACGTCGACGCGAGCACCGAGGACATCGAGCGCTGGTACCTCAACCGCTTCAGGAAGCTGCGCCAGACGGCCTTCCAGAACCCCAACTCCTACTTCCGCAAGTACACCCAGGTGTCCGAGGAAGAAGCCGTCGACTACGCCCGCACCCTGTGGCGGACGATCAACAAGCCCAACCTGGTCGAGAACATCGCCCCCACCCGCGGCCGCGCGGCCCTCATCCTGCGCAAGGGCCCGGACCACAAGGTGCAGCGGCTCCGCCTGCGGAAACTATGACGTGTCCCTGGCGCCCTGTTAGAAAGGCGTCATGCTGCATCTGCGCCTGATCACCCCGGCCGAGACGACGGACGAGGTGGTGCGGCTGATCGAGAAGACGGTCGGCACCGCCCACCTCGTCATCCTGCCGGGCGCCGCCCGAAGTCCCGCCGGGGACGTGGTCATGTGCGACGTGGCGCGCGAGGCGGGCGACGAGCTACTCACGTCGCTGCGCGGGCTGGGCCTGGACACGACCGGGTCCATCGCGGTGGAGAACATCGACCTCTCCCTGTCCCGGCGGGCCGACAGGGCGGAGAAGGAGGCGCCGGGCGAGGGCGCGGACGCGGTGCTGTGGGAGGGGCTGACCGACGCGACCCACGAGGAGTCGACCCTGTCGGTCACCTACCTGGCCTTCATCACGCTGGCCACGATGATCGCGGCGTGCGGCGTGGTCCTGGACAACGCCATCCTGATCGTGGGCGCCATGGCGGTGGGGCCGGAGTTCGGCCCGCTGGCCGGCATCTGCACGGCCCTGGTGCAGCGCCGTCCGCGCCTGGCGTGGCGGTCGGTGGCCGCACTGCTGGTCGGGTTCGCGGCGGCGATGGCGGTGACGGTCGGCTTCAGCCTGTTCATGGACGCCATCGGGCTGTTCCACCGGTCCCAGCTGGAGGGCAAGCGGCCCAGCACCGCGTTCGTCTACGCCCCCGACGCCTTCTCGTTCATCGTCGCGGTCCTGGCCGGCATCGCCGGCACCCTCTCCCTGACCTCGGCGAAGTCCGGGGCTCTGGTGGGCGTGGCCATCTCGGTGACGACGGTCCCGGCCGCCGCCAACGCGGCGGTGGCCCTCGCCTACGGCGACACCCGGCAGACGGTCGGCTCGACCAACCAGCTCCTGCTCAACCTGCTGGGCATCGTCCTGGCGGGCACCCTCACCCTCCTCACCCAGAAGAGCCTCTGGTCCAGGCAGCGGAAGCGGCAACGGCAAGCTCCCGGCTAGAGCACCACGGCCGCCCCGGAGACACGCCGCACCACGCGGCCAACGGCGCTTACGGCCCACCCGGGGCGCGGGGAACTGCGCGACCGGCACCGCACGCACCCGCGGCCCGCGACGCACAGCCCCCACCACCGCGAACCCGGGACCCTCCCGGCCCGGGACCTCCCGAACCCGGAACAGGCCCGGGATCTCCCGAACCCGGAACAGGCCCAGGATCTCCCGAACCCGGAACAGGCCCGGGACCTCCCGAACCCGGGACTGCCCCGAATCCGGGATCACCCCGACCTCGGAGCCATCCCGCATCCCGGCGTGTCCAAGGCGGTCCCGGAACTACCCCAGCGCCGACTTCACCGCGTCCGCCAGCCGCCCCGCGACCGACCGCGCCTGCTCGATGTCCGCCGCCTCGACCATCACCCGGACCAGCGGCTCGGTGCCCGAGGGCCGCAGCAGCACCCGCCCGGTCTCCCCCAGCTCCCGCTCCGCCTCGGTGACGGCGGCAGCAAGGTCCGCGGACGTCTTCACCCGGGACTTGTCCACGTCCGGGACGTTGATCAGGACCTGCGGCAGCCGCTCCATCACGGAGGCAAGGTCCCGCAGCGTACGGCCGGTCTGCGCGACCCGCGCGGCCAGCAGAAGGCCGGTCAGCGTGCCGTCACCGGTCGTCGCGTGGTCGAGGATGATCACGTGCCCGGACTGCTCGCCGCCCAGGGCGAAGCCGTGCTGTTTCATCTCCTCCAGCACGTACCGGTCGCCGACGGCCGTCTGCACGAGCCGGACGCCCGCCCGCTCCATCGCCAGCTTGAAGCCCAGGTTGGACATCACCGTGGCGACGACCGTGTCGGCCCGCAGCTCGGAACGCTCCCGCATCGCCAGCGCCAGCACGGCGAGGATCTGGTCGCCGTCGACCTCCTCGCCGGTGTGGTCCACGGCCAGGCAGCGGTCGGCGTCACCGTCGTGCGCGATGCCGAGGTGCGCGCCGTGCCCGACGACGGCTGCCTTCAGCTTGTCCAGGTGGGTGGAGCCGCAGCCGTCGTTGATGTTGAGCCCGTCCGGCTCGGCACCGATCGTGACGACCTCGGCGCCCGCCCGGGAGAACACCGCCGGCGAGACCCCCGAGGCCGCACCGTGCGCTTCGTCCAGGACGATCTTCAGGCCGTCGAGCCGGTTGGGCAGCACCGACAGCAGATGGGCGACGTACTGCTCGAAGCCCTCCTCGTACGACCGCACCCGGCCGACCCCGGCGCCCGTCGGCCGCTGCCAGGGCTCACCGTGCCGGTGCGAGTCGTACACCGCCTCGATCCGGTCCTCCAGGTCGTCGGCCAGCTTGTGGCCGCCCCGGGCGAAGAACTTGATGCCGTTGTCCGGCATGGCGTTGTGGCTGGCGGAGAGCATCACACCCAGGTCGGCGCCGAGCGCACCGGTGAGGTGGGCGACCGCCGGCGTCGGCAGCACACCGACGCGCAGCACGTCCACACCCGCGCTGGCCAGGCCCGCGACCACGGCCGCCTCCAGGAACTCCCCGGACGCGCGCGGGTCCCGTCCGACCACGGCCTTCGGCCGGTGGCCCTCGAAGGTGCCCGACTCGGCCAGCACGTGTGCCGCGGCGACGGAGAGGCCGAGCGCCATCTCGGCCGTCAGATCCCCGTTGGCGACACCGCGCACGCCGTCCGTGCCGAAGAGTCGTCCCACTTGTCCTCCTGAGGAAGCGTCCATGCTGCCGGGAATCATGGCAGACGCCATGCGATCCGGTCACACAAGCCTTTGAGCGTCTTGTGTCGTTATACGCCCTTGGCCGGGATAAACGAACGCCCCGACGGCACATGTGGCGTGCCGCCGGGGCGTTCGGAGTACGAGCAGGCAGCTGCTGTTTAGCGCTTGCTGTACTGCGGCGCCTTGCGGGCCTTCTTCAGACCGGCCTTCTTGCGCTCGACCGCACGGTCGTCGCGCTTCAGGAAGCCGGCCTTCTTGAGCGGGCCGCGGTTGTTGTCGACGTCGGCCTCGTTCAGGGCGCGGGCGACACCGAGACGGAGCGCACCGGCCTGACCGGAGACACCGCCACCCGCGATGCGGGCGATGACGTCGTAACGACCCTCGAGCTCGAGCACCTTGAAGGGCTCGTTGACTTCCTGCTGGTGCACCTTGTTCGGGAAGTAGTCCTCGAGGGTGCGACCGTTGATCTTCCACTTGCCGGTGCCCGGGACGATCCGGACGCGGGCGATGGCGTTCTTGCGACGGCCCAGGCCGGCGGCCGGCTGGGGCTCGCCGAAGCGGGAAGCCGACGACTCCGAGGTGTACTCGCCCTCGACGGGGACCTCGGACTCGGTGGTGTAGCTGTCGATGTCAAGCTCTTCGAGCGGCTGCTCGGCAGTGGTCTCGGCCACGATTCTCCTCAGATTCTGTTCGGTCTTAGGGGGTGGCCGGTATTACTGCGCGACCTGGGTGATCTCGAACGGCTGCGGCTGCTGCGCGCCGTGCGGGTGCTGGTCACCCTTGTAGACCTTCAGCTTCGAGAGCATCTGACGGCCCAGCGTGTTCTTGGGGAGCATGCCCTTGACGGCCTTCTCGACCGCCTTCTCGGGGTTCTTGTCGAGGAGCTCGTCGTAGCGGACGGAGCGCAGACCACCCGGGTAGCCGGAGTGGCGGTACGCCATCTTCTGGGTCCGCTTGTTGCCGGACAGGTGCACCTTGTCGGCGTTGATGATGATGACGAAGTCACCAGCGTCGACGTGCGGCGCGTAGATCGGCTTGTGCTTGCCCCTCAGAAGGGTCGCTGCGGTGGTGGCGAGACGGCCCAGGACAACGTCCTGAGCGTCGATGACGTGCCACTGGCGCGTCACATCGCCGGGCTTGGGGCTGTACGTACGCACGGTTCGTAGCCTTCGCTTCGAGTGAATGGTCCTGAACAGGTCACCGAAACGATCACGACAGCCTGGACCGCACTGCGGCGACGCATACCGCGTACGTGGGTCGCTGGTCATCGGCCCGGTGGACCGGTGTAAGGGCCCGTCCCGTGAGAATGAGCAAGCCAATACACAACGAAGAAGCAGGTTACCGCCCGGCCCCCGGACGGGTCAAAACGAGGCATGCCGACGGACAAACGCGGCATGCCGCCGGACGCGGTCCGGCACACCCCGTCCCCCGTCTAAGATGCGCCCCATGAGTTACGGGCAGGGGGGACCCCAGTCTCAGTGGGATCCCTGGAAACCGCAATCGCAGCAGCCCTGGAGCAGCGGCGCCGACGACGGAACTCCGGACTGGGCCGCGCTCGCGGAGGCCTCGGAGACCCGGAACAAACGCCGGAGGCTGCTGTTCATCGGCGGCGGCGCGCTCGCCGTGATCGCCGTGGGCACGGCCGTCGCGATGGCCGTCGTCTCCGCGAACGGCGGCGGCGGTCCCGAGGCCGGCCCCAGCAACCTGCCGGCCAGCGCCACGCTGCCCAGCGGCTCAGCCACGGCACCGTCCTTCGCACCCACCAGCGCGCCGCCGCCGCTGGATCCGAAGGACTTCATATCCAGCGCCAAGAAGGACACCGCCCCGCTCGGCCCCGGGACCCTCTTCCCGGGCACCCGCCTGACCATGGGCGACGCGGTGTACAAGAAGGGCGCCACGGCCGACACCGGGAGCTGCGCCACCGCCGCCGGCGGCACCCTCTCCAAGGTGCTCACGGCGAACGGCTGCACCCGTCTGATCCGCGCCACCTACAGCAAGGACGGCGTCGCGGTCACCGTCGGTGTCGCCGTCTTCGACACCGAGGCCCAGGCCACGAAGGCCAAGTCCCAGACGGACGACCGCAGCATCGTGCGCTCGCTGTCCGGCAAGGGCGTCAAGCCCTTCTGCGACGGGGCGTTCTGCCGCTCCACCCGCAACGCCTACGGCCGCTACGCCTATTTCACGATCTCCGGCTTCACCAGCGGAAAAGACGTGGCCAAGAAGGACACGAAGGTCTTCCGCACCGGCGACGACCTGGCCGAGTTCGCCTTCCGCCAGATCCACCGCCGCGGCGAGGCGCAGGCTTCCGCGGCGGCGGCCCAGTAGCTCAGCAGCACCCCGCCGACGGCAGCGAGCGCTTGTTCCGCGCCTCCTTGTTGCGCGCGGCCAGCAGTTCGTCGGCGGGGTAACCGACCTCCTCCAGGGTCAGCCCGTGCGGCCGTACGACATGCACGGCGGAGTCCCGCACCCCGGCGGCCAGCACCTTCCCGGGCCACTCGGGACCCCGGTGCCCGTCGCCGACGAACAGCAGCGCGCCGATCAGCGACCGCACCATGTTGTGACAGAACGCGTCCGCCCGGACGGTCGCCGTGACGACCCCGTCCGCGCCCCGCACCAGGCTCAGCTCCTGCAGCGTGCGGATGGTGGTCGCGCCCTCCCGCTTCTTGCAGTAGGCGGCGAAGTCGTGCTCGCCGACCAGCACCCGCGCCGCCTCGTTCATGGCGTCCACGTCCAGGGGCCAGTCGTGCCAGAGCACGTGCCCCCGCAGCAGCGGGTCGACGCCCCCCGGGTTGTCCGTCACCCGGTACGCGTAGCGCCGCCAGATCGCCGAGAACCGGGCGTCGAAGCCGGCCGGGGCCTCGGTGAGCCGCCAGACCCGCACATCCTTCGACAGCCGCCCGGCGAGCCGCTTGAGCAGCTTCTCGCGGTGCTCGGCCCACACCGGCGCCGGCAGATCGACGTGCGCCACCTGCCCGCGCGCGTGCACGCCGGCGTCCGTCCGCCCGGCCACGGTCAGCTCGTACGTCTCCTTCGACCGCGTCACCGTGCGCAGGGCGTCCTCGATCTCCCCCTGCACGGTCCGCCGGCCGCCGGCCTGCTTGGCCCAGCCGTGGAAGGCGGCGCCGTCGTAGGAGAGGTCGAGGCGGATGCGCACGGACCCGGGTCGTACTTCGTCACTCACAGACAGATCCTCTCGCGACACGAGAACGGGCCCGCTCCTCGAAAGGAACGGGCCCGCCATCGCCCTGAAGGGGCGCGGAGAACTGCGCGACCGGCCACGACGAACCGCGGCCGGCGGGCAGTCCCCGGCAGAACGCTTACGCGTCCTTGGACTCCTCGGCCGGAGCCTCGGTGGCCTCGGTCTCCTCGACCTTGGTCTCCTCGGCCTTCGCCGCGTCGGACTCCTTGACCGCACGCTTGGTGGCGGCCTCGGCCTCACCGACGGCGTTCTGCTGCACCGTCAGCGCCTCGACCAGCTCGATGACGGCCATGGGCGCGTTGTCGCCACGGCGGTTACCGATCTTGGTGATGCGGGTGTAGCCACCGGGACGGTTCTCGTAGCGCGGGCCGATCTCGGTGAAGAGCGTGTGGACGATGCTCTTGTCCGTGATGACCTGGAGCACCTGACGGCGGTTGTGAAGGTCGCCCTTCTTCGCCTTGGTGACCAGACGCTCCGCGTACGGGCGCAGGCGGCGGGCCTTCGCCTCGGTGGTGGTGATGCGGCCGTGCTCGAAGAGGCTCTTCGCGAGGTTCGCGAGGAGGAGCTTCTCGTGCGCGGCACTGCCGCCCAGACGGGCACCCTTGGTGGGCTTCGGCATGGTTCTTCTCCTGTGTGTCTGCCCCGGCCGTATCAGGTACCGGAGTCAGTATCCGAGCGGGCGGTCGCCCGTCGGAGATCCGGGCGCCTTTTCAGGCGCCCGGAGTGTCCGCGCCCCGAAGGGGCGCGGGGAACTGCGCGACCGGCCACGACGGCCTCGCGGTCACAGAACCGGCCTCCTCACGGAGTGCTCAGTACTGCTCGGTCTCCACGAAACCGGCGTCCGCGTCGTCGTCGGCGCCGAAGGCGTCGGCGGCGGCGGTCGGGTCGAATCCGGGCGGGCTGTCCTTGAGGGCCAGGCCCATGCCGGCCAGCTTCGCCTTGACCTCGTCGATGGACTTCGCACCGAAGTTGCGGATGTCCAGCAGGTCGGCCTCGGAGCGCGCGACCAGCTCACCCACGGAGTGGATGCCCTCACGCTTGAGGCAGTTGTAGGAGCGGACCGTGAGCTCCAGCTCCTCGATCGGCAGCGCGAGGTCGGCGGCCAGGGCGGCGTCCGTGGGGGACGGGCCCATGTCGATGCCCTCGGCGTCGATGTTCAGCTCGCGGGCGAGACCGAACAGCTCGACCAGGGTCTTACCGGCCGACGCCATGGCGTCGCGGGGACGCATGGCCTGCTTGGTCTCGACGTCGACGATCAGCTTGTCGAAGTCGGTGCGCTGCTCGACACGGGTCGCCTCGACCTTGTAGGTGACCTTGAGAACCGGCGAGTAGATGGAGTCGACCGGGATACGGCCGATCTCCTGGCCCACCTGCTTGTTCTGCACGGCGGAGACGTAGCCGCGGCCGCGCTCGACGGTCAGCTCCATCTCCAGCTTGCCCTTGCCGTTGAGCGTGGCGAGCACCAGGTCGGGGTTGTGCACCTCGACACCGGCCGGGGGCGCGATGTCGGCGGCGGTGACCAGACCCGGGCCCTGCTTGCGCAGGTACATCACGACCGGCTCGTCGTGCTCCGAGGAGACGACCAGCTGCTTGATGTTGAGGATCAGGTCGGTGACGTCGTCCTTGACGCCCGGCACGGTGGTGAACTCGTGCAGCACGCCGTCGATCCGGATGCTGGTGACAGCAGCGCCGGGGATCGAGGACAGGAGGGTACGGCGCAGGGAGTTGCCGAGGGTGTAGCCGAAGCCCGGCTCCAGCGGCTCGATCACGAACCGGGAGCGGAACTCGTCGACGACTTCTTCGGTCAACGAGGGACGCTGAGCGATCAGCATGTGTGGATCAGATCCTTCTTTCGTGGACGCCCGCTATTTGACGCCCGACGGAAACCGCACCCGGTGAGAAGTGCGGGTACTGCAAGGGTACGGGCGATACGGCCCTTGTTACGGGGTCGTACCGCCCGAATCCTCGAAGCGACCGTGCGTCAGACGCGGCGGCGCTTCGGCGGACGGCAGCCGTTGTGCGGGGTCGGGGTGACGTCCTGGATGGAGCCGACCTCGAGACCCGTGGCCTGCAGGGAGCGGATCGCGGTCTCACGACCGGAACCCGGGCCCTTGACGAACACGTCGACCTTGCGCATGCCGTGCTCCTGGGCGCGGCGGGCAGCCGACTCGGCGGCCATCTGCGCGGCGAACGGCGTGGACTTCCGGGAGCCCTTGAAGCCGACGTGGCCGGCGGAGGCCCAGGAGATCACGTTGCCGGACGGGTCCGTGATGGACACGATCGTGTTGTTGAACGTGCTCTTGATGTGCGCGTGGCCGTGAGCGACGTTCTTCTTTTCCTTGCGGCGCACCTTCTTGGCAGCGCCCTGACGTCCCTTGGGGGGCATCTACTAACTCCTACGGGAGGTGGTCGGTCCTACAGCGAAGACCGTGGACAGGTGTCCGCTGCGGACTACTTCTTGCCCGGCTTCTTCTTGCCGGCGATGGCGCGACGCGGGCCCTTGCGGGTACGAGCGTTGGTGCTGGTGCGCTGACCGCGGACGGGCAGACCGCGACGGTGACGGAGACCCTGGTAGCAGCCGATCTCCACCTTGCGGCGGATGTCGGCCTGGATCTCGCGACGGAGGTCACCCTCGGTCTTGATGTTGTTGTCGACGTACTCGCGGATCGCGACCAGCTGCTCTTCGCTCAGGTCACGAACACGGGTGTTCGGGTCGATGCCCGTCTCCGCCAGCGTCAGCTGCGAAAGGGTCCGGCCGATGCCGAACACGTAGGTGAGGGCGACCTCCACGCGCTTTTCGCGCGGGATGTCAACACCGGAAACGCGTGCCATTCAATGGCTCCTGGTGATCTTCGGAGGTCTTCCGCAGAACCGGCTCCCGGCCGCCGTACCAGGTACGAACCGGGTCCCCGGCCTCCGAACCGGGGGTGTCGAGCTGGAGGGCTCGGGTCCTGCGTATGAACATATTCAGCTCGCGTCGCGCGAATCCCTGCGATGAATGCAGAGGGATCGGTCGTGCGTCAGCCCTGGCGCTGCTTGTGGCGCGGGTTGTCGCAGATGACCATGACCCGGCCGTGACGGCGGATCACCCTGCACTTGTCGCAGATCTTCTTGACGCTCGGCTTGACCTTCATTGGTGAGGTTCTCCGGGTCAGTGCCATCGCTCCGGGCGGGCCCGGGGCGCGGGCAAGATCTACTTGTACCGGTAGACGATCCGGCCACGCGTCAGGTCGTACGGAGACAGCTCCACCACGACCCGGTCGTCAGGGAGAATGCGGATGTAGTGCATACGCATCTTGCCGCTGATGTGTGCCAGGACCTGGTGGCCGTTCTGGAGCTCGACCTTGAACATGGCGTTCGGCAGAGACTCGACGACAGTGCCCTCGATCTCGATGGCACCTTGCTTCTTGGCCACGCTTCGCCCTTCGAATCGACTACCTTGATCGACTCTCGGGCATTTCCCTTGATTTCCCTTACGGGAGCATGCGGACATGCGGGTGCACGAGAGCCGACGAGTCAGTCTACGTCGGAGCACCGGGAAAGGCGAATCGAGGAAGTCTGCCCCATGGGAGTGCTCCCTATGCGAGAGGATCGGGAGCGGCCGTGATGCCGTACTCGGCGAGCTTCGCCCGGCCGCCGTCCGGCGCCGTCAGCACCAGGGGGCCGTCCGGCGTCAGGGCGACCGAGTGCTCCCAGTGGGAGGACCAGGTGCCGTCGGTCGTGATGACCGTCCAGTCGTCGGAGAGGACCTCGGTCCGCGGGGTGCCCAGGGAGACCATGGGCTCGATCGCCAGGCAGAAGCCGGGGACCAGCTTGGGGCCCTTGCCGCGGCGCCGGTCCACGTAGTTCAGCAGGTGCGGGTCCATGTGCATCTCGGTGCCGATGCCGTGGCCGCCGTAGTCCTCGATGATGCCGTAGCGTCCGCCGCCGGGCTTGGGCTGGCGGCGGATGTAGGTCTCGATGGCCCGGGAGATGTCGACCAGCCGGCCGCCCGACTTCATGGCCGCGATCCCGGCCCACATCGACTCCTCGGTCACCCGGGAGAGCTCGACCAGCTCCGGGGCGTGACCGGTGCCCACGAAGGCCGTGTAGGCGGCGTCACCGTGCCAGCCGTCGACGATCGCACCGCAGTCGATGGAGATGATGTCGCCGTCCTTGAGGACGACGTCCTCGGAGGGGATGCCGTGGACGACCACGTCGTTGACGGAGGTGCAGATCGTCGCCGGGAAGCCGCCGTACCCCAGGAAGTTCGACTTGGCCCCGTGCTCGGCGAGCACCTTGCGGGCCACCTCGTCCAGGTCCTTGGTGGAGGCCCCCGGAACGGCCGCCTCGCGGGTGGCCGCGTGAATGGCGGCTACGACCAGGCCCGCCGTCCGCATCTTGGCGATCTGCTCGGGGGTCTTGATCTGCACCATGGGGGCCTGCGCTCTCCGTCACTCACGTCGGCTGGTTTACCTGTACAACACTACGGCCGCGGCGCCCTCGGGGTCCCGCGGACGAAGTCCGGGGAGGGAGGGCACCGCGGCCGGAAGGACCGCGATCTACTTGTTTCCGGCCTTCTCGCGCTTGAGTGCCTCCAGGGCACGCTGCGTGATCTCGTCCACGGGGCCCAGGGAGGAGATCGTCACGACCAGGCCCTGCGCCTTGTAGTAGTCGATGATCGGCTCGGTCTGCGTGTGGTAGACCTCGAGTCGCTTGCGGACCGTGTCCTCGGAGTCGTCGTCGCGCTGGTACAGCTCGCCGCCGCAGACGTCGCAGACGCCTTCCTTCTTCGCCGGGCTGTACGTCACGTGGAAGACGTGGGAGGAGTCGTTGCGGCAGATGCGCCGGCCGGCGATCCGCTTGACGACCTCCTCCTCGGGGACCTCAAGGTCCAGCACCGCGTCCAGCGTGATGCCCTCGGACTCCAGCAGCTCGTCCAGCGCCTCCGCCTGCGAGACGTTGCGCGGGAAGCCGTCCAGCAGGAAGCCGTTCTCAGCGTCCGGCTGCTCCATGCGGTCCTTGGCCATCGCGATGGTGACCTCGTCGGGGACGAGGTTGCCGGCGTCCATGTAGGACTTCGCGAGCTTGCCCAGCTCGGTCTGCCGGCTGATGTTGGCCCGGAACAGGTCGCCCGTGGAGATGTGCGGAATGCTCAGCTTCTCTGCGAGCCGGACGGCCTGCGTTCCCTTACCGGCACCGGGCGGCCCGACGAGGACGATACGCATCAGCGGAGGAACCCTTCGTAATTGCGCTGCTGGAGCTGGCTCTCGATCTGCTTCACCGTCTCGAGGCCGACACCCACGATGATCAGGATGCTGGTCCCGCCGAAGGGGAAGTTCTGGCTTGCATTGAAGCCAACCAACGCCATCGTCGGTACGAGAGCGATCACGCCCAGATACAGCGAACCCGGCCAGGTGATCCGGTTGAGTACGTAGCTCAGGTACTCAGCGGTCGGTCGGCCAGCCCGGATGCCCGGGATGAAGCCACCATACTTCTTCATGTTGTCGGCTACTTCCTCGGGGTTGAAGGAGATAGCGACGTAGAAGAAGGCGAAGAAAACGATGAGCAAGAAGTACGTAACGATGTAAATCGGGTGGTCGCCCTTGGTGAGATTCTGCTCGACCCAGGTCTTCCAGCCCGATTTGCCTCCCGCGAACTGCGCCACGAGTGCCGGGATGTAGAGCAGCGAGGAGGCGAAGATGACGGGAATCACACCCGCCTGGTTCACCTTGAGCGGGATGTACGTGGACGTACCGCCGTAGGAACGCCGGCCGATCATGCGCTTCGCGTACTGCACCGGGATGCGGCGCTGGGCCTGCTCGACGAAGACGACGAGCGCGACCATGACCAGGCCGACCAGGATCACGGTGCCGAACTCGATCCAGCCGCCGGCCAGAGTGCCCTGCTTCTTGATCGCCCACAGCGCGGACGGGAAGGTGGCGGCGATCGAGATGAACATCAGGATCGACATGCCGTTGCCGATGCCGCGGTCGGTGACCAGCTCGCCGAGCCACATGACGACGGCCGTACCGGCGGTCATGCAGATGACCATGGTGATCGTGGTGAAGATCGCCTGGTCCGGGACGATGCTCGTGGCGACGGAGCAGCCGTTGAAGAGCGCGCCGCTGCGGGCAGTGGCGACCAGACCGGTGCCCTGCAGGATGGCGAGCGCCACCGTCAGGTAGCGGGTGTACTGCGTGATCTTCGCCGTACCGGCCTGGCCCTCCTTCTTCAGCGCCTCCAGACGCGGGATGACCACGGTCAGCAGCTGAAGGATGATGCTTGCCGTGATGTACGGCATGATGCCGAGCGCGAAGATCGTGATCTGCAGCAGCGCGCCACCGCTGAACATGTTCACGAGACCGAAGAGGCCCTGGTTCCCCTGTGCCTCGTTCACGCAGGTCTGGACGGCCTTGTAGTTGACGCCGGGGATCGGGATGTGGGTACCGACCCGGTAGACCACGATGATGCCCAGCGTGAAGAGCAGCTTCTTGCGCAGGTCGGGCGTCCTGAACGCCCGGGCGAACGCGGTGAGCACGGTGCCTCCTGCGACCCCCGCGCAACTGCGTCAAGGGTGACGGTCTTGAAGTTCGACGAATAGATAACGGACGACTGCCGCTCAGGGTGCCCCATGGGGACGCCCGGTGAAAGTAGGCAGTGCAAGCCACCTTACCGGCGAGAGCACCGCCCTAGGAACGACCAACCGGGGATACCCCTTTTTGTGGGGTATCCCCGGTAGGGATCGTTCACGTCATCGAGGAGTCCGAGAGACTCAGACCAGCTCGGTGACCGTACCGCCGGCGGCGGTGATCTTCTCCTTGGCGGAGCCGGAGACGGCGTCGACCGTCACCTGCAGCGCCACGGAGATCTCGCCCTGGCCGAGGACCTTGACGAGGCTGTTCTTGCGAACGGCACCCTTGGCCACCAGACCCTCGACGGTGACCTCGCCACCCTCGGGGTAGAGCGCGGCCAGCTTGTCGAGGTTCACGACCTGGAACTCGGTCTTGAACGGGTTCTTGAAGCCCTTCAGCTTCGGGAGACGCATGTGGAGGGGCATCTGGCCACCCTCGAAGCGCTCCGGAACCTGGTAGCGGGCCTTGGTGCCCTTGGTACCACGACCGGCCGTCTTACCCTTCGACGCCTCACCACGACCCACACGGGTCTTGGCGGTCTTGGCGCCCGGGGCGGGACGGAGGTTGTGGATCTTGAGCGGGTTGTTCTCCGCCATGATCAGTCGACCTCCTCGACCGTCACGAGGTGGCGGACGGTGTGCACCATGCCGCGGAACTCGGGGCGGTCCTCCTTGACGACCTGCGTGTTGATGCCCTTGAGACCAAGGGACCGCAGGGTGTCGCGGTGGTTCTGCTTGCTGCCGATGTAGGACTTGACCTGCGTAATCTTCAGCTGCGCCATGATTACGCACCCGCCCCGGCACGTGCACGCAGCAGAGCCGCGGGGGCGACGTCCTCGAGCGGCAGACCACGGCGGGCCGCGATCTCCTCGGGACGCTGGAGGCCCTTCAGGGCCGCCACGGTCGCGTGCACGATGTTGATCGCGTTGTCGGAGCCGAGCGACTTCGACAGCACGTCGTGGATACCGGCGCACTCGAGCACGGCGCGCACCGGACCACCGGCGATAACACCGGTACCCGGGGACGCGGGCTTGAGCAGCACGACGCCGGCAGCCTTCTCACCCTGGATGGGGTGCGGGATGGTGCCCTGGATACGGGGGACCTTGAAGAAGTGCTTCTTGGCCTCCTCAACACCCTTGGCGATGGCGGCCGGCACCTCCTTGGCCTTGCCGTAACCGACACCCACGGTGCCGTCACCGTCGCCCACCACGACCAGCGCGGTGAAGCTGAAGCGACGACCACCCTTCACAACCTTGGCGACGCGGTTGATCGCGACAACGCGCTCAACGTACGCGGTCTTCTCGGCGGCAGCAGCGCCGCCGTCACGGCCCTTCCGGTCCCGCCGCTCGCCGCCACCGGCACCGCCACCGCGGCGCTGGGGTCCAGCCATTGGAATTACCTCTCTCTGTTTCCGCTAGCTACGGCAGGCTCAGAACTTGAGCCCGGCTTCGCGGGCGGCGTCCGCCAGGGCGGCGATGCGCCCGGCGTACTGGTTGCCACCACGGTCGAACACGACAGCCTCGACACCGGCGGCCTTGGCGCGCTCGGCGACCAGGGCGCCGACCTGCTTGGCCTGCGCCGACTTGTCGCCCTCGCCACCGCGGACGGACGCGTCCAGGGTGGACGCGGACGCCAGGGTGTGGCCCTTGAGGTCGTCGATCACCTGCGCCACGATGTGGCGGTTGGAGCGGGTCACGACCAGACGGGGGCGCTCCGCCGTACCGGCGATCCGCTTGCGGATCCGGATGTGACGGCGCTTGATCGCGGCGCGCTTGTAGGCGTCGCCCTTGAGGATCTTCTGCCCGTATGCCATGGCTTACTTACCCGCCTTTCCGACCTTGCGGCGGATGACTTCGCCCTCGTACTTGACGCCCTTGGCCTTGTACGGGTCAGGCTTGCGCAGCTTGCGGATGTTCGCCGCAACCTCGCCGACCTTCTGCTTGTCGATGCCCTCGACCTGGAAGCGGGTCGGGCTCTCCACCTTGAAGGTGATGCCCTCGGGCGCCTCGACGATGATCGGGTGGCTGTAGCCGAGCGCGAACTCGAGGTTCGAACCCTTGGCCATAACGCGGTAACCGACACCGCTGATCTCGAGCTTCTTCACGTAACCCTGGGTCACGCCGGTGATCATGTTCGCCACCAGCGTGCGGGACAGGCCGTGGAGGGCCTTGTTCTGACGCTCGTCGTTCGGACGGGTGACGCTCAGAACGCCGTCCTCACCCTTGACGATGTCGATCGGCGCGACAACGGTGTGGGTCAGCGAGCCCTTGGGGCCCTTGACCGAGACCGTACGGCCGTCGATGGTGACGTCCACGCCGGCGGGAACCGTGATGGGGAGCTTGCCAATACGCGACATAGCTGTTTCCTCCGTTCCCTTCCGCTACCAGACGTAGGCGAGGACTTCCCCACCCACGCCCTTCTTGCCGGCCTGCTTGTCGGTGAGAAGCCCGTGCGACGTGGAGATGATCGCCACGCCGAGGCCGCCCAGCACCTTCGGCAGGTTGGTGGACTTCGCGTACACCCGGAGACCGGGCTTGGAGATCCGCTTGATGCCCGCGATGGAGCGCTCACGGTTCGGGCCGAACTTCAGCTCGAGAACGAGGTTCTTGCCGACCTCGGCGTCCTCGACCTTCCAGCCCGTGATGAAGCCCTCCTGCTGGAGGATCTCCGCGATGTGAGACTTGATCTTCGATGCCGGCATCGTCACGGAGTCGTGGTATGCCGAGTTCGCGTTCCGCAGACGCGTAAGCATGTCTGCGATCGGATCAGTCATGGTCATGAATTGGCCTTCGGCCTCTCTCGCCGGGGTTTCCTGGTGCGCCATCCCTCTCCCCGATCCGAGACGGGACGGGTGCGGCGCGGTGGACCTACGGCGTAGTAAGTCGTACGGGCGACAGACGCCCAACCCCGCTAGCCTACGGCATGCGGGGAAGGGCCTCTGCCGACCCAGATGCTTACCGAGAGCTTCAGGAATCCCGTGTTACCGGGATTACCAGGAGCTCTTGGTCACGCCCGGCAGCTCGCCACGGTGAGCCATCTCACGAAGGCACACGCGGCACAGGCCGAACTTGCGGTACACGGAGTGCGGGCGGCCGCAGCGCTGGCAGCGGGTGTAGCCACGCACACCGAACTTGGGCTTGCGAGCAGCCTTGGCAATCAGAGCCTTCTTCGCCATCTCGCTCACGCCTCCTTGAACGGGAAGCCGAGGTGACGAAGGAGCGCGCGGCCCTCAGCGTCGTTGGTCGCCGTGGTGACCACGGTGATGTCCATACCCCGGACGCGGTCGATCTTGTCCTGGTCGATCTCGTGGAACATGACCTGCTCCGTGAGACCGAAGGTGTAGTTGCCACGGCCGTCGAACTGCTTGGGGGACAGACCACGGAAGTCGCGGATGCGCGGGAGCGCGAGCGACAGGGTGCGGTCCAGGAACTCCCACATGCGGTCGCCACGGAGCGTGACGTGGGCACCGATCGGCTGACCCTCGCGCAGCTTGAACTGCGCGATGGACTTGCGGGCCTTGGTGACGGCCGGCTTCTGACCGGTGATCGTGGTGAGGTCGCGGATGGCGCCCTCGATCAGCTTGGAGTCGCGGGCGGCGTCGCCCACACCCATGTTGACCACGATCTTGACGAGGCCGGGAATCTGCATGACGTTCTCGTACTTGAACTCGTCACGCAGCTTGCCCGCGATCTCCTCGCGGTACTTCTGCTTCAGACGCGGAGTGGTGGTGGTAGCCATCAGATGTCCTCACCCGTCCGCTTGGCAACGCGGATCTTGTTGCCCTCGTCGTCGAAGCGGTAACCGACACGCGTGACGACCTTGTTGCCGTCCTTCTCAACGACCAGCTGGACGTTGGAGACGTGGATCGGCGCCTCGGTCGTGACGATGCCGCCGGCCTGCGAACCGCGAGCGGTCGGACCGGCCTTGGTGTGCTTCTTGACCCGGTTGACACCCTCGACCAGGACACGGTCCTCGCGGGGGTAGGCCGCGATGACCTTGCCCTGCTTGCCCTTGTCCTTACCGGTGATGACCTGGACCAGGTCGCCCTTCTTGATCTTCATGCTTACAGCACCTCCGGCGCGAGCGAGATGATCTTCATGAACTTCTTCTCGCGCAGCTCGCGGCCGACGGGGCCGAAGATACGGGTGCCGCGAGGGTCGCCGTCGTTCTTCAGAATGACGGCGGCGTTCTCGTCGAAGCGGATGTACGAGCCGTCCGGACGGCGGCGCTCCTTGACGGTGCGAACGATGACCGCCTTGACGACGTCACCCTTCTTCACGTTGCCACCGGGGATCGCGTCCTTGACGGTGGCGACGATGACGTCACCGATGCCCGCGTAGCGGCGACCGGAGCCACCGAGCACACGGATGCAAAGGATTTCCTTCGCACCAGTGTTGTCGGCGACGCGCAGTCGCGACTCCTGCTGGATCACGTCTATCTCCTGATCGTCTGCCGGTTCCCGGCAGGGGCCTCAATCACGAGGACCCCTGCCGAGCCTGGCGGAACTGACCTGCGGGTTTGCCCGCAGGAATTACTTGGCCTTCTCGAGGATCTCGACGACGCGCCAGCGCTTCGTCGCGGACAGCGGCCGGGTCTCCATGAGGAGGACACGGTCGCCGACGCCCGCAGCGTTCTGCTCGTCGTGGGCCTTGAGCTTGTTCGTACGGCGGATGACCTTGCCGTACAGCGCGTGCTTCACACGGTCCTCGACAGCGACGACGACGGTCTTGTCCATCTTGTCGCTGACGACCAGACCCTCACGGGTCTTACGGAAGCCACGGGCTTCGGTGTTCTCAGTCACGTTGCTCTCGCTCATCAGGCGCTCTCCACCGTCTCGATGCCCAGCTCGCGCTCACGCATCAGGGTGTAGATCCGCGCGATGTCCTTACGGACGGCCTTGAGCCGACCGTGGTTCTCGAGCTGACCAGTCGCCGCCTGGAAGCGGAGGTTGAACAGCTCTTCCTTGGCCTCGCGGAGCTTGTTCAGCAGCTCCTCGTTGCCCAGCTCGCGCAGCTCGGACGCCTTGGTACCGGCCGACATCACGCTTCACCTGCCTCGCGCTTGACGATCCGGCACTTCATCGGCAGCTTGTGGGCCGCACGAGTCAGCGCCTCACGGGCGATCTTCTCGTTGGGGTACGACAGCTCGAACATGACCCGGCCCGGGTGCACGTTCGCAATCCACCACTCCGGAGAACCCTTACCGGAACCCATGCGGGTCTCGGCAGGCTTCTTCGTCAGCGGGCGGTCCGGGTAGATGTTGATCCAGACCTTGCCGCCACGCTTGATGTGGCGGGTCATCGCGATACGGGCCGCCTCGATCTGGCGGTTGGTCACGTACGCCGGCGTGAGGGCCTGAATGCCGTACTCGCCGAACGCGACCGTCGTACCGCCCTTGGCCTGACCGCGGCGCTTGGGGTGGTGCTGCTTGCGGTGCTTGACCCTACGGGGGATCAGCATTTCGGTCAGGCCTCCGTTCCGGTGCTCTCAGCCGGAGCGGACGCGGGAGCCTCGGCCTTGGGGGCCTCGGCGCCGGCAGCCTGCTGCGGCTTGCGACCGCGCCGCTCGCCACCACGGCCACCACGGGCCGGGCGGTCGGCACCACCACGGGCCGGGCGGTTACCCGCACGGGCCGCAGCGTTCTCGGCGCGGACCTCGGCGATGTTCTTGACATCGCCCTTGTAGATCCAGACCTTCACACCGATGCGGCCGAAGGTCGTCTTGGCCTCGAAGAAGCCGTAGTCCACGTTCGCGCGGAGCGTGTGCAGGGGCACGCGGCCCTCGCGGTAGAACTCCGAGCGGGACATCTCGGCGCCGCCGAGGCGGCCACCGCACTGGATCTTGATGCCCTTGGCGCCGGCCTTCATGGCGGACTGCATGCTCTTGCGCATGGCCCGACGGAAGGAGACGCGGGAGGAGAGCTGCTCGGCGACGGCCTGAGCAACCAGCTGAGCGTCGGTCTCGGGGTTCTTGACCTCGAGGATGTTCAGCTGGACCTGCTTGCCCGTGAGCTTCTCGAGGTCGCCGCGGATGCGGTCGGCCTCGGCGCCACGGCGGCCGATGACGATGCCCGGACGAGCGGTGTGGATGTCCACACGCACGCGGTCACGGGTGCGCTCGATCTCAACCTTCGAGATACCGGCGCGCTCCATGCCGGACGTCATCATCCGACGGATGGCGACGTCTTCCTTGACGTAGTCCTTGTACAGCTTGTCGGCGTACCAACGCGACTTGAAGTCGGTCGTGACACCGAGCCGGAACCCATGCGGGTTAACCTTCTGGCCCATTACCGGGTTCCTTCCTTGCTGCTGACGACCACGGTGATGTGGCTGGTCCGCTTGCGGATCCGGTAGGCACGGCCCTGGGCGCGCGGCCGGAACCGCTTCAGGGTCGGGCCCTCGTCGACGTACGCCTCCGAAATGAAGAGGCTGTCGGCGTCGGTGTGGTCGTAGTTGTGCGCGGCGTTGGCGATGGCGCTGTCGAGCACCTTGCCGACGGGCACGGAGGCGGCCTGCGGAGCGAATCGCAGGACCGCCTGAGCCTCCGTGGCATCCATGCCACGGATAAGGTCCACCACGCGGCGGGCCTTCATGGGCGTAACGCGGATGTACCGCGCCTGGGCCCTGGCTTCCATGGTTGTCCCTCTCAGTTACTTACGTGTCTGAATGCGATCCGCGTTTAGCGGCGCTTCGACTTCCGGTCGTCCTTGACGTGACCCCGGAAGGTGCGCGTCGGCGAGAACTCGCCGAGCTTGTGACCGACCATCGACTCGGTGACGAACACCGGGATGTGGGTCTTGCCGTTGTGCACCGCGATCGTGTGGCCGAGCATGGCCGGGACGATCATCGAGCGACGGGACCAGGTCTTGATGACGTTCTTGGTACCGGCTTCGTTCTGGACATCCACCTTCTTGATCAGGTGGTCGTCGACGAAGGGTCCCTTCTTCAAGCTACGAGGCATCTCAACCCGTCCTTAGCGCTTCTTGTTCGTCTTGCGGCGGCGGACGATGTACTTGTTCGACGCCTTCTTGGGCGAACGAGTACGGCCTTCCTTCTTGCCCCACGGGGACACAGGGTGGCGACCACCGGAGGTCCGGCCCTCACCACCACCGTGCGGGTGGTCGACCGGGTTCATGACGACACCACGGACGGTCGGGCGAACGCCCAGCCACCGCTTACGGCCGGCCTTGCCCCAGTTGATGTTGCTCTGCTCGGCGTTGCCGACCTCACCGATGGTGGCGCGGCAGCGGACGTCGACCAGGCGGATCTCACCGGACGGCATGCGGAGGTGGGCCATCGAGCCCTCCTTCGCGAGCAGCTGCACGGAGGCACCGGCGGAGCGGGCGAACTTGGCACCGCCACCGGGACGGAGCTCGATCGCGTGGAGCGTGGTACCGACCGGGATGTTGCGGATGGCCAGGTTGTTGCCCGGCTTGATGTCGGCCCCGGGACCGTTCTCGACGCGGTCACCCTGCTGCAGGTTGCGCGGGGCGAGGATGTAGCGCTTCTCGCCGTCGGCGTAGTGCAGCAGCGCGATGCGCGCGGTGCGGTTGGGGTCGTACTCGATGTGCGCGACCTTCGCCGGCACGCCGTCCTTGTCGTGACGACGGAAGTCGATCACGCGGTAGGCGCGCTTGTGTCCGCCACCCTGGTGGCGAACGGTCACACGACCGGCGTTGTTACGGCCGCCCTTGCTGTGCAGCGGGCGGACCAGCGACTTCTCCGGCGTGGACCGCGTGACCTCGACGAAGTCGGCGACGCTGGCGCCACGACGGCCCGGCGTAGTCGGCTTGTACTTGCGGATTCCCATTTCTCAGTCCTCGTCCGATATCGGACGATCCGGACCGCCCTCAGGCGGTCGGACCGCCGAAGATGTCGATACGGTCGCCCTCGGCGAGGGTCACGATCGCCCGCTTGCTGCCGGCACGCTGACCGAAGCCGGTCTTCGTGCGCTTGCGCTTGCCCTGGCGGTTGATCGTGTTGACCCCGGTGACCTTGACGTCGAAGACCGCCTGGACGGCCTGCTTGATCTGGGTCTTGTTGGCGCCCGGGGCGACGATGAACGTGTACTTGTTCTCGTCGAGGAGCGCGTAGCTCTTCTCCGAGACGACCGGCTTGAGCAGCACGTCACGGGGGTCCGTGAAGGACTTGCTCAGCGGGGTCTCGACGGTGTTCTTGCCCTCGGTGGCGTGACGCTTCGCCTTGGCGACGCGCGCGACCTTGGCAGCCTTGGCGGCCTTCGAGGCAATGCTCGGGTGACGCGTAGCCATCAGGCTTCGCTCCCTTCGGTGTCAGCGGCCTTGGGGCCAGACACGAAGGACTCGAAAGCGGCCTGGGTGAAGACCACGTCGTCCGAGACGAGAACGTCGTACGTGTTCAGCTGGCCCGGCTCCAGGATGTGGACCTGGGGCAGGTTGCGGGCGGACAGCCACGCGGCCTCGTCGGAGCGGTCGACGACCAGGAGCAGGTTCTTGCGCTCCGAGATCTTGCCGAACAGGCTCTTGGCGGCCTTGGTGCTGGGGTTCGCGCCCTCGACCACGCCGGAGACGACGTGGATGCGGTTGTGACGCGCCCGGTCGGTGAGGGCGTGGCGCAGGGCCGCGGCCTTCATCTTCTTCGGGGTGCGCTGCGAGTAGTCACGCGGCACGGGACCGTGCACGACGCCACCACCGGCGAACTGCGGCGCGCGGGTCGAGCCCTGACGGGCGCGGCCGGTGCCCTTCTGGCGGTAAGGCTTCCTGCCACCACCACGGACTTCACCGCGGGTCTTGGTCTTGTGCGTGCCCTGGCGGGCAGCGGCCAGCTGCGCGACGACGACCTGGTGGATCAGCGGGATGCTGATCTTCTCCACGTCGAAGATCTCCGCGGGGAGCTCGACGGAACCGGCCTTGTCGCCCGCCGGCGAAAGGATGTCAACAGTGCTCATCGGTTACCTCAGGCCCCCTTGGCCGCGGTGCGGACCAGGACGAGGCCGCCGTTCGGACCGGGAACCGCGCCCTTGATGAGCAGCAGACCCTTCTCCGCGTCAACGGCGTGGACGGTCAGGTTCTGGGTGGTGACCCGCTCGTTGCCCATGCGACCCGCCATGCGGAGGCCCTTGAACACGCGGCCCGGGGTGGCGCAGCCACCGATGGAACCGGGCGAGCGGTGCTTGCGCTGGGTGCCGTGTCCGGCGCCGAGGCCCTTGAAGTTGTGACGCTTCATGACACCGGCGAAGCCCTTGCCCTTGCTCTTGCCGGTCACGTCGACCTTGATGCCGGCCTCGAACACCTCGGCGGTGATCTCCTGGCCGAGGGTGTACTCGCTGGCGTCAGCGGTACGGATCTCGACGAGGTGGCGGCGGGGAGTGACGTCGGCCTTGGCGAAGTGGCCCTTGAGGGGCTTGTTCACCTTGCGCGGGTCGATCTCGCCGAACGCGATCTGGACGGACTCGTAGCCGTCGACGTCGTTCGTGCGGACCTGGGTGACGACATTGGGGCCGGCCTTGACGACGGTGACCGGAACAACACGGTTGTTCTCGTCCCACACCTGCGTCATGCCGAGCTTCTCGCCCAGGATGCCCTTGATCTGCTTAGCCATTCTCAGATCACCAGCCCTCAGAGCTTGATCTCGATGTCGACACCGGCCGGGAGGTCGAGTCGCATCAGAGAGTCAACGGTCTTGGGGGTCGGGTCGAGGATGTCGATCAGGCGCTTGTGCGTGCGCATCTCGAAGTGCTCGCGCGAGTCCTTGTACTTGTGCGGCGACTTGATGACGCAGTACACGTTCTTCTCAGTGGGCAGCGGCACCGGGCCCGCGACCGACGCACCAGTGCGCGTCACCGTCTCGACGATCTTCTTCGCCGAGGAATCGATGACCTCGTGGTCGTAGGCCTTGAGCCGGATGCGGATCTTCTGTCCCGCCATGGCTACTCAGTAGTCCTGTCTCTCTAACGCTCTGGAACCCTGCGGTTACGCCTTCTGTCTCCGACCCACGCGGTCGGGCGTGTCGCTCTCCCGCTGACAAAGATGTCCCTTGTTCGAACATCCCTGCAGGGAATGCGCACGGCCCTTCCGGAACCGCAGGCCGGGGGCAAAAAACCCACCGGGTGCCTGGCCGGTGTCGCGCTCACACTTCCCGGAAGATTCCCGTACGTCCGCCCCAGCGCTGCCCGCAGGCAGTTAGGGCGACGAGTACTGTGGGACTCGCTTCCGGTCCTCCCGGCGGGAGGCGCGCAGCATCAACACTCGACCGAGCAACTCGGACAGTCTGCCATATGGGGCAGCCGCCTGGCCAATCGGGCCGAAGAGATTACCCCGAAGGTGACGTAGGTCAAACCGGATGCCCCGCGAGGCCGGCCTCACGACCGGGACATCGTCCGTACGTCGGTGCAGCCGCGCTGCTGGGCCTCGTGACCGGCGGAGGCCTTGAGGGCGGAGCGGGCGAACGAGGCGGAGCAATGCGGGCCTGGGTAGCTGTCGGTGTCCCGGTCGTACAGGTGGTACAGCACGAACACGGCGGACCGCGCCGGCCGGGGGCACGTGGCGGTGGCCCAGGCGTAGTCACGATCACCGTGTCCGGGACCGTAGCCCTCCTCGAGCCGGCCGCCCTCGCTCGTCGGGAAGTCCGTGGCGGCGGCGCCGTAATAGGCGTAGAGGCCATAGCCCGGTTCCTCCCCTTCGTGACCAGATAGCAGTTGGTCTGTGGCACGTCCGGGTCGGCCGGGTACTCCATGCCCCCCGGGCGTGCCGTTGCGCGCCTGCGCCGTGTCGCGCAGCGCGACGCGACCCCTGGGCCTGCCGCAGCGGCTTCGCCGCGCCGGGCGCGCCGAGCCGGGCGGTGGACAGGCCGGTGGGCCGCTGCTCGATCGGGGTCGCCGCGGTGCGTTTCTCGGCGGGCGTGGAGGCGAGGTTCATCCGGCCGGCGCCGGTCGGTCCACCGCCAACCGGGTCTGCCGGGTACCGGGCGAGTCGCATTCCTACGGCCTGTTCGGCGCCCTTCGCTGGCAAGACGCCAACCCCCGTCTGCACCTATGGCGTGCTCGCGTCACGCTGACAGTCGCTACTGGGGTTCCGATGGCTCCTCAGGAGCAGCCAAGCGTGCGCACAGTGGCCGGAAAATAGGCCCGCATAAACTTCTCGATGTCCTTGCGGTGGGATTGGTCCATGAGTTTGACCTGGGGGAGCTGGAGGGTGAGCGTGAAGTATTTCCCACGTTTGGTTTTGCATCGAGTCGTTGCGATGGCTCCGTCAGTCCCAACGACCGCCTTCGCCGCCAAATCTGATCTACGAGGTTGGTTCACGCGTGAAACGGTACCGTTGCCTGTCGCCTGAGCCATCAGGTCCGTCGCGAATTCATCCCACGAGAATTGAAACTCAAGTGACGGATCAGGCCCCGATAGAAGCACACAAGGCGCGCTGACGGATTCATCTCGATCGACCCGGGTGAACTCATGCAAGTCTTCAAGGGACGGTAGGAGCAGGCTTGTCAGAGCAGGATCAACACGAGTCCCGCAGACAGTCTCAGGCACCGCTCGATCACTAGCGCAGCCGCACGAAACCGCGCAGAGAAAGAGAGGTAAGGCGATCATCCTCATGAAGCCACCACAGCGGAACATGTTCACGTGGGCTGCTCCCCCGACACCCCGGTCGCGTGGACGATTCCATCGCGGGCCGACCTGTTAATCTCGTCTTTGGGGTGGAAATACGATCCGGCCGGCACCGTATGCGTCTTCATCCACTCCTGTGCTAGCCCCATCAGTTGGCCATTCCTCCTGGAGTAGGCCCGCACATTGTCGTGAGCGCGCTGGTCATCCAACCTCTCCTGCTCATCCGCCAACCACTGATCCGTCACATAGTCGAAGCCTTCCTGGACGTCGTCGCCCGCCACCGGGAGGTAGCTGATCGCCTTGTCGAAGAGGGGCTTCGCTTCGAATTCCGCTGTCTTCGGGTCCCCCTGCGCCTGTAGCCGGGCCTCCTCCAGGAAGCCGACCGTGCGGCCGGCGCGGATCAGGGATTCCGCGGAGTCGGAGTGGTCCTGGTGGATCCCGGACACCATCGCCTGGTTCAGGCCCCCGTTCAGCGCGCCGTACGCCCCCTCGTCCTTGGACACCTGCTTGGCCACCTCGAAGAGCTGCTGCTGCTCCAGAGGCGAGCGGGCGATGTCGATCTCGCTCATGGAGGCGTGGACCGTGGCGCCGTGATTGACCAGGACGTCGGCCATCGGGCGCCGCAGCGCCGGCGGGAAGTCGTCGCCCTGGGCCGCCAGTTGGGCCAGAGCCGACCGGAAGACCGCCTCGTTCTGCTTGCCGTGGGCGACATAGTGCGCGTGCCGGTCCGACGGATCGATGCCGGTCGCCGCCGCCTGGAGCGCCGCGCCGAAGCCCGCCCGGTCGTCCGCGTCGAGCCCGGCCGCGTACATGGTGGCCGTCGGCCCCTGCCGTACGTGCAGCGTGACGTCCCAGTCCCGGTCCTTGACCAGGTACTTCATACGGTCGTCCGAGGACAGATAGTGCGCCGCCGCAGCCGGGTCCCGGCTCATGACGCCCAGCGCACCGTCCACCGGATCGTTGGCGAACCAGCCGCCGTGCCGGCCGGCGTAGTCGCCCTTCAGCCGCCAGATCCCCGGCTCACGGCGCTCCGCGGCGATCATGTCGTCGGTCAGGTTCTCCAGCATGGCCGGCGCGCAGCCGTGCCCGTGCCGCATCAGGGTCACCAGGGACTGGTAGCCCACGGCCTGGTCCAGACGGGCTGCCTGCTCGGCCGTCGCGAAGCGCTCGACGCCCGCGTGCCGCATGTCCGCCCGCCACTGCCGGTACCAGTCCGAGTCCGTGTTCCGGGTCGCCGTCGCCAGCGAGTCCGCCAGGCCGGACTCGATCGCGGAGCAGGACCACAGGAGCGGCCCGCTCCGGCCGCCCCGCACATGCATCAGGTCGTTCAGCTGGTTCGTCAGCCGGATCGTGCCCTCGGCACCCAGGTCGTCCAGCAGAGTCCGTGAGAACGCCTCGTCGTCGGCGTTGTCGCGGAACGTCCTCTCCAGTTCGGCGAGTGCGCTGCCGGAGAGACGCTCCCCCCGGCTCAGGCGGGCCAGGGCCTTCTCCACGTCCAGCGCCTCGTACTTCTCGACGTCCCCTATCGCCCTGCCGTTGAATCCGCGGCCCCCGACCAGCGGGCCGGAGTCGACGACCACTGCCGCCAGTGCGATCCGTACGCCGGTGTCCGCGTCCGTGACGTCCCGGACCGCCTTGTCGATGCGGTCCTGCCAGGAGTGGACGGCCGACGCGTGATCCCCGTCGGCGTGACCCCGGTCAGCATGGTCCCGGTCCCCGTGATCCCGGTCCGTCCCGTCCGGGGCCGGCCTGTCCGGGTCCGCTGCCGTCCGCTCGGCGTCCGGGGCGGGGGTCACCAGGCCGCGCTCCGAGACCCGCATCCCCGCCGCCACCGCCTCCCGCCGCACCGCCGTGAGCCGGCTCCGCAGTTCCACGAACTGTGCGTGCGCGTCCCGCAGGAGGGAGGCGATCGCCTTGGCCTCCGTCTGCGCGTACTCGAACTCCTTGAGCGTGACGGCGAACCGTCCGTGTGCCGCCTCCGCGCTCATGCCCGCCCAGGAGGCGGAGCCGGTGGAGACGCCGTACACGTCCTCGCGGTACTCCCTCTCCCGCTTGGCGAACTCCCCCGCCATGCCGTCCCAGCGTTCCGCCGCGGTGGTGAGACTGCCGAGGTCGGCGGTCAGGATCTCGTGGTACGTCGGCATCGGCCCGCCGCCCCCGTCAGTACCGGTCCAGCGCGGACAGCTTGCGCAGCGCGCCGCCGATGCCGATGTCCGCGCCGGTGAGGACCGTGTTCGCGGCGCGCAGGGCGTCCTTCTCGGCGCCCAGCCGGTCCAGCAGGTTCTTGACCTGCCCGGCCCAGGTCTCGTGGGCCGCGTGCAGCGCGCCCGAGGTCAGCCAGCCGTCCCCGTCCCGCGCGCCGAACGCCTTCACCGCGGCCGCCGTCTGCTCGTCCGCCCACCGGCCGGCCTTGCGCGTGCCCGGTTCGAGGTGCTCCTCGACGGCCCGCGCCGCCGCCCGCTTCTCGGCGGGCGAGGACACCAGGCCCCTCGCCGCCCCGCCACCGGACAGACCGCCCATCATCCACCTCTCGCCCGCCGAAACGGCCGGCGAACCGCCGCCGGACCGTCCGGATCCACCGTCCACGGACTTCAACCGGTACAGCCCGGTCTCCGTCACGGTGTGTCGCGACGGCGTCGCGTTGACGCCGCTCGGGCAGGGGGGCGCGTCGCATCGACGCGCCCCCCTGCCCCGGGTGTCCGGATACGACGAAGAGGCCCGTACGACCGGAGTCGTACGGGCCTCTCGCAGGTCGGAGACCTCAGGTCAGTCGATGACCCTCAAGCAGGCGGAACCTACTTGACGATCTTGGTGACCTGGCCGGCGCCCACCGTGCGGCCACCCTCACGGATGGCGAACTTCAGGCCCTCTTCCATGGCGACGGGCTGGATCAGCGACACCGTCATCTCGGTGTTGTCGCCCGGCATGACCATCTCGGTGCCCTCGGGGAGGGTCACCACGCCGGTCACGTCCGTGGTACGGAAGTAGAACTGCGGACGGTAGTTGTTGAAGAACGGCGTGTGGCGGCCACCCTCGTCCTTGGACAGGATGTAGGCCTGCGCCTCGAACTCGGTGTGCGGCGTCACCGTGTTCGGCTTGATGATGACCTGGCCGCGCTCGACGTCCTCGCGCTTGATGCCACGGAGGAGCAGACCGACGTTCTCACCGGCCTGGCCCTCGTCGAGCAGCTTGCGGAACATCTCGATGCCCGTGACCGTGGTGGTGGTCTTCTCGGTCTTGATACCGATGATGTCCACGGTCTCGTTGACCTTCAGGATACCGCGCTCGATACGGCCGGTGACGACCGTACCGCGACCGGTGATCGTGAAGACGTCCTCGATCGGCATGAGGAACGGCTTGTCGACGTCGCGCTCCGGCTGCGGGATCGACTCGTCGACGGCCTTCATCAGGTTGAGGACGGAGTCCACCCACTCCTGCTCGCCCTCGAGGGCCTTGAGCGCGGAGACCTTGACGACCGGAACGTCGTCGCCGGGGAACTCGTACTCGGTGAGGAGCTCACGGACCTCGAGCTCGACGAGCTCCAGGATCTCCTCGTCGTCCACCATGTCGGCCTTGTTCAGGGCGACGACGATGTACGGAACGCCGACCTGGCGGGCCAGGAGCACGTGCTCCTTGGTCTGCGGCATCGGGCCGTCGGTGGCGGCGACCACCAGGATCGCGCCGTCCATCTGCGCGGCACCGGTGATCATGTTCTTGATGTAGTCCGCGTGACCAGGGCAGTCGACGTGGGCGTAGTGACGCGCCTCGGTCTGGTACTCGACGTGCGCGATGGAGATGGTGATACCGCGCTGGCGCTCCTCGGGCGCCTTGTCGATGTTGTCGAACGGGGTGGCCTCGTTCAGGTCCGGGTACGCGTCGTGCAGCACCTTGGTAATGGCGGCCGTGAGGGTCGTCTTACCGTGGTCGATGTGACCGATGGTGCCGATGTTGACGTGCGGCTTAGTCCGCTCGAACTTCGCCTTCGCCACTGGGGTCCTCCTGTGGAGTGGTTCTGTACGCCTTACTTCATCGGCGCCAGGTGATCTTTGCTGTAATGGCCCGGAACCCGGGGGCATTCCGTCCGCGTTTGCGAGGGAATGCCCCTGGAGGCTCCGGAGTCAAGCCTACGGCGTGTTAACGCGGTGCGTTACTCGCCCTTGGCCTTCGCGATGATCTCCTCGGCGACGTTCCGCGGAACCTCGGCGTAGGAGTCGAACTGCATCGAGTAGCTTGCGCGACCCGACGTCTTGCTACGGAGGTCGCCGACGTAGCCGAACATCTCCGACAGGGGCACGAGGCCCTTCACGACGCGGGCACCAGCCCGCTCCTCCATGGCCTGGATCTGACCACGGCGGGAGTTGATGTCGCCGATGACCTCACCCATGTAGTCCTCGGGCGTGGTGACCTCGACGGCCATCATCGGCTCGAGCAGCACGGGGCTGGCCTTGCGCGCGGCCTCCTTGAACGCCTGCGAACCGGCGATCTTGAAGGCGAGCTCGGAGGAGTCGACCTCGTGGTAGGCACCGTCGTGCAGGATCACGCGGACACCGGTCATCTCGTAACCGGCGAGGATGCCGAACTGCATGGCCTCCTGCGCACCGGCGTCGACCGAAGGGATGTACTCCTTCGGGATACGACCACCGGTCACCTTGTTCACGAACTCGTACGAGGTCTCGCCGGCCTCGATCGGCTCGATGCCGATCTGGACCTTGGCGAACTGACCCGTACCACCGGTCTGCTTCTTGTGCGTGTAGTCGACGCGCTCGACGGCCTTGCGGATCGTCTCACGGTAGGCCACCTGCGGCTTGCCGACGTTGGCCTCGACCTTGAACTCACGGCGCATACGGTCGACCAGCACCTCGAGGTGCAGCTCGCCCATGCCACCGATGATGGTCTGGCCGGTCTCCTCGTCCGAGTGGACCTGGAAGGACGGGTCCTCCTCGGCCAGACGCTGGATCGCGACGCCGAGCTTCTCCTGGTCGCCCTTCGACTTGGGCTCGATGGCGACCTGGATGACCGGCGCCGGGAAGTCCATGGACTCCAGGATGACCGGGTTCTTGTCGTCGGACAGCGTCTCACCGGTGGTGGTCTGCTTCAGGCCCATGACGGCGACGATGTCACCGGCGCCCACCGACTCGATCTCCTCACGCTTGTTGGCGTGCATGCGGTAGATCTTGCCGATGCGCTCCTTCTTGCCCTTGACGGAGTTCAGCACGGCGGTGCCGGACTCCAGGCGGCCCGAGTAGACCCGGACGAAGGTGAGCTTGCCGAGGTGCGGGTCGCTCATGATCTTGAACGCCAGCGCCGAGAGGGGCTCCTCGTCGGACGGCCTGCGCTTGACGACGACCTCGGGGTCCTTGACGTCGTGGCCCTCGATGGCCTCGATGTCGACCGGGGACGGCAGGTAGCGCACGACCGCGTCGAGCAGGGGCTGGACGCCCTTGTTCTTGAACGCGGTGCCGCAGAACACCGGGGTCACGGTGGTGCCGGTGCCCTTGCCGGACGCGATGGTGATACGACGGATCGCGGCGTACAGCTGCTCCACGGAGGGCTCCACGCCCTCCAGGTACAGCTCCATGATCTCTTCGTCGTTCTCGGCCACGGCCTCGAGCAGCTTGCCGCGGTACTCCTCGGCAGCCTCGGTGTGCGTGTCCGGGATGTCGACGGTGTCGTACATCTCGCCCTTGGTGGCCTCGGCGGACCAGACCAGGGCCTTCATCGTCACGAGGTCGATGACGCCCTTGAAGTCGGCCTCGGCACCGATCGGCAGCTGCATCACGATCGGCTGAGCGCCGAGGCGGTCAGAGATCATGTCGACACAGCGGTGGAACTCGGCACCGGTGCGGTCGAGCTTGTTGACGAAGCAGATACGCGGGACGCCGTAGCGGTCCGCCTGACGCCACACCGTCTCGGACTGGGGCTCGACGCCGGCGACGCCGTCGAACACCGTCACGGCACCGTCGAGCACACGCAGGGAACGCTCCACCTCGACGGTGAAGTCGACGTGACCCGGGGTGTCGATGATGTTGATGGTGTGGTCGACGTCTTCCAGCGGCCAGTGACAGGTGGTGGCAGCAGACGTGATCGTGATGCCACGCTCCTGCTCCTGCTCCATCCAGTCCATGGTGGCGGCGCCGTCGTGGACCTCACCGATCTTGTACGACACACCGGTGTAGAACAGGATCCGCTCAGTGGTGGTCGTCTTGCCCGCGTCGATGTGGGCCATGATCCCAATGTTGCGGACCTTGGCCAGGTCAAGTGAAGTGGTAGCCATAAGGCTTCAGTCTTCTCTCGGTCTCGATGTGGGTAGCGACTACCAGCGGTAGTGCGCGAAGGCCTTGTTGGACTCGGCCATCTTGTGCGTGTCCTCGCGCTTCTTCACAGCGGCACCCAGGCCGTTGGAGGCGTCGAGAAGCTCGTTGAGCAGACGCTCGGTCATGGTCTTCTCGCGACGGGCGCGGGAGTAACCGACCAGCCAGCGCAGCGCGAGCGTGTTGGCACGACCGGGCTTGACCTCGATCGGAACCTGGTACGTCGCACCACCGACACGGCGGGACTTGACCTCGAGGGTCGGCTTGATGTTCTCCAGCGCGCGCTTCAGCGTGATGACCGGGTCATTGCTGGTCTTCTCGCGAAGACCCTCCATGGCGCCGTACACGATGCGCTCGGCGGTGGAGCGCTTGCCGTTCAGCAGCACCTTGTTGATGAGGGAGGTCACCAGAGGAGAACCGTAGACCGGGTCGATGATGACCGGGCGCTTCGGGGCGGGGCCCTTACGAGGCATTCTTACTTCTCCTTCTTGGCGCCGTAGCGGCTGCGGGCCTGCTTGCGGTTCTTGACACCCTGGGTGTCCAGGGAACCTCGGATGATCTTGTAGCGAACACCCGGCAGGTCCTTCACACGGCCACCACGCACGAGCACGATGGAGTGCTCCTGCAGGTTGTGTCCCTCACCCGGAATGTAAGCGGTGACCTCGATCCCGCTGGTCAGACGCACACGCGCGACCTTACGCAGGGCCGAGTTCGGCTTCTTCGGGGTGGTCGTGAACACACGCGTGCAGACGCCGCGACGCTGAGGGGAACCCTCGAGTGCGGGCGTCTTGTTCTTCTCGACCTTGTCCTGCCGGCCCTTGCGGACCAGCTGCTGGATCGTAGGCACTACTTCTCCGGTTTCTGTGTGCCGAATAGGTAAAGCTAACCTGGAACAACGCCGACCCACGCGGTCGGGTGTGTCGAATCCCGCAGACTCCCCCCGCAAGGCGGGAAGGGCGCAGATTACGGTGGCCGGTGACGGCTCGCTGTGCGGTCGAAGGCACGCACGAGAGCCAGGGCACACCCCAGGCACAAGGTCTGAGCGTACCTACCTCATTCGCTGCGGTCAAAACAAATGGGACCCACCCCTATCACGGCAGACCCTCCACCGGGTCGGTGACCCTCGGCGATCATGGATACCGGAGCCCCGGCGGGTCTCCCCGCACGCCCTCCCTGCCCCCTGGAGCGGCTCAGCGGGCCCTCACGGCGCCCCGGGGCACCACCACGCCACCGCGTCCACACCTCTCGGCCGCAGGGCCGGACACCGGCACGCACGCGTACGTGCCGAAGCGGCGGGAAGGCCGCAGCCGGCACCACGCGTACACGCCGGGTACGCACGCGTGACGCGTCACAGCCGGCGCGACGACGCACGTGCGACGTGTCACAGCCGGCGTGACGCCGAAGGGCGGCCACCCCGCACGGGGGGTGGCCGCCCTTCGGCTCATGCTGCTCGCTTACTGGTTGTACGGACCGTAGTCGTAGTCCTCCAGCGGAACGGCCTGGCCGGAGCCGGTGCCGAACGGCGAGTAGTCGATGTCGTCGTAGCCGACGGCCGAGTACATCGCGGCCTTGGCCTCCTCGGTCGGCTCCACCCGGATGTTGCGGTAGCGGGACAGGCCCGTACCGGCCGGGATGAGCTTACCGATGATGACGTTCTCCTTGAGGCCGATGAGGCTGTCGGACTTGGCGTTGATCGCCGCATCCGTCAGGACTCGGGTCGTCTCCTGGAAGGAGGCGGCCGACAGCCAGGACTCCGTCGCCAGCGAGGCCTTGGTGATACCCATCAGCTGCGGACGACCGGAGGCCGGGTGACCGCCCTCCTGGACCACGCGACGGTTCTCGGTCTCGAACTTCGAGCGCTCGACCAGCTCGCCGGGCAGCAGCTCCGCGTCGCCCGACTCGATGATCGTCACACGGCGGAGCATCTGCCGAATGATGATCTCGATGTGCTTGTCGTGGATCGACACACCCTGCGAGTTGTAGACCTTCTGGACCTCGCCGACCAGGTGGACCTGGACGGCACGCTGACCCAGGATGCGCAGCACGTCGTGCGGGTTGGTGGCACCCACGGTGAGCTGCTGGCCCACCTCGACGTGGTCGCCCTCGCGGACCAGGACCTTGGCACGCTTGGAGATCGGGAACGCCGTCTCGTCGCTGCCGTCGTCCGGGGTGACGACGAGCTTCTTGGTCTTCTCGGTCTCCTCGATCCGCACGCGGCCGGAGGCCTCGGAGATCGGGGCGACACCCTTCGGGGTACGGGCCTCGAAGAGCTCGACGACACGGGGCAGACCCTGGGTGATGTCGTCACCGGCCACACCACCGGTGTGGAAGGTACGCATCGTCAGCTGGGTACCGGGCTCACCGATGGACTGGGCGGCGATGATGCCGACCGCCTCACCGATGTCGACCAGCTTGCCGGTGGCCAGCGAACGGCCGTAGCACATCGCGCAGGTACCGACGGCGGACTCGCAGGTCAGGACCGAACGGGTCTTGACCTCCTCGATGCCGCGGCCGACGAGCTCCTCGATGAGGACGTCGCCCAGGTCGGTGCCGGCCGGGGCCAGCACCTGGCCCTCGACCACGATGTCCTCGGCGAGGCAGCGCGCGTACACGGACGTCTCGACGTCCTCGGTCTTGCGCAGCACGCCGTCCGCGCCCCGCTCCGCGATCTTGAGCTTGAGGCCGCGGTCGGTGCCGCAGTCCTCCTCGCGGATGATGACGTCCTGGGAGACGTCGACCAGACGACGGGTGAGGTAACCCGAGTCGGCGGTACGCAGGGCGGTGTCCGCCAGACCCTTACGGGCACCGTGGGTGGAGATGAAGTACTCCAGCACGGACAGGCCCTCGCGGAAGGACGCCTTGATCGGACGCGGGATGGTCTCGTTCTTCGCGTTCGACACCAGACCACGCATACCGGCGATCTGCCGCATCTGCATCATGTTTCCTCGGGCACCCGAGTCAACCATCATGAAGATGGGGTTCGTCTTGGGGAAGTTCTCGTTCATCGCCTCGGCGACCTCGTTGGTCGCCTTGGTCCAGATCGCGATGAGCTCCTGAGTGCGCTCTTCCTTGGTGATCAGACCGCGCTCGTACTGCTTCTGGACCTTCTCGTCCTGCGCCTCGTAGCCCTTGACGATCTCCTTCTTCGCCTCGGGAACGACGACGTCGGAGATGGCCACGGTGACACCGGAACGGGTCGCCCAGTAGAAGCCGGACGCCTTCAGGTTGTCGAGCGTCGCCGCCACGATGACCTTGGGGTAGCGCTCGGCCAGGTCGTTGACGATCTCGGAGAGCTGCTTCTTGCCCACCGAGTAGTCGACGAACGGGTAGTCCTCGGGCAGCAGCTCGTTGAAGAGCGCGCGGCCCAGGGTGGTGCGCAGGCGGAACGAGTCCCCCTGCTGCCACTCGGGCTCGCCCTCCTCACGGGCCGGCGGCATCCAGCCGCGCGGCGGGATGGTGCCCACCGGGAAGCGGATGTCGATCTGCGACTGCAGCGCCAGCTCGCCGGCGTCGAACGCCATGATCGCCTCGGCCGTCGAGCCGAACGCGCGGCCCTCGCCCTTGGTGTCACGCAGCTCGCCGTCGGTGGTGAGGAAGAACAGACCGAGGACCATGTCCTGGGTCGGCATCGTCACCGGGCGGCCGTCGGCCGGCTTGAGGATGTTGTTCGAGGACAGCATCAGGATGCGGGCCTCGGCCTGCGCCTCCGCGGACAGCGGCAGGTGCACGGCCATCTGGTCACCGTCGAAGTCCGCGTTGAACGCGGTGCAGACGAGCGGGTGGATCTGGATGGCCTTGCCCTCGACCAGCTGCGGCTCGAAGGCCTGGATGCCGAGGCGGTGCAGGGTGGGAGCACGGTTCAGCAGCACCGGGTGCTCGGCGATGACCTCTTCGAGGACGTCGTACACGACGGTGCGGCCGCGCTCCACCATGCGCTTGGCGCTCTTGATGTTCTGCGCGTGGTTCAGGTCGACCAGGCGCTTCATCACGAACGGCTTGAAGAGCTCCAGCGCCATGGCCTTGGGCAGACCGCACTGGTGCAGCTTCAGCTGCGGGCCGACGACGATGACGGAACGCGCCGAGTAGTCGACTCGCTTGCCGAGCAGGTTCTGACGGAAACGACCCTGCTTGCCCTTGAGCATGTCGGACAGCGACTTCAGCGGACGGTTGCCGGGGCCCGTGACCGGGCGACCACGACGGCCGTTGTCGAAGAGCGCGTCGACGGCCTCCTGGAGCATGCGCTTCTCGTTGTTCACGATGATCTCGGGCGCACCGAGGTCGAGAAGGCGCTTCAGGCGGTTGTTGCGGTTGATCACACGGCGGTACAGGTCGTTCAGGTCGGAGGTCGCGAAGCGGCCACCGTCCAGCTGCACCATCGGACGCAGGTCCGGCGGGATGACCGGGACGCAGTCCAGGACCATGCCCTTGGGGCTGTTGGAGGTCTGCAGGAACGCGGAGACGACCTTCAGGCGCTTGAGCGCACGGGTCTTCTTCTGGCCCTTGCCGGTGCGGATGATCTCGCGGAGGCGCTCGGCCTCCTCGTCGAGGTCGAAGGACTCCAGGCGCTTCTGCAGCGCCGCGGCACCCATCGAACCGTCGAAGTACGTGCCGAAGCGGTCACGCAGCTCGCGGTAGAGCAGCTCGTCGCCCTCGAGGTCCTGGACCTTGAGGTTCTTGAACCGGGTCCACACCTCGTCGAGACGGTCGATCTCGCGCTGCGCACGGTCGCGCAGCTGCTTCATCTCACGCTCGGCACCCTCGCGCACCTTGCGGCGCACGTCGGCCTTGGCGCCCTCGGCCTCCAGCTCGGCCAGGTCGGTCTCGAGCTTCTTGGCGCGGGCCTCGAGGTCGGCGTCGCGGCGGTTCTCGACCTGCTGGCGCTCCACGGAGACGTGCGCCTCCAGGGAGGGCAGGTCGCGGGTGCGGCGCTCCTCGTCGACGAACGTGATCATGTACGCCGCGAAGTAGATGACCTTCTCGAGGTCCTTCGGCGCCAGGTCCAGCAGGTAGCCGAGGCGCGAGGGGACACCCTTGAAGTACCAGATGTGGGTGACGGGGGCGGCGAGCTCGATGTGGCCCATCCGCTCACGACGCACCTTGGCGCGCGTGACCTCGACGCCACAGCGCTCACAGATGATGCCCTTGAAGCGGACGCGCTTGTACTTGCCGCAGTAGCACTCCCAGTCCCGGGTCGGACCGAAGATCTTCTCGCAGAAGAGTCCGTCCTTCTCGGGCTTGAGGGTGCGGTAGTTGATGGTCTCGGGCTTCTTGACCTCGCCGTGGCTCCACTGACGGATGTCGTCAGCGGTGGCCAGGCCGATCCGGAGCTCGTCGAAGAAGTTGACGTCGAGCACTATGCGTCAATCCCTCTCAGGGTCGAAAGTCTGTGGTCTGAAACGGGGGCCTGGGGGTCGGCGGGGCCCTGTGGGTGAGGGCCCCGCCGGACTCCCGTCAGACCTCTTCGACGCTGCTCGGCTCGCGCCGGGACAGGTCGATGCCGAGCTCCTCCGCAGCGCGGAAGACGTCCTCGTCGGTGTCGCGCATCTCGATGGACATACCGTCGCTGGACAGCACCTCCACGTTCAGGCAGAGCGACTGCATCTCCTTGATGAGCACCTTGAAGGACTCGGGGATGCCGGGCTCGGGGATGTTCTCGCCCTTGACGATGGCCTCGTAGACCTTCACGCGGCCGGTGACGTCGTCGGACTTGATGGTCAGCAGCTCCTGGAGGGCGTACGCGGCGCCGTAGGCCTCGAGGGCCCACACCTCCATCTCGCCGAACCGCTGGCCGCCGAACTGCGCCTTACCACCCAGCGGCTGCTGGGTGATCATCGAGTACGGACCGGTCGAACGGGCGTGCAGCTTGTCGTCGACCAGGTGGTGCAGCTTCAGGATGTACATGTAGCCGACCGAGATCGGGTCCGGGAACGGCTCACCGCTACGGCCGTCGAACAGCCGCGCCTTACCGGTCGGGAGCACCATGCGCTCGCCGTCCCGGTTCGGGATGGTGTGCTGCAGCAGACCCGCCAGCTCGTCCTCGCGCGCACCGTCGAACACCGGGGTGGCGACGTTGGTGCCGGGGGCGACCTGGTCGGCGCCGATGACCTGCAGGCGCTGGGCCCACTCCTCCGCGAGGCCGGAGACGTCCCAGCCGCGGCTGGCGAGCCAGCCGAGGTGGATCTCCAGGACCTGTCCCGGGTTCATTCGGGACGGGACACCCAGCGGGTTCAGGATGATGTCGACCGGGGTTCCGTCCTCGAGGAACGGCATGTCCTCGATGGGCAGGATCTTGGAGATGACACCCTTGTTGCCGTGCCGGCCGGCGAGCTTGTCACCGTCGGTGATCTTGCGCTTCTGCGCGACGTAGACGCGGACCAGCTGGTTCACGCCCGGCGGCAGCTCGTCGCCCTCCTCGCGGTCGAAGACGCGCACACCGATGACCTTGCCGGTCTCGCCGTGCGGCACCTTCAGCGAGGTGTCGCGGACCTCACGGGCCTTCTCGCCGAAGATCGCGCGCAGCAGGCGCTCCTCGGGGGTCAGCTCGGTCTCACCCTTCGGGGTCACCTTGCCGACGAGGATGTCGCCGGCGATGACCTCGGCACCGATACGGATGATGCCGCGCTCGTCGAGGTCCGCGAGGACCTCCTCGGAGACGTTCGGGATGTCCCGGGTGATCTCCTCGGGGCCGAGCTTGGTGTCACGGGCGTCGACCTCGTGCTCCTCGATGTGGATCGAGGAGAGGACGTCGTCCTGCACGAGGCGCTGCGACAGGATGATCGCGTCCTCGTAGTTGTGACCCTCCCACGGCATGAACGCCACGAGCAGGTTCTTGCCCAGGGCCATCTCGCCGTTCTGGGTGGCCGGACCATCCGCGAGCACCTGGCCCGTGATGAGGCGGTCGCCCTCGTTGACGATGACCTTCTGGTTGACCGAGGTCCCCTGGTTGGACCGGGAGAACTTGGCCAGGCGGTACGTGATGTACGTGCCGTCGTCGTTGGCGGTGGTGATGTAGTCCGCGGAGACCTCCTGGACCACACCGTCCTTCTCGGCCTTGACCACGTCGCCGGCGTCGGCCGCGGAGCGGTACTCCATGCCGGTGCCGACGAGCGGGGCCTCGGACTTGATGAGCGGCACGGCCTGCCGCATCATGTTCGCGCCCATGAGGGCACGGTTGGCGTCGTCGTGCTCGAGGAAGGGGATCATGGCGGTCGCGACCGACACCATCTGGCGCGGCGAGACGTCCATGTAGTCCACGTCCTCGCCGCCGACGTAGTCGACCTCGCCGCCTCGGCGGCGGACCAGCACGCGGGCCTCGGCGAACCGCATCTCGTCGGTCAGCGGGGCGTTGGCCTGCGCGATGACGAAGCGGTCCTCCTCGTCGGCGGTCAGGTAGTCGACCTCGTCGGTGACCTGGCCGTCGACGACCTTGCGGTACGGCGTCTCGATGAAACCGAACGCGTTGACCCGGCCGTAGGAGGCGAGCGAGCCGATCAGGCCGATGTTCGGGCCTTCCGGCGTCTCGATCGGGCACATGCGGCCGTAGTGCGAGGGGTGGACGTCACGGACCTCGAAGCCGGCCCGCTCACGGGAGAGACCACCCGGGCCGAGGGCGTTGAGACGACGCTTGTGCGTCAGACCCGACAGCGGGTTGTTCTGGTCCATGAACTGCGACAGCTGGCTGGTGCCGAAGAACTCCTTGATGGAGGCGACGACCGGCCGGATGTTGATCAGGGTCTGCGGCGTGATCGCCTCGACGTCCTGGGTCGTCATGCGCTCGCGCACGACGCGCTCCATACGGGCGAGACCCGTACGGACCTGGTTCTGGATCAGCTCGCCGACGCTGCGGATACGACGGTTGCCGAAGTGGTCGATGTCGTCGGTCTCGACGATGATCGAGCGGCCGGACTCGCCGGTCGTCTCGGTCTCGCCGGCGTGCAGCTTCACCAGGTACTTGATGGTGGCGATGACGTCGTCGGTGGTGAGCACACCGGCGTCCAGCGGCTCGTCCGCGCCGAGCTTCTTGTTCACCTTGTAGCGGCCGACCTTGGCGAGGTCGTAGCGCTTGGGGTTGAAGTAGAGGTTCTCCAGCAGCGTCTGCGCGGCCTCACGCGTGGGGGGCTCGCCCGGACGCAGCTTGCGGTAGATGTCGAGCAGCGCGTCGTCCTGGCCCTGGGTGTGGTCCTTCTCCAGGGTGGCGCGCATCGACTCGTACTCGCCGAACTCCTCGAGGATCTGCTCGGTGGTCCAGCCGAGAGCCTTCAGCAGCACGGTGACCGACTGCTTGCGCTTGCGGTCGATGCGGACACCGACCATGTCGCGCTTGTCGATCTCCATCTCCAGCCAGGCGCCCCGGGACGGGATGATCTTGGCGGAGAAAATGTCCTTGTCGGACGTCTTGTCGATAGAGGAGTCGAAGTAGACACCGGGGGAACGGACCAGCTGGGACACCACGACACGCTCGGTGCCGTTGATGACGAAGGTGCCCTTGTTCGTCATGAGCGGGAAGTCGCCCATGAAGACCGTCTGGGACTTGATCTCACCGGTCTCGTTGTTGGTGAACTCGGCGGTGACGAAGAGCGGGGCGGCGTACGTGAAGTCGCGCTCCTTGCACTCGTCGATGGAGTTCTTCGGCGGCTCGAAGCGGTGGTCCCGGAACGTCAGCGACATCGACCCGGAGAAGTCCTCGATCGGAGAGATCTCCTCGAAGATCTCCTCCAGACCGGACTTGGTGGGGACGTCCTGACCGTTCTCCAGAGCCTCCTCGACCCGACTCTGCCAGGCGGTGTTGCCGAGCAGCCAGTCAAAGCTCTCGGTCTGCAGCGCGAGCAGGTTCGGAACCTCGAGAGGCTCCTTGATCTTTGCAAAGGAGATGCGCAGCGGGGCGGTGCTGGCGCCGTTGTTCGAATTCGCGGTCGAGGCATTGCGCGAGGCGGCCAAGAGGGGGTCCTTCCGAGGGCTCGGACTCACTACGCGCGTACCGGCCCCTCCCCCGTACACCGACACAGAAACCCCAGGTCAAAGGAGCTTTGTTATCGGTGCTCGAGTGAGGGCAGACCCCTGGTGACGGGCAGGGGACAGCTAACAGGCAGCGCAAAGGGTCAGTGTAGCCACTTGGCACACTGATGTCCAGCGCCTGTTTTTCGAGACCCTCGTTGTGCTCACCGCTCTTGTTTCAACGCCCTCGGCATGCTGCCCTCAACGCACGTTGATCCTGCCCTCTTCGCCGTCGATCCATGCCTCGGATTCGGATCCTTGTGACGACGCGTCCTGAGAATTGCGCGCTGCGTGCGGTTCGTCAAGGCCCCTCAGTCCAAACGAGACTGGCCGGAGACACGACGAAGATCACCATACCCCTCGCCGTCGCGAGTGCAAGGCAACCGCGGTCGGCCCTCCCGATACGCCGAAGAGCGACCACCCGGATGGATGATCGCTCTTCGGTGCGTTCGCGTTACAGCCCTACGAGGCGCGGTTCACCGCGACACGGGCCGCAGGCGCGTGCAGTCGGGTTCGGGAGAACCCGGAAGGTCTTACTTGACCTCGACGGAGGCGCCAGCGCCCTTGAGGGACTCGGCGGCCTTCTCCGCGGCTTCCTTGGTGACCTTCTCGAGGACCGGCTTCGGGGTGCCGTCGACGAGGTCCTTGGCCTCCTTCAGGCCCAGCGAGGTCAGCTCACGCACGACCTTGATGACCTGGATCTTCTTCTCGCCGGCGCCGGTGAGGATGACGTCGAACTCGTCCTTCTCCTCCTCGGCCTCGGCGGCACCGGCACCAGCGCCGGCGCCGGCCATGACGACCGGGGCGGCAGCGGCGGCGGTGACGTCGAACTTGTCCTCGAAGGCCTTCACGAACTCGGAGAGCTCGATGAGGGTCATCTCCTCGAACTGGGCAAGCAGCTCGTCCTGGGTGAGCTTCGCCATGATGGCGGTCCTTCCACTCAATCGGCAGGTGCCGGATGTACTGGGTGTGGCGGGCGTACGTCGGCCCGCTGAGACCCTCGCCGCATCATGCGGCCAGGATCAGAAAGCGAGCCGAATTACTCGGCACCGCCCTGCTCGGCCTGCTTGGCACGGAGCGCGTCCACGGTGCGGACGAGCTTCGACGGCAGCGCCTGGAAGACGGAGGCAGCCTGGGACTGCTTCGCCTTGAAGGCACCGGCCAGCTTGCTGAGCAGAACCTCGCGGGACTCGAGGTCCGCAAGCTTCTTGATCTCGTCGGCGGACAGCGCCTTGCCGTCAAGGACACCGCCCTTGATGACGAGATTCGGGTTGTCCTTGGCGAAGTCACGGAGACCCTTCGCCGACTCCACCGGGTCACCGGTGACGAAGGCGACAGCCGTCGGACCGTTGAACAGGTCGTCCAGCGTCGAGATCCCGGCCTCGTTGGCCGCAATCTTGGTCAGCGTGTTCTTCACCACGGCGTACTGGGCGTTCTCACCGAGCGACCGGCGCAGCGTCTTGAGCTGCGCCACGGTGAGACCGCGGTACTCGGTCAGCACGGCAGCGCTGGAGTTGCGGAACTGCTCCGTCAACTCGGCCACTGCGGCAGCCTTGTCGGGCCTCGCCATAGAGCCTCGGCCTCCTTCCGGGTGATTCTGACCGCGCGGACCCGAAGGAGGACTGGGGAAACGAAACGCCCCGGCGCAGGCGCACGGGGCGGACTCGACCGGTCACACACGCGAGAGCGCGTGCTGTCCGGGAGTACTTCCACATTTACCTGCGCGGGTCGCCCACTTTTCAGCGGATCCTTCGGCCACCGCGCCCTCTTGCGAGCGCACGGCAACGACCAGCGGTCTTTGGCTTCTCGTGGAGAGTACGGGACCGGGGCGCCGTCGAGCAAATCGGCTCGTACGGGCCGCCCCGGTCCTTCGGCTTCGCCGGTCTCAGGAGCTGGTGCCGGTGCCGCCCCCGACGGTGCTGCCGCCCACGGTCCCGCCGCCCACGGTGCCACCGCTCGCCGTGCCACCGCCCACGGTGCCACCGGACTTGAGCAGGTCCGCGAAGTCCTTGGTGTCACCGGCCGGCGGCGCCTCGGCGCTGACCTTCACGCCGTAGTCGCTGTAGAACGAGGTGTTGGTCATGGTGCCGTTGGCGGTGTCCGCCTTCTCGGTCTTCTTGACCAGCAGGTTGTCGTCGTTGATCCAGATGTTGACGGTGTCGGTGCTGACACCCGCCTGGCTGAGCTGCTTCTTCAGGGCCGCCAGCTGGCCGGCGCTGAGGTTGCTGCTCTTGTCCGCGAGGTCCGCGACGTCCACCGTGCCCGAGTAGTGCGTGGTGTGGATGCCGGAGACGGTCTCCTCGCCGACCTTCTTGACGTCGCCGGAGGCCAGCAGCATCCGCACGGACTGGTCCGGCGTGGAGTTCTGCAGCTGGTCCTTCATGTACGAACCGGAGGCGCCGCCGAGCTTGGCGAGGTCGTCGTAGGAGTACTTGAGCCAGTGCTTGCCGCCGGTCTGCTGGGCGTACGTGTCGCTCATGTGCGCGTAGTAGGCGTCCGGCAGGTAGCGGGCCTCCATCGACGTGGAGCCGGCCTGGCGCATCAGCTGAGCCATCTTGCCGCCGGTGTAGGTGATGGTCAGGTTGCCCTGGAGGCCGTCACCCCAGGTGAGGGCGCCGTTGGCCGTCATCGCCATGAGGTCGCCCATGGCGGTGGTGGACCGCACCTTGGCGGAGTCGGCCTTGTCCGTGGACTTCTCGACGGACCGCAGGGCGGCGATCGGGCTGACGTGCACAGCGCCCCCGCCCGCCGCCTTGCCGTCCTTGCCGTCCTTGCCGTCCTTGCCGGTGTCCGACGAGCCGCAGGCCGCCACACCGGTCAGTGCGGCGGCCACCGCGATCGACAGGCCCATTGCGCGCACGGTCGTGCTCTTCATTCAGTCCCACCCCTATACGAATCCCGTGCCTGCACCGTAACCCAGGCCACTGACGGTCGTACGACAAGTCGCACAAAGAAAGGACGGGCCCTGCACCTCGAAGGTTGCAGGACCCGTCCTCCGGTTACGCGTACGCGACGCGGCTACCGAGGTGAGCGGGAGGCTCAGACGGCGGCCGGGTCCTCCTCGACGAGGAGGTTGCGGGTGCGGTTGGGGTCGACCGGGATGCCGGGGCCGATCGTGGTGCTGATGGCGGCCTTCTTGATGTACCGGCCCTTGGCGGCGGACGGCTTCAGACGGAGGATCTCCTCCAGCGCGGCGCCGTAGTTCTCCACCAGCTGCGAGTCGTCGAAGGACGCCTTGCCGATGATGAAGTGCAGGTTCGAGTGCTTGTCGACGCGGAACTCGATCTTGCCGCCCTTGATCTCGGTGACGGCCTTGGCGACGTCGGGGGTGACGGTGCCGGTCTTCGGGTTCGGCATCAGGCCACGCGGGCCGAGGACGCGGCCGAGGCGGCCGACCTTGCCCATGAGGTCCGGGGTGGCGACGACGGCGTCGAAGTCCAGACGGCCCTTCGCGACCTCGTCGATCAGTTCGTCGGAGCCGACGATGTCGGCGCCCGCGGCCTCCGCGGCCGCAGCACGGTCACCGGTCGCGAAGACCAGGACCCGGGCGGTCTTGCCGGTGCCGTGCGGCAGGTTCACGGTGCCACGGACCATCTGGTCGGCCTTGCGCGGGTCGACACCCAGGCGGAAGGCGACCTCGACGGTGCCGTCGAACTTGGTGGTGGAGGTCTCCTTGGCGAGACGGACGGCCTCGAGCGGGGCGTAGAGCTTCTCCCGGTCGATCTTGGCGTCCGCAGCGCGGAGAGCCTTGCTGCGCTTGCTCACAACTGCTCCTGTGTGTTCTGAAAGGAGTCGTGGTACGGGCCGAGCGGGCCCTGCCACGTGCGACCGGCTACGGCCGCATCGACTGCTGGGGGTGACTTCAGCCCTCGACCGTGACGCCCATGGAGCGCGCGGTGCCGGCGATGATCTTCGCGGCCGCGTCCAGGTCGTTCGCGTTGAGGTCGGGCATCTTGGTGGTGGCGATCTCGCGGACCTGCGCCTGGGTGATCTTGGCGACCTTGGTCTTGTGCGGCTCGCCCGAGCCCTTCTCGACGCCCGCGGCCTTGAGGATCATCTTCGCGGCCGGCGGCGTCTTGGTCACGAAGGTGAAGGAACGGTCCTCGTAGACCGTGATCTCCACCGGGATGACCCAGCCACGCTGCGACTCGGTCGCGGCGTTGTAGGCCTTGCAGAACTCCATGATGTTGACGCCGTGCTGGCCCAGCGCGGGGCCGACCGGCGGAGCCGGGTTGGCCGCACCGGCCTGGATCTGGAGCTTGATAAGCCCCGTGACCTTCTTCTTCTTGGGAGGCATGCTCTCTCCGGGTCCTTACTGAGAGGTTGATTGCCATCCATGTCCTGGACCTGCGCCCATCGGGGCAAGATCACATAGATGGCATACCGCACCACGATAGCCGGTGTCCCGTCCGGACAGGAAATCGTCCTGGTCAGGCGGCTTGCGCAGACCCCTCGGACCGTCGCTCGCGCAGCACGTGCACGGCTCCCGCCAGCAGCACGAGCACGGTGGCGCCGCCCGGCACGGCGAGCAGCACGGCGACGCTCCCTCGCCCGTCGTCAGCGGCGAGTACGACCTGATCCGGCTCACCGGGCGCGTGGAGCACGTCCACGGTGTCGCCCTCGACATGGCCACGCGCGCGCGTGCCGAACGGCAGACCTGCCGTCAGCTCCTCACCCGCCACGGAGAGCGTCACGCGGCAGCCGCCGAGGAAGCACGCCCCGTCGTGGAAGGTGGCCTCGGCCGGCTCCGCCCCCGGACCTCGGTCCGCAGGAGGGCGGCCGGGACGAAGGCGGCGTACGTCGCGAGCAGCACCACGCGGCCAGGACGCCGCGGACGGCGGGCCGGACACGACGAGAGCGCCCCGGGCCGGTTCTCACCGGCGGGGCGCTCTCGGGGGGTGCGCTCAGTTCTTCTGGATCTGGTCGAAGGACAGCTCGACCGGCGTCTCCCGGCCGAAGATCTCCACCAGGCCCTTGACCTTCTTCGAGTCGGCGTTGATCTCGTTGATGGTCGCCTGCAGCGTGGCGAACGGGCCGTCGGTGACGGTGACCGAGTCGCCGACCTCGAAGTCCAGCACCTGGACCTCGACCTTGCGCTGCGGGGCGGGCTTGCCCTCGGCCTCGGCGGCCTCGCGGGCGGCCTTCTCCTCGGCCTCCGGCGCGAGCATCTTGACGATCTCGTCCAGGGTCAGCGGGTACGGGTCGTAGGCGTTGCCGACGAAGCCGGTGACGCCCGGGGTGTTGCGGACGACGCCCCAGGACTCGTTCGTCAGGTCCATGCGGACCAGGACGTAACCCGGCAGCTTGTTCTGCTTGATCGTCTTGCGGTCGCCGTTCTTGATCTGGACGACCTCTTCCTGCGGCACCTCGGCCTGGAAGATGTAGTCCTCGACGTTCAGCGAGACGGCGCGCTGCTCCAGGTTGGTCTTCACGCGGTTCTCGTAACCGGCGTAGGTGTGGATGACGTACCACTCGCCGGGCAGGGTGCGCAGTTCCTCGCGCAGGGCCTGGACCGGGTCGACCGGCGCGGCCGGCTCCTCCTCGACGGCTTCCGCGTCGGCGGCTTCCGCGTCGGCGGCTTCCGCGTCAGCGGCTTCCGTCTCCTCGGCGGCCTCGGCGGCGGCGACTTCCTCGTCACCCTCCTCGGCGTCGTCTTCCTCGTCCTCGACGTGCAGAGCGGCCTCTTCGGCGGGCTCGCCCGACTCGGCCTCGGCAGCCTCGAACTCGTCCTGCTCGTCCGCGCCCTCGACGATGTCGAGCTCGTCGTCCACCGTCTCGGCGGCATTTTCGCGAGGCTCGGTGGCGTCGTTCAGGTTCGGGTCAGACACGATGGCTGCTTCTTCCTGGATACATAGGGGTGGAACATGCGAAAACGGGCGCCGGTACCACGGCGCCCTTCGCTCTGGACTCAGCCGAAGACGTACTTGGCCGCGTGGTTGAGCCCATAGTCAATCACGGTCACCAGGGCGATCATGATGGCGACGAAGAAGATCACCACGGTGGTGTACGACGTCAGCTGGTTGCGCGACGGCCAGACGACCTTGCGGAGTTCCGCGACGATCTGGCGGTAGAAAGTGGCCAGGCGCTTGAGCGGGCCCTTCTTGGCGCGCTTGCCGCCCTTGCGAGCCTTCTTCGACTCGGGCAACTCGTCCTGAGCATCAGGCGTGTCGATGGAGCCCACGGCGTCCGTCATAGTCCTCACCTGATCCCGGGTCATGGCCGTGCCGCGCCCGGTTTCTGAGCCGCACGGCGGTGCAATGCTGTACGTACATGCGCACACATCCTGGCGGTGTGTGTAGCAGGGCCGGAGGGACTTGAACCCCCAACCGCCGGTTTTGGAGACCGGTGCTCTACCAATTGAGCTACGACCCTTTGTGTGTCCCCCAACGTACCGCATCCGACCGAGTGCTCGGTGTGCACCGGTTGCGGCCGCGGCTGCCGAAGACCAACGAGGTGTGAGTGTACGTGGTCGACGGCCCGGCGTCGAACAGAATGCGCCCGTCCGGAGCGGCCCGGCCGAAGATCGTCCTGGCCGGCCGCCGGATTCGGATCCCTGTTCACGCCTCGACCCCTTGCTGTTCAGTCTGTGAAACCCGTGTGCCGGGGGCGTTTGCGGTCTGGAACGATGGGCCTCATGAGCGCTGCAACCCCTCCCACCGAGCGCCGGGTCTCCGCCCGAGTCGGCGCGATCTCCGAGTCCGCCACCCTCGCCGTGGACGCCAAGGCCAAGGCCCTGAAGGCCGCCGGACGTCCGGTGATCGGCTTCGGCGCCGGTGAGCCCGACTTCCCGACCCCGGACTACATCGTCGAGGCGGCCGTCGAGGCCTGCAAGAACCCGAAGTACCACCGCTACACCCCGGCCGGCGGCCTGCCGGAGCTGAAGTCGGCGATCGCCGCGAAGACGTTGCGGGACTCCGGGTGGGAGCCCGACGTCTCGCAGATCCTCGTCACCAACGGCGGCAAGCAGGCCATCTACGAGGCGTTCGCCGCGATCCTCGACCCGGGCGACGAGGTCATCGTGCCTGCGCCGTACTGGACGACGTACCCGGAGTCGATCCGTCTCGCCGGCGGTGTCCCGGTGGAGGTCGTGGCCGACGAGACGACCGGCTACCGCGTCTCCGTCGAGCAGCTTGAGGCGGCGCGCACGGAGAAGACCAAGGTCGTCCTCTTCGTCTCCCCGTCCAACCCGACCGGCGCCGTCTACAGCGAGGCCGAGACCGAGGCGATCGGCCGCTGGGCCCTCGAGCACGGCCTGTGGGTGCTGACCGACGAGATCTACGAGCACCTGGTCTACGGCGACGCGGTCTCCGTGTCCCTGCCGGCGCTCCTGCCGGAACTGCGCGACAAGTGCGTCGTGGTCAACGGTGTGGCGAAGACCTACGCCATGACCGGCTGGCGCGTGGGCTGGGTCATCGGCCCGAAGGACGTGGTCAAGGCCGCGACCAACCTGCAGTCGCACGCCACCTCGAACGTCTCCAACGTGGCCCAGGCGGCCGCCCTCGCCGCCGTCTCCGGCGGCCTGGACGCCGTGGCGACGATGCGCGAGGCCTTCGACCGCCGCCGCCGGACGATCGTGCGGATGCTCAACGAGATCGACGGCGTGTTCTGCCCGGAGCCCGAGGGCGCCTTCTACGCCTACCCGTCGGTCAAGGCGCTGCTCGGCAAGGAGATCCGCGGCAAGCGGCCGCAGGACACCGTCGAGCTGGCCGCGCTGATCCTGGAGGAGGCGGAGGTCGCGGTCGTCCCGGGCGAGGCCTTCGGCACGCCGGGTTACCTGCGGCTGTCGTACGCGCTCGGCGACGAGGACCTCGCCGAGGGCGTCAGCCGGATGCAGAAGCTGCTGGCGGAGGCGCGGGACTGAGGTCCTCGCTGCAGAGCCGCCGGGACCGGGGTCCTCGCCTCCGCAGAGGCGGGGTCCTCGCCTCCGCAGAGGCGCGGGACCGACGTCCCCGCCACCCACGCGCGCGTGCGGGCCGTTTCCCTCCGGGGAGGCGGCCCGCTTCTGTGTGCGAGCAAGACCACTAAGGGGGAAACGGCTACCGGGAGGGCGGGTCCGTACGGCAGGATCCTGGAATGGAGCGTGTACGTGATCTGTCCGAGCTGCCGAAAGCCCACCTGCATCTGCACTTCACCGGCTCGATGCGGCCGGGGACCGTCCTGGAACTGGCCGACAAGCACGGCGTGCGGCTGCCCGACGCGCTGACGGAGGCGCTGACCAGCGGCGAACCTCCCAGACTGCGGGCCACGGACGAGCGGGGCTGGTTCCGTTTCCAGCGGCTGTACGACGCGGCGCGCTCCTGTCTGCGGGAGCCGGAGGACATCCGGCGACTGGTCCGGGAGGCCGCCGAGGAAGACGTGAAGGACGGCTCGGGCTGGCTGGAGATCCAGGTGGACCCGACGTCGTACGCACCACGCCTGGGCGGTCTGATCCCGGCGCTGGAGATCATCCTCGACGCGGTGGAGACGACCTCCCGGGAGACCGGCCTCGGCATGCGCGTATTGGTGGCCGCCAACCGCATGAAGCACCCGCTGGACGCGCGCACCCTGGCCCGTCTGGCCGTGCGGTACGCGGACCGGGGCGTGGTCGGCTTCGGGCTGTCCAACGACGAGCGGCGCGGCATGGCGCGGGACTTCGACCGGGCCTTCCACATCGCGCGCGAGGGGGGTCTGCTCTCGGTCCCGCACGGCGGCGAGCTGACCGGTCCGGCCTCGGTCCGGGACTGCCTGGACGATCTGCACGCCTCCCGGATCGGGCACGGGGTACGCGCGGCGGAGGACCCGCGGCTGCTGAAGCGGCTGGCCGACCGGGGCGTGACCTGCGAGGTGTGCCCCGCCTCCAATGTGGCGCTCGGCGTCTACGAGAAGCCGGAGGACGTCCCCCTGCGCACGCTCTTCGAGGCAGGCGTGCCGCTGGCCCTCGGCGCCGACGACCCGCTGCTGTTCGGCTCCCGGCTGGCCGCCCAGTACGAGATCGCCCGCCACGCCCACGGCTTCACGGACGCCGAACTCGCGGAGCTGGCCCGGCAGTCGTTGCGGGCCTCCGCCGCTCCCGAGGACGTCAGGGCGCGGCTGCTGGCCGGCGTGGACGAATGGCTGGCTCGCCCGGCCGCCTGAGGTGGGCGCGGGGCGGACATGCCTGGAAGCGGACCAGCAGTTCGACCGGGTGCCCGCCGCCGGGCGGCCGGCTCAGGGACGGCCGGCGACGCGGATTCCGCCCAGCAGTGTGCGGGTGAGCCGGGCGGCGAACTCGTCCACCGGTGGCCGCTCATCGCTCGCGACGGCGTCGTAGGCGTACGCGCGATGGGCGCAGGCGCCCAGCAGCAGGGAGGCGGCGGCGTAGGTGTCGGCGCCGGCGCGGACCCGGCCGGCCCTCTGTTCGGCGCGCAGGTAGGCGTCCAGCCCCTGGATCGGCAGGTGGGGTCCGGATCCGATGGCGCGCAGGGTGTCGTAGTGGCGCTGCTTGAGCTGGGTCTCGGCGTACAGGGAGGCGGCGATCGGGAAGCTCTGCTCGTAGAAGAGGGCCGCTCGGCGGGCGATCTCGGTGAGGTTTCCTTCCAGGGTGCCCTGTCCCGGTTCGGTGGAGAGGCCGTCGAGCAGCGGGGCGAGCCGGGGCAGGCGCTCGTCGAGGACCCGCACGAACAGCTCTTCCTTGCTGTCGAAGTACTTGTAGAGAGCCGCTTCGGAGCAGCCGGCCGCCCGGGCGATCTCCTTGGTGGTGGCGCGGGCGAGACCCACGGTGAGCATCAGCTCGTGAGCGGCGTCGAGGATGCGGACGCGCGCGGGCTTCGTCTCCACGGGACTCCGATCGGCTTGACGGGTGGGTGAGTACTTACCCACCCTAGAGGCGGCAGGGGTGAGTAAACACTCACCCATCTCTTCTCGGCTAGGGGGCCGGGCCCATGAAGCTCACTGTTTTCGGCGCCACCGGGGGAATCGGCGGGGAACTGGTCCGTCAGGCCCTGACCGCCGGTCACGAGGTCACGGCGGTCGTACGGGACCCTGCCGGCCTCGGCCTCACCGGCGACCGCCTGGAGGTCGTCCGCAGCGACCTGGCCGACCCGCAGGAGCTGCGCGCCGCCGTGCGGGGCCGGGACGCCGTCCTCTCCGGTCTCGGCGCGCGCGGCCGCAAGAACGCCGGAGTGACCGTGCGGCTGACCCGGACGGTCCTCGGCGCCATGGAGGCGGAGGGCGTACGACGGCTGCTGGTGGTCAGCGCCGCTCCCGTCGGCCCCGCTCCGGCGGACGACGGCGCCCTGGACCGTGGCATGCGGAGAGTGGTGTCGGCGGTCCTCAAGGACATCTACACCGATCTGCGCGAGATGGAGGCGGAGCTGGCCCGCAGCGGCACCGACTGGACGTCCGTGCGGCCGCCGCGCCTGCAGGACAAGCCGCTCACCGGCCGCTATCGCACCGTCGTCGGCGGCTTCCCGCGCGCGGGCCGCTTCATCGGCCGCGCGGACGTCGCGCACGCGATGCTGTCGATGATCGACGCCCGGGAGACCCTGAAGCAGGGGGTGGGGGTGGCCTACTGAGCGGGTCCGGTCACAGGCTCACGCCCACCGTCACCGGCTCGTTGACCAGGGTGACGCCGAAGGCCTCACGGACCCCCGCGATCACCTCGCGGGCCAGGGCCAGCAGGTCTTCGGCGGTGGCGTGGCCCCGGTTGGTGAGCGCGAGGGTGTGCTTGGTGGAGATGCGGGCCGGTCCGTCGCCGTAGCCCTTGGTGAAGCCGGCCTTGTCGATCAGCCACGCCGCGGAGGTCTTCGTGCGGCCCTCGCCCGCCGGGTACGCGGGCGGCTCGGCATCCTCGCCCAACCGCTCACGCACGCGCGCGTGGAACGCGGCGAACTGCTCGTCGGTGAGGATGGGGTTGGTGAAGAAGGACCCGGCCGACCAGGTGTCGTGGTCCTCGGGGTCGAGGACCATGCCCTTGCCGGCCCGCAGCTTCAGCACTGTCTCGCGGGCGTCGGCGAGCGGCACCCGGTCGCCCGGCCGCACACCGAGGGCCCGGGCCGCCTCCGCGTACTTGACCGGCGCGGACAGCCCGTCCGCGTCCTCCAGCTCGAACCGGACGCGCAGCACGACATAGCGCTCCGGGTCGGCCTTGAAGCGGCTGTGCCGGTACGAGAAGGCGCACTCCTCGTTCGTCAGCGTGACGGTCTCGCCGGCCCGGCGGTCGTACGCGATCACCTCGGTGATCGTGGCGGAGACCTCCTGGCCGTAGGCGCCCACGTTCTGGATCGGTGTGGCTCCCGCGGACCCCGGGATCCCGGCCAGGCATTCGACCCCGGCGAGCCCGGCCTCGACCGTGCGGGCGACGGCGTCCGTCCACACCTCGCCGGCGGCCAGCTCCAGGGTCGTGCCGCGCAGTTCGACACCGCGCGTGGCGATGCGCACAGCGGTGCCGTCGAAGCCCTTGTCGCCGATGACCAGGTTCGATCCGCCGCCGATGACCAGCAGCGGGGTGCCGCTGTCGTCGGCCTCGCGGACGGCGGCGATCACCTCGGCGTCGGTGGCCGCGGTCACCAGCCGCGTCGCGGGACCGCCCAGCCGGAAGGTGGTCAGTGGGGCCAGGGGGGCGTCGTGGAGTACCTGCACGCGCCCAAGACTACGAGACACCTCCGGCAGCACCGCACGCCCGCGTGCCGTGGTGCCGGCACGCGGGCGTGCGCCCGGGGACGCGTCCGAGGTGAGTGGTGGTCCGGTCAGCGGGTGGTGGCCTGGAGGACCGGGGCCGCGTCCTGCTCGGCCGCGGAGGCGAGCAGGCCGGCGGAGTCGCGGCGGCCCGGGATCAGCAGGGCCGCGAGGGCGGCGACGGCGACCACCGCGGAACCGGTGACCAGCGCGGGCCGCAGGCCGTCCACGAAGCTCCGCGCACTCTCGTACCCTCCCTGCGCGGAGAAGATCGACGACATGACCGCGATGCCGAGCGCACCGCCCACCTCGCGCAGCGCGTTGTTGGCGCCGGAGGCGATGCCCTGTTCCTGCGGACGCACGCTGGACATCACCAGGTTGGCCGCCGGGGCGAAGTACAGCGCCATGCCGATGCCGCTGATGATCAGGGCGGGCAGCTGGACCGCGTAGGAGGCGTCCGCCGTGGCCACGAAGGCCATGTAGCCGAGGCCGGCGGCCTGCAGGAACAGGCCGGCCGCGACGACCGGCCGCCCCCCGATGCGGTCGGACAGGATTCCCGCGATCGGCGCGACGAGCATCGGCATGCCGGTCCACGGCAGCATCCTGAGGCCCGCCTCGGTCGGCGAGTAGCCGAGCACGCCCTGCATGTACTGGCTGAGCAGGAATATCGAGCCGAACATTCCGACGAACATCAGCAGGCTGGCCGCGTTGATCCCGGCGAAGGCGCGGGAGCGGAACAGCCGCATCGGCAGCATCGGGGCGGCGGCGCGCGAGCTGTAGAGGACGAAGCCCACCAGCAGGGCCGCCCCCGCGAACAGCGCGGTCAGCACCACGGTGTCGGTCCAGCCGTCGGCGGGCCCGCGGACCAGGCCGTACACGATCCCGAAGAGCCCTCCACTGGCGAGCAGCGTGCCGGGGATGTCGAGCCGGGCGCCGGTTCCGTAGGACTCGGTCAGTCGCAGACGGGCGAGCGGCAGCACGGCCAGGCCGAGCGGGACGTTCAGCCAGAAGATCCAGTGCCAGGAGACGTGCTCGGTGAGGCTGCCGCCGATGAGCGGTCCGGAGGCGACGGCGAGTCCGTTGACGGCGCCCCAGATCCCGTACACGGTGCCGCGCTTGGCGGCGGGCACGGCCGCGGTCAGCAGGGTCAGCGTGAGCGGCATCATCACGGCCGCGCCCACGCCCTGGACCGCGCGGGCGGCGATCAGGGAGCCGATACCGGGTGCCATGGCCGCGGCGGCGGAGGCGCCGGTGAAGACGGCGAGTCCGGCGATGAAGAGCCGGCGGCGGCCGAAGCGGTCGCCCAGCGCGGCGCCGAACATCAGCAGGACGGCGAAGGTGAGCGTGTAGGCGCTCACGGTCCATTCCAGGTCGTCCAGCGCGCCCCCGAGATCCTCGCGGATGGAGGGCAGGGCGGTGGTGACGACGAGGTTGTCGAGGGCCGCCATGAATCCGGCGACGCTGGTGATGACCAGCGCCCACACGGCTCCCCCGCGCCGCGCGCCGTCCTGTGCGGTCGTTTCTGACATCTCTCCCCCAGAGAGTGAGATCTAGTTAGTTATCGATGACTAACTTTTTTGGCCATGCAAAGGCCGCGCCGCCCCCACTGCCGGCTCCGCGCAACCCCCCACCGCCCCGTGCTACTTCTCCAGACGGCCCTTCAGCCGTGCTGACGGATAGAGCCCTTCCCACACCCGGTGCTCGGCGGGAAAACCCATGGCCACCAGGCAGTTGATCAGCATTCCGTACGCCAGGAAGACGGTCGTCTCGTTGACGTCCGCACCGAGCGCCCGGCGCACCGTCTCCCACAGCCGCATCCAGCCGGCTCGCACACTCTCACCGAGTTCGCGATCGCCCTCCTGCTCGGCGGAGGCCACGGCGACGTACATCTGCATCTGCATCATCAGCCGCTCGGGCCGCTCCGCGATGACCCCGGTGTACGCGTTGGCCATGGCGTGCAGGGCCTCTTCCCCCTGAAGCCCCTCGGAGGCCTCCTCGAAGGTCCGGATGGTGTCCTCCATGCAGCGTTCCACCGCCGCGAGGAAGATCGCCTTCTTGCCCGGGAAGAGCCGGAAGAGGTACGGCTGCGACACCCCGACGCGTCTGGCGATCGCCTCGGTGCTGGTGCCGTGGTAGCCGCCGCGCGAGAACTCGGCGGTCGCCGCGCGGATGACGCTCTCGCGCCGCTCCTCTGCGCTCATTCTGGGCATGGCCGCTAAGTTAGTACTCAATCACTAACCTGGCAAGGCGGCGGGGCGCTTCGGGGCGAGAGTGGGCGGGAATCGCTGGGCCGGGGGGAATCGCTGGGGCCGGAGTGGGTGGGAACCGCTGGGGCCGGAGTGGGCGGGAATCGCTGGGGCCGGGGGAATCGCTGGGGCCTGCGGGGTCGGGCCGAGGCGTCGGCGGGGGCGGGCCGATGCGTCGGCGGGGGCGGCGGGGCCGGTGGGGCCGGCCGGCGCGGCATGCGTAAGGGGCGCCTCGCCATGGAGAACGCCCCTTACGACTGCGCGTGCCGTCGCACTTCACCACACGTGCGCCGGCTCCCTCTGCCGGAGGACTCGCCGTCAGGCCGGTCCTCCGCCGCCGGCAGGGGACTCGCCGTCAGGCCAGTCGGACGGTCGCCCGGGACATGCCCAGCACCTTCTGGCCGGCACTCATCGCCGTCAGGTCCACCCGCACGGTGTTGTCGTCCAGCTTGGCCGCCACCTTGCCGCTGACCTCGATCAGGGCGCCCTGGTCGTCGTTCGGCACGACGACGGGCCTGGTGAAGCGGACGCCGTACTCCACGACGGCGCCGGGGTCGCCGAGCCAGTCGGTGACCACCCGGATCGCCTCGGCCATGGTGAACATGCCGTGCGCGATGACGTCGGGGAGGCCGACCTCCTTGGCGAACTTCTCGTTCCAGTGGATCGGGTTGAAGTCCCCCGAGGCTCCCGCGTAGCGCACGAGCGTGGCGCGGGTCACGGGAAAGGCCTGCACCGGCAGTTCGGTGCCGACCTCGACGTCGTCGTACGCGATCTTCGCCGTCATCAGGTCCTCACGCCTCCTCGGCCGCGCGGGCCACGAGCTTCGTCCAGGCGGTCACGACGTGCTCGCCCGCCTCGTCGTGCACCTCGCCGCGGACGTCCAGGATGTCGTTGCCCGCCAGGGACTTGATCGCCTCGATGGTCGAGGTGACCGTGAGCCGGTCGCCGGCCCTGACCGGACGGCTGTACGCGAACCTCTGGTCCCCGTGGACCACGCGGTTGTAGTCCAGCCCGAGCTGCGGGTCCTGGACGACCTGGCCCGCGGCGCGGAAGGTGATGGAGAACACGAAGGTGGGCGGGGCGATCACATCGGGGTGACCGAACGACTTCGCGGCCTCGGGGTCCGTGTACACCGGGTTGGTCTCTCCCACCGCCTCGGCGAACTCGCGGATCTTCTCCCGGCCCACCTCATAGGGCGTGGTGGGCGGGTAGGTCCGTCCCACGAAGGACTGGTCGAGCGCCATGGCCCGGCACCTCCTGATGTCTGCTGTGAATGGCCCCAAATTAGCCGGAAACACCCGGGGAACGTGCGCGGGGCAGGTGGCCGCGTGGAGTGGATGATCGCCGAGCCGGCCCGCGGCCGGGTCGCCGAGCAGGCGAAAACGCCGTGAGGCCGCCCCCACGAAGGGGACGGCCTCACGAACGAGCCTATTTATCGCGTTTCGCGATGCGCGGTGTGCGCATTGCAACGCGGGCAGTGCTTCTTCATCTCAAGACGATCCGGGTTGTTACGCCGGTTCTTCTTGGTGATGTAGTTCCGCTCCTTGCACTCCACGCAGGCCAGCGTGATCTTCGGGCGGACGTCGGTGGCAGCCACGTGAGTGCTCCTAAGACGAACGGATGGACTAATTCAACGCAAGAAAGAGTAGCCGATCGAAGGACCGACCCCGCAATCGGCTACTGTCAGTAGCGGTGACCGGACTTGAACCGGTGACACAGCGATTATGAGCCGCTTGCTCTACCGACTGAGCTACACCGCTGAGATGCGATCGGGCCCCGTCTCTCGACGGGTACCTCTCACACCAGAGCCCCAAAACGGAATCGAACCGTTGACCTTCTCCTTACCATGGAGACGCTCTGCCGACTGAGCTATTGGGGCGAGCGATGAAGACATTACACGGTCCGCCGCCGTTCACCCAAATCCGTATCCGGCCGCCCGCCATGACCCCCTTCCCAGGCCTCCCGGCCGCCCCCTGAGCCCGGGGAGTACCGGTGGGGACACGGGTGCCGGCGGGCCGAGCGGGTGACGTCGCCGACGTGGGCACACGCGCGTGGGCGTGCCGCTGCGGGGCGCCGGCGGCGGCCACAGGCGCGCCCGCGCAGGCGCGTCGAGAACACGTTGGGCCGCTTGCGGTTTCGGATACGCAGAGTCACGCCCGCGGGCTCGCTCCGCGTCACGAACGTGACGAACGCCGCACGGCGGGGTTGCCGCGGGCGGGCGGGCTGCCGTCAGCGGGAGCAGCCCGCGCCACGCGCGTGAGCGACCCGTGTACCGCCAGGGGTAGACCACGCCGGTACGACTATTGCGCTCCTGCGCGACCCCAGCGGCGCGTCACCCTAGGCTCGACTCACTCTGCGTGATCTTGGGGTTCCGGACTCCGAGCCCTCACGCCGGTCTGCCCGAGCCCCCGGCCCCGACCCTGGAGCGCGATGCCCGACAGCCAGCCGCAGCCTCACCAGCCGCCGAACTCGTCGGGCGCCTCCGGATCGTCCGAACCGGCCGCCCTGCTGCTGTGCGGGGCGCGGCTCACCGACGGACGGACCGTGGACGTACGGCTGAGCGGCGGGCGCATCGAGGCGGTGGGAACGGCCGGCAGTCTCGCGCCCGGCCCCGCCCGGACGGCGTCCACGCGCTTGGACCTGAGCGGCTACCTGCTCCTCCCGGCCCCGGCCGAAGCGCACGGCCACGGTGACACCGCCCTGTCCGCCGAACGCCCCGGACCGGTGTCGTACGCGCCCGAGGACGTCCAGCGCCGCGCCACGGAGGCGGCCCTGCTGCAGCTCGGGCACGGGGCGACGGCGGTACGCGCGCACGTACGCGTGGGCGACGTCCAGGGGCTGGGTGCACTGGGAGCGGTCCTGCAGGCCAGGCGTTCGCTGCGGGGGCTCGCGGAACTGACGACGGTGGCGATGCCCCGTCTGCTGACCGGGGTGGCCGGGGCCGACGGGCTCGCGATGCTCCGGGACGCGCTGAAGATGGGCGCCTCCGTGGTGGGCGGCTGTCCGGACCTGGACCCGGATCCCACCGGGTATGTGGAGGCGGTCCTGGAGGTGGCCTCCGAGCACGGCTGCCCCGTCGACCTGCACACGGACGCCGCCGACCCGGCCCGGCTGGCCCGGCTCGCGGCCATGGCGGGGGGCCTGCGCCCCGGCGTGACGATCGGTCCGTGCGCCGGTCTCGCGCGCCTGCCCACCGAAGCCGCCGCCCGCATCGCGGACCAGCTGGCGGCGGCCGGTGTCACGGTCGTGTGCCTGCCCCAGGGCGGCTGCGGCAACGCCGACCGGCAGGGCACGGCACCGGTACGGCTGCTGCGAACGGCCGGGGTGCGGGTCTCGGCCGGAAGCGGCGCCCTGCGCGACGTCTCCAACCCCGTCGGCCGAGGCGACCCGCTGGAGGCCGCCTACCTGCTCGCCTCCGCCCACGGCCTGCGCCCCGAGGACGCGTACGACGCCGTCTCCGCCTCGGCCCGCGCGGTACTGGGCCTGCCGGACGTGCGCCTGGAGGCGGGTTTCCCGGCCGAACTCCTCGCCGTACGCGGCGACCACCTGTCCGGCGCGCTCTCCCTCGCCTACAGCCGGATCGTGGTGCACCGGGGCCGGGTGGTGGCCCGCACCAGCGCGGTGCGCGAGTACTGCAACTCGGCGGCGGCAGCGGAACTCGGGCTGCCGCGGCAGGGTCGGAAGGAGCTGTCGTGAGGTGACACCGACGCGGAGGGGTGCGCCGCGGGGCACGGCGGCGGTGCGGCGGGGGGGGGTGACGGAGGGCGCGGTGCCCGATCGGGCGCGGGCTGTGCGCATGCGCCGGGCGTGTTCCGGGCGCGCCGGTTAACTCGTGCGGCGGACGCACCTCTTCGGGCGTACGGTCGGAATCATGCGCATTGTCATTGCTGGTGGACACGGTCAGATCACGCTGCGGCTGGAGCGTCTGCTCTCCGCGCGCGGAGACGAGGTCGCAGGAATCATCCGCAACGCCGAGCAGAACGATGATCTTCGGGCGGCCGGTGCCGAACCGGTCCTGCTCGACCTGGAGTCGGCTTCGGTGGAGGAGGTCGCGGCGCGGCTGCAGGGCGCTGACGCGGCGGTCTTCGCGGCCGGTGCGGGCCCGGGCAGCGGTACGGCCCGCAAGGAGACGGTGGACAGGGGTGCGGCGGTGCTGTTCGCGGACGCGGCCGTCCGCGCGGGCGTACGCCGCTTCGTGGTGGTCTCCGCGATGGGCGCGGATCCCGGGCACAAGGGGGACGAGGTCTTCGACGTGTACCTGCGCGCCAAGGGTGAGGCCGACGCGTACGTCGCCCGGCAGGAGGCGCTGGACTGGACGATCCTGCGCCCCGGCTCGCTGACGGACGACCCGGGGACCGGCCTGGTCCGTCTGGAGGCGCACACCGGGCGGGGGGCGATTCCTCGGGACGACGTGGCGGCCGTCCTCGCGGAGCTGGTGGAGACGTCGTCGACGGCCGGCCTGACACTGGATCTGATCAGCGGTTCGACGCCGGTGTCGGTGGCGGTGAAGTCGGTGGCCGGGAACTGAGGCCTGTCCCCGGCCGTTGCACGGTCGGGGACCACGGACGCGGCGCGGCGGACCCAGTGGCGGCGTACGGATAGGCCGCGGCGGACCCAGTGGCGGCGCGTGAAGGGGGCGCTGACGCGCCGTCGGTTCGCGAGCTGCCCCTCGGCCGGCCCCTCCCCCTCCGCGGTTCCGTCAGAACCGAACCGCTCCGAACTCAGAAGAGCGGCAGCTGCCCGGGAAAGTCCGGTACGGCGTACCCGTCCAACGACGGCTGGACGGCTCCGAGTTGTGCGTGCTGCCGGGATCCGGCGCAGGAGACGAGGTCCCCGCTCTCCCGCGTGCCGGGCGGGTCGTGGCGCGCGAAGCGGCCCGCGACGACGGCGATCTCGCGGCGGCACACGGGACAGGTTCTGCGGCGGGAGGACATGGCGTCAGTCTGCCTGCCGACGGGGCGCGGGCGGCACCGTCGTCAGGTTCGGGTCTCCGCCTCCCACCGGTCCGGACCCACCCCGCGCCAGTCGATCAGCGGCGAGTCGGCCACCTGCTCGGGCTCGATCTCCAGCCCCGCCCGACGCAGGAATTCGACCAGGTCCCGCACGCTGTGCGCGAGGCCCAGGATCTCGCCGTCCACCCGGACCCGGCGGCCGCCGGTCGGGGACGGCAGCTGCACGATGATGGGACGTTTCCCGGCCATGGCTCCAGCATCGTCCGGACCGCCCGGACCCGCACCCGGGCCGGTCATTCGACAATTCCCAGCATGGTGTCCGGACGGCACAGCGGGCATGCCGTGACACCTCCTTCGGTGAGCGCGCGTACCGCCTGTTGACGGCCGATCCCCTTCGAGCGGCCGCCGGCGCCGGAGCAGCCGCCGACGTGGACGTAGACCGCGCTCCGGCCGTTCAGGCCGCGCTCGATCAGCCAGTCCGGAGCGGTCCGTCGTACCGCGAGGCGGCGCTGCCGTTCGGCTTCCCGGCGCTCCTCGTCCGCGATCCACCGGTCCATGAGCGCAAGCTGCCGCGCGGCCTGGTGTTCGACGACGCGGCGCGCGAAACGCAGCATGTCGAGACGCGTCAGCGGACGGTCATCGTTCACACGTTCGATTCTAGGGGCGCGGAGGGGAAAAGCGCGACCATGGCCGCGAGCGCACAGCCCATCGATGGCGCACCGCGCGCCGACGACGCACCGCCGCACGCCCATGGCGCACCGCACACCGGCGACACGCACGCACACCGGCGACAAGTGAGTGGTTGCCTATCCTCGGATCGTGGCCGACGACCTCTTCAGAGCCCTGGCCGACCCTGGCCGACCCCACCCGCCGCACCATCCGCGACGAGCTCACGGAGAAGTCCGGACGGACACTGTCCGAGATCTGCTCCCGGCTGAGCATGGAGCACCGGCTCGGCATCTCGCGTCAAGGGTGTGTCGGCATCTCACCGTGCTGGAGGCCGCGGGGCTCGTCGAGACCAGGCGGGAAGGCCGCCACAGGTTCCATGACCTGAACACGGAGCCGCTGCGGCAGTTCGCCGGGCGGCGGCTCGTGCCCGACACATCCGGACCGGAGAAGAGCACCCCGTGAAGATTCATCTGACCAGTGTCTTCGTCGACGACCAGGCCAAGGCCGAGCGCTTCTACACCGAGATCCTCGGCTTCGTGAAGAAGCACGACGTCCCGGTGGGCGAGAAGGACCGGTGGCTGACCGTGGTTTCGCCCGAGGAGCCCGACGGCACCGAACTCCTGCTGGAGCCCACCGGCCACCCGGCCGCCAAGACCTACCGCGACACGCTCGTGCAGGACGGCATCCCGCTCGCCCAGTTCGCCGTCGACGACGTGCGGGCGGAGTACGAGCGCCTGCACGCTCTCGGCGTCCGCTTCCTTCAGGAGCCCCTGGAGATGGGCCCCGTCACCACCGCCGTCTTCGACGACACCTGCGGCAACCTGATCCAGATCGCGACCAAGCCGCGGTAGCCGATTCGCCCGGGTGCGGTGGACACTCCGGCCGGCTTCCTGACGGCCCTTCACCTCACCGACCGGCCCCCGCGGGAGGGGAACGCCCGGGACGGGGCGGCAGCCTGGCTCCACGTCGGCCCGCGCCTTGGACGGCAGAGGCCCACGCTTCGCTGTCGCACGGCTCCGGCAACGCAAGGTCTGCCGGCCGGACATCGGAAACGGCCAGGGCCCCGTGATCTGCTTTCACAGATCACGGGGCCCTGATTCCCGTGTGGCGGCGCCAGGATTCGAACCTGGGAAGGCTGAGCCGGCAGATTTACAGTCTGCTCCCTTTGGCCGCTCGGGCACACCGCCGGGGGTCGCTGCCGATCGCGCCGCGCTTCGGCGGTGCTCCCTGGCAACGACGTAAACAATACCCGATACACAGGGGTGCTTCGCCACCCGATTGATCGCCACTCCTCGGCTCACGGGGTGGCTAGGCTGGTGCGGATGCGGCCCGGCACCACACCGGGCCCGGCGGCCGCCGCTTCGCGCACGCCGGCACGCACCCGACAAGCACCCCGATACAAGGAGCCACAGGACATGGCCGACTCCAGTTTCGACATCGTCTCGAAGGTCGAGCGGCAGGAGGTCGACAACGCCCTCAACCAGGCCGCCAAGGAGATCTCGCAGCGCTACGACTTCAAGGGCGTCGGCGCCTCGATCTCGTGGTCCGGTGACAAGATCCTGATGGAGGCGAACTCCGAGGACCGGGTGAACGCTGTCCTCGACGTCTTCCAGTCCAAGCTGATCAAGCGCGGCATCTCGCTGAAGGCGCTCGACGCGGGTGAGCCCCAGCTCTCCGGCAAGGAGTACAAGATCTTCGCCTCGATCGAGGAGGGTATCTCCCAGGAGAACGCCAAGAAGGTGGCGAAGATCATTCGCGACGAGGGCCCCAAGGGCGTCAAGGCCCAGGTCCAGGGCGACGAGCTGCGGGTCAGCTCCAAGAGCCGCGACGACCTGCAGACCGTGATCACCCTCCTCAAGGGCCACGACTTCGACTTCGCGCTGCAGTTCGTGAACTACCGGTAGGTCTCCCGGGCTCCGGCTGCACCGCCCCGGAGGGCAGGAGCGAAAACGGGCGGGCGCCCCGGGGCCGATACGAGGCCCGGGGCGCCCGCCGCGCTGCTTGCCGCACCGCTGCGACCACACTGGCGCTTGCCGCCATCGATGCAAGCCGCACCGTGCTCGCCGCATCGGTGCCGCACCGTGCTGGCCGCATCGTGCTGGCCGTACCGCCGTCGGCGGCGCCGTCACTCGCCGTGCTGCCCGGCGGCGTTCAGTCGCGTGAGTTGCCGAACAGGATGCGGTAGGCGATCAGGAGCACCAGGGAGCCTCCGATGGCCGCTGCCCAGGTGGCGCCGTCGTAGAAGTGCTTGCTTACCGGGTGGTCCAGCCAGCGGGCCGAGATCCAGCCGCCGATGAAGGCTCCCGCGACGCCGATGAAGGTCGTGCCGATGAAGCCGCCGGGGTCGCGGCCCGGCAGCAGGACCTTGGCGATGGCTCCGGCCAGCAGTCCGAGGATGATCCAACTGATGATGCCCATGCCGTGAACCTGCCCTTCCGCGCCGTGTCCGCACTCGCCGGCCCCTGAAATGTCGGTGAGGGCCGCCGACCGTCGCGCGTGTGTTCGTGCCGTGTCTGTGAAGAGGACGCCTGGGGCATGTCGCCCGGTTGCGGCGATCGGTGGGACTCCGCACCGAGGGCACGGCCGGCCGGGGCAGCCGCGATCGCGGCGTCGGGCCGCCGTGCGAGCAGGACACGGCGATTCCGTCCGGGAACGTGATCAGCTGATACTGGTGTCAGCAGGCATGCCGACGGAGTGACCTGGAGAGGTGCCGATCATGAAGGTGTTCAACCTGCTGCTCAATGTCGTGTGGCTCGTCTTCTGCGGCTTCTGGATGGCGCTCGGCTACCTCGTAGCTGCCCTGATCTGCTTCATTCTGATCATCACCATCCCGTTCGGCATCGCGTCGCTGCGCATCGCCGGCTTCGTCCTGTGGCCGTTCGGCCGGACCACGGTGGACCGGCCGGACGCCGGGTCGGGGTCCTTCATCGGCAACGTGATCTGGGTGGTCTTCGCCGGATGGTGGCTGGCGCTGGCCCATCTGATCACGAGCATCCCGCTGTTCCTGTCGATCATCGGAATCCCCTTCGGCTGGGCGAACCTGAAGCTGATCCCGATCTCGCTCATGCCTCTCGGGCGGGAGGTCGTCCCCTCGGACCAGGGCTTCGGCGGGCGCTGACCACACGGGCCCCTCTGCTCGATCGCGCACTGAGCCCGGGGGTGCGTGCGCTGAGCCCGAGGCTTCGCGCACTGAGCCCGGGTTGATCGCGTGCTGAGCCGGGGCCGCCGGGTTCCCTGCTTTCGGCGTCCGCCGGCGACCGGTCGCGAACCTCGCCGCCCACTCGGCGAGAATCGAAATTCCTATTCATCGCGCCCCGCACAATCCGTTGCTTTGACCATGCCGAATAAGGCCTTCGAGGGACTTTCCGAATAGACGCGTGTCGCACATGATAAGATTCCGGCGCGACGGCCTCGCGCCGAGCGACGTACCCACCGTCCCACCGTCATCCGATGGCACGACAACCTGACAAGGCGATCGCACGGTCGGGTATCGCCATTCCGGAGGAGCTCTTCTTCCGCGCCTCCGACTGCGACACATCCGTCGCCCTCATTTCTCATACGGGCTGCATATAGGTCCGCCCGATACCTCAACAACGTGCTTGTCCGGCTAATCCTTCACTCGTTCGCCGCGCACCCATCCCGGTATGGCGGAGTTAGTCGAAGCGTGATGAAGGCGTTGAGGGGTCAGGTACTCCAACCTGTTGCAGAGCGGTTCCACTCGACTGCTGGACGGTCCGCGCGGCTGGGTCCCTACACCTACCTGCCCGCGCCGTCCGGTGCGGATACGTCCAAGGGGGTTCTGATGATGGGCGGCCTCCCCGTCCCGCTCGAGGTGACCGAGGAGATCCTCCAGGATTTCATGGACTCGATGAGCTTCCTGGAAAGAGACACCTCGAAGCGCTGGGTGGGGCTGGGAACCTGGTCCTGTGCTTCGCCGGCGGAATGAGACCCGACATGTGGGACGGGCAGATGGAATTTTATCCAGATCCCCCTGTCGATTATTCGAACGGTTACTACGACACCGGGGGGCGGCACCGACTTCCGACCGAGGACGTCTATGCCCCCTTGATTCCTCCGGAATCGAGCTGGGACCCTGCGGAAGAGCTCGCCTTCATGCTGCAGGACGCCGTCGAGCAGCAGCCGAAGATCCCGGTAGCCCGCAACGAGGACCACTTCGCGGGCCCAGGACCGAAGACCCCCCGTGACGCCCTGGTGGAGCTCACGGCAGAGCTGCCCCCGGTCAGGTCATCCCCGAGGGGGCACCGCAAGGTCCGGGAGAGACAGCGGCCGAGCAAGGCCCGCATCACCAGCTACTTCATCGCGGCACTGGTGACCGTCATCGCGTCAGCCGTGAGCATTTTCGGCGGCCTGATCGCATACGACCCACTGCGGTTCGTGGCAGAGACCCGGACGCAGAGCAGCGTGGTCTCCTGGTGGCCTTTCCTGGTGTTCGGCCCCTGGCTCGTGGCGTCGCTGTCCATTGTCCGCGCAGCGCTGCATCAACGGCGGGCCTTCCATTCGTGGTCCGTGCTCCTGCTGTTCTCCGCCGTCGCCATGACGTTGTGCGTGGCGCAAGCGCCGAAAGACCTCGTCGACACCGCGGCTGCCGCCCTGCCGAGTTTCGCCTCGCTCGCCTGCTTCCAGCAGGTGGTGCGGCAGATCACCCTCACCAGGCCGCCCCGAAGGACGCTGCCGCGACACCGGTTGCAGCCTCTGGAGACGCCCACCAACGAAGCGACTGACGCGCAGCCGCAGGGCAGTACGCCGTCGACAAGACTTTCTCAGGAGGACCACACGAGTGAAAAGCCTAGTCTCGACGGCGCATCTGCTTCTTCCCGACGTCGCCCGGCTCCTGCCCCGCCAGCAGATGGCCATGGACTGCGCCATCTGCGCCCGCCCACTGGGAGCGGGCGGCCGGATGCTGGGTGAGGTGCTGTACCGGGGACTGCCGTTCCAGCTCTGGGCCTGCATCTTCGGCTGTCATACGACCGCATCGCCCTTCCAGACCATCTGAGGCGAGCTTCGGATCCTTCAGGGAGCCGCTGCCGCTCAGGAAGGGCGAATGCCGTTCGGGACCACCTTCACCGGGGGCGGCCTGCCATCTTTTCGAGCCGGGCGACGCGCTCCGCCATCGGGGGGTGCGTGGAGAACATCCTGGACAGTCCCTGGCCCGGACGGAAGGGATTGGCGATCATCATGTGGCTCGCCGTCTCGATGCGGGGCTCGGGCGGCAACGGGAGCTGCTTGGTGCCGGCCTCCAGCTTGCGCAGCGCGCCGGCCAGGGCGAGCGGGTCACCGGTGAGCTGGGCTCCCGAGGCGTCCGCCTCGTACTCCCGGGAACGGCTGATGGCCAGCTGGATGAGGGTGGCGGCGAGCGGGCCCAGGATCATGATCAGGAGCATGCCGAGCAGGCCGGGGCCGTCGTCGTCGTCCGAGCGGCCGATCGGGATCAGCCAGGCGAAGTTCACCAGGAACATGATCACCGAGGCCAGGGCGCCGGCGACCGAGGAGATGAGGATGTCCCGGTTGTAGACGTGGCTCAGCTCGTGGCCGATGACGCCGCGCAGCTCGCGCTCGTCCAGCAGGCGCAGGATGCCCTCCGTGCAGCACACCGCGGCGTTGCGCGGGTTGCGGCCCGTGGCGAAGGCGTTGGGGGCCTCCGTGGGGGAGATGTACAGCCGGGGCATGGGCTGGCGGGCCTGCGTGGACAGCTCGCGCACCATTCGGTACAGCGCCGGGGCCTCGAACTCGCTGACCGGGCGGGCGCGCATCGCGCGCAGGGCGAGCTTGTCGCTGTTCCAGTACGCGTACGCGTTCGTGCCCAGGGCGATCAGGACCGCGACGATGAGCCCGGTGCGGCCGAAGAAGCTGCCGATGACGATGATGAGTGCGGACAGTCCCCCGAGGAGTACGGCGGTCCTGAGCCCGTTGTGCCGGCGGTGCACGGTGCGCCCTCCAAGTCGTGCAGCTGGGGAACACTTTGGTCCAGTGGACCCTCCCTCTTCTGACAACGCCAGGCGGCGGTCACGAGTTCCCTGCTGTGCGCGGCGGCGCGGTCCGGCCGTACGGGTGACGTGCGGTTTCGGCCTCACGCGCGCGTGGTGGCAGGGTGCCCCCACGCGCGCGTACCGGGTCCTTGGCCGGGGGGCGGCCTCAGAACAGGCCGGTCGCCGCGAAGCGCAGGACGAGCTGAGGTGCTCCGGAAAGGGCGACGCCGAGGACTCCGGTCAGGGCGATCGCGGCCGTCAAGGGTGCCGGGACGCGGTGTTGGGCGGGCTCGCCCTCGGGGGCGCGGAACAGCAGGGCCGTCCACTGCAGGTAGTAGAAGAGGGCGATCACGACGTTGAGGGCCATGACGACGGCGAGCCAGCCGAGGCCCGCGTCGACGGCCGCCGAGAACACGGTGACCTTGGCGAACAGGCCGATGACACCCGGCGGCAGTCCGGCCAGGCAGAGCAGGAAGAAGGCCAGGAGGAGCGCGCTGAGCGGGTTGTCGGCGTACAGGCCGCGGTAGTCGGCGATCCGGTTGAGGGGCTTCGTACGCCCCACCAGGGCGGCCACGGCGAACGCGCCGAGGTTCACGGCGGCGTACATCAGGGCGTACGCGACGGTGGAGCCGACCGCTTTCCGCGGGTCCTCGGCGTATCCGGCGGCGGCGATCGGCACGAGGAGGTAGCCGGCCTGGCCGACGGAGGACCAGGCGAGCAGGCGTACGGCGCTGTACGCGCGCGTGGCCTGCTGGCGCAGGGCGCCGGCGTTGCCGACGGTCATGGTGAGGGCGGCCAGGGCGGCGAGCGCCGGCCCCCAGATGTCCGCGTACGACGGGAACGCGACGACGGTGACGAGGATCAGGCCGGAGAAGCCGACCGCCTTGCCGACGACGGAGAGGTAGGCGGCGACGGGCAGAGGCGCGCCCACGTACGTGTCGGGCACCCAGAAGTGGAAGGGCACGGCGGCCGTCTTGAAGGCGAAGCCGACGAGGGTGAGGACGACGCCGGTCTGGGCGAGCGTGTGCAGCTGTCCGTCGGTGTGCGGCAGGCGCTGGGCGACCTGGGTGAGGTAGAGGGTGCCGGTGCAGGCGTAGACGAAGCTGACGCCCATCAGGCTGACCGCGGTGGCGGTGACCGAGGACAGGAAGAACTTCAGCGCTGCCTCGGAGGACCGCTTGTCGCCGTGCCGGATGCCCACCAGGGCGAAGGCCGGCAGGGAGGCGACCTCCAGGGCGACGATCAGGGTGGCCAGGTCGCGGGAGGCGGGCAGCAGGGCGGCGCCGGCGGCGGAGGACAGCAGCAGGAACCAGAACTCGCCCGCCGGGACGCGCCGCCGGTCGTCGTCGAGGTTCGTCACCGACAGCAGGGCCGCGAGCAGGGCCCCGCCGAGGACCAGGAACTGGATGACGACGGTGAAGTGATCGGCTGTGTAGCTGCACGCACGCGCGTGGCCGGTCAGGCAGAAGGTGCTGCGGTCACCGTCCAGGAGCGGCAGGAGCGCCAGGGCCGCAACGGCCAGGCCGGCGACCGAGACCCAGCCGAGCACCGCCTTGCGGGGCTCGGGCACGAACAGGTCGGCGACGAGGACGACGAGCGCCACGACGGCGGCGATCGTGGGCGGGGCGATCGCGAGCCAGTCGACGGACTGGACCGCCGACGCGGCGAGCGGCTGGACGCTCATCGGGTGCCTCCTGCGAGGAGCTGCTGCACGGCCGGGTCGGTCAGGCCGAGCAGGGCCTTCGGCCACAGCCCGGCGACGACGGTGAGGGTGACGAGCGGGGTCCAGGCGGCGAACTCGTACCCGCGGACGTCGGCGAGCTTCGGCGTCTCCTGCTCCACGCCGCCCATGCAGACGCGGCGGACCACGATCAGCATGTACGCGGCCGTCAGCAGGGTGCCGAACGCGCCGATGGCCATGAAGGTGAGGAACGCGGGCCTGCTGAGGTCGGCTGCGGGCTTGAAAGCGCCGAACAGCGACAGCATCTCGCCCCAGAATCCGGCCAGCCCCGGCAGTCCGAGCGAGGCGACCGCGCCGAAGGCGAGCAGCCCGCCGAGGCGGGGGGCCCTGCCGTACAGCGCGGCGCCGGTCTCCTCGGCCAGCGTGTCGAGGTCGGTGCTGCCGGTGCGGTCCTTGAGCGCGCCGACCAGGAAGAACAGCAGGCCGGTGATGAGGCCGTGGGCGATGTTGGCGAACAGGGCGCCGTTCACGCCGGTCGGGGTCATGGTGGCGATGCCCAGCAGGACGAAGCCCATGTGGCCGACGGAGGAGTAGGCGATCAGCCGCTTGAGGTCGCCGTTCGCGCCTCGTTTGGCGAGGGCCAGGCAGGCCAGCGACCCGTAGACGATCCCCACGACGGCGAACGCGGCGAGGTACGGCGCGAAGGTGCGGAAGCCGTGCGGCACCACCGGCAGCAGGATGCGGACGAACCCGTAGGTGCCCATCTTGAGCAGGACACCGGCCAGCATGACGGAGCCGACGGTCGGCGCCGCGGTGTGAGCGTCGGGGAGCCAGCTGTGCAGCGGCCACATCGGCGTCTTGACCGCGAGCCCGATCCCGACCGCGAGAACGGCGATGACCTGCACGGACGTGGTCAGCGACCGGCCGTTGTCAGTGGCGAGTGCCACCATGTCGAATGTGCCCGCCTTGAGTCCGATCAGGAGCAGGCCGAGCAACATGACGACGGAGCCGAGCAGCGTGAACAGGATGAACTTCCAGGCGGCCCGGGTCCGGCCCTCGCCGCCCCAGCGGGCGATGAGGAAGTACATCGGGATGAGCACCATCTCGAACGCGAGGAAGAACAGCAGCAGGTCGAGGACGGCGAAGGTCGCGAGAGTGCCGGACTCGAGCAGCAGCAGCAAGGCGACGAACGCCTTCGGGGACGGCCCCGACGGCGGCTTGAAGTACGAGTAGAGCGCGCACAGGAAGGTCAGCAGCGCGGTCAGGACGAGAAGGGGGAGGGAGATGCCGTCGATGCCGAGGTGGATCCGCACGTCGAGTGCGGGGATCCAGCTGATGTCGGTCGTGGCCTGCATCCTCGACGGCTGGTCGTGGTCGAAGCCGAGCGCCAGGACGATCGCGGCGATGAGGATCACGCCGGTGACGGTGACGCCGTGCCGGAGCACGGCCTGGTCGGGCGACTTCCCCTTCAGTCCGGGCGGGGCCGGCAGGAGGGCGGCGACGGCGCCGAGGAGCGGGCCGACGACGACGAACGCCAGAAGGAACTGCATCACGGACTCGTTGATATCGATCACGCCTGCTCACGCTCCGGTCGCGACGAGGACGACGGCGACCGCCAGGACGACGGTGCCGGCGAGCAGCGCGCTCACATAGGTCTGCACATTGCCGGTCTGCGCCCGCCGTACGGCGGCCCCGAGCAGCCGGGGCAGGGCGGCGGCGCCGTTCACGTAGGTGTCGACGACCTCGCGGTCGAGGAACCGGACGAGGCTCGCTCCGGCCTGGACCGGGCGGACGAACAGCGCCGTGTACACCGCGTCCAGGTGGAAGCCGGCGGCCGCGTGCCGGTGCAGCCGGCCGAGCAGCAGGCGCCCGGGGTCCGCCGGGTCGGGGGCGTAGGCGATGTCGCCGTAGGCCGGCTCGTGGGTGGCGATGGCCTCGGCCTCCACCAGGCCCGCGTCGCCCTCGGGGTGGGCGGCGACCGCGCCGATCGGGGCGCGGGCGGCGAGTGCGGAGGTGCGTTGCCAGGCGCCGTAGGTGAGCAGTCCGCCGACCAGGGCGAGACCCGTGCCGAGGATCGAGGTGAGGAGCGTCGGGGTCAGGTCGCGGCCGTCGAACCAGCCGGGCAGCGAGCGGTAGGCGAGCCCGCCGAAGGCCAGGGAGGGGATCGCCAGCACCCGCAGCACCACGGTCATCGTCAGTGGCTGACGGCCGTGGTCGGGGGCCTCGGTGCCCCGGCCGCGGAAGGCCAGCAGCCACAGCCGGGTGGCGTAGGCGGCGGTGAGCAGGGCGGCGGCCAGGCCGGCGACGAGGACGATCCAGCCGGCCGCACCGGGCACGTGCGCGGTGCGGCCGTCGGTGACGTGTTCGGCGGCGCCGAGGACGGACTCCTTGGAGAAGAAGCCGCTGAACGGCGGGATCGCGGCGAGCGCGAGCAGCGCCACGGTCATCGTCCAGTAGGCGTCCGGGACGCGGTCGCGCAGGCCGTGCATGCGGGACATGGCGGCCAGCGAGTTGGTTCCGGCGGCGTGGATGATCACGCCGGCCGCGAGGAAGAGCAGCGCCTTGAAGGCGCCGTGGGACAGCAGGTGGAAGACGGCGGCGCCGCGGTCGCCGACGGCGAGGGCGCCGGTCATGTAGCCGAGCTGGCCGATCGTCGAGTAGGCGAGGACGCGCTTGATGTCGTCCTGGGCGAGGGCGGCCAGACCCGAGCCGGTCATGGTGACGGCGGCCATGACGGCGAGGACCGTCATGGCGGCCGAGGACGCCTCGAAGACGGGAAGGAGACGAGCGACGAAGTAGACGCCGGCCGCGACCATGGTGGCCGCGTGGATCAGCGCCGAGACGGGCGTCGGGCCCGCCATCGCGTCCGGCAGCCAGGTGTGCAGCGGGAACTGGGCCGACTTGCCGGCCACGCCGGCGAGCAGCAGCAGGGCGATCACCGTCGGGTGGTCGAGGCCGCCGCTCGCGACGGTGCCGAGGACGCGGGTGATGCGGAACGATCCGGCGTCGGTGCCGAGGGCGAACAGGCCGATGAGGAACGGCACGTCGCCGAGCTTGGTGACCAGGAAGGCCTTCAGGGAGGCGGCGCGGGCCTCGGGGGTCTCCCAGTAGTGCCCGACCAGGAAGTAGGAGCAGATGCCCATGACTTCCCAGCCGACCAGCAGCACGATCAGGTCGCCCGAGTAGACGACCAGGAGCATCGCGGAGGTGAACAGGGAGACGAGCGCGGCGTAGGACGGGTAGCGCGGGTCGTCCCGCAGATAGCCCGTCGAGTAGATCTGGACGCAGGTCGCGACGAAGGCGACCAGGACGGCGACGAGCGCGGCGAAGCCGTCGATGTCCAGGGCCAGCTCGACGGGGACGGACCCGGTCGGCGTCAGCTCGGTGTGCGCCTCGACGGCCGGGCCGCCGCCCTGCCGTACGGCGACCAGCGCGGCCGCAGCGAGGGCGGCCAGGGGCGGCAGCACGGCGAGCGGGCGGACGAAGCCGGGGGCGGTGCGGCCCAGCAGCAGGCCGGCCACGGCGCCGAGGAACGGCAGGAGGGGGACGAGGACGGCGAGGTTGGTCGTGGTCACGCGGTGGCCTCAGCCTTCTCGGCCGCGGAGGTGCCGGGGCCCTCGCCGTCGGGGCCCTCTGCGGTGTCGCGGAGCTTGTCGATGTCGGAGGTGCCTCGGTTGCGGTGGACGGCGAGGACGATCGCCAGGCCGATGCCGATCTCGGCCGCGGCGATGGCGATGGTGAACAGGGTCAGCGCCTGGCCGGAGTGCAGGGTCTCCTCGGCGGCCCGGCTGAGCCAGACGTCGAAGGCGACCAGGTTGAGGTTGACGGCGTTGAGCATCAGCTCCACCGACATCAGGACCAGGATCGCGTTGCGGCGGGCGAGGACGCCGTACAGGCCGGTGCAGAAGAGGAGGGCGGAGAGGACGGCGGGATAGGCGAGGTGCATCAGCGGGCGCCTTCCTCTTCGCCGGAGCCGGTCGCCGGGTCGTCCGCCGCAGCGGGCGCCGGGCCGGCGGCGGAGACGGACGCCGGGCCGGCGGCGGAGACGGACGCCGGGCCGGCGGCCGGGGCGGGTGTGCCGGGGGCGGCCGCTTCCGTCTTCGCCTTGCGGGACAGGACGATGGCGCCGACCAGGGCCGCGAGGAGCAGGACGGAGAGGGCCTCGAAGGGCAGGACCCAGTGGCGGAAGAGGCTTTCGCCGGTGACGCGCGTGGTGCCCGCGGCTGGGCCGTCCAGGTCGATCCAGGTGGTGCGGAAGGCGTCGACGACCACCCAGACCAGGGCGACGGCTGCGACGGCCGCGACGGTCAGGGCGGCCCAGCGGTTGCCGGAGTCGGCGTCCGGGGAGGCGCCGATGGGGGCTCTGGTGAGCATCAGGCCGAACAGGAGGAGGACGACGACGGAACCGACGTAGATCAGGACCTGCACCCAGGCGATGAACTCGGCTGTGAGGAGCAGGTACTCCACGGCGAGGCCGCCGAGGGCGACCACGAGCCACAGGGCGGCGTGCACCAGTTGCCGCGTGGTGACCGTGATGAGTGCGGCGCCGAGGGTGACGAGACCGACGAGGAGGAAGGCGATCTCGACGCCGTTCGGGGACAGGAAGCCGTGCCGTTCGGTCACGGCCAGGAGTGCGCTCCCGATGCCGGTGCCGGTGCTGGAGGCGAGCGGGCCGGCGGTTGCGGCGTGGCTCATGACTCTCCCTCTCCTGGTTCCTGCGCTCGGCCGTGCGGGTCCCGCGCTTCGGCCTGCGGCCGCGGTGCTTCGGTCTGTGGTGTGTCTGCTTCGGCCTGTGCTGCGGCCAGTTTCTCGGCGGTCTTGCGGGCGGCGGCGATCTCCTTGGGCTCCTCCGCTCCGGGGTCCAGGGCGGGCGGGGCCGGGACCGTCCACATCCACTCGCGGAGCTTGTCCCGCTCGTGGGTGAGGTCACGGATGTCCGTCTCGGCGTACTCGAACTCCGGGGACCAGAAGAGGGCGTCGAAGGGGCATACCTCGATGCAGATACCGCAGTACATGCACAGGGAGAAGTCGATGGCGAAGCGGTCGAGGACGTTACGGCTGCGCTCGCGTCCGCCCGGCGCCGCCGGGGGCACCGTCTCCTTGTGCGAGTCGATGTAGATGCACCAGTCCGGGCACTCGCGGGCGCACAGCATGCAGACCGTGCAGTTCTCCTCGAACAGGCCGATCACGCCACGGGTGCGGGGCGGGAGGTCGGGCAGGGCGTCCGGGTACTGCTCGGTGACCGTCTTCCTCGTCATCGTGCGCAGGGTGACGGCCAGGCCCTTGGCGAGGCCGGAGCCGGGGATGGGGGCCATGGTTAGGAGATCACCACCTTGACGATGCCGGTGAGGGCGATCTGGGCGAGGGAGAGCGGGACGAGGAGGGTCCAGGAGAGCTTCTGGAGCTGGTCCTCGCGCAGCCGGGGATAGGTGACGCGGAGCCAGATGACGAGGAACGCGAGGATCGCGGCCTTCAGCAGGGTCCACAGCCAGCCGAGGCCGTCCGCGCCCCACGGGCCGTGCCAGCCGCCCAGGAAGAGGACGGTGGTCAGGCCGCACAGGACGACGATGCCCGCGTACTCGGCGAGCAGGAACAGGGCGAAGCGCAGACCCGTGTACTCGGTGTACGCGCCGAAGATGATCTCCGAGTCGGCGACGGGCATGTCGAACGGCGGGCGCTGCAGTTCGGCGAGTCCGGCGACGAAGAAGACGACCGCGCCGACGATCTGCCAGGGCACCCACCACCAGTGGAAGGAGTGCAGGATGCCGGGCAGGGAGACGGTGCCCGCCGCCATCGCGACCGAGGCCGCGGCGAGCAGCATGGGCAGTTCGTAGGCGAGCAGCTGGGCGGCTGTGCGCAGGCCGCCGAGCAGGGAGAACTTGTTCGCGCTGGCCCAGCCGGCCATCAGCGAACCGAGGACGCCGACGCCCATCACCGCGAGTACGAAGAACACGCCGGCGTCCAGGACCTGGCCGACGGCGCCCTCGCTCGGGCCGATCGGGATGGCGAGCAGGACGAGGAGGTACGGCAGCAGGGCGACCGCGGGGGCGAGCTGGAAGACGCGGCGGTCGGCACCCGCCGGGACCACGTCCTCCTTCTGGGCGAACTTCACGCCGTCCGCGATGAGCTGGGCCCAGCCGTGGAAGCCGCCCGCGTACATCGGGCCGAGGCGGCCCTGCATATGGGCCATCACCTTGTGCTCGGTCTGGCCCACGATCAGCGGGAACGTGAGGAAGACGACGAACACGACGAGGAGTCGCAGGGCGACGTCCGACACGTCGTTCACTGCGGGCCTCCTGTGGAGTGGTCGGGGTGGTCCGGGCGATCGGGCTGGTCCGGGCGGGTGTGGTCCGGACGGTCGGTGCGGTCGGAGTGGCCTGGCCGGGCGGGGCCGTCGCCGGGCGCTTCCTGCTCGGCGGACTCCACCGGGGCTTGTGGTTCTCGGGGCTCTTGAGGTTCCTGGGGTACTTCGGGTGTGCCGGGCTCTCGGGGATGCTCGGCGGTTTCGGGCTCGGGGGTCTGCGCGGATTCCTCCGGGCGGGACGGAGGCGTCGGCTCCGGTCCGTCGAAGGCCGGGCGCGCGTGATGCCAGGGCGCGTCCGAACTGCGCGGGGCCGTGCTCCGCCGGGCAGACCGAACGGCCCTGCCCGATTCCGCCGAAGCCGATTCCGCCGACTCCGGTTCAGGCGAACCCGGTTCAGTCGACCCCGGTTCAGTCGACCCCGGTTCAGTCGGGGCGGTTTCCGCCGACTCGGCGTCAGTCGGCGCGGCTTCGGCCGGTGCGGCGTCAGTCGTTGCGGGTTCGGTCGTTGCGGGTTCGGCCGGTTTCCGGGCTCGTTGCGAGGCCGATCCCTGAGAGGCGGTGCGCGCGCGGCGCGGTCGCCCTGGGGCCGGTGCCGGTGCTGGTGCAGCGGCGGGAGCGGCCGGCTGAGCCGGGCCGGGCTCGTGTGCCACCGAGGCTTCGGCGGCCGGACCCTCCGAAGGCACGTCCACGGCACCCGCAGCACCCGTGGCACCCACAGCACCCGCACCACCTGTAGCACCGGCGGCACCCGCGGCAGACTCCTCCGGTCGCGTCCCCGTGGCGTCCTCCGTGGCGGCGGCTGCGGCCGCTGCCGCGGCGGTGGTTGCCGCGGTCCGGCCGGTGGAGCCCTCTGCCGCAGTGCGGGTGCGTCGGGGCGGGCGTTCGCCGGGGGTGCGGGTGGGACGCTCTGCCGCCGGGCGTCCGGCCGCGCGGGCCGGGCGGGTGGGGGCGGCCGGCAGCTGACCCTTGAGCGGGCCCCACTCGTTCGGGTCGGGGACGCCCGGGGGCAGCATCTGGCGGCGCTTGGGGCCACCGTGCCCCGCACCCGCCGCGGACTCCCCCGGCTCCTTGGCGCCGGGCCACGCCTTGGCGACACGGGCGGCGAGCACGAAGTCCTTGCGGAGCGGGTGGCCCTCGAAGTTCTCGGGGAGCAGCAGGTGCTCGAGTCCGGGGTGATCGGCGAAGACCACCCCGAACATCTCGTGGGTCTCACGCTCGTGCCAGGCGGCGCCCGCGTAGACGCCGACGGCGGACGGCAGCGTCGGTGCCTCGTGCGGGACGGTCGTGCGGACGAGGAGCCTGCGGACCGGGTTCAGCGCGACGAGATGGGCGGACACGCGGAAGCCGGTGCCGGGTTCGTCGACCGCGCTCAGCCAGTCGAAATAGGTGCAGGACAGGGTCGTACGGGCCGTCTCCAGGGCGGTGAGCCAGGCGGACGGCGGTACGTCCACGGTCAGGACGTCGTACGACTCCTCGGCCGTGGCGTCCGTGCCGAAGAGGTCCTCTGCGGGGGCGGGCAGCCAGCCGGCCGTGCTCATCGGGCATCCCCTTCGCCGGCCGGGGCCGGAGGCTCCACCAGGCCGCTCTGCAGGGCGGCCGCGGACGGCCGGGCGGAACCGGCGCCGTACCGCTCCCCCAGGGATTCGCGGGCGATCTTCTCCTGGAGCTTGAGGATGCCCTGGAGCAGCGCCTCGGGGCGCGGCGGGCAGCCGGGGACGTACACGTCCACCGGGATGATCTGGTCGACGCCCTTGGTGACGGAGTAGGAGTCCCAGTACGGGCCGCCGCAGTTCGAGCAGGCTCCGAAGGAGATGACGTACTTGGGCTCGGGCATCTGCTCGTACAGGCGCTTGACGGCCGGGGCCATCTTGTCCGTGACCGTGCCGGAGACCACCATCAGGTCGGCCTGGCGGGGCCCCGGCGCGAAGGGGATGACGCCGAGCCGGATGAAGTCGTGGCGAGCCATCGACGCGGCGATGAACTCGATCGCGCAGCAGGCGAGGCCGAAGTTGAAGACCCAGAGCGAGTAGCGGCGGCCCCAGTTCAGGACCACCTTCATCGGCTCGGGCGCCAGGCGCGCGAGCGCGCCAAGCCGCTGGGGCTCGGGCAGCAGGACAGGCTCGGAGACCGAGGGGTTCACGTCCATGCCAGGACGCCCTTCTTGTATGCGTACAGCAGGCCCACGGCGAGGAAGCCGAGGAAGATGAACATCTCCACGAGGGTCGTCGCGCCGTAGCCGGGGGCGGCGAAGACCGTCGCCCAGGGGAACAGGAAGATGGAGTCCACCGCGAAGATCACGTAGAGGAAGGCGTAGACGTAGTAGCGGACCTGGGTGTGGGCCCAGCCCTCACCGACGGGGTCGACGCCGCACTCGTAGGTCAGCAGTTTCTCCGGAGTCGGCACCACCGGGCGCAGCAGGCGGCCCGCGCCGAACGCGACCGCGACGAACAGCACGCCGACGAGGGCGAGCAGTCCGACAACCGAATAGGACCGGAAATAGCCGGCCGCGATGACGTCCGCCGCGGCGGCCGGCGAGCCCCCCAACGTCTCCCGCACCGTCCGTCCCTCGCTCTCTGACCTCGTGACTTCGGTGAACTGTGTGATGCAACGTGCTTCAAGGATGTACGCACCGGAGTCTAGGCCCTGATAAAGAAGAGGTAAGCAGCCCGTCACGCCCTGAGACGCGGGGCGGGGCCGGGGTGAGGGCCGGGGAGGAATCGAAGGTGGGGCCGGGGTGGGGATTTCCCCCGTCGGCGCAGGGCGGCGTACCGCATGGCGCGGAAGGTACCGGGCACGGCAGGCTGACCGGTATGACCGCTCCCAGCTTCGCCGCCGACCGGCCCGGCGGTACCGACCGGCCCGACGACACCCACCGGGCCGACGACGCCCACCGGGCCGACGGTGCCCAACGGACCGGTGCCGGCCGGACCGGTGCCGGCCGTCTGCCCCGGCCGCGGCCGGCCTACGAGGCGCACACCTGGAAGGAGATCGCGCATCTCCTGCTGAATCTGCCCGTGGCGGTGTTCGGCTTCGTCTACGCCGTCACGGTGCTGGCCACCGGAGGAGCCCTCACCGTCACGGTGATCGGCCTGCCGCTGCTCGCGCTCGGCCTGCTGGGCGCCCGCCAGCTGGGCAAGCTGGAGCGGATCCGGGCGCGGAAACTGCTCGGGGTGCGGGTGGAGGAGCCGACGCCGCTGCCGCTCGCCAGGGGCGGGGGCCTGGCGCAGCGGCTGCGGATGGCGCTGAAGGACCCGGTGGGCTGGCGGACGCTGCTGTACGACGCCATCCGGCTGCCCTGGGGCATCCTCACCTTCTGCATCGTGCTGATCTCGCTGTTCGTGCTGTGGCCGGTGCTGCCGTACCTCGCGCGTGGACTCGCGAACGTCGACCGGGCGATGGTGCGGGGACTGCTGTCGCCCTCCGACGAGCTGGAACGCCGGATCGCCGAGCTGGAGTCCGACCGCGGGGTCGTGGTCGACACGGCCGCGGCGGATCTGCGCCGGATCGAGCGCGACCTGCACGACGGGGCGCAGGCCCGGCTGGTCAACCTGGCGATGGGCCTCGGTCTGGCCAAGGAGAAGCTGCTGGAGGACCCGGACACCGCGGCGGCGATGGTGGACGAGGCGCACGGTGAGGTGAAACTGGCCCTGCAGGAACTGCGTGACCTGGCCCGCGGCATCCATCCGGCGGTGCTCACGGACCGGGGCCTGGACGCGGCCCTCTCTTCGGTCGCCTCGCGCTGCACGGTGCCGGTGACGGTGAGCGTGGACCTGCCGGACCGGCCGGCGGAGGCCATCGAGGGCATCGCGTACTTCACCGTCTCCGAGCTGCTGCAGAACATCAGCAAGCACAGCCGGGCCCGGACGGCTTCCATCGACGTGTGGCGTTCGGACACCCGGCTGCTCATCCAGGTCCGGGACGACGGCCAGGGCGGGGCCCGGCTCGACGGAGGTACCGGCATGCGCGGTCTGGCGGACCGGCTGGGCGCGGTGGACGGCCTGTTCGTGCTCGACTCACCGGCCGGCGGCCCGACGGTGGTCACCGCTGAACTGCCGTGGCGGGACCGGAAGGCGTAGGCCCGCCCGGGCAGGCGCGTGTCTCCGTCCCCCGGCACCCGGACGGGGGGTGGCCGTCCTCCGCCGCTCCCGGGGTGGGGAAAACCCCCCGCCCAAGACGCCGACGGCCTTCATGGCTCTGCGGCGCGCGGCGCACGACCCTGGAGATACGGCTGAGCGGCCACCCGGACGTGAAGACACGAGGGGTCGCGAAGACACGCGGTCGCGCAGTCGAGAAGACACGAAGACGAGAAGACACGAAGACGAGACGGACGGGACGGCATTCGATGGCCACGCACTACGCACACGAGTACGGGCACGGGCACGGGCAGCCCGCCGGAACCGGTCACCGGCTGCCCGCCGCGCTGCGGGCGCCGTTCGAGGCGCGCGCGTGGCGTGAGCTCGGCCATGTCCTGCTGAGCCTGCCGATCTCCATCGTGCTGTTCACCTGGACGGTGACGATGGTCTCGCTCGGCGCGGGCCTGCTCGTGACGTTCCTCGGCGTCCCGGTGCTGGCGGCGGCGCTCGTCGGCTGCCGTGGCTTCGGCGCGCTGGAGCGGGCACGCGCGCGTGGGCTGCTCCACCTGGACGTGGCCGACCCGGAGCCGCTGCGGGTGCCCAAGCCGGGCGCGCTGGCCTGGATGGGCGCGGTCCTCAAGAGCGGCGTCTCCTGGCGGCACCTGCTGTACGCGCTGGTGCAGTTCCCGTGGGCGGTGTTCTCGTTCTCCGTGGCCGTGACCTTCTGGACCGTCGGCTGGGCGCTGCTGACGTATCCGCTGTGGTTCTGGGTGTTCCCGGCGTACGCCGGAAGCGGGGGTCTGCAGCTGTACGGCGACGCGCACCACAGCGTCTATCTCGACAACCCGTTCGAGATCACCGTGACCGCGCTCGTCGGTCTGGTCTTCACTCTGGCCACACCCTGGCTCGTACGGGCCCTGACGACCGTGGACGGGCTGCTCGTGCGGGGGCTGCTGGGGCCGTCGCCGCTGTCGGCGCGGGTGGAGGAGCTGGAGTCGGACCGTGGGGTCGTGGTCGACACGGCCGCGGCCGACCTGCGGCGTATCGAGCGGGATCTGCACGACGGGGCGCAGGCCCGGCTGGTCGGTCTGGCCATGGATCTGGGGCTGGCGAAGGAGAAGCTCCAGGAGGACCCCAGGGCCGCGGCCCGGATGGTGGAGGAGGCGCACGGCGAGGTGAAGACGGCGCTGCAGGAGCTGCGCGACCTGGCCCGCGGCATCCATCCGGCCGTGCTCACGGACCGGGGCCTGGACGCGGCCCTGTCCTCCGTCGCCTCCCGCTGCACGGTGCCGGTGCGGGTCGAGGTCGACCTGCCCGCCCGGCCCGCCCCGGCCATCGAGGGCATCGCCTACTTCACCGTCTCCGAGCTGCTGCAGAACATCAGCAAGCACAGCGGGGCCCGTTCCGCCTCCGTCGACGTGTGGCGCTCGGAGGACCGGCTGATGCTGCAGGTGAGCGACGACGGCGTGGGCGGCGCGGACGTCTCACGCGGGTCGGGCCTGGCCGGCCTCGCCGGACGTCTGGACGCGGTGGACGGCATCCTCATGGTGGATTCCCCGGCCGGCGGCCCGACCCGCGTGATCGCGGAACTTCCCTGGCGGACACGGCTGTGAGGCCCGGCGGGGCCGTGTGAGACAGGCGTCCGTCCATACCCACCGGCACCCCGCGGGATCCCGAACCGGGCCCGTCTCCCCGGCATGACGACCACCTCGCCGGCACCGCCCGGCATCACCGAGTGCGGCGGCTCGGCCCGAATGCTGGAATGCTGGACTTCCGTACGGACGCGCGTCACTTCCGTATGACGCGCTCAGGGACGGACGTCGTCGGACGTCGTCGCGGTGACGGGGTGTGGGTGTGGGGGGCCGAGAGATCGTGGAGGACAGGGTGCGGGTGGTCATCGCCGAGGATTCAGTGCTGCTCAGGGAGGGCCTGACCCGGCTGCTGACCGACCGGGGGCACGACGTGGTGGCCGGTGTCGGGGACGCGGAGGCGCTGGTGAAGACCATCGCCGAGCTGCATGCGCAGGGCGCCCTGCCCGACGTGGTGGTGGCGGACGTGCGGATGCCGCCGACGCACACCGACGAGGGGGTGCGGGCGGCCGTGACGCTGCGCAAGGCCCACCCGGGGCTCGGGGTGCTGGTGCTGTCGCAGTACGTGGAGGAGCGTTACGCCACCGAGCTGCTGGCCGGATCCAGCCGGGGTGTGGGGTATCTGCTCAAGGACCGGGTCGCGGACGTGCGGGAGTTCGTCGACGCGGTGGTGCGGGTGGCCGAGGGCGGTACGGCGCTGGACCCGGAGGTGGTCGCGCAGCTGCTCGGGCGCAGTCGTAAGCAGGACGTGCTGGTGGGGCTCACCCCGCGCGAGCGCGAGGTGCTCGGGCTGATGGCCGAGGGGCGGACGAACTCGGCGATCGCCCGGCAGCTGGTGGTCAGCGCCGGGGCGGTGGAGAAGCACGTCAGCAACATCTTCCTTAAGCTCGGTCTGGCCCCGAGCGACGGTGACCACCGGCGGGTCCTGGCCGTGCTGACGTATCTGAACTCGTGACGCGTTCGCCCGGACCGGCGAGTGACCTGGTGAGTGCCCCGGTGTGACCCGATGACCGACCTGGTGGGATCCGGAGCGCGGAAGCCGGGAGCACGGAGGCCGGGAGCACGGAGGCCCGGGCGGGGCGGGCCCCAGGCGGCGGGAGCCGGGCGGCGGCACCCAGGCGGCAGGGGCCGGGGCGGGAGCCGGGCGGCGGAAGGAGGAACCGGGGGAGGCGCGCGGAGCGCTTTGAGGAGCGCTTGAGAGATGCGGGACATCATGGGGGCCAGCGCGACAGGCCGTCTCGAAATGTCATCCGGTTCTCGGATGACCTCGGGAGGGCGACCCTTACCGACGTAGGGTTGATCCTGGGATGGTCCGTGGGACAGACCACGCCCCGGACAGCCGCCTCGAAGGAGGTCCAGTTCAGTGACCAGCCAGGTCAGCAGCCCAACGGAGCACGCGGACGAAGCCGTCGTAGGAGAACAGCGCAATCCGGGCGGAGCGAAGGACGTGCGGCGCCTGGACCGGGTGATCATCCGGTTCGCGGGGGACTCGGGTGACGGCATGCAGCTCACCGGGGACCGGTTCACCTCGGAGACCGCGTCCTTCGGCAACGACCTCTCCACCCTGCCGAACTTCCCCGCCGAGATCCGCGCCCCGGCAGGCACCCTGCCCGGTGTCTCCTCGTTCCAGCTCCACTTCGCCGACCACGACATCCTCACCCCGGGCGACGCGCCGAACGTGCTGGTCGCGATGAACCCGGCCGCCCTGAAGGCGAACATCGGCGACCTGCCGCGCGGTGCGGAGATCATCGTCAACACCGACGAGTTCACCAAGCGCGCCCTGCAGAAGGTGGGCTACGACAGCTCTCCGCTGGAGGACGGCTCGCTCGACGGCTACAGCCTGCACCCGGTGCCGCTGACCACCCTCACGGTGGAGGCGCTGAAGGAGTTCGAGCTCTCCCGCAAGGAGGCCGAGCGCAGCAAGAACATGTTCGCTCTGGGCCTGCTGAGCTGGATGTACCACCGGCCCACCGAGGGCACCGAGAAGTTCCTGAAGTCGAAGTTCGCGAAGAAGCCGCAGATCGCGGAGGCCAACATCGCCGCGTTCCGGGCCGGCTGGAACTTCGGTGAGACGACGGAGGACTTCGCGGTCTCCTACGAGGTCGCCCCGGCCGCCAAGGCCTTCCCGGTCGGCACCTACCGGAACATCTCCGGCAACCTCGCCCTGGCGTACGGCCTGATCGCCTCCTCGCAGCAGGCCGATCTGCCGCTGTTCCTGGGCTCGTACCCGATCACGCCGGCCTCGGACATCCTGCACGAGCTGAGCAGGCACAAGAACTTCGGCGTGCGGACCTTCCAGGCGGAGGACGAGATCGCCGGCATCGGCGCGGCGCTGGGCGCGGCGTTCGGCGGCTCGCTGGCGGTCACGACCACGTCCGGGCCGGGTGTGGCCCTGAAGAGCGAGACGATCGGGCTCGCGGTCTCGCTGGAGCTGCCACTGCTCGTGATCGACATCCAGCGCGGCGGCCCGTCCACCGGTCTGCCGACCAAGACGGAGCAGGCGGACCTGCTGCAGGCGATGTACGGCCGCAACGGCGAGGCCCCGGTGCCGGTGGTCGCGCCCAGGACGCCGGCGGACTGCTTCGACGCGGCGCTGGAGGCGGTCCGGATCGCGCTGACGTACCGGACCCCCGTCTTCCTGCTCTCCGACGGCTATCTGGCCAACGGCTCCGAGCCGTGGCGGATCCCGGATCTGGAGGAGCTGCCGGACCTGCGCGTGCGGTTCGCCTCCGGTCCGAACCACACCCTCGACGACGGCACCGAGGTCTTCTGGCCCTACAAGCGGGACCCGCGGACTCTCGCCCGGCCGTGGGCGATCCCGGGCACACCGGGCCTGGAGCACCGCATCGGCGGCATCGAGAAGCAGGACGGCACGGGCAACATCTCCTACGACCCGGCCAACCACGACTTCATGGTCCGCACCCGCCAGGCCAAGATCGACGGGATCGAGGTCCCGGACATCGAGGTGGACGACCCGCACGGCGCGAGGACGCTGGTGCTGGGCTGGGGCTCGACCTACGGCCCGATCACGGCGGCGGTGCGGCGGCTGCGCACGGCCGGCGACTCCATCGCGCAGGCCCACCTGCGCCATCTGAACCCCTTCCCGCGCAATCTCGCGGACGTGCTGAAGCAGTACGACAAGGTGATCGTCCCGGAGATGAACCTGGGACAGCTGGCCACCCTGATCCGGGCGAGGTACCTGGTCGACGCCCGTTCCTACAACCAGGTCAACGGCATGCCGTTCAAGGCGGAGCAGCTCGCCGCGGTGCTGAAGGAGGCCATCGATGACTGACGCCACCCACGGGCTGCTGCAGCTGGTCCCCAAGGCCGAGGCCAAGCAGTCGATGAAGGACTTCAAGTCGGACCAGGAGGTGCGCTGGTGCCCGGGATGCGGTGACTACGCGATCCTGGCCGCCGTGCAGGGCTTCATGCCCGAGCTGGGGCTGGCCAAGGAGAACATCGTCTTCGTCTCCGGGATCGGCTGCTCCTCCCGTTTCCCGTACTACATGAACACCTACGGGATGCACTCCATCCACGGCCGCGCCCCGGCGATCGCGACCGGCCTGGCCGCCTCCCGCCGGGATCTGAGCGTGTGGGTCGTCACCGGTGACGGCGACGCCCTGTCCATCGGCGGCAACCACCTGATCCACGCGCTGCGCCGCAATGTGAACCTGAAGATCCTGCTGTTCAACAACCGGATCTACGGCCTGACCAAGGGCCAGTACTCGCCTACCTCCGAGGTCGGCAAGGTCACCAAGTCGACGCCGATGGGTTCCCTGGACGCGCCGTTCAACCCGGTGTCGCTGGCGATCGGCGCGGAGGCGTCCTTCGTGGCGCGCACGATCGACTCCGACCGCAAGCATCTGACCGAGGTGCTGCGCGCCGCCGCCGATCACCCGGGCACGGCTCTGATCGAGATCTACCAGAACTGCAACATCTACAACGACGGCGCCTTCGACGCCCTGAAGGACAAGCAGCAGGCCGACGAGGCGCTGATCCGCCTCCAGCACGGGCAGCCCATCCGCTTCGGTGCCGACGGGACGCGCGGTGTCGTGCGTGACCGGCGGACCGGTGATCTGAGCGTGGTGACGGTGACCCCGGACAACGAGGCGGACATCGTCGTCCACGACGCGCACACCGCCTCCCCGACGACCGCGTTCGCCCTGTCCCGGCTGGCCGACCCGGACACCCTGCACCACACGCCGATCGGAGTCTTCCGCTCGGTGGAACGGCCGGTGTACGACTCGGCGATGGCCGACCAGCTCGACGCGGCGATCGAGCAGCGCGGCAAGGGCGACCTGTCCGCGCTGCTCGCCGGCGGTGACACCTGGACCGTCGTCGGCTGAGCCGGCCGCCGTGTCACGAGGCCCGGGACCGCTGTTCCCGGGCCTCGTCGTATGCCCGTCGGGCCTTTTCCACCTCGTCCATGCGGTCGTGGGTCCACGTGGCCAGGGTGCGCACCTGTTCCGCCGCCTCACGGCCGAGGCCGGTGAGCGAGTAGTCGACCCGGGGCGGGATGACCGGCTTGGCGTCCCGGTGGACCAGGCCGTCGCGCTCCAGGGTCTGCAGGGTCTGGGCGAGCATCTTCTCGCTGACCCGTCCCACCCGGCCGATGGCCCGGCGCAGCTCGCTGAACCGTCGCGCGCCCGCCAGCAGCTCGATCAGCACCAGCACGCCCCAGCGGCTGGTGACGTGCTCCAGGACCAGCCGGTAGGGACACTGTGCCTCGGCCTCGGCGCCGGTACGCGCCCTGCTGTTACTTACCGCCATGCCAGTACCTTACTTCAAAGTGGGTACTTTCCACGAGAAAGCGCTTCTCCTAGGGTAAGTGGCACAGCCACCCGAACGAGGAGTTTGCACCCATGAGCATCGTCGTCACCGGAGCCACCGGCCACCTCGGCCGACACGTAGTGGAGCAGCTCCTGGAGAAGGTCCCGGCGGAGCGGATCACCGCGGTCGTGCGCGACGCGGACAAGGCCGCCGGCCCGGCGGCCCGCGGAGTGCGGGTCGCCGTCGCCGACTACAACGCGCCCGAGACCTTCGACGGCCTGTTCGCGGCCGGCGACAAGGTCCTGCTGATCTCGGGCAACGAGTTCGACAAGGGCCGGGTGCGGCAGCACTCGGTCGTCATCGACGCGGCGAGGGCGGCGGGCGTGGCGCTGCTCGCGTACACCAGTGCCCCCGGCAGCCTGACCGCCGCGCTGGCCGACGACCACCGGGCCACCGAGGAGGTGCTGCTCGCCTCCGGCCTGCCGTACACGCTGCTGCGCAACGGCTGGTACCACGAGAACTACACCGAGAACCTGGCCCCGGTGCTGGAGCACGGCGCGGTCGTGGCGGCGGCCGGTGCGGGCCGGGTCTCCTCGGCCTCGCGCGCCGACTACGCGGCCGCGGCGGTCGCGGTTCTCACCGGCGAGGGACACGAGAACACGACGTACGAGCTGGGCGGCGACGAGGCCTGGAGTTTCGCCGAGTACGCGGCCGAGCTGAGCCGGCAGACCGGCCGGGAGATCGTCTACAACGCCGTCTCCGGCGAGACGCAGAAGGGCATCCTGACCGGCGCCGGGCTGCCGGAACCGCTGGCCGAGATCCTGGCCGGCGTCGACGCGTCGATCGAGAAGGGCGAGCTGGTCGTCTCCACCGGTGACCTGTCGCGACTGGCCGGCCGCCCGGCCACCCCTCTCGCGGAGGCGATCACCGTCGCGCTCAAGGGCTGAGCCGGCCTCCGGTGAGCCCCGCGGCACTAGGGCCCGTGACCGGCTCCGAGCTGCCACTAAGGACCTGGCCAGGACCGTGAGCAGCCGTTGGCCGAGCCCTGTCCGCCCTTCGAGAGCACCCTCCCCCCGCCTGTCATGACCGTATGGCGATACGGGCATGACAGGCGGATGCCATCGGCGTTACCTTCGTTCCCGCGTGGCTGCGACGTGAGGGAGGGCCCGTGGCCGGGACATCCAAGGGTGAACATCGAACAGGCCTGCTGAACGGCTTCGCCGCCTACGGCATGTGGGGGCTGGTGCCGCTGTTCTGGCCGCTGCTCAAGCCCGCCGGGGCGCTCGAGATCCTCGCCCACCGCATGGTGTGGTCCCTGGTCTTCGTGGCCGTCGCCCTGCTCTTCGTACGGCGCTGGGCCTGGGCCGGGGAACTGCTGCGCCAGCCGCGCCGGCTCGCGCTCGTCGTCGTGGCGGCGGCCGTCATCACGGTGAACTGGGGCGTCTACATATGGGCCGTGAACTCCGGCCATGTCGTCGAGTCCTCCCTCGGGTACTTCATCAACCCGCTGGTCACCATCGCGATGGGGGTGCTGCTGCTCAAGGAGCGGCTGCGGCCCGTGCAGTGGGCGGCGGTCGCGACCGGCCTCGCCGCCGTCGTCGTGCTGACCGTCGGATACGGCCGCCCGCCGTGGATCTCGCTCTGTCTCGCCTTCTCCTTCGCCACCTACGGCCTGGTGAAGAAGAAGGTGGCCCTCGGCGGTGTGGAGTCGCTGGCCGCCGAGACCGCTATCCAGTTCCTGCCCGCCCTCGCCTATCTGCTGTGGCTCATCGCGCACGGTGACTGCAGCTTCGTCGACGACGGCACCGGGCACGCCGCCCTTCTCGCGTCCACCGGACTCGTCACCGCTCTGCCACTGGTCTGCTTCGGCGCGGCGGCGATCCGCGTGCCACTGTCCACGCTGGGCCTGCTGCAGTACCTGGCCCCCGTCTTCCAGTTCCTGCTCGGCGTCCTCTACTTCGGCGAGGCGATGCCGTTCGAGCGCTGGGCCGGGTTCGCGCTGGTCTGGGTGGCGCTGGTGCTGCTCACGGGCAACGCGCTGCGCACCGCGCGCCGGACGGCCCGCACCCTCACCGGCCCCGCCGAACCGGGCCTTCCCGAACCGGGCCCCGCCGAACCGGGCCTCGCCGAACCGGGCCTCGCCGTGCCGGGCCTCGCCGTGCCGGGCCTCGCCGTGCCGGACCCTTCAGCACCGGGCCTCGCCACACCAGGCGCCTGCGCGCCGGACCCTCGCGCACCGAGCCTCGCCGCGCAGAGCCTCGCCAAGCCGGACGTTTCCGTGCCGGATCCCTGCGGGCCGGGCAGCGACGCGGCGAGACCGTAGCCGACGGCCACCGCCGGAACCACCGTTCGGGAATCCGCTCGCCCGGCCGGTGGGGGCGGCTATAAGTGGTGACCATGACCACGACACCCGCACCCACGCCCGCCCCGCTGCACTGGAAGCTCGTCATCGACACGGGCGACCCGCACAGCCAGGCCGACTTCTGGGCCGCCGCACTGCACTACACCGCCGAGGACAACAGCGCCCTGATCGAAGGGCTGCTGGAGCTGGGAGCGCTGTCGGGTGAGGCCACCGTCGAGTACCACGGCCGTCCCGCCTTCCGCGACCTGATCGCCGTTCGGCACCCCGACGACCCGTACGACCACCGGACCGGTACCGGGCTCGGGCGGCGGCTGCTGTTCCAGCGCGTGCCGGAGGCGAAGACCGGCAAGAACCGGCTCCATCTCGACCTGCATCCCGGTGAGGGACTGCGGGCGCAGGAGGTGGCACGGCTGGAGGTGCTGGGCGCGCGGGTGCTGCGGGAGGTGACGGAGCCCTCCGGCGCGTGGGTGGTGATGGCGGACCCGGAGGGCAACGAGTTCTGCGTGCACTAGTGGCACCGGTACCCGTGCGCCGTCCCTGCCGCACCGGTCCCGGTGAGCGGGTGTCCGGGTCCCGCAGGCGTGGTCCCCCGGCGGGAAGCCGAGGGAGTGCCGGGCCCTGGGCCCCGTACCGGACGTCGGTGGGTCAGGGCCCGGTGCGGCGCGAGTGGGCGCATGGCGTCGCGGGGCAGACGGCAATCGTCGGACAGGCCCTAGGCCTGTGCCGCGCGGGCCGCCCGGTCGGTGAGGCGGGTCATGCGGGCACGGGCGGATTCCAGAGGCCGCGGGTCGTCGGCCGCGGGACCCGGCTCGGCGGCGAGATCGGCCCACAGGTCGATCAGGTCACGGCCCATCCGCAGCCCCTCCTCGGGCTCGCGCACCGCGCGCCAGGCGGTCGCGGCGCTCTGCACGTTGCCGTAGGCCGCCTCCATGTCCCATGCCTGGCGGCGCAGCCGGGCGAGGTCCAGGGACAGGTGGAAGGCGCGGGCCGGGTCGCCCGCCAGGTAGGCGATGTAGGCGGTCAGTTCCCGCAGATGGAGCACCTCGGCGTGGCGGGGGCCCAGGACGGCCGATGCCTCGGTGACCGTGCGGTCGGCGAGTTCGGCGGCCGCGTCGATCCGGCCCGCCCGTACGGCGTCGTTGATCCGCGTCATCGGCTCGGTGAGCAGTTCGGCGCCCTCGGCGGTCTCGGTCACGGGGCCGTCCCCGAGCACCTCCTCGGCCACGGCGTCGAAACCCCGGGGCGGGGTGTGGGTGGGGGCGTGCGCCGGCTCCGGCTCGGTGGACACCGGGATGAGCGCGGAGGGCAGCGCGTCCATGACCGGAGCGGGGCCGAACCGGTCCGCCGGCTCCGGCGGCGGCCCGGCCGGTGCCTCCGCCACTGCCGGTGACGCGTTCGCGGCCACCGGGACCGGCTCCCCGGTCATCCGGCTGGAGCCGTCGGCCGAGACCTCCAGCGGAACCACACAGCCCGCGTACTCGTCGTGGATCGTGGCCCGTATGGGGGCGCCGAGGCTGATGGCCAGGCGCTGGAGGTGGTCCAGCACGGCCTGCTGGATCCGCTCCCCCGGCGCAGCCACTATGTCCGTCCCGCCCACCGACGCGCCGGCCGGCCCGGTCACCCGGACGGCCACCACCGCCGGATGCGCCGCGGGCTGCTGCGCCCGCTTCTTCTCGAAGCTGAGTCGAGACATCGGCTTTCCCTCACTCCCCCGGCGTCACGATCCGGTCGTACGCGTCCTGCCAACCAGTGTGTCGGTTCCGGTCGGCTTCCGCGTCACTGCGACGTCACAGCCTCGCACCAGCCGCACCCTGGCCAAAATTGATTGCGCATGCATAAAATGCACACGCTTTTATTTGAACTTCGCCACCGCTTCGTCTGGGGGACCCATGAGCCGCCGCTTCCTCTTCGTCCTGGGCAGTGCCCGCGCCGAGGGCAACACCGAGTCGCTGGCCCGCAGGGCCGCCGAACAGCTTCCCGGGGACGTCGGGCAGCACTGGGTCCGCCTCGCCGAGGACCCGTTGCCGGACTTCGTGGACCTGCGGCACGACAGTGACCACGTACGGCCGCCGGAGTCCACCTCCGCCGGCCGGCTGCTGGAAGCCACGCTCGCGGCGACGGACATCGTGATCGCCTCGCCGTTGTACTGGTACTCGGTCTCCGCCCTGACCAAGAACTACCTGGACCACTGGTCCGCCTGGCTGCGCACCCCCGGTCTCGGCTTCAAGGCGGCGATGGCCGGCCGCACGCTCTGGGGCATCGCCGCCCTGGCGGACCCCGAACCGTCCGTCGCCGATCCCTACGTCGGCACCCTCAACAACTCGGCCGCGTACCTGGGGATGCGCTTCGGCGGAGTGCTGCTGGGCAACGGCAGCGCGCGCGGCGACGTGCTGCGGGACACCGAGGCGCTGGCGCGCGCCAAGACGTTCTTCGCACAGGACGCGCCCGCCGCCCGCTTCCCGTACGAGAGCGTGTGAGCCCGCTCAGGCGTTGATGTCCTTCGCCGTGAACCGCGCCCAGGCCGCCGAGCCGAACACGGCGGCGTACAGCGCCTGCAGGCCGAGGTTCTTCGTCAGGTCGTCCCAGTAGACGGGGTCGCGCATCAGGTCGGCGAAGGACAGCCAGTAGTGCGAGAAGAAGTACGGCTGCAGCGCGTGCAGCTGGGGTATCTGGTCGAGGATCTGGACCGTGATGAGCAGGCCGACGGTGGTCGCCATCGCCGCGATGCCGCTGTTGGTCAGGGTCGACACGAACAGGCCGAGGGCCGCCACGCCCACCAGTGAGGCGGCCACGGCCAGCGCGATCAGCAGGGCCCGGCCAAGCCCCTCGGCGAAGCTGATCCGGGTGCCGGATATGGTCGTCAGCTCACCCAGCGGGAAGAGCAGAACGCCGACGATCAGCGCCGATGCGGCGACGACCAGGGTGGCCAGGACACAGAAGACCATCACGGTCGCGTACTTGGTCAGCAGCAGGCGGGTGCCGCCGGCCGGGGCGACCAGCAGATAGCGCAGGGTGCCCGCGCCCGCCTCGCCCGCGATCGCGTCGCCCGCGACGACACCGACGGCCATCGGCAGGAAGAACGGCAGGGTGGCGGCCAGCGCCGTGAACACCAGGAACAGGCCGTTGTTGGTGATCTGCGAGATGAACGCCGGGCCTTCCGCACCGCCTCCGCCCGACGCCGGACCGCCGCTCGTCTCGACCTTCACCGCGACACCCACCAGCACCGGCACCGCGGCCAGCACCCCGAGCAGGGCGAGTGTGCGCCAGCGCCGCAGCGTGGTGATCACTTCGCTGCGCAGCAGTCCGAAGGTCCACAGCGGACTCGGCCTGCGTACGGCCGCCGTCACCTCCACCACCTCAGCCCGCGACATCGAAGCCCTCCCCCGTCAGTGCCACGAACGCATCCTCCAGCGAGGCCCGTTCGAGCGTGAGGCCCCGGACGCGGACGCCCGCGGCCACCAGAGCCGCGGTCACCTCGGCGAGATCCCGCTCGGGCGGCTCGCCGGTGACCCGGTCGCCGTCGGCGGTCACGTCCCCGACGCCCTGTTCCTTGAGCACCCGGGCCGCCTCGGCCGGGTCCGGGGTGGTCACCACCAGCCGGCCGCGTGCTCCGGCCGCCAGGTCGGCCACCGCGCCCTGGGTGACGAGCCGGCCCCGGGTCATCACCGCCGCATGGGTGCACACCTGCTCGATCTCGTCGAGCAGGTGGGAGGAGAGGAAGACGGTCGTGCCGTCGGCGGCCAGTTCTCTGACCAGGCCGCGGATCTCGCGCATGCCCTGCGGGTCGAGGCCGTTGGTGGGCTCGTCCAGCACGAGCAGCCGGCGCGGCCGGAGCAGCGCGGCGGCGAGGCCGAGGCGCTGCTTCATGCCGAGCGAGTAGGCCTTCGCCTTCTTGCCCGCGGCCGCCGCGAGACCCACCCGGTCCAGCGCGGCGCCGACGCGGGCACGCCGGGTGCGGGGATCGGCGGTCGGGTCGGCGGCGTCGTAGCGCAGCAGATTGTCCCGGCCGGACAGGAAGCCGTACAGCGCGGGGCCCTCGATCAGGGCGCCGACCTGCGGGAGGACCGCGCGGGCCGACCGGGGCACGGGGTGGCCCAGCACGCGTGCCGTGCCCGCGGTCGGCTCGATCAGGCCCATCAGCATGCGGATGGTGGTGGTCTTGCCGGAGCCGTTGGGGCCGAGGAAACCGAAGACGCTGCCCGCCGGGACGGTCAGGTCGAGACCGTCGACGGCGAGCTGTCCGCCGCGGTAACGCTTGGTGAGGCCGCGCGTGGCGATGACGCTCGCCCGATCCTCTCCGAGGTCACGCTCCGGCATGTCCTCCGCATCGCGCTCCTCCCCGTGCGCGGCGGACGCTGCGTCCATCGGCTCCCTCTCGATTCGTCGTGCCCGGAAGGGGTTACTTCCCCGCGTCCGCCGCCTTCACCAGGGCGTCCTTGGTCACGGCGCCGGCGTAGACCTTGCCGTCGTCGGTGATCAGGGCGTTGACCAGGCGGGTGGAGAAGACCGTGCCCTTGCCGAACTTGCCGGAGACCTTGTCCCCGAGCGAGTCGAGGAAGCCGCCGAGGTCGCCGCCCTGGGAACCGGACGGCATACCGCTCCCGGAACCGGTGTCGAAGGTGACGACGGACGTCCAGCCCTTGCCGAGGACCTTGGCACCGTCCATGCCCTGGGCGAGGCCCCCGCCCGGCTTCCGGCCGTGGTCCCGCGCCTCGGACCCGTGCTCGTCCTCGGTGACCTTCGCCCCCTTGGGCGGGGTGAAGTCGAAGGTGGAGGCGGCCGGCCTGGCGAAGGAGACCTGGGTGAAGCCGGCGTCGACGACGGCGTCACCGCCGCTCTTCGGGGTCAGGGTGAACTTCAGCGGCAGGCCCGTCTTCGCGTCCACGGCGATGGTGATCGCGCCGACCGTGGTGCCGGACTGCTTGGGCTTGATCAGCAGCCGGTAGGCGTCGCGGCCGGCGACGTGCGCGGTGCCGTCGACCGTGACGGACGTGGTGTCGTCCACCGATTTCAGGGCCTCTTCGGCGAAGTCCTTGGGCGTGGCGGGCGACTCCGCCCGGTGGCCCTCCTTGCCGGATCCGGCCGCGTCGGAGTGATAGACCTCATTGCTCTTGCTGTCGTAGCCCCAGACGTCCTTGCCGTCGTGGATGAGGCTGTACTCGGCGCCCTGCTCCAGCAGCGAGAGCTTCTGCCGGTCCGGGCCGTCGGCCGCCACCCGCAGGGTGTGCGTGCCGGTCGCCAGCTCGGTGAGCTTGGCCTGCGGGTCGGCGGAGGAGCCGTCGCCGGAGCCCTGGGACGCGCCGGGGGCGATGCCGTTCTGGAGACCGCCGAGGTCGGGCAGTCCCAGGTCGGTGCTGACCCGCACGGTGCCGGACAACTGCTGCACGTCCGACTTGGCGATCTTCTCTATGAGCTGCTGTGCGGTGATCCGGGGCAGATCGGGGTCTCCGGAGTCGGCGAGCGCCGGGACCAGCCCGATCGTGGCCGCCGCCACCCCCACCACCGCGACCGGAACGGCGTACCGGACGGCCTTGCGCCGGCCGGAGCGCGGGTCCTCGTCCTGTGCGGCGACCGTTGCGTCGTCGGATTCGTACGGTGCCATGTGTGCCTTACCTCCGTCGTCGGCGGCGGCTGTCCTCACGCTGGTCCACCCTGAGCCGCCATTCTCACCCGAATCGGTGAGGAGTGGTGATTTCCGTGGTACCCATCTCACCAAATCGGCCGTGAGGAAGCGTCAGACCTCGGAGCCAATCCCGTGTACGCCTCCGGTATGACACACGGGGCCCGGCGGCCGCCCGACCCGTAGGGGTCCGGCACCGCGGGCCCATGTCAGCCCTACCACCGTGCCGCGGGAACCGCACCCGGAAGCACCGCCCGTGCGTGCCGCGCGGTGTTCGGCGCGGGTGTTCGGCGCGGGTGATCGGCGCGGGTGATCGGCGCGGGTGATGCACATGGGCGTTCACGCGGGAGTTCACGCTCGTGTCGACGCCGGGGTACGGCGCACGGGGCCGGCGCACGGGTTCGGGCTTGGTACGGCGCACGGGCCGGCGTTTGGTACGGCGCACGGGCCGGCGTTTGGTACGGCGCACGGAGCCGGCGTTTGGTACGGCGCACGGAGCCGGCGCCTGGGACGGCGCACGGAGCCGGCGCCTGGGACGGCGCTCGGGGTCGGCTTCGCGTCTCGTGTGTGCGTTTCGGCGGGGAGGCCGGCGGGGCGGCTAGCCGGCGCGGTGGACCACCGCGTCGCACAGTTCGAGCAGGGCCGCCTTGGCGTCGCACTCCCTCAGCGGCGCCAGCGCGGCGCGCGCCTCCTCCGCGTACCGGACGGTGTCCCGGCGGGCCTGCTCCAGCGCGGGGTGCGCACGCAGCGCGGCCAGCGCCTCGGCGTGCCGGGCGTCGTCGCTGAGGTCGGAGTCCAGCAGGTCACACAGTGCGACGTCCTCGGGCAGCCCCATCCGGGCGGCCCGCTCGCGCAGCCGGAGCACGGGCAGGGTCGGGATGCCCTCGCGCAGGTCGGTACCCGGCGTCTTGCCCGACTCGTGGGAGTCGGAGGCGATGTCCAGGACGTCGTCCGCGAGCTGGAAGGCGACCCCGAGCCGTTCGCCGTACTGCGTGAGCACGTCGACGACCGTCTCGTCGGCGCCGGACATCATCGCGCCGAACCGGCACGCGACCGCCACCAGGGAGCCCGTCTTGCCGCTGAGCACGTCCAGGTAGTGCTCGACCGGGTCCCGGCCGTCCGCGGGACCGGCGGTCTCCAGGATCTGGCCCGTGACCAGCCGTTCGAACGCCAGGGCCTGCACCCGGACCGCCTCGGGGCCGAGGTCGGCGAGGATCTGGGAGGCTCGGGCGAACAGGAAGTCGCCCGTGAGGACCGCGACGGAGTTGCCCCAGCGCGTGTTGGCGCTGTCCACGCCGCGTCGCACGGCCGCCTCGTCCATGACGTCGTCGTGGTACAGGGTGGCGAGGTGGGTCAGCTCGACCACGACGGCGGACGGCACGACACCGGGTGCGTAAGGGTCGCCGAACTGCGCCGCCAGCATCACCAGCAGCGGCCGGAACCGCTTCCCGCCGGCCCGCACGAGGTGCTGGGCGGCCTCTGTGATGAACGGGACCTCGCTCTTGGTGGCCTCGAGCAAGCCTTCCTCGACAGCCGCCAATCCGACCTGGACATCGGCTTCCAGAGCCTGGTCCCGCACGCTCAGCCCGAACGGCCCGACGACGGTCACGAGGGGTCTCCTGTCTGCTGGTGTCTGCTGGCGATTACACGGTTTGTCGATAGGTCGTTGCCATCACTCAAGTCAGCGTATCCGGTCCTCTTTCGATCACCGATAGCGCCCACCGGTCCAGCCCGGGCGGTATCGGATCATGACCGGTATGGTGCTGATCGGCTGATACGAACAGATATCTATCGACTTAACAGCAGTACACACTGCTTGTCGCGAATCCGAAGGTGAGCGGAGTAACGCCGGCCCACAACGGAGGCGTCCACCCTGCCGGCCCCGCGGGCACCCAGGCGCGCTCGAATCGGCTCAATCCGCCCGGATCCGGGCGACGGTCGATCCCCCGCCGCCCCCACTCACCCCCGCCACCCCCCTCTCCACCCCCCTACGCACCCTCTCCGCGGCCGGCGATGAGGCGCGAGAACGGCCGAGGGCGTATCGCGAATTCCACCGGAATCCGACTTCAGGACCGAATCGGCTTAATCCTCCATGTCTGATTTGCTGCATTTTGCTATTTCGTGAATTGGGTCACGTGGAGCAACCACCCCCCTCGCCCCCTCCACCAGCACGGCCATCCCTTCTCCCTTACGTCCTCGGCGAGTTGAGAAGTTGGCAACCGCAAAGGATCAAGTACCCCATACGGCACAGATCAAGGTCAAACAGTGCGTTGTATGAATCAGGCACTTGTTCCCGACATGTGCTCTCGCATACGTTCCGGGCCGTCGGGCGGAGCGCCAAATCCTGCCGCCGCCCGCGTAACCCATCGACGAACTCATTCGCAGGGCAGGAGCGGGGGAACCAGGTAAGTCGCCGGACCGGACGGCATACGTCGCACCGGAACGGCTAGGGGTGAAATCGCACTCTCCGGAGTGCGGCCGGGCACCTCCCCGCCCGAACCCGACAGCTCACCTCGCAGGCGCCGGAGAGGAACTTCCCCATGCCTGCTGCCGCTCAGCCTCGCCGCGTTCGCACCAGCCGTCTCGTCCGCAAGCTCGCCGTCGCCGGCACCGGTGCCGCCGTGCTCGCCCTCCCGCTCATCGGCGCCACCGGCGCCTCCGCGGCCACTCCTGCGGCCGCTCCCACGGCCACCACGCCGTCCACCACGCTCGCCGGATACCCGAACAACCTCGACGGCTGGATCCGCGAGTCGCTCGCGATCATGGCCGAGAAGAAGATCCCGGGCACCTACAACGGCATCCACCGCAACATCATGCGGGAGTCCTCGGGCAACCCCTCGGCCATCAACCTCTGGGACTCCAACGCGGCCAAGGGCATCCCGTCCAAGGGCCTGCTCCAGGTCATCGACCCGACCTTCAACGCGTACCACGTGGCCGGAACGTCGTTCAACGTCTACGACCCGGTCGCCAACATCACCGCCGCCTGCAACTACGCGGCCGCGCGGTACGGGTCGATCGACAACGTGTTCGGCGCGTACTGACCTGCGCGGACCGGCACCCCTCACCCGGCGGACCGGTGCGCACCGGCACCTGACGGACCGGCGCGCACCGGTCACCGGACCGACGGCGAGTCGCTGAAGTGACGGCCGGCCGGTTAGCCGGTTGGCCGGTCTGTCGGCCGGTTGGCCGGTCGCTCGGCTGGTCGGTCGGTCAGTTGGGCGGTCGGTCGGGCGGATGGCCGCTCGGTCGGGCGAACTGTCCGGTCGGCCACTCGGCCGGTCAGCCGGCCGGGAAGACTCTTTCGAGGACGACGGCGATGCCGTCGTCCTCGTTCGACGAGGTGACCTCGTCGGCCACCGCCTTAAGTTCGGGATGGGCGTTGGCCATGGCCACCCCTCGTCCGGCCCAGTGGAACATCGGGATGTCGTTGGGCATGTCCCCGAAGGCCAGGGCCCGTTCGGCGCCGATCCCGAGCCGCTCTGCGGCAAGCGCGAGACCGGTCGCCTTGGTCACCCCGCGCGGCTGGAGTTCCACGGTTCCCGGCCCCGACATGGTGACGGTCGCCAGCGAGTCGACCGCCGCGCGCGCGACGGACGCCAACTCGTCGTCCGACAGGGTGGCGTGGCGCAGCAGCACCTTGCTGATGGGCTCGCACCACAGGTCGTCGCGCCGGGCGACTTGGACCGCCGGCAGCGTCGGGTGCGGCATCAGATACCCGGGTTCGATGAGCGTGAGCCCGTCCACGCCGTCCTGGTCGACGGCCGCGTAGACCTGCCCCACCTCCGCCTCGATCTTGCCGAGCGCGGTCTCCGCCAGCTCCCGGTCCAGCCGGACCGACCACAGCAGACGGCCGGCGGCAGCGTCGTAGACCTGGGCACCCTGCCCGCACACCGCAAGCCCAGTACAGCCGAGGTTCGCCAGCAGGAGCCGTACCCGCGGGGCCGGCCGGCCCGTCACCACAAGGTGCCGGGCGCCCGCCCGCGCCACCCTCGCGAGCGCGGCCAGCGACCGGTCGGAGACGGTGTCGTCGCCGCGCAGCAGCGTCCCGTCCAGGTCGGTGGCGATCAGTCCGTACGCGGGGGTGGGTGCCATGATCAGAGAATACGGACCCCGCGCCCCGCCGACTCACCCGTCGTTCCACGCACTTACGTGCTGCTCAGCCCCAAGTGATGCCCACGGCACCCCTGGTGGCCGGGGGTGGCCGGCGGAGTGGCGCCGGGTCGTGGCCGGGGAGCTGTCCAGTCGTGGCCGGGGAGTCGTCCGGTCGTGGCCGGGAGGTGCTCCTGATCGTGGCCGGAGAGCTGTCCGTGGGCCTGCCGGTGAGCGAGACGGCGAGGGCGGCAGGGGCGCCGGGCCGGCCGTGGTACCTCAACCGTGGGCCGCGGCCAGGTGCTTCGTCAGCCGGGGGGAGGCGAACTCCGTGCCGCAGACGAAACGCATCACCGGGCCGTACGAGGACGCCGCAGGGAGCCCGGTGAAGTACAGGCCGGGCACGGAGGAGACGTAGCCGGGGCCGAGCTTCGGGGTGCCGCGGCTCACCGCGAGGCGGGTGCGCAGCTCGGGGCCGAGGAAGTCCATCGCCGCTATGTCGACGCGGTATCCGGTGGCGGCGATGACGTGGTCGGCGCTGAGCCGCTCGGTCCGGCCGTCGGGCAGGCGGACGGTGAGGACGGGGCTGCCGTCCGGGGCCTCGGCGCCGGTCAGCCGCTCGATCTCACGGACCTGCACGCGGCTCTCGAAGCGCTCGCGCAGCCACCAGGCGCCCAGCGGGCCGAGGACCCGGCGGACCAGGTGGTGGCGGGTGGCCTCGGGCAGGAAGCGGTAGGGGTGCGGGTAGTGGCTGAGCGCCCACAGCGACCAGGCCCGGCCGAAGGGGGACTCGGGGCGGAGAGCCGGCTGCTTCCAGGGCGGGGCGCCGAAGGCGACCCGGCCGCGCCCGCGCGCGACCACCCGCACCCGGGCGCCCGCCTCGGCCGCGAGCACCGCCGTCTCCAGCGCGGACTGGCCGGCGCCGATCACGATCAGCTCCTTGCCGGCGAACCGGCCGAGGTCGTGGTGCTGGGCGCTGTGCGAGACCGGTCCCGTCGCAGCCGGGCCGTCGGCGACCGCCCCGGCCAGCTCCGCCGGGAGGCGGGCGAGACCGGACAGGCCGGTGGCGACGACGACCGCGCGCGCGGTGAACAGCTCGCCCGAGTCGAGTTTCAGCTCGAAGCCACCGCTCGTGTCGCGGTCGACGGAGACGACGCGCACCTGCTCCAGGCCGGGGACCAGCTTGCGCTGGAACCACTCGCCGTAGGCGATGAACGTCTCCACCGGGATGATGTCCTCGTCGGTCACCAGCCGGCGGATGCCGGCCGTGTCGCAGTAGTCGGCGAGGGTGTGGCCGGGCTGCGGGCAGTCCAGGCTCGAGGCGGCGGGGGTCGACTTCAGGAGCATGCCCTCCGGCATGTGGTCGCGCCAGCTCACCATGGGGTCGCCGAAGACGCGGACGGGGATGCCGCGCGCCCGCAGATGCGCGGCGGTGGACAGGCCGAACGGCCCCGCCCCGATGACTGCAACCGGTCGAATCACGAAGTCCCTCCCCAGAGACGCGATGCGCCACCTTCGTGGCCTTGTCCGCTTCGTGGCCTTGTCCGCTTCGTGGCCTTGTCCGCTTCGTGGCTGTGCTGATGCCTGTGGCGTCGGTCCGCCACAGGCGGCCTACTTCGTGGCTGTGCCGCTGCCGCGGCGGTTGGTCCGCCACAGCTGATAGAGGTGCTTCGCGCCCGGGCGCACGAAGCGGGCGAGCATCGTGAGGAACGGCAGCGGGTCGTCACCCGCGAACCAGGCCAGCTCCGTCCCGCTCGCCCTCGCCGGAGCGTGCGGCGTCGTATAGCCGCCGCGGCGGTAGGCGAGGAGGGCGGGGAGGTCGATGTTCTCCACGATGTAGCGATGGCCGGCGCGCTGTTCCCCCTCGGGAACGGGACGGCCGGTCAGGTGCAGGTGCATCGCGCGGACGACGTCCACTCCCGACTCGTTCTCGAAGAGCCGGAACTGGGCGCCCATGCGCGGGTTGAAGTCGAGGAGCTTGTACTGTCCGTCGCGCCGGTCGAAGCGCAGGTCGAGGTCGATGATGCCGCTGAAGCCGATCTGCTTGATGAAACGAGCGGCGAGGTCGGCGAGTTCCGGATTGTCGACGACGTACGCGTTCGCCGTCATGCCCGCGTGCGGAGGCCACGAGCGGACCTTGACGCCGGTGAACAGCGCGACGGGGCTGGAGTCCCGGTCGAAGCAGGCGTGCACGATCCAGTCCTCGGCCTCCTGGCGCGGCAGGTACTCCTGGAGGATCACGCCGGGGTCCTCGCCCCAGTCCCGGGCCAGTGCGAGCAGGCCCGCGCGCGTGGTGATCCTCGTGGTGCCGTTCACGGCCGGCCGGCTGCGCCGCACGAACGCCTCACGGTTCTTGGCCACCACCGGGAACCGGGCGGTGTCGGCGAAGGAGACGACATCGCCGTACGACCGCGGGAACGCGGCCGTGGGGCTCGCGATGCCGTGTTCCACGCACAGTTCGTGCAGTCCCTGCTTGCTGGCGAGGCGGCGGGGCAGCGTGGGATCGACGCGTGGGAAGAGGAAGGGCCCGGCCAGCTCCTCCTGGTGCTCGGCGATGAGTACGGCGGCCTCCTCGTCCGTCGGGATCAGCACGGTCGGACGGCCGATCCGGCGGCCGATGCGCAGCATGCCCTCGACCAGCAGGGCCGGGTCCTCCGCGCCGGTCGTCGGCCACACGAACGCCTTCTTCAGATAGCGCGAGGAGGCCGCCGGCGTGTACGGATCCTCGGTGACGGCGTACATGGGCACGCCCAGGCGGCCCAGACTGCGGATCGCGCCGACACCACCGTGGTGCAGTGGGTAGTCGCCGAACTTGACGATCAGGCCCGGCACGTCACGGTCGGGCTCGAACGGCACGGTGACGGTGCTTCCGGCCACGGGTCCCCCCACGTGTCCCCCCAATGGAACGGACCCACCCCGTCCGTGTCCCCCAAAGGACGCTAAGCCGGAATTGCCGCCTCCGACAAGGCCTATTGGGACATTGCGAACTCTTTAGGTATCCATCGGGCAACCATTCGATGTTCCACGGCCACCATTCGCCCATGAGCACGGGGGACGCCCGAGCACACTGCCCAAGACACGCATCCCGGCCGTAACGTGTGGCCCGACCACATGGAACGCAGCGCCATGCAAGGCCCGGATGAGAGCGAGGCAGCACCCCATGCCCCCCTTCGACGTCCCCGAGGGCGACCCCTTCGGCCCGCACAACCTCCCCTACGGCGTGTTCTCGCCCTCGGGCAGCACGGAGCGGAGGGTCGGCGTCCGGCTCGGGGACCATGTCCTCGACGCGGGCGCGGCGGCCGCCGCGCTCGGCTCGCCGTACACGTCCCTGCTCGCCCAGCCCTCCCTCGGCCCCCTGCTGGCGGCCGGGCGCACAGCCTGGTCGCAGGTGCGGCGCGCGCTGCAGGAGTGGGTGACGGCGCCCTCGCACCGGCCGGCCGTCGAACCGCTGTTCCACCCCCTGACGTCGGTGACCCTCCACCTGCCGTTCGAGGTCGCGGACTACGTCGACTTCTACGCCTCGGAGAACCACGCCCGGAACGTCGGCCAGATCTTCCGCCCGGACGCCGAGGAATCCCTCACTCCCAACTGGAAGCACCTGCCGATCGGTTATCACGGCCGGTCCGGCACCGTCGTCGTCTCCGGCACCGACGTCGTCCGACCGTCCGGGCAGCGCAAGGGCCCCGCCGACCCCGCACCCGTCTTCGGCCCGTCGATCCGGCTGGACATCGAGGCCGAGGTCGGCTTCGTCGTGGGCGTACCCTCTGAACTCGGCAGCCCGGTCGCGCTCGGCGCCTTCCGGGAGCACGTCTTCGGGCTGTGCCTGCTGAACGACTGGTCCGCGCGGGACATCCAGGCCTGGGAGTACGTCCCCCTCGGCCCCTTCCTCGGCAAGTCCTTCGCCACCTCGGTGTCGGCGTGGATCACCCCCCTGGAGGCGCTGGAGCACGCGCGCGTGGCACCACCGCAGCGCACCCACCCGCTGCTGCCCTACCTCGACGACTCCGCCCCCGGGATCGAGCCCGGCGGCTACGACCTGCGCATCTCCGTCGCGATCAACGGGCACGTCGTGTCGGAGCCGCCCTTCTCGACCATGTACTGGACCGCCGCTCAGCAGCTGGCCCACATGACGGTGAACGGCGCCTCGCTGCGCACCGGCGACCTGTACGGCTCGGGCACGGTGAGCGGACCGGAGGAGCGCCAGCGGGGCTCCCTGCTGGAGCTGACCTGGAACGGCCGCGAGCCGCTGGAGCTCCCGGACGGCAAGCGCGCCTTCCTGGAGGACGGCGACGTGGTGACGTTCTCCGCATGGGCGCCTGGGGCGGACGGGGCCCGAGTCGGACTCGGGGAGGTCAGCGGGCGCGTGGTGCCGGGGTGATCGCCGGCCGGTAGCAAGGAGCCGACTCAGGTCCCGCCCGGCGAGCGCCCTGCACTCACCGCTCGACACAGGTGGTGAGTGCAAGGCGTGCTCGGGCGGGCCGGAGCCGACGGACAGCGGGCGGTTCCCCGCCGGCAGCTGACTCACACCCTCCCTCGGCGTCATACTGACGGGACACACATCACGCGACGCGCCCCCGGCGTATCGCCCTGGTGACGCGCTCCCGGCGCGTCGCACCCGCACCGCCCGGCACCCGCGCAACTCTCCGACCAGGAACCGGAGCCCCGGCATGACCATCTGCCTGCTCCTGCTGAGCGTCGTCGCCCTGACGGCCGCCGTACCGGCACCGCGTGCGCTGACCCGGGCCGACTGGCCCGAGCGGGACCCCGTGCTCGCACTGTGGGTGTGGCAGTGCCTCGTCGCCACCGTCCTGCTGTGCTGCCTGACCGCACTGGTCCTGGGCGCGGCGGCCGTCTTCCACACTGTGCGCGACCATGTGTTCGCCCCCGCGCCACCCGCGGTGACCGCCGCCTACGACCTGTCCGCCGCACCGGTGTGGGCCGCCGTCCTCACCCTCCTGCTGGCCTGCGGGGCCGCATGGACGACGGCGATGCTGGGCCGCGAGCTCGTCGAGGCCCGCCGCAGCCGGGACCAGGCCAGGGCGCAGCTGCGCGAACGCGCCCCCGACCTGCCGGCCGGGCTGCCGGCGGCACGCGGGCCGATGCTGGTCCTGGAGGACGAGTACCCGGACACCTGGTGGATGCCGGGGCACCCACCACAGCTGGTCGTCACCACCGGGGCGCTGCAGCGCCTCACGGACCACCAGCTGGACGCCGTCCTCACGCACGAGCGCGGCCACGCCCGGGCCCACCACGACTGGCTGCTGCACCTGTCCACCGCGCTCGCCACGGGCTTCCCGCGGGTACCGCTCTTCACCCACTTCTGCGACCAGACGCACCGCCTGGTCGAACTGGCCGCCGACGACACGGCGTCCCGTCGCTGCGGGCACCTCACCACGGCCCTCGCGCTGATCGAGCTCAACCAGCACCGCGGTGTCCTCTCCTGCGCCTCCAGCCGCCGCCTCCTCGGCGAACGCGTGGACCGCCTGCTCGAACCACCGCCACGGCTGCTGCGCCGCCAACGGGCCCTGACCACGACGGTGGCCGCGCTGGTGCCCCTGCTGCCCCTGGTGATCACGTTCGCACCGGGTCTGACGGCACTCTCCTGATCGCGGGCATGTCGGCAGGGTGGCGCATCCGACTGCGCCTGAGCGTGAATGTGCAGGTCAACACGCCTTCCGAACGCCCCGTCACCTGGCGCAACAAACCAGCAACACCCCTTTCCCTACCTTCTCGGTATGGTTCCAGCCATGCCACCCACCGACCGCACCCGTGACCTCGCCGGTCAGGGCGCAGCGACCACCGTCGCCGCCCACCGCACGCGTCGCCGGCTGCGTGCGGACAGGGCCCGGCAACTCGCCGACCTGCTGCGTCACCAGCTCCTGACCGGCGCCTTCGAGGACGGCCCCCTTCCCCACGAATCCAGCCTCGCCACCGACTACCGGGCCTCCCGCAACACCGTCCGCCAGGCCCTGGACCTGCTCCGGGCCGAGGGACTGGTGGAGCGGCTGCCGGGCGTCGGCACCGTCGTCGTCGCCCGGAAATACCCCCACGGGCTCGACAGCCTGATGGGCCTGGCGGAAACCCTCCACGAACACGGCCGCGTCACCAACGAGGTCCGCACCATGGGCCCCGCTCCCGCACCCGCCCCGGTCGCCGAGCGCCTGGACGTCCCGGCCGGCGCCGACGTCCTCTACATCGAACGCCTGCGCCGCCTGAACGGTCTGCCACTCTCCCTCGACCTGACCTACATTCCGCTCGACATCGGCACCTCGCTGCTCGGCGCCGACCTGGAGAACACCGATGTCTTCCGCCTCCTGGAAGCCATCACCGGACAGCCCCTCGGCCACGCCGAAATCACCCTGGAGGCGGTGAACGCGGACACCCATTCCGCCGCCGTGCTCCAGGCCCCGCGCGGTGCCGCCGTGCTGATGCTGGAACGCCTCACACACCTCGCCGACGGCCGCCCCGTGGACCTGGAGTTCATCCGTTTCCGTGGCGACCGCATCACCATGAGCGGCCTGCTCCACCGGACGTAACCGCCCTTCATCCACCCCACCCCGCCTGCACGCATCCCCGCCTGCACGCTTCCTGGAGACAGCCATGCCCTTGGTGCCCCAGCGGGCCGACGTGCCCGTGACCATCGACGAGTCGAAGTGCATCGACGGCTGCACCCTCTGCGTGGACATGTGCCCGCTGGACTCCCTGGCCATCGACACCAGCAGCGGCAAGGCGTACATGCACGTCGACGAGTGCTGGTACTGCGGCCCGTGCGCGGCCCGCTGCCCCACCGGAGCCGTCACGGTCAACATGCCCTACCTGCTCCGCTGACCCGTCCGTACCGCTCCGGTGAGAGGCCGAACCAGCATGAAACGCACGGCAGTTTCCCTGTCCGCCGCCGCGCTCCTCCTTCCGCTGTCCGCCTGCGGCGGCAGCGCCGAGGCCGGCAGCGGCACCACGGTCACCGTGACCGTCGGCTACCAGTCCAAGACCATCAACACCGTCACCGCCGGCACGCTCCTGCGCTCGCTCGGCTACTTCGAGAAGCAGCTCAACGCCCTGCACGACGGCCACACCTACAAGGTCGACTGGCAGGACTACGCCACCGGCGCCCCGATCACCGCCCAGATGACCGCCGGAAAGATCGACATCGGCTCGATGGGCGACTTCCCGCTGCTGCTCAACGCGGCCCGCGGCAAACAGCTCGGACGCCCCACCCACCTGATCTCCGTCACCGGCTACAACCTGCGCGGCGGCCTCAACACCGTCGTCACCGCACCGGACTCCAAGCTGACCACCCTGAAGGACCTCAAGGGCAAGAAGGTCTCCACGAGCATCGGCTCCGCCGCCGACGGCACACTCGTACGGGCCCTGCAGCGCGCCGGCATCGACCCTGACAAGGGGATCTCCAAACTCAACCAGCAGCCCGCCGTCGGTGCTTCGGCGCTCTCCGCCGGCAGCGTGGACGCACTGTCCCAGTTCGTCGCCTGGCCCGGTCTGCTCGCCTTCCAGGGCAAGGCGAAGGCGCTGTACGACGGCGCCCAGCTGAAGCTGCCCACCTTCCACGGCGTCACGGCCCGCGAGGACTTCGCCCAGCAGCACCCCGCCGTCCTCGACGCCTTCCTCAAGGCCCAGGCCCAGGCCACGGACTACCTGAGCGACCATCCCGTCACCGCTGCGGAGAAGGTCGCCGAGGCCACCGGACTGCCAGCCGAGGTCGTCTACCTCTACAACGGCGCCCACGGCATCGCCACCTTCGACCCGGCGGTCAAACCGCAACTGGTCACGGCGCTCGAGCAGGACGTATCCGTGCTGAAGGCCGCCAAGCTGACCGGTGACGTGGACGTGGGCGCCTTCGTCGACGACCGGTACGTGAAGAAGGCCCTCGGCTCCTCCTACGCCCAGCGGCTCGCGTCCTCGCCTGCACCGGCCGCGAGCGAGGTGTGGGCCAAGGGCGGCCGCAAGACGATCACCTTCAAGGCCCCGAAGGAGCTGCTGGCGTACGTGGCCGGGCATCGCGACGCCATTCGTGCCGCCTACGTGCCCGACGCCACCACCGGCACCCTCTGGTTCGCCGACAAGGCGGTCTGGGTGGCCGACGGCGACCGGCTGCTGCCCTTCGTCACCCCGGCCACAGCGCGAACCTACGTCTCCGGCCACGGCGGTGCACGTACCGTCTCCTACGAGACGGCACTGGAGCGTGCGTCATGACCCGGCGGCCCCTCGCCCGCTATGCGCTGCGAGCGGTGTCGCTGGCCACCGCCCTCGGCCTGTGGCAGCTGCTGACCAGCCTGGACGTGGACCTGTGGCTGCGCTTCTCGCAGTTCCCGACGGTCACGGACGTCGCCCGTGCCTTCTCCGACCGGCTCTCCGGCGCCGATTACTGGACCGACCTCACCGACAGCCTGACCCGCATCCTCACCGGCTTCGCGCTGGCGGCCGTCCTGGGCGTGGCGACGGGCGTGCTCGTGGCCCGCTCGCGCCTCGCCGAGGACCTGCTCGGTCCCGTCCTGGAAGTCGTCCGGCCGATACCGGCGATCGCGCTCGTCCCGGTCGCGATCCTGCTCTTCCCCTCGAACGAACAGGGCATCGTCTTCATCACCTGCACCGCCGCCTTCTTCCCCGTGCTGGTCTCCACCCGGCACGCGGTCCGCGCGCTGACCCCGGTGTGGGAAGAGGCCGTGCGCACCATGGGCGGCGGCCGGCTCCGCATCCTCGGCTCGGTCGTGCTGCCGGGGGCGCTGCCGGGCATCTTCGGCGGTCTGTCGGTCGGTATCGGCGTGTCGTGGATCTGCGTGATCTCCGCCGAGATGATCTCCGGCCAGTACGGAGTCGGGTACCGCACCTGGCAGGACTACACGGTGGTGAACTACCCGGGCGTGTTCGTCGGCATGGTCACCATCGGCGTCCTCGGCTGGCTGACCTCCACGGCCGTGGAACTCCTCGGCCGGCGCCTGACCCGCTGGCTGCCCCGCACCTCGTACGTCCCCGGCGGCCGCGCCCGCGCGGCCCGCCCGCTCACCGTCCCGGCTCGCACCGACGGCGAGGCCGAGCACAAGTCCCAGCCCGACCAGCAGGGCGAGAACGACACCGAGGAGGCCCGCGATGAGCACCTCGTCTGAGACCGTCACCTCTCCGGCCAGGCCGGCACCGGGAACCGCACGCGGCACCCGGCTCGTGTTCCGCGGCGCCGTCCTGGGCCGCCCGGACGCCCCGGTCCTGGCCGACGTCGACCTCGAGGTCGCCCCCGGCGAGATCCTCACCGTCGTCGGCCCGTCCGGCTGCGGCAAGTCGACGCTGCTGCGCACGCTCGCCGGGCTACTTGCCCCGCTGGGCGGTGCGGCGGACGTGGACGGCAGCCCGCTGACCGGCCCGTCGGCCGACCGCGCGCTGGTCTTCCAGGAGGACGCGCTGCTGCCCTGGCGGACGCTGCGCGGAAACGTGGAACTGCCGCTCGCCATCAGGGGCGTGCCACGCGCCGAACGCCGCTCACGGGCCGAGGCCTGGCTCGCGCGGGTCGGGGTCAGCGCGCAGGCCGGGCAGTTGCCGCACCGGGTGTCCGGCGGGCAGCGCCAGCGTGCCCAGTTGGCCCGCGCCCTGGCCGACAGCCCGCGCGCGGTCCTGATGGACGAGCCCTTCGGCGCGCTCGACGCCCAGACCCGTTCCGGCATGCAGGACCTGCTGGTCGAGGTGCTGCACGGTACGGGCGCGACGGTCGTCTTCGTCACGCACGACGTGGACGAGGCACTCTTCCTCGGCGACCGCGTGGCCCTGCTCGGCTCAGGCCGGGTGGCCGCTGTACGAAACGTGCCGCACCCCCGTGACCGTGCGGCCTTCGACGCTCCGGACCGCGTGGCCCTGCGCCGCGACATCCTCACCTCGCTCGGCTCCTGAAAGGCACCCCGGTGACCACCCCCGCGCCCGTTACCCCGGAGATCCCCGCCGTCGCCGACGCCGAGGAGCTGACCTGCGACGTCCTCGTCATCGGTGGCGGTACCGCCGGCACCATGGCCGCCCTGACCGCCGCCGAGCGCGGTGCGAACGTGCTGCTGCTGGAGAAGGCCCACGTCCGTCACTCCGGCGCGCTCGCCATGGGCATGGACGGCGTCAACAACGCGGTCGTTCCCGGCCGTGCCCGGCCCGACGACTACGTCGCCGAGATCACCCGCGCCAACGACGGCATCGTCGACCAGTCCACCGTCCGCCAGACCGCCACCCGCGGATTCGCGATGGTCCAGCGGCTGGAGTCGTACGGGGTCAAGTTCGAGAAGGACGAGCACGGCGAGTACGCGGTCCGCCAGGTCCATCGCTCCGGCTCGTACGTACTGCCGATGCCAGAGGGCAAGGACGTCAAAAAGGTCCTCTACCGGCAGTTGCGGCGGCGCGAGATGCGGGAGCGGATCAGGATCGAGAACCGGGTCATGCCGTTCCGGGTGCTCACCGCCGAGGGCCGCGCCGTGGGTGCCGTCGGTTTCAACACCCGCACCGGTGCCTTCGTCACCGTCCGCGCGGGTGCGGTGATCCTCGCGACGGGTGCCTGCGGCCGGCTGGGGCTGCCCGCCTCCGGCTACCTCTACGGCACCTACGAGAACCCGACCAACGCCGGCGACGGTTACGCCATGGCCTACCACGCGGGCGCCGAGCTGACCGGCATCGAGTGCTTCCAGATCAATCCGCTGATCAAGGACTACAACGGCCCGGCCTGTGCCTACGTCGCCAACCCCTTCGGCGGCTACCAGGTCAACCGGCACGGCGAGCGTTTCGTCGATTCCGACTACTGGTCGGGGCAGATGATGGCCGAGTTCGCCGCCGAGGTGGCCAGCGACCGTGGTCCGGTCTACCTGAAGCTCAGCCATCTTCCCGAGGAGTCGGTCTCCGCCCTGGAGTCGATCCTGCACTCCACCGAGCGGCCGACCCGCGGCACCTTCCACGCCGGACGCGGGCACGACTACCGCACTCACGACGTCGAGATGCACATCTCCGAGATCGGTCTGTGCGGCGGGCACTCGGCCTCCGGTGTCCGCGTCGACGACCACGCCCGCACGACCGTCCCGCGCCTGTACGCCGCGGGCGACCTCGCCTGCGTCCCCCACAACTACATGATCGGCGCCTTCGTCTTCGGCGACCTCGCGGGCGCGGACGCCGCGCAGTACACGGCCTACGCCGGTGAGCTTCCCGCGGACCAGGTGCGCGAGGCCCACGAGTTGATCTACCGCCCGCTGCGCAACCCGGACGGCCCGCCGCAACCCCAGGTCGAGTACAAGCTGCGCCGCTTCGTGAACGACTACGTGGCCCCGCCCAAGTCCGGCGCACGACTCTCGCTGGCGCTGGAGGCCTTCGAGCGGATGCGCGCCGACATCGCCGCGATGGGCGCCGGCACCCCGCACGAACTGATGCGCTGCGCCGAGGTCTCCTTCATCCGCGACTGTGCGGAGATGGCCGCTCGCGCCTCCCTGGCCCGCACCGAGTCCCGCTGGGGTCTCTACCACGACCGCCTCGACCATCCCGGGCGCGACGACGTGTCCTGGTTCCATCATCTCGATCTGCACAAGTCCCCCTCCGGTGCGATGGAGTTCACGGCACGTCCCGTGGCTCCCTATCTGGTGCCGGTGGATGAGTTCACGCCTGTCGGCGGTTCCTCCCGGCGGTTGGGTGAGGTCCATCCCGAGCACGTGGCCACGGCCGGGCCGCGCGAGGTGGCGCCGGTCGCCGCCGGACCGGCCTCCGCCCGCGCCGCCGGACCCGCCGACCGGGCAGGGGCCCCGGACGCCTCCTCGCCGCGGCTCCTGGAACTGCTGGAGCTGGCCGAGGCGGAACCCGGCCTCGCCGAGCTGGGGCCCTACCTGAACGACGCCGATCCCGCCGTTCGCCGTACGGCCGTCTCGGTACTCACCGAGACCGTGCCGCCCGGTACCGGGCAGGCCCTGGCCGGTGCCCTCGCCGACCCGGACGCGGAGGTCCGCGCGGCCGCCGCGGCCTCACTGCGCGAGCTCGTCGAGACCCTGGCGCCCGAGCCCGCTCTGGGCGTCGCCCTCACCGGTGCGCTCGGCCAGGCCGACCCCGTTGTCCGTGGGGCCGCCCTGGATGTGCTGCGCGCCCTGCGGCTCGGTGGGGTGGAGGTGTTCGCGGCGGCTCTGGACGATCCCGACATCCATGTCCGTACCGAGGCCGTGCGGGCGCTCGTCTCGGTCGACGCGGTCGGACCGCTGGCGGGCGCTGCGGACGATCCCTCCCGGGAGGTCCGGGTCGGCGTGGCCAAGGCACTCGCCGCCGTCGGTTCGGCGTCCCTGAGCGGGCCCGACCGGGAGTTGCTCGCCGGGACGCTGGAGCGGCTCACCGAGGACGCCGATCCGCTGGTGCGCGGCGCCGCGCTCGGTGCGCTGGCCACCACCGGCTGCCCGGCACCGCTCGCCGCCCGTGCCGTGGCCGGCCTGTCCGACCCGGCCTGGCAGGTGCGGTCGGGTGCCGCCACGGCGCTGTCGTCCGCGCCCGCCGACACCGCGGTCCCCGCGCTCGCGAAGGCTCTCGCCGACCCGAACGCCGACGTCCGCAAGGCAGCGGTCCTGGCACTGACCCGGCACCGGGCCACCGAGGAGGCCCGGGCGGCCCTCGCCACGGCCACGGCGGACTCGGATGCGGACGTCCGGGCCTACGCCGCCCGGGGTCTGTAGTTCCGCACCGCGTCCTGCCGGGTTATATCCAGTCGTCCGGCTCGGGCTCGTCCGCCGGTTCGGGCCAGTGCTCCTCCGGGGGTCCGGCACCCGCCGGATCCCCGGCACCGGCCGGGGCCGCGGCGCCGGCCGGGGCCGCGGCGCCGGCCGGGGCCGGCCGGTCCAGGGAGGCCAGCACCTCGAGCACCCCTTCCCCGTAGGTCGCCAGCTTCTTCTCGCCGACACCGCCCACCGTGCCCAGCTCCCGCACCGAACCGGGCCACAGGGAGACGATCTCCCGCAGGGTGGCGTCGTGGAAGATGACGTATGCCGGAACGCCCTGCTCCCGGGCCTGCTCACCGCGCCAGGCGCGCAGGGCCTCGAAGGCGGGGAGCAGTTCCTCGGGCAGCTCGGCCGCGGCGGCCTTGGCCTTGCGGTCGCCCCCGGAGGCGCCGGTCGAGCGCGAGCGGGAGCCGGCCGGTTTCTTCGGCTCCTTGCGCAGCAGCACCTCGCGCTCCTGGCGCAGCACCGAGCCGCTCGCCTCGGTGAGGACCAGCGTGCCGTACTCTCCCTCGACCGCCAGCAGCCCCTGGGCGAGCAGCTGACGGACGACGCCGCGCCACTCGCCCTCGGTGAGATCGTCGCCGATCCCGAAGACGGACAACTGATCGTGGTCGAACTGGATCACCTTGCCGGTGCGCTTGCCGAGCAGGATGTCGACGATCTGCATCGCGCCGAACTTCTGCCCGCGCTCCCGCTGCAGCCGCACCACCGTCGACAGCACCTTCTGCGCTGCGACCGTGCCGTCCCAGGTCTCCGGTGGGGTGAGGCAGGTGTCGCAGTTGCCGCAGGCCGCCGCGTCGGGGTCCTGGCCGAAGTAGGCGAGCAGCTGGCCTCGGCGGCACTGGGCCGTCTCGCACAGGGCGAGCATGGAGTCGAGGTGGGCTGCCGCCCTGCGGCGGAAGGCCTCGTCTCCCTCACCGGACTGGATCAGCTTGCGCTGCTGTATGACGTCGTTGAGGCCGTAGGCCATCCAGGCCGTGGACGGCAGCCCGTCACGGCCCGCCCGGCCGGTCTCCTGGTAGTAGCCCTCGATGGACTTGGGCAGGTCCAGGTGGGCGACGAAGCGTACGTCGGGCTTGTCGATGCCCATGCCGAAGGCGATGGTCGCCACCACGACCAGGCCGTCCTCGCGCAGGAACCGGGACTGGTGCGCTGCGCGGGTGCTCGCGTCGAGACCCGCGTGGTACGGCACCGCCTCGATGCCGTTGGCCACCAGGAACTCCGCCGTCCGCTCCACCGAGTTGCGGGAGAGGCAGTAGACGATGCCGGCGTCGCCCGCGTGCTCCTGCCGGAGGAAGGCGAGCAGCTGCTTCCTGGGGTCGGCCTTCGGCACGATCCGGTACTGGATGTTGGGCCGGTCGAAGCTGGCGACGAAGTGCCGGGCCGTCGGCAGGTTCAGCCGCTGGGTGATCTCCTGGTGGGTGGCGTGCGTGGCGGTGGCGGTGAGGGCGATCCGCGGGACGTCCGGCCAGCGCTCGCCGAGGTGGGACAGGGTGAGGTAGTCGGGGCGGAAGTCGTGGCCCCACTGGGACACGCAGTGCGCCTCGTCGATCGCGAAGACGGAGATCTTGCCGCGGGAGAGGAGGTCGCGCATGGTGTCCAGGCGCAGCCGCTCCGGGGCCAGGTAGAGCAGGTCCAGTTCGCCGGCCAAGAACTCGGCCTCGACCACGCGCCGCTCGTCGAAGTCCTGCGTGGAGTTCATGAAGCCGGCCCGCACGCCGAGAGCGCGCAGGGCGTCCACCTGGTCCTGCATCAGTGCGATCAGGGGAGAGATCACCACCCCGGTCCCGGGCCGGACCAGGGCCGGGATCTGGTAGCACAGCGACTTGCCGCCGCCGGTGGGCATGAGCACGACGGTGTCGCCGCCCGCCACCACATGCTCGATGATCTCTTGCTGCTCGCCGCGGAAGGCCTCGTATCCGAAGACACGGTGCAGTGTGGCCAGCGCCTCGCTGTCGGCCAGAGCCTCGCTGTCGACCGTGCCCGGCCCCTCGGTCATCCTTGGCATCTCGCTGCTTCCACCCGTCGCGCCCATCGTCCTGTCCCCCGTCTGTCCCCGCCGGTCCCCCGTGTGTCGTTTCCCGACCGCTGCCTCCACGATAGAGGGCCGAACCGACAGCGCCGGAGTTATCCACAGGCTCCTGCGGCAAGCGAGGTGAAAAGCACGCCGCGGCGCCTCCGCCCGCCGGCGGCCGAGAGGTCCGCGGCGACCGCTCGGATGATCCGAGGTGATCACTCGAAAGATCCGCGGCGATCACCGGAGGGGTCCCTCGTGATCACCGGAGCGCCACCGTGATCCCCATCGCCCGGGCCCCATCGTGATGATCTTCGTCGCGCGGTGCTTCGCCGCCGTTCCTGTTCCTCCGTGCCGCTGCATCCTCCATGCCGCTGCCCGGCACCCCTGTCAGCGGAGGGGTACCGGGCAGCGGCTCGTACGACGGGGAAGGTCAGCGCACGAACACTCCCGCCTGGTTCGCCAGGTTCAGGAAGTACTGCGGCGCCACACCGAGGACGAGCGTCGCCGCCACGCCCACGCCGATCGCCGCCGTGGTCAGCGGCGAGGGGACGGCCACGGTCGGGCCTTCGGGCCTCGGCTCGCTGAAGAACATCAGCACGATCACGCGGATGTAGAAGAACGCGGCGATCGCCGAGGAGATCACACCGACGACGACCAGGGGAGCCGCGCCGCCGTCCGCCGCCGCCTTGAACACGGCGAACTTGCCCGCGAAGCCGGAGGTCAGCGGGATACCGGCGAAGGCCAGCAGGAACACCGCGAACACCGCTGCCACCAGCGGGGAACGCCGGCCCAGACCCGCCCACTTGGACAGGTGGGTCGCTTCGCCGCCCGCATCGCGCACCAGGGTGACCACGGCGAACGCGCCGATCGTCACGAACGAGTACCCGGCCAGATAGAAGAGCACGGACGACACGCCGTCCTTCGAGGTGGCGATGACACCCGCGAGGATGAATCCGGCGTGTGCGATGGACGAGTACGCCAGCAGCCGCTTGATGTCGGTCTGTGTGATGGCGACGATCGCACCGCCCAGCATGGTGATGATCGCCACCGCCCACATGACCGGCCGCCAGTCCCAGCGCAGGCCGGGCAGGACGACGTACAGCAGGCGCAGCAGCGCGCCGAACGCGGCCACCTTCGTCGCCGCCGCCATGAAGCCTGTCACCGGGGTGGGCGCGCCCTGGTAGACGTCGGGCGTCCACATGTGGAACGGCACCGCGCCCACCTTGAACAGCAGACCCATCACGATCATCGCGGCGCCGATGAGCAGCAGCGCGTCGTTGCCCATGGTGTCGGCGAGCGCCGGGTCGACGTTGGTGACCGTGCCGTCGACGACCTGGGCGATGCGCCCGTACGACACCGAGCCCGCGTAGCCGTACAGCAGGGCGATGCCGAACAGGGTGAACGCCGAGGCGAACGCGCCGAGCAGGAAGTACTTGACCGCGGCCTCCTGCGACATCAGCCGCTTGCGGCGGGCCAGGGCGCACAGCAGGTACAGCGGCAGGGAGAAGACCTCCAGCGCCACGAACAGCGTCAGCAGGTCGTTGGCCGCGGGGAACACCAGCATGCCCGCGATGGCGAAGAGCAGCAGCGGGAAGACCTCGGTGGTGGTGAACCCGGCCTTCACGGCGGCTTTCTCGCTGTCGCTGCCCGGCACCGAGGCCGCCTGGGCGGCGAAGGAGTCGACCCGGTTGCCGTGGGCCTCCGGGTCGAGGCGGCGCTCGGCGAAGGTGAAGAGGGCGACCAGGCCGGCCAGCAGGATCGTGCCCTGCAGGAACAGGGCCGGTCCGTCCACGGCGATCGCCCCCATGGCGGCGATGTGTGCCTTGGTGGTGCCGTATCCGTCGGCCGCCAGCGCGACGACCGCGGCGAACGCGGCGCACAGTGCTACGGCGGAGACGAACACCTGGGCGTAGTAGCGGGACTTGCGCGGGATGAAGGCCTCGATCAGGACTCCGACCAGCGCGGCGCCGATGACGATCAGGGTCGGCGACAATTGTCCGTATTCGATCTTCGGCGCGTCGATCTTCGAGATCGGTTCGGCCGCGGTTGTCCACAGGCTGTGGACGGCTGTTGCGCTCACTTGGCCGCCTCCACCTCGGGCTTGGGGTCCTTCTTGTGTACGTCGGACATGGTCTGCTTGACCGCCGGATCGACGATGTCCGTGACGGGCTTCGGGTAGACGCCCAGGAAGATCAGCAGCACGATCAGCGGGGCGACGACCAGGAGTTCACGTGCGCGCAGGTCGGGCATGGCCGAGACCTCGGGTTTCACCGGGCCCGTCATCGTCCGCTGGTACAGCACGAGGGTGTACAGCGCGGCGAGGACGATGCCGAGGGTGGCGATGATGCCGATCACGGGATAGCGCGCGAAGGTGCCGACGAGGACCAGGAACTCGCTCACGAAGGGGGCGAGTCCGGGCAGGGAGAGCGTCGCGAGGCCACCGATCAGGAAGGTGCCGGCGAGCACCGGGGCGACCTTCTGCACGCCTCCGTAGTCGGCGATGAGCCGCGAGCCGCGCCGGGAGATCAGGAAGCCGGCGACCAGCATCAACGCGGCTGTGGAGATGCCGTGGTTGACCATGTAGAGCGTGGCGCCGGACTGGCCCTGGCTGGTCATCGCGAAGATGCCCATGACGATGAACCCGAAGTGCGAGATCGACGCGTACGCCACCAGGCGCTTGATGTCCCGCTGGCCGACGGCGAGCAGCGCGCCGTAGATGATGCTGATCAGCGCCAGTACGAGGATGACGGGCGTCGCCCACTTGCTGGCGTCCGGGAACAGCTGGAGGCAGTAGCGGAGCATCGCGAAGGTGCCCACCTTGTCGACGACCGCCGTGATGAGGACGGCGACCGGGGCGGTGGACTCCTGCATGGCGTTGGGCAGCCAGGTGTGCAGCGGCCACAGTGGCGCCTTCACCGCGAAGGCGAAGAAGAAGCCGAGGAAGAGCCAGCGTTCGGTGTTCGTCGCCATGTGCAGCGAGCCGTTCGCCCGCGCCTGCACGATCTCCTGGAGGCTGAAGTTCCCGGCGACCACGTAGAGGCCGATCACCGCGGCCAGCATGATCAGGCCGCCGACCAGGTTGTAGAGCAGGAACTTCACCGCCGCGTACGACCGCTGGGTGGCCGCCGTCTCCTCCCCGTGCTCGTGGGCCCGGTCCCCGAAGCCGCCGATGAGGAAGTACATCGGGATGAGCATGGCTTCGAAGAAGATGTAGAAGAGGAAGACGTCCGTGGCCTCGAACGAGATGATCACCATCGCCTCGACGGCGAGCATCAGCGCGAAGAAGCCCTGGGTGGGGCGCCAGCGGCGGCTGCCGGTCTCCAGCGGGTCGGCGTCGTGCCAGCCCGCGAGGACGATGAACGGGACGAGCAGGGCCGTGAGCGCCATCAGCGCCACGGCGATGCCGTCCACGCCCAGCTCGTACCTCACCCCGAAGTCCTTGATCCAGGCGTGGGATTCGGTGAGCTGGTAGCGGGCGCCGTCCGGGTCGAAGCGGACCAGGACGACGATCGCGAGGGCGAGCGTGGCGAGCGAGACGAGCAGCGCCAGCCACTTGGCGGCGGTGCGCCGCGAGGCCGGCACGGCGGCCGTGGCGACGGCCCCGAGGGCCGGGAGCGCCGCCGTCGCTGTCAGCAGAGGAAAGGACATCGGTATCAGACCGCCCTCATCAGCAGGGTCGCGGCGACCAGGAGGGCCGCACCGCCGAACATCGAGACCGCGTAGGAGCGGGCGAAGCCGTTCTGGAGCCGGCGCAGCCGGCCGGACAGCCCGCCGAAGCCGGCCGCCGTGCCGTTGACGACGCCGTCGACCAGCGTGTGGTCGACGTACACCAGGGAGCGCGTGAGGTGCTCGCCGCCGCGGACCAGGACGACGTGGTTGAAGTCGTCCTGGAGCAGATCGCGCCGGGCCGCGCGGGTGAGCAGCGAGCCGCGCGGGGCGACGGCCGGGACGGGCTTGCGGCCGTACTGGGCCCAGGCGATGCCGACACCGATGACCAGGCAGACCATGGTCGCGCCGGTGACGGTGGTGGCGCTGAGCGGCGAGTCTCCCTCGCTGTGGCCCGTGACGGGCTCCAGCCAGTGCAGGAAGCGGTCGCCGATGCTGAAGAAGGCGCCGCCGAAGACGGAGCCGACGGCCAGCAGGATCATCGGGATCGTCATGACCTTCGGGGACTCGTGCGGGTGCGGCTCGGCGTGCTCACCGTGGTGCTCGGCGGCGGGTTCGGCGCTCGGGGCCTCCGGCGAGCGAGTGGGTTGGTTCTTCCAACGCTCTTCTCCGAAGAAGGTCATCAGCATCACGCGCGTCATGTAGAACGCGGTGATGGCAGCGCCCAGAAGGGCCGTGCCGCCGAGGATCCAGCCCTCGGTGCCGCCCTTGGCGAAGGCCGCCTCGATGATCTTGTCCTTGGAGAAGAAGCCGGACAGGCCTGGGAAGCCGATGATTGCCAGGTAGCCGAGACCGAAGGTGATGAACGTGATCGGCATGTACTTGCGCAGACCGCCGTACTTGCGCATGTCGACCTCGTCGTTCATGCCGTGCATGACGGAACCGGCACCGAGGAACAGTCCGGCCTTGAAGAAACCGTGTGTCACCAGGTGCATGATCGCGAAGACGTATCCGATGGGGCCGAGGCCCGCCGCGAGCACCATGTAGCCGATCTGCGACATGGTCGAGCCGGCCAGCGCCTTCTTGATGTCGTCCTTGGCGCAACCGACGATCGCACCGAAGAGAAGCGTGACCGCGCCGACGACGGTGACGACCAGCTGGGCGTCGGGGGCGGCGTTGAAGATGGCACCGGAGCGGACGATCAGGTAGACGCCCGCGGTCACCATCGTCGCGGCGTGGATCAGGGCCGAGACCGGCGTCGGGCCCTCCATGGCGTCGCCGAGCCAGGACTGCAGCGGCACCTGCGCCGACTTGCCGCAGGCGGCGAGCAGCAGCATCAGGCCGATCGCGGTGAGCTTGCCCTCGGAGGCGTCCCCGGTGTGGCTGAGGACCGGCCCGAAGGCGAAGCTGCCGAAGGTGGTGAACATCAGCATGATCGCGATCGACAGGCCCATGTCGCCGACGCGGTTGACCAGGAAGGCCTTCTTCGCCGCGGTCGCAGCGCTGGGCTTGTGCTGCCAGAAGCCGATCAGCAGGTAGGAGGCGAGACCGACGCCTTCCCAGCCGACGTAGAGCAGCAGGTAGTTGTCGGCGAGGACAAGCAGCAGCATCGCCGCGAGGAACAGGTTCAGGTACCCGAAGAAGCGGCGGCGGCGCTCGTCGTGCTCCATGTACCCGACCGAGTACAGGTGGATCAGCGAGCCGACGCCGGTGATCAGGAGCACGAACGTCATCGACAGCTGGTCCAGGCGGAAGGTGACGTCCGCCTGGAAGCTCTCGACCGGGATCCACGTCCACAGATGCTGGGTCAGGGTGCGGTGTTCCGCGTTCTTGCCGAGCAGGTCGGCGAAGAGGATCAGGCCGAACGCGAAGGAGGCGGTCGACAGGAGCGTGCCGATCCAGTGGCCGACGCGGTCGAGCCGCCGGCCGCCGACCAGGAGGACGGCCGCTCCGAGCAGGGGCGCCGCGATGAGCAGCGCGATCAGGTTCTCCACGATTCTTCCGACCCCTTACAGCTTCATCAGGCTGGCGTCGTCGACCGAGGCCGAGTGGCGGGCGCGGAACAGCGACACGATGATCGCGAGACCCACCACGACCTCCGCGGCGGCGACGACCATCGTGAAGAAGGCGATGATCTGGCCGTCGAGGTTGCCGTGCATCCGGGAGAAGGTGACGAACGCGAGGTTGCAGGCGTTCAGCATCAGCTCGATGCACATGAAGACCACGATGGCGTTGCGGCGGATGAGGACGCCGGTCGCGCCGATCGTGAACAGCAGGGCGGCGAGGTAGAGGTAGTAGACCGGATTCACTTCGACGCCTCCTCGGGCCGCTTGAACGTGGCCGGATCGACCGTCGTGCGCTCGAGGCGCTCCTCCGCGCGCTGCTCCAGCGCCCGCAGGTCGTTGAGAGCTTCCGTGGACACGTCACGGATCTGGCCCCGCTCGCGCAGCGTCTTGTTGACCGTCAGCTCGGAAGGGGTGCCGTCGGGCAGCAGGCCCGCGATGTCCACGGCGTTGTGCCGGGCGTACACGCCCGGGGCGGGCAGCGGCGGCAGGTGCACGCCCTCACGGACGCGCTGCTCGGACAGCTCGCGCTGGGTCCTGGCGCGTTCGGTGCGCTCGCGGTGGGTGAGCACCATGGCGCCGACGGCGGCCGTGATGAGCAGGGCGCCGGTGATTTCGAAGGCGAAGACGTACTTGGTGAAGATGAGGGCGGCGAGGCCCTGTACATTGCCGTTCGCGTTCGCCTGGCCGGCGCCGTTGAACTCCTTCAGGGAGGCGTTCGCGAGGCCCGTGAACAGCAGGACGCCGAAGCCCACCCCGCAGAGAAGGGCCAGCCAGCGCTGGCCCTTGATGGTCTCCTTCAGGGAGTCGGCGGCCGTGACGCCGACGAGCATCACCACGAACAGGAACAGCATCATGATCGCGCCGGTGTAGACGACGATCTGCACGATTCCGAGGAAGTAGGCGCCGTTGGCGAGGTAGAACACCGCCAGGACGATCATGGTGCCGGCCAGGCAGAGCGCGCTGTGCACGGCCCTTCTCATGAGGACGGTGCACAGGGCGCCGATCACCGCGACGGTCCCGAGGATCCAGAACTGGACGGCCTCACCGGTGGAGGTGGTGTAGGCGGCGAGGGTCTCCGCGCTCATCGGCCGATCACCTTCTCCGAGGCCGGCTCGTCCTCGCCGAAGGTGGAGGCCGCCTCCTGCGGGACCTCGCCCTTGGAGACGGCGACCTGCCGGACGGTGCCGGGCGCGGCCTGCGTCACCAGGCCGCGGTAGTAGTCCTGCTCGTCGGTCCCCGGGAAGATCGCGTGCGGCGTCTCGACCATGGTGTCCTCGAGGCCGGCGAGCAGCTGCTCCTTGGTGTAGATGAGGTTGGCGCGGCTGGAGTCCGCCAGCTCGAAATCGTTGGTCATCGTCAACGCGCGCGTGGGGCACGCTTCGATGCACAGCCCGCACAGGATGCAGCGGGCGTAGTTGATCTGGTAGACGCGGCCGTACCGCTCGCCCGGCGAGTAGCGCTCCTCGTCGGTGTTGTCGGCGCCTTCCACGTAGATGGCGTCGGCGGGGCAGGCCCAGGCGCACAGCTCGCAGCCGACGCACTTCTCCAGGCCGTCCGGATGGCGGTTGAGCTGGTGCCGTCCGTGGAACCGCGGAGCCGTGGTCTTCTTCTGCTCCGGGTACTGCTCGGTCAGCCGCTTCTTGAACATGGCCTTGAAGGTCACGCCGAAGCCGGCCACGGGATTCTGGAAACCGGGCTTGGTCTCCTTGGGCTCCTCAGTCATCGGACGCCTCCTTTCCATCCGTAGGTCCGTCACTGACAGTGTCCGGCCCGCCACTGACAATCAGCTCCCGCTCGCGGCGCGAGTGGCGCCTCGGCACCGCCGGCAGCTCCTGTCCGGGTAGCGGCGGTACGGGGAATCCGCCCGCCAGGGGGTCGAAGCCGGGCTGCGGGGCGGCGCTCCGCTCGGCCGTCTTCGCCTTCTCGCGGAACATGTCGGCGACGAAGGAGATCAGCAGCAGGGCGAGGACACCGCCGCCGACATAGAGGGCGATGTCGGCGAAGTCGTAGTTCTCGTTGCGCAGCGCGCGCACGGTCGCGACGAGCATCAGCCAGACCACCGAGACCGGGATGAGCACCTTCCAGCCGAGCTTCATCAGCTGGTCGTAGCGCACGCGTGGCAGCGAGGCGCGCACCCAGATGAACATGAAGAGCAGCAGCTGGACCTTGACGACGAACCAGAGCATCGGCCACCAGCCGTGGTTCGCGCCCTCCCAGAAGGTGCTGACCGGCCAGGGGGCCCGCCAGCCGCCCAGGAACAGGGTGGTCGCCACGGCCGAGACGGTCACCATGTTCGCGTACTCGGAGAGCATGAACAGCGCGAACTTGATGGACGAGTACTCGGTGTTGAAGCCGCCGACCAGGTCACCCTCGGACTCCGGCATGTCGAAGGGGGCGCGGTTGGTCTCGCCGATCATCGTGACGATGTAGAGGATGAACGACACCGGCAGCAGCAGGACGTACCAGCGGTCGTGCTGCTGGTCGACGATCGCGGACGTCGACATGGAGCCCGAGTAGAGGAACACGGAGGCGAACGCCGCGCCCATGGCGATCTCGTACGAGATCATCTGCGCGCAGGAGCGCAGGCCGCCGAGCAGCGGGTAGGTCGATCCGGAACTCCAACCCGCGAGGACGATGCCGTAGATGCCCACGGAGGCGGTCGCGAGGATGAAGAGCATCGCGATCGGCAGGTCGGTGAGCTGCATCGTGGTGCGGTGGCCGAAGATCGAGATCTCGTTGCCGGCCGGGCCGAAGGGGATCACCGCGATCGCCATGAGCGCCGGGACGGTCATGATGATCGGCGCGAGGATGTAGACCACTTTGTCCGCGCGCTTGACGACGAGGTCTTCCTTGAACATCAGCTTCACGCCGTCGGCGAGCGACTGGAGCATGCCCCAGGGGCCGTTCCGGTTGGGGCCGATGCGCAGCTGCATCCAGGCGACGACCTTGCGTTCCCAGACGATGGCGAACAGCACGGACGCCACGACGAAGGCGAAGCAGAACACCGCCTTCACGACGACCAGCCACCAGGGGTCGCGGCCGAACATCGAGAGGTTTTCAGCGGCGAGGTACGGGCTCATGCCTCCACCTCCTTGGGGGCCTCTTCGGCGGGGACCGCCGGGCCGATACGGACGAGAGAACCGGGCTGTGCACCGGTGTCGGAGGCGACTCCGCCGCCGACGGAGTTCAGCGGCAGCCACACCACCCGGTCGGGCATCTCGGTGACCCGCAGCGGGAGCTGTGCCGTGCCGGCGGGGCCGGTGACGGCGAGAAGTGCGCCGTCATCGACGCCTGCCTCGGCGGCCGTCGCGGCCGACACGCGCGCGTGTGCGGTGTGCCGGGTCCCCGCGAGCGCTTCGTCGCCCTCCTGCAGGACACCCTGGTCGAGCAGGAGCCGGTGCCCGGCGAGTACGGCCTCGCCGACGGCGGGGCGGGGCAGTACGCCCGCGAACTCCGCCGGGTCGGAGGCGCGGGGGCCGGTCCAGGGGCCGAGCCGGTCGATCTCCGCGCGCGTGGTGCGCAGATCCGGCAGGCCCAGGTGGACGTCCATGGCGTCGGCCAGCATCTGCAGTACGCGGGTGTCGGTCGGTGCCAGGCGGCGGGTCATCTGCTCGGGCTTGAGGGCGGCCTCGAAGAACCGCACCCTTCCCTCCCAGTTGAGGAAGGTGCCCGCCTTCTCGGCGACCGCGGCGACCGGCAGGACGACGTGGGCGCGCTCGGTGACCTCGCTGGGGCGCAGCTCCAGCGACACCAGGAAGCCGACGCTGTCGAGTGCCTCACGCGCGCGTGCCGGGTCGGGCAGGTCGGCGATCTCCACGCCGGCCACCACCAGTGCCGAGAGTTCGCCGGTGGCCGCGGCCTCGACGATCTGGTCGGTGTCGCGGCCGTAGCGCAGCGGGAGTTCGGCGAGTCCCCATACGGCGGCGACCTCCTCCCGTGCGCGCGGGTCGGTCGCCGGACGGCCGCCCGGAAGCAGCGACGGCAGCGCGCCCGCCTCGACGGCACCGCGTTCACCGGCGCGGCGCGGGATCCACACCAGCTGGGCGCCGGTCGCGGTGGCGGCCCGTGCGGCGGCGGTGAGCCCGCCGGCCACCGTGGCCAGCCGTTCGCCGACGACGATGACGGCGCCCTCGGTGCGCAGCGCCTCGGCGGCGAGTGTGCCGGGCTCCTCCAGGCCGGTGCCGCTTGCGAGGGCGTCCAGCCACTCGGTCTCGGTGCCGGGTGCGGCCGGCAGCAGCTTGCCGCCCGCCTTCTCCAGGCCCCGGGTGGCGTGCGTGGCCAGCGAGAACACCTGCTGCTTGTGTTTGCGCCAGGCCTTGCGCAGCCGCAGGAAGACTCCGGGGGCCTCCTCCTCGGACTCGAACCCGACGAGGAGGACGGCGGGTGCCTTCTCCAGGGAGGTGTACGTGGCTCCCGTACCGTCGAGGTCACGGCCGCGGCCCGCAACGCGGGCCGCGAGGAAGTCGGCCTCCTCGCCGCTGTGCACGCGCGCGCGGAAGTCGATGTCGTTGGTGTCGAGTGCCACGCGCGTGAACTTGCTGTACGCGTAGGCGTCCTCGACGGTCAGCCGGCCGCCGACCAGGACGCCGGCCCGGGAGCGGGCGGCCATCAGCCCGCGCGCGGCCGCTTCCAGTGCCTCCGGCCAGGAGGCGGCCTCCAGGACACCGTCGGCGTTGCGTACCAGCGGCGTGTCGAGGCGGTCCTTCTGCTGCGCGTACCGGAACGCGAAGCGTCCCTTGTCGCAGATCCACTCCTCGTTGACCTCGGGGTCGTTGGCCGCCAGCCGCCGCATGACCTTGCCGCGCCGGTGGTCGGAGCGGGTCGCGCAGCCGCCCGCGCAGTGCTCGCAGACGGACGGCGAGGAGACGAGGTCGAAGGGGCGGGAGCGGAAGCGGTAGGCCGCCGAGGTCAGCGCGCCGACCGGGCAGATCTGGATGGTGTTGCCGGAGAAGTACGACTCGAACGGGTCGCCCTCCCCGGTGCCGACCTGCTGGAGGGCGCCCCGCTCGACCAGTTCGATCATCGGGTCGCCCGCGACCTGGTTGGAGAAGCGGGTGCAGCGGGCGCACAGGACGCACCGCTCGCGATCGAGCAGGACCTGGGTGGAGATCGGTACGGGCTTTTCGTAGGTGCGCTTCTTGCCCTCGAAGCGGGAGTCGGCGTTGCCGTGCGACATGGCCTGGTTCTGCAGCGGGCACTCGCCGCCCTTGTCGCAGACCGGGCAGTCCAGGGGGTGGTTGATGAGCAGCAGCTCCATCACGCCTTGCTGGGCCTTTTCGGCGACCGGCGAGGTGAGGTGGGTCTTGACGACCATGCCGTCGGTGCAGGTGATGGTGCACGAGGCCATCGGCTTGCGCTGGCCCTCGACCTCGACGATGCACTGGCGGCAGGCCCCGGCCGGGTCTAGCAGGGGGTGGTCGCAGAACCGCGGGATCTCGATGCCGAGGAGTTCGGCGGCCCGGATCACCAGGGTGCCCTTGGGCACACTGAGTTCGGCGCCGTCGATCGTCAGCGTGACGAGGTCTTCCGGCGGGACCGCCGCCTCTCCCCCACCGGAGGGAGCACTGGTGGTCACGGTCATGCGTTCACCTCCGGGCGATCCGCCCAGGCCGTCGACTTGGCCGGGTCGAAGGGACAGCCCCGGCCCGTGATGTGCTGCTCGTACTCCTCGCGGAAGTACTTCAGCGAGGAGAAGATCGGTGAGGCCGCGCCGTCGCCGAGGGCGCAGAACGACTTGCCGTTGATGTTGTCGGCGATGTCGTTCAGCTTGTCCAGGTCGGACATCACGCCCTTGCCGGCCTCGATGTCCCGGAGCAGCTGCACCAGCCAGTACGTTCCTTCGCGGCAGGGTGTGCACTTGCCGCAGGACTCGTGGGCGTAGAACTCGGTCCAGCGGGTCACCGCCCGCACCACGCAGGTCGTCTCGTCGAAGCACTGCAGGGCCTTGGTGCCGAGCATGGATCCGGCGGCGCCGACGCCCTCGTAGTCGAGGGGGACGTCGAGGTGCTCGTCGGTGAACATCGGCGTCGAGGAGCCGCCGGGCGTCCAGAACTTCAGGCGGTGCCCGGGCCGCATCCCGCCGCTCATGTCGAGGAGCTGGCGCAGCGTGATGCCGAGCGGTGCCTCGTACTGGCCGGGGCTCGCCACATGGCCGCTGAGCGAGTAGAGCGTGAAGCCCGGGGACTTCTCGCTGCCCATCGACCTGAACCATTCCTTGCCGTTTTTCAGGATGGCGGGAACCGACGCGATCGACTCGACGTTATTCACCACAGTCGGACAGGCGTAAAGGCCTTCCACCGCAGGGAAGGGGGGGCGCAGCCGCGGTTGCCCACGGCGTCCTTCGAGCGAGTCGAGCAGCGCGGTCTCTTCACCGCAGATGTACGCGCCCGCGCCCGCGTGCACGGTGACTTCGAGATCGAGCCCGCTGCCCAGGACGTTCTCGCCGAGGTAGCCCGCCGCACGGGCCTCGCGCACGGCCTCGTGCAGCCGCCGCAGGACGGGGACGACTTCACCACGCAGATAGATGAAGGCATGCGACGACCGGATGGCATAACACGCGATCACAATGCCCTCGATGAGGCTATGCGGGTTCGCGAAGAGGAGCGGGATGTCCTTGCAGGTCCCGGGCTCCGATTCGTCGGCGTTGACAACTAGATAGTGCGGTTTCCCATCACCCTGCGGAATGAACTGCCACTTCATTCCCGTCGGGAATCCAGCGCCGCCGCGACCACGCAGACCGGAGTCCTTGACGTAGGCGATCAGGTCGTCCGGGGACATGGCGAGCGCCTTGCGGAGCCCCTCGTACCCCTCGTGCCTCCGGTAGACGTCCAGGGTCCAGGACCGGTCCTCGTCCCAGAAGGCCGACAGCACGGGTGCGAGCAGCTTCTCGGGACTCGTGTCCTTGAGTTCGGGTGCCACGGTCATCACTCCCCCTCCTCGGCGGTAGGGCCTGCCGGGTGGGCCGGGTCGGAGGCGGATGTCTCCTGCGGCGCGTCGTGCGAGCTGAGGTGCTCGGCCGGCGGCGGCTCGTGCATCGCGTCCGCGGACTCCTCGTGCGGACCGCCGTCGCGTGGATGGACCACGCGCGCGGGTGCGGCCTCTCCCCTTGCCAGGCGAAGGCCCACCAGCGACGCGGGTCCCGCACTGCCGCTCTCCTCGACGGCCCCTGGCCGCTCGTCGGGGAAACCGGCCAGCACGCGCGAGGTCTCCTTGAAGGTGCACAGCCGTGCCCCGCGCGTGGGCTGTACGGGCCGTCCCGCGCGCAGGTCGTCGACCAGCCGCTTGGCGCTCGCCGGGGTCTGGTTGTCGAAGAACTCCCAGTTGACCATCACGACCGGGGCGAAGTCGCAGGCCGCGTTGCACTCGATGTGCTCCAGTCCGACCTTGCCGTCCTCGGTGGTCTCGCCGTTGCCGACGCCCAGGTGCTCCTGAAGGGCCTCGAAGATCGCGTCGCCGCCCATCACCGCGCACAGCGTGTTGGTGCACACGCCGACCTGGTAGTCACCGGACGGCTTGCGCCGGTACATGGTGTAGAAGGTGGCGACGGCGGTGACCTCGGCCGTGGTCAGGTCGAGCATGTCCGCGCAGAACCGCATCCCGGTCCGCGTGACGTGGCCCTCCTGTGACTGCACGAGGTGGAGCAGCGGCAGCAGGGCGGACCGGGAGTCCGGGTAGCGCGCGATCAGCTCGCGTGCGTCCGCCTCCAGTCGGGCCCGGACGTCGTCCGGGTACGCGGGCGCGGGCAGTTCGGGCATGCCCAGGCTGACGCCCCGCTCCGAGGAACTGGTGGTCACCGGTCGACGCCTCCCATCACGGGGTCGATGGATGCGACGGCGACGATGACGTCGGCGACCTGGCCGCCTTCGCACATCGCCGCCATGGCCTGCAGGTTGGTGAAGGACGGGTCGCGGAAGTGGACCCGGTAGGGGCGGGTGCCGCCGTCGGAGACGGCGTGCACGCCGAGTTCGCCCTTGGGGGACTCGACGGCCGCGTACGCCTGTCCCGGCGGGACGCGGAAGCCTTCGGTGACCAGCTTGAAGTGGTGGATCAGGGCCTCCATGGAGGTGCCCATGATCTTCTTGATGTGGTCGAGGGAGTTACCGAGTCCGTCCGGTCCCAGGGCGAGCTGGGCGGGCCAGGCGATCTTCTTGTCGGCGACCATGACCGGGCCGGGCTGGAGCCGGTCCAGGCACTGCTCGACGATCCTGAGCGACTGGCGCATCTCCTCCAGGCGGATCAGGAAGCGGCCGTAGGCGTCGCAGGTGTCGGCGGTCGGGACGTCGAAGTCGTACGTCTCGTAGCCGCAGTACGGCTGGGCCTTGCGCAGGTCGTGCGGCAGGCCCGTGGAGCGCAGCATGGGGCCGGTGACGCCGAGGGCCATGCAGCCGGCCAGGTCGAGGTAGCCGATGTCCTGCATGCGGGCCTTGAAGACGGGGTTCCCGGTGGCGAGCTTGTCGTACTCCGGGAGGTTCTTCTTCATCTTCTTCACGAACTCGCGGATCTGGTCCACCGCGCCGGGTGGCAGGTCCTGGGCGAGTCCGCCGGGGCGGATGTACGCGTGGTTCATCCGGAGGCCCGTGATGAGCTCGTAGAGGTCGAGAATCATTTCACGATCGCGGAAGCCGTAGATCATGATCGTGGTGGCGCCCAGCTCCATGCCTCCGGTGGCGATGCACACCAGGTGGGAGGAGAGCCGGTTCAGCTCCATCAGGAGGACCCGGATGATGTCGGCGCGCTCGGTGATCTCGTCCTCGATGCCGAGGAGCTTCTCGACGGCGAGGCAGTAGGCGGTCTCGTTGAAGAAGGACGTCAGGTAGTCCATGCGCGTGACGAAGGTGGTGCCCTGCGTCCACGTGCGGAACTCGAGGTTCTTCTCGATGCCGGTGTGCAGGTAGCCGATGCCGCAGCGGGCCTCGGTGACCGTCTCGCCCTCGATCTCCAGGATCAGGCGGAGCACTCCATGGGTGGACGGGTGCTGGGGACCCATGTTGACGACGATGCGCTCGTCGTCGGCGCGGGCCGCGGACTGGACGATCTCGTCCCAGTCGCCACCGGTGACCGTATATACGGTGCCCTCGGTGGTCTCGCGGGCGGATGCTGACTGCGTGCTCACGAGTACGACCTCCGCTGGTCCGGAGCCGGAATCTGGGCGCCCTTGTATTCGACGGGGATGCCGCCGAGGGGGTAGTCCTTGCGCTGCGGGTGGCCCTGCCAGTCGTCCGGCATCATGATCCGGGTCAGGGCCGGGTGATCGTCGAAGACGATCCCGAAGAAGTCGTAGGTCTCGCGCTCGTGCCAGTCGTTGGTCGGGTAGACGGAGACCAGGGACGGGATGCGCGGGTCGGCGTCGGGGGTGCTGACCTCGAGGCGGATCAGCCGGTTGTGGGTGATCGAGCGCAGGTGGTAGACGGCGTGCAGTTCCCGGCCCTTGTCGTGGGGGTAGTGGACGCCGCTGACGCCGGTGCACAGCTCGAAGCGCAGGGCCGGGTCGTCGCGCAGGGTGCGGGCGACGCGGACCAGGTGTTCGCGTTCGATGTGGAAGGTCAGCTCGCCGCGGTCGACGACCGTCTTCTCGATGGCGTTGGCGGGCAGCAGGCCCTGTTCCTCCAGTGCGCCTTCCAGTTCGTCGGCCACCTCGTCGAACCAGCCGCCGTAGGGGCGGGTGGCCGGTCCGGGGAGCCGGATGGAGCGGACGAGGCCTCCGTAGCCGGAGGTGTCGCCGCCGCCGTCGGCGCCGAACATGCCGCGCTGGACGCGGATCTCCTCGCCACCCTGGCCGCGCTGACCGGGGAGGTTGGAGGCGGCGAGGTCCTTCTCGGGGTTCGCCCCGCCGGCCCCGTTGACGCCGTTGACGCCGTCGGTCCCTTTGGCACCGTTGGAGCCGTTGGAGCCGTTGGAGCCGTTCGCCGACCCGTTCACACCGTTGGTGCCGTTGCCGTCGCTCACCGCAGCAGCCCCTTCATCTCGATCGTGGGCAGGGCCTTGAGCGCCGCCTCCTCCGCCTCGCGGGCCGCTTCCTCGGCGTTCACGCCGAGCTTGGTGGACTGGATCTTCTGGTGGAGCTTGAGGATCGCGTCGACCAGCATCTCGGGGCGGGGCGGGCAGCCGGGCAGGTAGATGTCGACCGGCACGATGTGGTCGACGCCCTGGACGATCGCGTAGTTGTTGAACATGCCGCCCGAGGAGGCGCAGACACCCATGGAGATCACCCATTTCGGGTTGGGCATCTGGTCGTAGACCTGCCTCAGGACCGGCGCCATCTTCTGGCTGACCCGGCCGGCGACGATCATCAGGTCGGCCTGGCGCGGCGAGCCGCGGAAGACCTCCATGCCGAAGCGGGCCAGGTCGTAGCGGCCGGCGCCGGTGGTCATCATCTCGATGGCACAGCAGGCGAGGCCGAAGGTCGCCGGGAAGACGGACGCCTTGCGCACCCAGCCCGCGGCCTGCTCGACGGTGGTCAGCAGGAAGCCGCTCGGCAGCTTTTCTTCGAGTCCCATGTCTAAAGGCCCCTCAGTCCCATTCCAGGCCGCCGCGCCGCCATACGTACGCGTACGCGACGAAGACGGTGAGCACGAAGAGCAGCATCTCCACGAGCCCGAAGATCCCCAGGGCGTCGAAGGTGACGGCCCAGGGGTAGAGGAAGACGATCTCGATGTCGAAGACGATGAAGAGCATCGCCGTCAGGTAGTACTTGATGGGGAAGCGCCCGCCGCCGGCCGGCGTGGGGGTCGGCTCGATACCGCACTCGTAGGCCTCGAGCTTGGCGCGGTTGTACCGCTTCGGACCGATCAGCGTGGCCGAGACCACGGAGAAGATCGCAAAGCCTGCCCCGAGGGCTCCCAGTACGAGGATGGGCGCATAAGCGTTCACCGCTCCTCGCTCCTCTCAGTCGGCGCTGACTGCATGGGGGTCCCCCCTGGTCGGGCGAGACCCGGGGGAGGTTGCACTGGGCTCACACCTGCCTCTCAGGTCCCACGGGCCCCGCTCGTCCCGGGCGAAGATCGAGAACATGTGAAGCAGGTCACAAGCCCAACTGCCTCGCATCTTATGCCCGCCGCTCTGTGATCTGCGACACGGGGTATTGCACAAGCTTTGTGATCTCCACCACCTGACGAAGGATCATGAAGTCGGATGATGGGTGATCTTCACACTCGAAGCGTTCAGTTGATCACCAGAAGTGACATTCTCGCTCGTCGTCGCAGGCCGGGAGGGGCATCTCCATATCAAGAGGGTTCCGACGCATGCAAATTGGCATTGGGTGCGGAGCCTTGATAATGGACCGCGTTCACACATCCGAGGGAGAGGTGGGGCGCGATGTGGACGGGATGCGGGTGCGTGCACGCGTTCACGAGCGCCGCGCGCCCCGGACGCCACCCTTCCGGTAACCGTTCCGTGACGTCCGCCACATCGATGAGAGAACCCTGAGTACCGGGCTTGGCCAACCGTCCCAACCAGTGGTAGGTGACGGGCAATTCGGACGTAATGATCAAAGACCGTGATCAAGGGCTTGATCATCGTCGTCCGCAATGTCCGTTACGGCGTCAATAAAGAGCGACGCGCCCGGGATTCGGGGCGCGGTTGAACAACTGTGGCGCACCACACGTTTCTTGAAGATATGAAGGAGCCCCTGGTACCGGTTGTTCCCATGTCCCACACCGCTCACATACGCAGCCACCGGAAGCCCCGCCGCAGCGCGTCGACCCTCGCGATGCGGGCCGGAGTTGCCGGTGGCGTCCTCGGCACCCTGGCAGTCGCCGGGGCGTCCGGTTCGGCGAACGCAGCCGAGCCGGTGACGCAGACCCTCGAGCTGCCCACCCTGACGGCCGACCTGGCCGCCCAGGCCGCCAAGTCCGCTGACGCCACCCAGCAGGCCGCCGCCAACTACGAGCTGCGGGCCGAGCGCGACGCCGCCGCGACAAAGGCCGCGAAGCAGGCCAAGGCGGACCTCGCGGAGGCGAAGAAGAAGGCCGAGGCCAAGAAGAAGGCCGAGGAGGCCGCGCGCAAGCAGGCCGCCGAGCGCGCCACCCGCAGCGCGGAGCGCATGACGCTCTCCACCACGGCGGGCACCGGCTCCACCTCCACCTCCACCTCGACCTCCACCGGCACCTCGACGGCCACCGGTTCGGCCGCCGCCGTCATCAGCTTCGTCAAGGCACAGGTCGGCAAGGCGTACGTCTCCGGCGCCACCGGCCCCACCGCCTACGACTGCTCGGGCCTGGTGCAGACGGCCTTCAAGCAGATCGGCGTCGGCCTGCCGCGCGTCTCCCAGGACCAGTCGACCGCCGGCACCCAGGTCTCGCTGAGCAATCTGCAGCCGGGCGACATTCTGTACTGGGGCAGTGCGGGCAGCGCGTATCACGTCGGCGTGTACGTCGGCGACGGTATGTTCGTCGGCGCGCAGAACCCCTCCACCGGCGTCGTGGAGAGGCCGCTGTCGTACGACCCGCCCACCGGCGCCGTGCGAGTGCTCTGAGGGCATCTCGCACCTCTCACGCGCGTTGGGGCCGCAGCCGCTCGGGGGCAGCGGCCCCTGCGCCTTTTCCGCTTAGCCCGGCCCGCGGCATTCTCTACCGATCGCGGCTTTGCCTACCCATGGCGGCATTCCCTACCTATCGCGGCTTTGCCTGCCGATCGTGGTGCCCCCGGCCGGCTCGCGGCATTTCTGCCGTTCGCCGCGTTCCCGGCCGGCTCGCCGCGTTCCCGGCCGGCTTCACCCGTCTCCTTCCCCCGCCACCCGCTCCCCGGCCCGCGCTCTGCCTGACATGCTCGATTTCGGTCGCCGAACGGCGGCTCGACCACGAGCGAAGGAGACAGCGCGATGCCACGCGTGTTCGTACAGGGGCGCCCCGTCGGCGCCTTCCCCCGGTACGCCCCCGAGGCGGGGCGCGGCGCGGTGCGCCGTATCACCGAGGCCGGCGAGGGGGTGTTGCACAGGCCCTGCCGGGACGTCACGGAGTTCGGCCCCGACCTCGCCGCGCTCATCGACGACATGTTCCGCACCATGTACGCCGCCGACGGGGCGGGGCTGGCGGCCAATCAGGTCGGTGTGGATCTGCGCTTGTTCGTGTACGACTGCCTCGACGGCGAAGGAGTCCGGCATGTCGGACACGTCGTCAATCCGGTGCTCGAAACACCCCTGGCCGGGCGACGGCTGCTGGACGAGAACGAGGGGTGCCTGTCGGTACCGGGCGCCGTGATGGCCGTACCGCGACCGGACCGGGCCGTCGTGCGCGGGCAGGACAGGGACGGTGCCGCACTCGCCGTCGAGGGCGCGGGGTACTTCGCGCGGTGCCTGGCCCACGAGACCGACCACACCCAGGGGTACGTCTACTTGGACCGGCTGTCGAAGCGGGAGAAAAAGGACGCCATGGAGCAGACGGCCGCCCGGCGGGACGAGGTGTACGCCCGCCGGGCCGCCAAGGCCATCGCCCTCAGCCGAGCCTGAGCCGTCTGGGCCGGGCTTGAGCCGGGCTTGAGCCCGGTCCGGGTGGGGCTAGGCCTTCGGGGCCACCTTGCTCAGGCCGTTGATGATCCGGTCCATCGCGTCGCCGCCCGTGGGGTCGGTGAGGTTCGCGAGGAGCTTCTGGACGAACTTCATCAGCATCGGGTGCGAGAGACCCCGCTGGGTCGCGATCCGCATGATCTTCGGGTTGCCGATGAGCTTCACGAAGGCGCGGCCGAGGGAGTAGTAGCCGCCGTAGGTGTCCTTGAGGACCTGCGGGTATCGCTGGAGGGCGATCTCGCGCTGCGCGGGCGTGGCTCGCGCGTGGGCCTGGACGATGACGTCGGCGGCGATCTGGCCGGACTCCATGGCGTAGGCGATGCCCTCGCCGTTGAAGGGGTTCACGAGGCCGCCGGCGTCGCCGACGAGCAGCAGGCCCTTCGTGTAGTGCGGCTGGCGGTTGAAGGCCATGGGCAGGGCGGCCCCGCGGATGGGGCCGGTCATGTTCTCCGGGGTGTAGCCCCAGTCCTCGGGCATGGACGCGCACCAGGCCTTCAGGACCTCGCGCCAGTCCAGTTCCTTGAAGGAGTCCGAGGTGTTGAGGACGCCGAGGCCGACGTTCGAGGTGCCGTCGCCCATGCCGAAGATCCAGCCGTAGCCGGGCAGCAGGCGGTCCTCGGGGCCGCGGCGGTCCCACAGTTCCAGCCAGGCCTCCAGGTAGTCGTCCTCGTGCCGGGGCGAGGTGAAGTACGTGCGCACGGCGACGCCCATGGGGCGGTCCTCGCGGCGGTGCAGGCCCATCGCCAGCGACAGGCGCGTGGAGTTGCCGTCGGCGGCGACGACGATCGGCGCGTGGAAGGTGACCTCGCGCTTCTCCTCACCGAGTTTGGCGGTCACACCGGTGATTTGACCGGTGCGGTCGTCGACGATCGGGGCACCGACGTTGCAGCGCTCGAACAGGCGGGCGCCGGCCTTCTGGGCGTTCTGGGCGAGCTGCTCGTCGAAGTCGTCGCGCTTGCGGACCAGTCCGTAGTCCGGGAACGAGGCGAGATCCGGCCAGTCGAGCTGGAGCCGGACGCCGCCGCCGACGATGCGCAGGCCCTTGTTGCGCAGCCAGCCGGCCTCCTCGGAGATGTCGATGCCCATGGCGACGAGCTGCTTGACCGCGCGGGGGGTGAGGCCGTCGCCGCACACCTTCTCGCGCGGGAACTCGGTCTTCTCCAGGAGCAGGACGTCGAGACCGGCCTTGGCGAGGTAATACGCGGTCGTGGAGCCGGCTGGCCCCGCGCCCACGACGATCACATCGGCGGTGTTGTCGGAGAGGGGCTCGGTCACGGCGGGATCTCCCCAAGGTTCGAAATGTGCGTGCCGACCGGCACTGGACATGGGCAGTCTATTCAGCAGACTTGATCACCCGCCTGAAGGGCTGCCCAGTGAACAGACCTCTGCCCGCGGTACGGCTGCGCGTTCCCACCCACGAGGACGCGGTCGCCTGGCACCGCGTCTTCGACGACCCCGAGGTCATGGAGTTCTACGGCGGCCGGTCCGCCGCGCTCTCGGTGTACGAGGAACTCACCGCGCGCCAGCGGCGGCACGACGCGGAGCACGGCTTCTGCCTGTGGACGATGCTGGACGAGGCCGGTGAGGTCATGGGCTTCACCGGAGCGCAGCCGTGGCGGCCGGACTGGGGGCCGGTCGGTGAGACGGAGATCGGCTGGCGGCTCGGGCGGGCGTACTGGGGCAGGGGGTACGTCACCGCCGCGGCGCTGGAGACGCTCCGGCGGGTGCGGGCGGCCGGGGTGCCGGGTGTGGTGGCGATGGTCCGGCCGGGCAACGAGCGGTCGATCGCGGTGACCCGGCGGCTCGGCATGGAGGCGGCGGAGAAGTACGAGCACCCCGCGCTCGGGGAGCCGGCGGTCTGCTACCGGCTCGACCTTTCTCACGCAGAGTAGTCGTCTGTTACAGAAAGACACCGGCGCCTTTCCGGGCGGGACGCACGGGAGTTACCCTTCCAGTACCGCTGGGGGTGACATCTGTGCGTATAACACCCAAAACACCCGATGTGCGTGTTCCGCGACTGGTCGGGCTGATGGCCGTGGACGCGCGCGAAACGGCCCGGACGCAGGGCCTGTTCCTCAACGCGCCCGACCGCCCGGACTTCCTCCACACGGTCGTCGACTACGTCGTGCGCCAGTATCCGCAGCCCGGTGCCGAGGTGCCGCCGGACTCGATGGTGTACGTGTGGTTCGACTTCGGTGAGGGCGAGGGCGGCGGGGGCGTGCGCGAACCGCGCATCCCGCGTCCCCCGAGCGGCGGTCTGCAACGCGAGCTCGGGGAAGCGGGAGACGCCTTCGAGATGATCGGCCGCTGAGCCACCGGACGGGGTTCAGCTCCGCTCGAGACCGGGTGCAGCGAAGCTCCGGACGGGGTTCAGCTCCGCTCGAGACCGGGTGCAGCGAAGCTCCGGACGGGGTTCAGCTCCGCTCAAGACCGGGTGCAGCGAAGCTCCGGACGGGGTTCAGCTCCGCTCAAGACTCGGTGCAGCAAAGCTCGGGACGGGGTTCAGCTCTCCTTGAAGCCACGGTGCAGGGCGACCACACCGCCGGTGAGGTTGCGCCACGCCACCTTCGACCAGCCCGCCTTGCGCAGCCGTTCGGCGAGGGCGGGCTGGTCGGGCCAGGAACGGATGGACTCGGCGAGGTAGACGTACGCGTCCGGGTTCGAGGAGACCGCGCGCGCGACCGGCGGCAGGGCCCGCATCAGGTACTCGGTGTAGACGGTCCGGAAGGGCGCCCACGTGGGGTGCGAGAACTCGCAGATCACCACGCGCCCGCCGGGCCGGGTCACGCGAAGCATCTCCCGCAGGGCCGCGTCGGTGTCCTGGACGTTGCGCAGCCCGAAGGAGATCGTCACGGCGTCGAAGGTGTCGTCCTTGAACGGCAGCTTCGTCGCGTCGCCCGCCGTGAACGGCAGCCAGGTGTGCTTCTTCTTGCCGACCTGCAGCATCCCGAGGGAGAAGTCGCAGGGGACGACGTACGCGCCCGACCGGGCGAAGGGCAGGGAGGAGGTCGCCGTGCCGGCCGCGAGGTCGAGGACCTTCTGCGCCGGGCGCGCGTCGACCGCCTGCGCCACCACCTTGCGCCAGCGCCGGTCCTGGCCGAGCGACAGCACGTCGTTCGTCAGGTCGTACCGTTCCGCCACGTCGTCGAACATCGAGGCGACTTCGTGCGGCTGCTTTTTCAGGGAAGCGCGGGTCACCCGCTCATTGTTGCAGCACGGTCCCGGGGCGGGAGCCCCGGCTTCCACCCCCGCGCGCCGGCCGCTCAGCGGCCCCGGTACACCAGGCGGCCGGCCAGCACGGTGGCCACGCAGCTCGAGCCGCCGCGCTCGCGCAGGGCCGTCTCGTCGGGCACGTCGAACACGGCCAGGTCGGCCCGGCCGCCGACGGCCAGCGGGCCGTGGGCGGTGCCGGGCAGGTCGCACCCCTCGGCGAAGGGGTCGAGGCCGGGCCGCTCGCCGAGCAGCGGGCCGCCGGGGGCGCCAGTGATCCCCACGACGGTCAGCCCTGACCGGGCGACGGCGGTGGCCACCAGCGGATCGGCGAAACGGCCTCCGGGGGAGGCGACCGCGGTCGTGCCGTAGCGGAGCATCCGCTGCAGACCGCGCCGTACACTGCCCGCCCAGCGGGTCTCGGTGAGGTCGCCCAGGGCGGTCAATCGCTCGCCCCAGAGCGGCAGTTCACCCAGTTCGCCGGCCTCGCGCGGGTCGGGGTGGTAGCAGTGCCGCAGCAGCCACAGCGGGTGCCACTGGCGCAGCCCCGGGGTGAGCACGCCTGGCCAGCGCCGCGTCCGCGCGCCCGGCGTACCGGCGGCGACCTCCTCGTACGGCCCGAGGGCCGTGATCCGGTCGCCGTCCACCAGGACCGCGCCGTCCGGCACGGGTGCCGCGCCCACCGGCAGGACCAGGGGGGCGGCGTGGATCGTCAGCACCGTCGGCTCAGTCGGACACGAGCAGCTTCAGTTCGGGGTGGGCCGTGCCACCCTCGATCGCCGTGGAGGAGATGTGGGAGACCACGCGGTCGTCGACGGGGTCGTTCGCCGGGTCGTCGTGCACGACCAGGTGCTCGTACGTCGTCGAGCGCTGCGCCGGGACCCGGCCCGCCTTGCGGATCAGGTCGATGATCTCCAGGCGGTTGGACCGGTGCCTCGCGCCGGCCGAGGAGACGACGTTCTCCTCCAGCATGATCGAGCCGAGGTCGTCCGCGCCGTAGTGCAGGGAGAGCTGGCCGACCTCCTTGCCGGTGGTGAGCCAGGAGCCCTGGATGTGCCGGACGTTGTCGAGGAAGAGGCGGCCGATCGCGATCATCCGCAGATACTCGAAGATCGTGGCCTGGGTGCGGCCCTTCAGGTGGTTGTTCTCGGGCTGGTAGGTGTACGGGATGAAGGCGCGGAAGCCGCCCGTGCGGTCCTGTACGTCCCGGATCATGCGCAGGTGCTCGATGCGCTCGGCGTTGGTCTCGCCGGTGCCCATCAGCATGGTGGAGGTGGACTCCACGCCGAGCCCGTGCGCGGCCTCCATGATCTCCAGCCAGCGCTCGCCGCTCTCCTTCAGCGGGGCGATGGCCTTGCGCGGCCGCTCGGGGAGCAGTTCCGCACCGGCGCCCGCGAAGGAGTCCAGGCCGGCCTCGTGGATGCGGGTGATGGCCTCCTCCACGGACACACCGGAGATCCGGGCCATGTGCTCGACCTCGGAGGCGCCCAGCGAGTGGATCACCAGCTGCGGGAAGGCGTCCTTGATGGCCTTGAAGTGCTTCTCGTAGTACTCGACGCCGTAGTCCGGGTGGTGGCCGCCCTGGAACATGATCTGGGTGCCGCCCAGCTCGACGGTCTCCGCGCACCGGCGCAGGATGTCGTCGAGGTCGCGGGTCCAGCCCTTCCCGGTGTCCTTGGGGGCCGCGTAGAAGGCGCAGAACTTGCACGCCGTGACGCACACGTTCGTGTAGTTGATGTTGCGTTCGATGATGTACGTCGCGATGTGCTCGGTACCCGCGTACATGCGGCGCCGTACGGCGTCGGCGGCGGCGCCCAGGGCGTGCAGGGGCGCGTCGCGGTAGAGGACGAGCGCCTCTTCCGGGGTGATCCGCCCACCGGCAGCGGCACGGTCGAGGACAGACTGGAGGTCGGCCTGCTCTGTCACCAGGGCGTCCCTTTCGTCAAGGGGTGTGGACGGACCGAACCAGCCTACGCCAGCCGTTTCGCACCGAAGACGTCAGGCCGTGTACGCGCCGATCAGCAGCCCGGCGAGGGCACCGGCCAGCAGGAACGGGCCGAACGGGATCGCGCTCTTGCGGTTCGCCCGCCGGACGACGACGAGCGTGCCGCCGTAGAGGGCGCCGAGCAGGAATCCGACGAAGGTGCCGAGCAGGACGGTGGGCCAGCCGTACCAGCCGAGTACGGCGCCCACTCCCACGGCCAGCTTCACATCGCCGAAGCCCATGCCGGCCGGGTTGATGAGGAACAGGACGAAATAGCCGGCGCCGAGTGCGAGGGCGCCGCAGAGCGCGGTGGGCCAGTGTCCGGCGTGCTCGGGCAGCAGGGCGCTGAGGCCCAGCAGAGCGAGCGCGGCCGCGGCGAGCGGCAGGGTCAGCGGGTCGGGCAGCCGGCGCACCCGGAGGTCCACCACGGCCAGCAGCACGCCGGCCGGTGCGAGCAGCAGCCAGACCGCCAGTTCGGGCCGGGTGCCGGTGGCGGCGGCGAGGGCGGCACAGACGAGGGCGGTGACGGTGGCGGGCAGGAGGGGGGTGGTGTGGCGGTACGGAGCGGAAGGGCTGTCGCGGTACGCGGAGGAACGCGCGCACTCACCGCATCGCGCGCCGCCCAGCCATCCCCGGATCGGGTGACCGGCGGGGCACCGGTCCCGCCAGGGCTCGCCGGACGGTACGGCGAACCGGTGGGCGGCGCGCGGCAGCAGCGCGCCGGTCAGTGCGCCCCACATCGCGGCGACGACCATCAGCGCGCCCGTACTCGTCCCGACCGTGCTCATCGGGTCCCGCTTCCCGTCGGCATCGCCGCACCCCCGCTGTCGCTAACGGACTTTCGACATCCGCGAAACCGGTCTGCCTTCGTCCGAACTATCCGATGTGTACCGAAGATCGTCACCGACCGGTGTCAACTCCACCTGGTGCGGGGTGGGGTTGCAGCCGGCGTGGTTGCCGGCGGCGCCCACCGAGGTCGCGAGGATCCGGTTCCCGGTCACCTTCTTCAGGAGGAGGGTGTCGTCGCAGACGGCGCCGAGCTGGTCGGTCTGCCGCAGCCGTCCCATCTCCCGGCCCACGCGCGCCTGCTGCACGGTGAGCCGGAAGGTGCCCATGGGGAGGGCGCCGCCGAGGCCGGTGGCCTGGCCCTCCCAGGTGCCGAGGTAGCGGGCCGGCAGGGTGGCCGGCTGGTCGCCCTGGCCTCCGGGGCTGGCGGCGGAGGCGCTCGGGGCCGGGGAATCGGCGGCGCCGCCCGTGGTCGGGGCCGGTGACCGGACGGAGCCGCCCGCCGTCGGGACCGGGGAGTGGGCGGTGTCGCCGCCCGCGCTCGTGTCGCCGCCGCCCTGGAACCAGGGCCGCGCGAGCGTGCCGAGCCCCACGGTGGCCACGGCCAGCACCCCGGCGACCGCCAGTGCCACCGTGCAGCTCAGCCGGCGCCCACGACCGCCTTCCGTGGGCGTGGAGGCCGCCGCCACACTGGGGGAGAGCCGGCCGGGAGGCGGCACGTCCTGCGGCGGGGGCACGGCGGCCGACGCTCCGACGGGTGCCGGGCCGAACTCGCCGGCCCACAGCGGCGCGACGCGTCCGGCGGATCCGGCGCTCCCCACACCGACCGGCCCGGGCTCCCCGAAACCGACCGGCCCGCGCTCCCCCACACCGACCGGCCCGGGCTCCGTACCGACCGGCCCGCGCTCCCCCACACCGACCGGCCCGGGCTCCCGCGTGGAGTTCGCCCCGGGGTCCCCCTTCGCGAGGGACAGGCTGCTGAAGTTCACCGGGCCGGACCGCGCCGCCTCGCCCGTGTCCAGGTTCAGCAGGCGTACGGCGCTGCGGCTGACCTGTTCCACCAGCGCGCCGGGCAGCCAGCCGCCCGCGATCAGGCGGGCGGTGCCCTCCGGGGCGAGCCGTCGGCCCACCTCGGCGGGCGCGGGCCGGGCCGCCGGGTCCTTGGCGAGGCAGGCGGCCACCAGCTCCCGCATCTCGCCGTCGAGGGAGCCCAGTTCGGGCTCCTCGTGGACGACCTTGTAGAGCAGGGCCGCCGAGGAGTCACCACGGAAGGGCGGTTCGCCGACGGACGCGCAGGCGAGGACGGCGCCGAGCGAGAAGACGTCGGCGGCGCCGCTGACGCCCTTGCCGAGGATCTGCTCGGGGGACATGTAGCCCGGCGACCCGACGGAGACACCGGTGGAGGTCAGGGACGCCGTGCCGGCCATGGCCCGGGCGATGCCGAAGTCGATCAGCAGGGGGCCGTCCAGGGTCAGCAGGACGTTGGACGGCTTCACGTCCCGGTGGACGAGGCCCAGTTCGTGCACCGCCGCCAGCGCCTCGGCGAGGCCCGCGCCCAGGGCCCGTACGGTGTGCGCGGGCAGCGGGCCGCTGCCGGTGACGGCCGCCGCGAGGGACGGGCCGGCCGCGTAGGCGGTGGCGACCCAGGGCACCGGGGCGTCCGGGTCCGCGTCCAGCACGCGCGCGGTCCAGGCGCCGCCGACCCGGCGCGCGGCCTCCACCTCGCGCCGGAAGCGGGCCCGGAACTCCTCGTCCAGGGCGAAGTGCGGGTGCACGGTCTTCACGGCGACCGTGCGGCCACCCGCGCTGCGGCCCAGATAGACCCGGCCCATGCCGCCGGAACCGAGCCGGCCGAGCAGCCGGTAGGGTCCGATCCCGGCCGGCTCGTCGGCTTCCAACGGCTGCATGGCGCACTCTCCCCCCAACGCCTTGTGCCCGGCAGCCTAGTGACTCGGGATCACGGCTGCAGCAGGTCCACCTTGACGTCCGCGGGGAAGCCGGTCGTCGGGCCCACCCGGCGGGCGAACTCGGCGACGGCCGCCAGCTGCGAGGGGCCGAAGCTGAAGTCGAGGGTGGTGAAGTACTGCGCCAGGGTCGCCTCGTCGAACGCCTCCCAGCGGGCGGCCTGTTCGGCGACCTTGCCGACCTCCTCCAGGGAGAGGTTGCGGGAGGCGAGGAAGGCCTCGTGGACCTGGCCGGTGATGGCGGGCTCGCGTTCCAGGTAGTCGCGGCGGGCGGCCCAGACCGCGAAGACGAAGGGCAGGCCGGTCCACTCCTTCCAGAGCGCGCCGAGGTCGTGCACCTCCAGGCCGTAGCGCGGACCGTCCAGGAGGTTCGCGCGCAGGGCGGCGTCGCCGATGAGTACGGCGGCCTCCGCCTCCTGCATCATCAGGCTGAGGTCGGGCGGGCAGGTGTAGTAGTCGGGCTGGACGCCGTAGCGCTCGGCCAGCAGGAGCTGGGCCAGCCGGACCGAGGTGCGGGAGGTCGAGCCGAGGGCCACCCGGGCGCCGTCCAGCCGGTCGAGGGGCACCTGGGAGACGATCACGCACGACATCACCGGGCCGTCGCAGCCGACCGCGATGTCGGGGAAGGCGACCAGGTCGTCCGCGTGCTTGAGGAACTCGACCAGGGTGATGGGCCCGATGTCGAGGTCGCCGCGCACCAGCTGCTCGCTGAGCTTCTCCGGGGTGTCCTTGGTCAGCTCGAAGTCGAGGAGCGTGCCGGTTCTGGCGAGCCCCCAGTAGAGGGGCAGGCAGTTCAGGAACTGGATGTGGCCGACGCGCGGCCGGGTGCGGGAATTGTCCACATCGCGAGGCTAGACCCCGTGCATTGACGGGCGCGGACCGGCCCCGCCGCCAAACGGGCTGGCGAACGTTCAAACATCCGGGTGAAGTGATCTTGGCCTCTATTGCTTTCGGCGGCCTGCGTGCTAGGCTCCTCGCAAGTTGCAGTTTGGTTTCCCTTGCAGTACAGAGCCTGCGGAGCATGTGACCGCGGGCTCTCGTCGTTTTCAGACGAATGCAGTTGTGCAGCACCGTTTCGCACGTGCAGGTTCTGGAGCAGGGCAACCCTTTTGGGCCCAAGGAGGGCTTATGGCTACCGGAACCGTGAAGTGGTTCAACGCCGAAAAGGGCTTTGGCTTCATCGCCCAGGAGGGCGGCGGCCCCGACGTCTTCGTTCACTACTCCGCGATCAACGCCACCGGCTTCCGCTCCCTCGAGGAGAACCAGGCCGTGAACTTCGACGTGACGCAGGGCCCGAAGGGTCCGCAGGCGGAGAACGTCACCCCCGTCTGATCACTGCCTGATCGCAGAACCTGAGTGCAGTACCCAAGGAGCCCCGCGCCTCACGGCAACGGGGCTCCTGCCTTTTCCGGCCACCTCGCGGCGACCCGCGCCCGGCCCTTCGGGTGAATTCCCGGCGAATTCCCTACGTGTGCTGCATGACGAGGACGAAGGCCGTGCCCGGCGCCATTGCCTCGTACGAGTGCGCGACGTCCCCCCGATAGGTCATGTAATCCCCGGGGCCGAGTTCCGCCTCCTCTCCGGCCGGTCCCGCCTTGACCCGCCCGGCGCCGACGATCAGATGCTCCACGGTGCCCGGAATGTGCGGCTCCGACACGCGCGCCGCCCCCGGTTCGGCCCGCAGGTGGTAGATGTCCCGCCGGGCCTGGGGCGGACTCGCCGACAGCAGCGTGGCGACATAGTCCGCCTGCTCCGAGGCGACGGCGGGTCCCTCGCCCGCCCGGATCACGCGGACCCGCGGTGCCGGCGGCTCGACCAGTGCGCTGAACGGCACTCCGAGCGCCACGCCCAGCGCCCAGATGGTCTCCATGCTCGGGTTGCCGCTCGCGGCCTCCAGCTGGGAGAGCGTCGACTTCGCGATGCCGGCGCGTTTGGCCAGCTCGGACAGGGAGAGCCCGGCGCGGCCGCGCTCCCGCTTCAGGGACGTGGCGATCCATTCCAGGGGGAGCCGGGCAGGTACGGCCTCGGACATGTCGTTCGCTCCATCGGTACGATCGTTCGCCTTGACGGACAGGGTGTCTGTTGTCCATTGTAGGAAACATGCGTTCGCCACACCGAACACCCGAGACCGGCCCCTCCGACGGAACCTCCGCCGTCACCACCGCCACCGACCGCTCCCTGCTGCGTGACAGCTCCCTGGTCTGGCTGGCCAGCGGCGTCGTCGGCGTCTCCTTCGGTGCCGTGTCCGTCGCCGGCGGGCTGCCGGTGTGGGTGCCGGTCCTGATGTCGCTGGTGGTGTACGCGGGTTCGGCCCAGTTCAGCGCGGTGGGTGTGCTGCTCGCCGGGGGCGGGCCGGTCGCCGCGGCGGCCACCGGGCTGCTGCTCAACACGCGAACGGCGGCCTTCAGTCTGGCCGTGGCCGAGATCCTCGGCACCGGCCGGGCGAGCCGCTTCCTCGGCGCCCACCTGGTCACCGACGAGACGGTCGCCTTCGCCCTCGCCCAGCCGGACGCGGCACGGCGGCGGCGGGCGTTCTGGATCTCCGGGCTCGGCCTGTTCGCCGTGTGGAACACCGGTGTCCTGGCCGGCGCCCTGGCGGGCGGCGCGCTCGGCGACACCGCCCGCTACGGCCTGGACGCCGCCTTCCCCGCCGTCCTGGTCGCGCTGGTCCTGCCCGCGCTGCGCGCCGACGCGGCGGTACGGCGCTGCGCCCTGCCCGGCGCCGCCCTCGCCCTCGCGGTCACGCCCGCCGTCCCGGCCGGAGTGCCGGTCCTGCTCGCCCTCGCCGGCCTGTTCCTGCACCGCCGCCCGGCCGTCCCGGGAGCCGCCACGTGAACGCCGCGGTCGTCGTGATCCTCGCCCTGGCCGTCGGCACGTACGCGTTCCGGTTGGTCGGCCCGGTCCTGCACGGCCGGGTCACCGTCCCGCCCCGGGTCCAGGAGCTGGCCTCGGCCGGGGCGGTGGTCCTCCTCGTCGCCCTCCTGGCCACGGGCGCCCTGACCGAGTCCGGCGGCTTCGCCGGCTGGGCCCGCCCCACCGGGGTGCTGACCGGCGCCGTACTGGCCTGGCGCCGGGCCCCGTTCGTCGTGGTGGTGCTGGGCGCGGCGGCGACGACGGCGGTGCTGCGGATGGTGGGGGTGGGTTAGGCGGCCTTGCGCCAGATCGTCAGCTCCCCGTCGAGAAAGGCGAGCTTCGGTACCGCGGTCGACTTCGTCGAGATCACGAACACCCCGATGTCTCCGAGGGAGTCCTTCATGCAGATCTCGGTGCCGTTCGCCGCCGCGGCCAGCGGGAGGGTGTGTACCTTGCTGTGCGCGAGCATGAGGCGGCACATGTCGAGGGTGGCCTCCCCGGGCTTGCCGTACGACTGGAGGAACACGGCGGTGTCGCTCTCCAGTTCGCAGCCCACCATCTTGCAGCCGAAGCGGATGTCGCCCTTGCGGTTGTTCAGTTCGGCGTCCGGGTTCCGCAGGTTCACGGAGTTCTCCGGACGCAGCGACACCAGGGGATACGGGGTGGCCACCGGGTTCCGGGGCGAGGCCGCGGACGACGGCGAGGTGCCCGGTGCGCGGTCACCGGTGCCGAGGGCCGCCGAATCCGAGGCGTCCGACGAGGATCCCGACGAGGCGCCCGCCACCGGATCCGACGACCGTGCGGCTGCGGGGGCGGACGTCGTGGAGCGGGGCCCGCCCAGGCTGCGGAGCCCGCCCGCGTCCATCACCGACCAGGCCAGGGCCGTCACCAGCAGCGCGCCACCCGCCACACCGGCGGCCGTGATCAGCGCGGTGCGCCGCCTGCCGGCCTTCCGCTGCTCCGGCGTCGGCTGCGGCCACCCGGCGGGCGGCCACGGATATCCGGCTGTCGTCCGCGGGTGGCCGGCCGTCTGCTGCGGACGGCCGATCAGGGGCTGCGGGACCACCGGGGTGGGGTCGGCCACCGGGGCCGGGACCTCGACCTCCGGACCGGTGATCTCCCGCCACATGGCCGGTCCCCCGGCGGCGTCGGCGTCCGCGCCCAGCCGCCGCCTGCACCACTCCACGATCTCCGCCGGAGCGGCCCGCTCCGCCGGATCGCGGGCCAGACACCGGGCGAGCAACGGACGCAGCACCTCGGGCAGCAGGGACAGGTCGGGTTCGGAGTGCACGATCCGGTACAGCATGTTCACTCCGGAGCCGTCGCCGTACAGCGGCCTGCCCAGCGCCGCGAACGCCGCCGTCTGGCCGAGCGCGAAGACATCGGTGGCGGCCGTGACCTCGTCCCCGGACGCCTGTTCCGGAGCCATGTACGCGGGCGTGCCGATGGTGTTGCCGGTCGCCGTGTACGACGTTCCGTCGGCGGCCAGTGCTATGCCGAAGTCGATCACCCGTGGCCCGTCGGCGGCCAGCAGCACGTTCGAGGGCTTCAGGTCCCGGTGCACGATGCCCTCGGCGTGGATGGCCTGCAACGCCTCGGCCACGCCCGCCATCAGCCACAGCACCGCCGGGACCGGCAGCGGCCCGCGCCGTACGACGGCCTCCGTGAGGGACGGGCCAGGCACGTACAGCGTGGCCAGCCACGGCGGTACGCCGTCCGGGTCGGCGTCGATCAGCTCGGCGGTGTACGCCCCCTTCACCCGCCGGGCCGCCTTGACCTCCCGGCCGAACCGCCGCCGGAAGTCCGGGTCGTCGGCCAGTTCCGGCCGCACCACCTTGATCGCCACGGGGCGACCGCCCTGGGTGTGCGAGAGGTACACCCGGCCCATGCCACCGGCGCCCAGCCGGGCCGCGAGCCGGTAACCCGCCACCACGGCCGGATCCTCCGCCTGCAGTGGCTGGAAAGCCTCCGTCGCATGGTCCATCGGCCCACTACCCCCCACTTAGATGCGCTGGCCAAGGGCAGCAGCCTAAAGGGAGGTGTCGGTGCGGCCCGCTACGGTCCCTCCCCATGACCGACACCGAGGACTTCCTGGCCGCCACCCGCACCTTCTACGACGCCGTCGCCGAGGACTACGCCGGGCACTTCCGGGATCCGCTCGCCGACAGGCCGCTGGAGCGGGCGCTGCTCGCCGCGTTCGCGGAACAGGTCGGCCCCGACGGCACGGTCGCCGACCTCGGCTGCGGGCCCGGCGAGATCACCGCCCACCTGTCCTCCCTTGGCCTGTCCGTCTTCGGCCTGGACCTGTCCGCGTCCATGATCGCCATCGCCCGCCGGGAGCATCCCGCCCTGCGGTTCGAGCAGGGCTCGATGCTGGAGCTGCCCGTCGCCGACGGTTCGCTGGCCGGTGCCGTCTCCTGGTACTCCAGCATCCACACGCCTGTGGACCGGCTGCCCCGTCTGTTCGCCGAATTCCACCGCGCCCTGGCCCCCGGCGGCCTGCTCCAGCTCGCCTTCCAGACGGGCGACGAGCCACTCCGCCTCGACCGGCCCTGGAACCGGCCGGTCGTACTCGACTTCCACCGGCGCCGGCCCGAGCGGATGGCCGAGCTGCTGTCCGGCGCCGGGTTCACGCTGCGCTCCAGCACCGTGCGCGAGCGCGAGGAGAGGAACGCCGAGTCAGCGCCGCAGGCGTTCCTTCTCGCCCGGAAGAAAGGCTGACCAGGCGGCGGGGGCGGCGGTGAGGTGAGCGGCGGCCGGCCGCTGCGAGGCACGGATGCGGACGGCGGTGGGGTGGGGCGACCTCTACGCGATCGCCGTCTTCACCACCGCTGTACGTGGACCTGCGCCAGGTGCGGGAGAGTGCGCGTCCGGGCGGAGTTGCCGCTCAGCCCGAGGCCGACGTCGCGACCCGGCACTCCACGACCGTGTCCGCGAACGCCCGCGCCGGAGGGCTGAGCGCGTCCCAGCGGCGGACCGCCCAGCCGACCGGGAGGGGACGAAGGCCGGGCAGCGGGATCAGGCGCAGCGGGCTCTCGCCCCGGGCCGGCAGGCCGGGAACAGCGGGTACGACCGCCCTCCCGACGCCGAGTTCGGCGAGCAGCAGCGCCGTGTCCCAGTCGGCCACGCTCGGCTCGTAGGTGAGGTGGACGCCCCGCTCGGCGCACGCGGCGTCCAGGTGGGCGGCGGACGTGGAGTTCGGCGGGAGGCGGATGAGCCGGACCTCGGCGAGTTCGGCCGGGTCAAGATGCGGGCGGCCGGCGAGGGGGTCGGTGGCGGGCACGGCGAGGAGCCACGGCAGCTCGACGACCGTCCGCTGCTCGATCCCCCGCACCGGCGGGCCGACGGTGATCCAGGCGAGGTCGAGGGTTCCGTCGGCGAGGGCGTCGAAGGTGCCCCGCCCCGAACTGACCGTGCGGAACTCCAGGTTGACCTGGGGGTGACGGCGGCGGAAGGTGACGACCGCGTCGGACATGAAGTGCTGGACGGTCGTCGCGCCGGTGGCCACCCGGACCTGTCCGCTGTGGCCGTCGACCAGATCGCGCAAGTGCCGTACGGCCAGGTCGAGACCGGAGATGCCCTCGGCCGCCGCGTTCTCCAGGATCCGCCCGGCCTGGGTCGGTACGACTCCGCGCGGCCGGCGCTCCAGCAGGGCCACGCCGGTCTCCCGCTCCAGCCGTCTGACGTGCTGGCTGACGGCGGACTGGGTGCAGCCGAGTTCACGGGCGACCGAACTGAGGCTGCCCGCCCGGCACACGGCCACGAACACACGGAGGTCGTCCAGGGTCACAACACCCAAGCTAGCACTTGGGTTTGGTGAGCGAACCCAAGGATTGACTGGCCTCCGCAGGTCGTACGAGGATCGTGGGTGGGCCGCGACCGACCCAGGCGGCAACCCGCTCCGCGCCCCGCCGAGTCCGGACGACGTGGGATCAGCGAGGAGCGGGTGCCGACCGTTCGCGCCGCTCGTACAGGGCCGCCACCTGCGTCGCGAAGTCGCTCATGATCTGGTCGCGGCGGAGCTTCATCGACGGGGTGAGGTGGCCCGACCATTCCGTGAAGTCGACCGGCAGTACGGCGAAGCGGCGGATGGACTCGGGGCGGGAGACGAGCTTGTTCGCCTCGTCCACCGCCCGCTGCAGCACCGCCGTCAGCTCCGGGTCGCCGACCAGGAGTTCCGGTGGCACGGGATGCTTGCCGATCATCTGGCGCCAGTGCGTGATGCCGTCGGGGTCGAGCGTGATGAGGGCGGAGATGTAGGGGCGGCCGTCACCCACCAGCATCACCTGGGAGATCAGCGGATGCCGGCGCAGCCAGTTCTCCAGCGGGGCCGGGGCGACCGACTTGCCGCCCGCCGTGATCAGCAGCTCCTTCTTGCGGCCGGTGATGGTCAGATAGCCCTCGTCGTCCAGCTCGCCGAGGTCGCCGGTGGGCAGCCAGCCGTCGCGGGTCGCGGGGACCACACCGCCCGCCTGCGGATCCCAGTAGCCGCGCAGCACGTGGTCGCCGGCCAGGAGGATCTCGCCGTCCGCGGCGATCCGTACCCGCGTGCCGGGCATCGGCCAGCCGACCGTGCCCAGGCGGGGTTTGAGGGGCGGGGTGATCGTGGAGGCGCCGGTGGTCTCGGTGAGGCCGTAGCCCTCGAAGATCTCGATGCCCGCGCCCGCGTAGAACGCGGCGAGCCGCCGGCCGAGCGGGGAGCCGCCGCAGATCGCGTACCGGACGCGGCCGCCCATGGCGGCGCGCATCTTGCGGTAGACGAGCGGGTCGTAGAAGGTGCGCTGCGTCTTCAGGGCACGGCTCGGCCCGTGGCCGGTGCCGGTCTGGCGGGCCTCCAGCGCCTCGCCGTAGCGCTCGGCCACGACCGCCGCCCGGTCGAAGGCCGCCACCCGGCCGCCCGCCTCCGCCTTGGCCCGCGCGGAGTTGTAGATCTTCTCCAGCATGTAGGGGATGGTCAGCAGGCAGGTCGGCCGGAAGGCGGCCAGGTCCGGCAGGAGGTCGGCCGGTGCCAGGCTGGGGGCGTGGCCGAGGCGCACCCGGGCGCGGACGCAGGCGACGGCCACCATCCGGCCGAAGACGTGGGACATGGGGAGGAAGAGGAGGACCGACGGCTGGTCGTCCTTCGCCTTGAAGACCGGGTAGAGGAGTTCGATCGCGTTGTCGACCTCGGCGAAGAAGTTGCCGTGCGAGAGGGCGCAGCCCTTGGGGCGGCCGGTGGTGCCGGAGGTGTAGATCAGCGTGGCGAGCGTGGCCGGACCCAGCATGCCCCGGCGTACGTTCACCTCGCCGTCCGGCACCGGGGCGCCCGCGTCTGCGAGCGCGGCCACGTGGTCCTTCTCCATCACCCACAGGTGGCGCAGGTCGAGCAGGTGCGGGAGTTCGGGGCCGATGGCGGCGGCCTGGGCGGCGGTCTCGGTGACCAGCGCGACCGCGCCGGAGTCGTGCAGGATCCAGCGGGTCTGGAAGACGGAGGAGGTGGGATACACCGGCACCGTGACCAGGCCGGCCGCCCAGGCGGCGAAGTCGAGGAGGGTCCAGTCGTAGTTCGTGTTGGCCATGACGGCGATCCGGTCGCCGGGCATCAGGCCTTCGGCGATCAGCCCCTTGGCCACGGCCTGGACCTGGGCGGCGAACCGGTCGGCCGTCACGTCCGTCCAGCGGCCGTCGGGCAGCTTGCGGCTGAGGACGACCGTGTCGGGGGCCGCCTCCGCGTTGTCGTACGGCAGGTCGGCGAGGGAGCCGTGGGTGACCGGGGGTGCGAACGGAGGGACCGATACCTCCCGTACGGCGCCGTCCAGCCGTCGTATCTCGGGTCCGACGAGGACCGGGTGGCCGTCGTAGTCGGTGGCGTGGACCGGGGTGCCGGAGGAGACGGGGGTGTTCGGGTGCGGGGTGGACACGGGCGGCTCCTCTGGCGTGCGTGCACCTGCGGTGCCCCCGGCGAGACGGGGGTTACCGCTGGTTAGGCAGGTGATCGTACGGGTCCGCTGTGAGGGGGTTGTGCGGGTGCGGGGGTAATCCGGGGCCACTGATGTGCAAGCACCCGCGCACACCGCCTGCGGCCCACCTGGCGATGACCCCTCCCGACAGTGGCTCACCTTGACTTACCTCCGGTAACCTTACTCCAGAGTAGGCAATTGGGACCGAGTCGCGCGGGAGTTGGACATGGCCGACCGCCACCTGAGCTTCACCGGCACGGCACCCGGCCGTTTCCTCACCCGGCGCCCGGGTCTGCCGGGGGCCTGATGAGCGCCGTCACGCTCTCCGCCGCACCCGCGCTGGGCCCGCTGCTGGCACGGGGCGCCCTGCGATCCCCCTTCAAACGGCCGGCCCCGGACGCGGTGTTCCCGCGCACCCGGCTCGTCCTGCCCGGCCTGCGCGTGGACCTGGCCAGGCTGGCCGCCTACGAGCGGGTCTGCGGCTTCCCCACCGGCGAGCCGCACCTGCCGGTCACCTACCCGCACGTCCTCGGCTTCCCGCTGGCCATGCGGCTGATGAGCGGCCGGGACTTCCCGCTGCCGCTGCTGGGCCTGGTCCACACGTCGGTCGAGATCGTCCGCTTCGCCGCGCTGCCCGCCGACGGGGAGTACGAACTGGCCGTGTGGGTCGAGGGGCTGGCCCCGCACCGGCGCGGCACCGAGGCCACCGTCGTGACCGGGCTGCGGCTGGGCGGGGACGTCGTCTGGGAGTCCCGCAGCACTTACCTCGCCCGGCACCGCACCGATGCGGGTCCGGTGCCGGCCGAGTCGGGTGCGCCGAGCGGACCGGCCGAGACGAGCACGCCGGTCGGGCCGGGCGAGCGTGGTGGGCACGGTGGGCCGGGCGAGCGAGAGGGGCACGGTGGGCCGGGGAAGCAGGGTGGGACCGGCGAGACCTCGGGGGACGTCGTGCTGCCCGTCGTGGCCGAGTGGAGCATCGCCGGGGACGTGGGACGGCGGTACGGTGCGGCGTCCGGTGACCGCAACCCCATCCATCTGCATCCGCTCACCGCCCGGCTCTTCGGGTTTCCGCGGGCCATCGCACACGGCATGTGGACGGTGGCCCGCTGTCTGGCCGCGCACGGCACGCCCGGCGCGGCCGTCGTCCGGGCGGGGTTCCGGGCGCCGGTGCTGTTGCCGGGAACGGTGACGTACGGGGCGGACGGGGCCGGCCGTTTCGTCCTGCGGGGCGCGGGTGGGAGGCTCCATCTGGCCGGTGAGGTGAGGGGGCTGTCCGACACGGGGTGGGGGTGACCGGGGGGGCGGTTGCTCGCCGCCACCGGGTGCGGGTGCGTGGGCGCTTGTCGCGCAGTTCCCCGCGCCCCCGGAAGGGGTGGGTGACCCCGCCGGTGTCGTGCGCGGGTGCGTGGGGGGTTGTCGCGCGGTTCCCCGCGCCCCCGGAAGGGGTGGGTGACCCCGCCGGTGTCGGGTGCGGGTGCGTGGGGGCTTGTCGCGCAGTTCCCCGCGCCCCCGGAAGGGGTGGGTGACCCCGCCGGCGTCGGGCGCGGGTGCGTGGGGGGTTGTCGCGCGGTTCCCCGCGCCCCCGGAAGGGGTGGGTGACCCCGCCGGTGTCGGGTGCGGGTGCGTGGTTTTCGCGGCTCTGGAAGGGGGCCGGGGGGTGTCAGAGCGCTTCGGGGGAAGGGGCCCAGGGGTGGTTCTGCATCAGGTTGGCCAGGCCTGACCAGGCGAAGTTCATCAAGGTTGCCGCGGCTTGGCGCGCGGTGATGTTCGGGGTGGTGTTGGCCCAGGCGGCCAGTGACTCCGCCGCTCCGACCAAGGCCTCGGCCAGCCCGGCGACCTCGCGCTCGGGCAGGTCCGGATCCCGGTGGGCCTCCCGGGCCGCGACCGCGATCAGCCGGGTGACGAACGCGACGATCCCCTCGCGCATCGCCGCGACCTCGGTCGCGAACGGCTCGCCATGGGTGCGGGCCTGAAGGTGCAGCACGGACCAGGCGTCGGGATGCTCGGCGGTGTGCGCGAAGAACGCCCGCAGCCCGTCCCACAGTTGCCGGTCCGCCGGCAGGTCCGTCCGCACACCGGAGTGCACCGCCTCGGTCAGCGCGGCGGCCTCCCGGCGGATGCAGGCCGTGAAGAGGTCTTCCTTCGAGTTCAGGTACAGATACACCAACGGCTTGGACACACCCGCCAATTCGGCGATCTCGTCCATCGACGCCGCCATGTACCCCCGCCGGCCGAAAATCCGTACGGCGGCGTCGAGCATCTGCTGCTCCCGCGCCGCACGCGGCATCCGCTTGGTCTTCACGGCACCCATGGGGCAAGACTAATCGGGGCCCGGCGCGCCGGGAGCCGACCGCTCGGTCAGGAGGGCTGGCCCTGCGCGTGAGCGGTGTCGTCGGCGCCGTCCTCCACGCTGCGGTTGGCGTCCAGGTTGGCCTTCATCCGGTCCACCTTGCCGGCGACCTGCACCGAGGCCCGGTCCCGCTCCTTGCGCAGCACCACCCAGCTGATCGGCGCCGAGAGCACCATGGCGAGCAGCAGGAGCCACAGGAAGTTGGCGTTGCCGTAGCCGCGCGGGAAGATGCCGGAGTAGACGGCTCCCCAGACGACCACGAGGCAGCCGGCGAAGATGCCGAGGCGCATCAGCGTGTAGCGGAGCATCTCAATCCACTCTTCCGTGTCGTACGTGTGGTCGGACAACCCATATCGGGCATCGTCCAGTGAAGCACGCCCTCTGCTCGATCTTGGCAGTGGGTGGGGGGGCCTCAGACGAGGGGCAGCAGCATGGTGATGTCGTCGCGGTGGTCGTCGGCGGACACGCGGATGGCGCCGGGCACCCGGCCGACCTCCTTGTAGCCGCAGGAGCCGTAGAAGTGCTCGAGGCCGAGGCCGCCGCGGCAGCCGAGCCGGATCGCGTCGATGCCGTCGAAGGTGCGGGCCGCGTCCGCCGCGGCCGCCATCAGCTCGCGCCCGTAGCCCTTGCCCTGATGACGGGGGTGGACCATAACCGTGTAGAGCCACAGCCAGTGGCGCTGCAGCCGGTGCTTGTTGAAGGAGAAGAAGGCCGTCGCCGCCACCTCGCCGGCCTCGTCGTGCCCGACGAGCAGCCGGTGCCGTCCCTCGGCCATGGCGGCGAAGTGGTTCACCAGGTCCGGGCGTATGTCCTCGCGGGTCACGGGGGCCACGAAGCCGACGGCTCCGCCGGCGTTGGTGACGTCGGCCCACAGGTCGAGGATGCCGTCGCGCAGGGCAGGGGTGACGGCGGGGTCGAGCGTAAAGGTAAGGGGCATGCGCGGATGGTATCTATTACTGAAAGGTGCGTGCAGCCGCATTCCGGATGGCGGTCACGCGAGGGCGCGTGCGGCCACCTTCAGGTCGGCCAGCAGGCCCCGGTAGGCCTCCTCGCGGTCGTCCGCCCGCAGCACGGACGACGGGTGCACGGTGGGCACCAGCCGCTCCGGGCGGCCGTGGATCTCCCGCTCCAGTACGGTCCCGCGCACCTCGCCGACCCGGAACGACGAACCCAGCAGCGCCTTTCCGGCCGTCGCACCCAGCACGACGATCAGCTCGGGCCGCACGATCGCCAGCTCGGCGGCGAGCCACGGCCCGCACGCGGTCGCCTCCCGGAGGGTCGGCGCCTTGTGGATCCGGCGCTTGCGCGGCTCGGCGCGGGTGAACTTGAAGTGCTTGACGGCGTTGGTGACATACACGTCCGCCGGGTCCATGCCGGCGTCCCCCAGGGCGCGGTCGAGGAGCTTGCCGGCGGGGCCGACGAACGGCTTGCCCTGCCGGTCCTCCTGGTCGCCGGGCTGTTCGCCGACGAGCATCACGCGGGCGGCGGCCTTCCCGGCCCCGAAGACGGTCTGGGTGGCGTCCCGGTGCAGCGGGCAGCCGCGGCAGTCGGCGGCGGCCTTGCGGAGGGCGGCCAGGCCGCCGTGGTCCGGTACGAAGGGCTGCGCCGTGTAGGCGTCCTCGGGGGTGGTCGTCCGTGCGGTCACGGTGCACCGGGTACCCGTCGTGCGGGGCACCGAACGACGACCACGCCCGGGCCGCCGCCCGGCGGTGGCCGATCGCGCAGTTCCCCGCGCCCCCGGATACCGTCCCGCCGCGGCCCGGTGGTGAGCCGATCGCGCAGTTCCCCGCGCCCCCGGATACCGTCCGGCCGCGGCCCGGTGGTGGGCCGGTCGCGCAGTTCCCCGCGCCCCTTCGGGGCGACTGTGGTGGCGGTGCGTCCTGCGCCCCTTCGGGGCGACTGTGGTGCCGGTCGTTCCGGGGGCGTGGGTGGTCCCACCCAGGGGCGCGGGGAACTGCGCGATCGGCCACCGCGGTGCCGCACCCGGGCGCGTACCGGAGCCACGCATCCTTCGGCCCGCCGGTTCGGCCGCCGGTTCGGCCGGTTGTTCGGTCGCCGGTTCGGCCGGTGGTTCGGCCGCCGGATCGGCCGGTGGTTCAGTTGGTGGTGGGCTCAGACCCGCATGGGCTGGGGGGCGTCCCGGCGGGCCGGGTCGGCGCCCTCGTACTCGCGGATGATCTCGTAGCGCGTGTTGCGCTCCACCGGGCGGAAACCGGCGTCGCGGATCAGGTCCAGCAGGTCCTCGCGGGTCAGCTTGTTCGGCGTGCCGTAGTTGTCCGCGTCGTGAGTGATCTTGTACTCGACGACCGAGCCGTCCATGTCGTCGGCGCCGTGCTGCAGCGCCAGCTGGGCGGTCTGCACGCCGTGCATGACCCAGAAGACCTTCACGTGCGGGACGTTGTCGAAGAGGAGGCGGGAGACGGCGAAGGTCTTGAGGGCCTCCGCGCCGGTCGCCATCTGGGTGCGGGCCTGCAGGCGGTTGCGCACCTTGCCGTCCTGCATGTCCACGAAGTCGTGCTGGTAGCGCAGCGGGATGAAGACCTGGAAGCCGTTCGTCTCGTCCTGCAGCTCGCGGAGACGCAGCACGTGGTCGACCCGGTGCCTCGGCTCCTCGATGTGGCCGTAGAGCATGGTGCACGGGGTCTTCAGACCCTTCTCGTGCGCCAGGCGGTGGATGCGGGACCAGTCCTCCCAGTGGGTCCGGTGGTCCACGATGTGCTGCCGGACCTCCCAGTCGAAGATCTCGGCGCCGCCGCCCGTGAGGGACTCCAGCCCCGCGTCGATCAGCTCGTCCAGGATCTCGCTCGCGCTCAGCCCGGAGATCGTCTCGAAGTGGTGGATCTCCGTGGCCGTGAACGCCTTGAGCGAGACGTTCGGCAGGGCGGCCTTCAGCTCCCGCAGCGACCGGGGGTAGTACCGCCACGGCAGGTTCGGATGCAGGCCGTTGACGATGTGCAGCTCGGTGAGGTTCTCCGACTCCATCGCCTGGGCGAGCTTGACGGCCTCCTCGATGCGCATCGTGTACGCGTCCTTCTCGCCCGGCTTGCGCTGGAACGAGCAGTAGGCGCAGGAGGCCGTGCACACGTTGGTCATGTTCAGGTGGCGGTTGACGTTGAAGTGCACGACGTCACCGTTCTTGCGGGTCCGCACCTCGTGCGCGAGGCCGCCCAGCCAGGCCAGGTCGTCCGACTCGTACAGCGCGATGCCGTCCTCGCGGGTCAGCCGCTCACCGGAACGGACCTTCTCCTCCAGCTCGCGCTTGAGTCCGACGTCCATGCCCACACCTTTCTCCGACAGCCCGACCAACGGTATCCCTACACCTCTTCGGGCAGTTCCCCGACCCGGTTCTCCCACTTCGTGGAGAGCACGATCGTCGTACGGGTCCGGGAGACGCCCGTGGTCCCGCTCAGCCGCCGGATGGTCTTCTCCAGACCGTCCACGTCCGTCGAGCGCACCTTGAGCATGAAGGAGTCGTCGCCGGCGATGAACCAGCAGTCCTCGATCTCCGTCAGGTCCCGCAGCCGCTGCGCCACGTCCTCGTGGTCGGCGGCGTCCGAGAGCGAGATGCCGATCAGGGCGGTGACGCCGAGGCCGAGGGAGGGCGAGTCCACGGTGGCGCGGTAGCCGGTGATGACACCGGCCGCCTCCAGCCGGTTGATGCGGTCGGTGACGCTGGGTCCCGACAGGCCGACGAGGCGCCCCAGCTCCGCGTACGAGGCCCGGCCGTTCTCCCTCAGGGCCTGGATGAGCTGCCTGTCCACCGCGTCCATGCGATCGAAGCCTTCCACTGAAGAGGTCCGAAGAGTTCCGAAGAGTGATGAGAGGTGCTGCGGCCCGCTGCGCCGGGCGCTACCGGTCGGGGCCGCCGCCGCCCAGTTCGCCCCGCCACCGCCGGTAGAGGCCGTGCCCGACGCCCGCCGCGTCCAGCACCCGTCCGGCGACGAAGTCCACCAGGTCCTGGATGTGCGTGGCACCCGCGTAGAAGGCGGGCGAGGCCGGCACGACCGTGGCACCGGCGTCGTCCAGCGCGACCAGGTGCCGCAGGGTCTGACCGTTCAGGGGGGTCTCCCGCACCGCGACGACCAGCGTGCGGCGCTCCTTCAGGGTGACGCTCGCCGCCCGCTGGAGAAGATCCTTGGACAGGCCGAGCGCCACACCGGCCACGCAGGCCGTGGAGGCCGGCACGATGAGCATCCCCTTCGCCCGGTACGACCCCGACGACGGGCCGGCCGCGAGGTCGCCCGCGCCCCAGTACCGCACCCCGCTGACGTCCACGTCGAAGGTCCCGGGCTTGCCGTCGGCCCCCCGGGTCAGCCATTCCCGCAGGTCGTCCCGCCAGTGGGCGTCACGGAACGAGATCCCGGTCTCGTCCAGCAGCGTCAGCCGCGAGGCCCGGCTGACCACCAGGTCCACCGCTTCCCCCGCCGCCAGCAGCGCACGCAGCACGGCAGCCGCGTACGGCGTTCCGGAAGCTCCGGACACCCCCACGATCCAAGGCGTGCGCTGCGTTTCTCCTGCGTTCACACCTTGAGCGTACCGGCGGGTCGCCCAGGACTCAGGCCGGGTCGGACGCGTCGGGGGCTGTGGGGGCGGCCGGGGCGCCGGGCCGGTCCCCTCACGCGGTCAGACCGCGGACCACGAGATCCAGCAGCGCGCACACGAACAGGGCGATACCGATGAAGCCGTTGACCGAGAAGAACGCCCGGTTCAGCCGGGACAGGTCGTGCGGGCGGACGATGCGGTGCTCGTAGACGAACGCGCCCGCGACGATCGCGAGGCCCAGCCAGAAGAGGGGCCCGGCGTGGGTGGCCAGGGCGTACCAGACGAACAGGGCCGTCGTCACCGTGTGGCAGGCCCGCGCGCCCCAGATCGCGGCCGGGATGCCGAACCGGGCCGGGACCGACAGGACACCGATCTCGCGGTCGGTCTCGACGTCCTGGCAGGCGTAGATCAGGTCGAAGCCGCCGATCCAGACGCCCACCGCGAGGCCGAGGATCACCGCGTCCCAGGACCAGGAGCCGGAGACGGCCAGCCAGCCGCCGATCGGGCCCATGGCCTGGGCGAGCCCCAGGATGGCCTGCGGGAAGTTGGTGAACCGTTTCCCGTAGGGGTAGACCACCATCGGGATCACCGCGACCGGCGCCAGGGCCAGGCACAGCGGGTTGAGCAGGGCCGCGGCGCCGAGGAAGACCACCAGGGCGACGAGGGCGCCCGTCCAGGCGTGGCGGACGGACATCGCGCCCGTCACCAGCTCGCGGTGGGCGGTGCGCGGGTTGCGGGCGTCGATCTCGCGGTCGATGATCCGGTTGACCGCCATCGCGAACGTGCGCAGGCCGACCATGCAGATCGTGACCAGCAGCAGCCGGCCCCAGTGGATGTTCTCGTCCCACCGGTACATCGCCGTCAGCGCGGCGATGTAGGCGAAGGGCAGTGCGAAGACCGAGTGCTCGATCATCACCAGCCGCAGGAACGCCTTGGTGCGTCCCGGCTGGGGGATGGCGGCGGACGCGGAGGTCACAGCCCGTACTCCTTCCAGCGACGGTCCACCAGGGCCGCCGTATCCGGGTCCGACAGGACCATGTCCGGCCACCCGCCGTCCCGGGTGTAGCCCTCCTCGGGCCACTTCCTGGTGGCGTCGATACCCGCCTTGCCGCCCCAGAACTGCTGGTAGGAGGCGTGGTCGAGATGGTCGACGGGGCCTTCGACGACCGTGAGGTCACGGGCGTAGTCGGTGTTGCCGAGGGCCCGCCAGGCGACCTCGTGCAGGTCGTGGACGTCACAGTCGGCGTCCACGACCACGATCAGTTTGGTCAGGGACATCATGTGCGCTCCCCAGACCGCGTGCATCACCTTCTGCGCGTGCTTGGGGTACTTCTTGTCGATCGAGACGATCGCGCAGTTGTGGAAGCCACCGGCCTCGGGCAGGTGGTAGTCCACGATGTCCGGGACGATGATCTTGAGGAGGGGGAGGAAGAAGCGTTCCGTGGCGCGGCCGAGGGGACCGTCCTCCGTGGGCGGGCGGCCGACCACGATGGACTGCAGCAGCGGGCGCCTGCGCATCGTCACGCAGTCGATCCTCAGCGCGGGGAACGGCTCCTGCGGTGTGTAGAAGCCGGTGTGGTCGCCGAACGGGCCCTCGGGCAGCATCTCGCCCGGTTCCAGCCAGCCCTCGATGACCACCTCGGCGTTGGCCGGGACCTGGAGGGGGACCGTCTTGCAGTCGACCATCTCGATCCGCTTGCCCGCGAGGAACCCGGCGAAGAGGTACTCGTCGATGTCGCCGGGCAGCGGGGCGGTGGAGGCGTACGTCACGGCCGGCGGGCAGCCGAAGGCGATGGCGACCGGCAGGCGCTCGCCGCGGCGCGCGGCGACCTGGTAGTGGTTGCGGCTGTCCTTGTGGATCTGCCAGTGCATGCCGATGGTGCGCTTGTCGTGGCGCTGCAGCCGGTACAGGCCCAGGTTGCGGATGCCGCTCTCGGGGTCCTTGGTGTGGGTCAGGCCCAGGTTGAAGAAGGAGCCGCCGTCCTTGGGCCAGGTGAACAGCGCCGGGAGCCGGTCGAGGTCCACGTCGTCCCCCTGCAGGACGACCTCCTGGACGGGCGCGCCGGCGGACTTCACCTTCTTCGGCGGCACGTGCGCCATCGCGCCGAGCTTGCCGAAGGCCTCGCGGACGCCGACGAAGCCGTGCGGCAGCTCGGGCCGCAGCAGCCCGCCGATCTTCTCGGAGATCTCGCCGTACGACTTCAGGCCCAGCGCCTTCAGCAGCCGCCGGTCGGTGCCGAAGACGTTCATCGCGAGCGGCATCGCGGAGCCCTTGACGTTCTCGAAGAGCAGCGCCGGGCCCCCGGACTTCTGCACCCGGTCGACGATCTCCCCGACTTCCAGGTGGGGGTCGACCTCGGCCTTGATGCGCTTGAGGTCGCCCTCGCGCTCCAGCGCCCGGAGCAGGGAGCGAAGATCGTCGTAAGCCATGCGTCCCAGTATCGGCCACCCGCTACCCTGGCCCGGTCACCGGGGCCGTCTCACATCGTCGGGAGAGCGCACGACCATGCTCAGGTATCTGCCGTTCCTGCTGGTCCTCGCGCTGTGGATCTATGCCTTCGTGGACTGCCTGAACACCCCCGAGGAAGAGGTGCGCCATCTGCCGAAGGTGGTGTGGGTGATCATCATCCTGCTCTTCGGCGAGGTCCTGGTCGGCCCGGTCGCCTGGCTGCTCACCGGCAAGAAGCGGCAGGCCGGTGTGGACGGCACCGCTGCCTCGCCGGGACGCCGCGGCGGCGGCGCCGGCTGGGTCGCCCCCGACGACAACCCCGAATTCCTCAGGTCCCTGGACCGGGACGACCCGAAGAACAACGACTGATCCCGCTCCCGGCCGTTCGTCACCTTCGCTGAGGCCGCCCCGGTGCCGGGTTCCGCGCGGGCGGAGAACAACCCGGGTGCCCGGCCGGCCCCGGCCGGCCCCGGCCGGCCGGTCCTCGGCCCGCCTCGCAGACGTCGCCCCGGTGGTGGGCGGCAGCAGAGCGCGGTACGGACCGACGTTGCCCCGGCGGGGGGCGAGACAGCAGAGTGAGGGCATGGACCGACGACAGGCCAGTGCCTGGCTCGCCACCGCCGTCGAGGAGGCCCGCGCCGGGCTCGCCGAGGGCGGCATCCCCGTCGGCGCCGCCCTCTACGGTGCCGACGGCACGCTCCTCGGCCGCGGCCGCAACCGCAGGGTCCAGGACGGCGACCCGTCCCTGCACGCCGAGACGGCCGCCTTCCGTGCGGCGGGGCGGCAGCGCACGTACCGCGGCACGACCATGGTGACCACCCTCTCCCCCTGCTGGTACTGCACCGGCCTGGTCCGCCAGTTCGGCATCTCACGCGTGGTGATCGGCGAGGCCACGACCTTCCACGGCGGCCACGACGAGCTGGCCCGGCACGGAGTGGAGATCGTGCTCCTGGACGACCCGGACTGCGTGCGGATGATGCGCGCCTTCATCGACACCCGACCGGACCTGTGGCACGAGGACATCGGTGAGTGAGCCCGGCCGCCGAGGCCCCCGGCCCGGGCCGGCCCGCCGGGCACCCGTCCGTTCCGGTCACCGTCGGTTAATCAGTTTCGCGTTCGGCCTGCCACCCGTTCCGTTGAAATGAACCGGACGGGCATGTCCCGGCCGCGCCCCACGGCATTGCCTTGTAGGGAGCCCGTCCATGGGCCCCTCTCTGCGATGGGAGACGCGTGCGAATCACTGACATCCAGCGCTGTGAGGTCCGGCCGGGACGGCTCGTCGAGTGGACGCTGAGCCCGGCGACCGTAGCGGTGGCGACGGGGCTGCCGGAGGACTCCCGGCCTCCGGCCTACATCCAGGAGTCGCACATCCGGACGGCCAAGTGCGTCCGGGAGGACGGGCTGTTCGTGCCCACCTGGCTCGGCACCGCCTTCGACCTCCCCGGACCGGTCGACCTCGACGTGCTGCGGGAGGCGCTGCGTGCCTGGACCGTCCGGCACGAGACGCTGCGCAGCGGCTTCCGCTGGGTGGGCGAGGAACTGCGCCGGTTCACCCTCGACGCCGCCGACGTCTCCCTGCACCAGGAGGAGGCCGGGGATTTCCCCGACGCGGACGACCTCGTCCGCCACCTCCAGAACCGCTTCGACACCGTCGCGGACGCGCTGCGCTGGCCGAACCTGATCTACACGGCGGTCGTACGGGACGACGGCGCGAGCGTGTACCTGGCCTTCGACCACAGCAACGTCGACGCCTACTCCGTGAACCGGATCCCCGCCGAGATCCACGAGCTGTACGCGGCGGGCCTCGCCGGGACCGAGCCCGGCCCCCGTACACCGGCGGCCAGTTACATCGACTTCTGCGAGATCGAGCGGGCGGACGCGGACGGCATCGACGGCCGGCACGCGATCGTCGCCCGCTGGCGCGAGTTCATCCTCCGCTGCGACGGGGTGCTGCCGGGCTTCCCGGTCGACCTCGGCCTGGAGCCGGGCGGCCCGCTGCCCCGGCAGCAGATGCTGTGCGAGCCGCTGGCGGACGCCGCCGAGGCGGCGGCTTTCGAGGCGTACTGCAGGCCCTACGGCGGCACCCTGGTCGGCCTGCTGGCGGCGACCGCGCTCATCGTCCACGAACTGGGCGGGCAGTCGGTGTACCGGACGGTGGTCCCGTTCCACACCCGGGTGAAGTCGCGGTGGAGCGAGTCGGTCGGCTGGTACGTGGGCGGCGCCCCGATCGAGGTGCCGGTGGAACGCAACCCGGCCTTCCCGGACATCCTGCGGACGGTACGCGCCCAGTTGCACGCGAACCGGCCGCTGGCCCGGATGCCGCTGGCCCGGGTGCTGAGTCTGCTCGGCGCGGACTTCCGGCCGACCTCGCCCGACCTGTACTCGATCGTCTCCTACGTCGACACCCGGGCCACCCCCGGTGCCGAGCGCTGGGCCGAACTGAATGCGCACGGGCTGCTGCGGGTGTCGTACGGCGACCAGGTGTGCGTGTGGGTGAACCGGCTGCCCGAGGGACTGTGGCTGGCCAGCCGGTACCCGGACACGGACATGGCGGCGAAGAATCTGCGGCTGTACGTGGAACGGCTGCGCGACCAGATCGCGTCGGTGGCTCACGGGAGCCTTCCGGCAGTCTCGTGACACAATGGACACCACTGACCCTGGCCGGAAGCAACTCCCCCTTCCTACACTGTTGTTGAGGGGGAGATGCAGTGCACAGACGGTTGCACGGGCGTGGGGCGCTGTTCGATGTCGATCCGGCCGGTCTCGCACCGCGCCTCGTGGGTCTGCGCCCCCATCATCACCGCGGTCATCCGCTGGAATACGCGGAGGAACCGCCTTTCGTGGTACTGACCGGGGCGCGCGGGCTCGGCAAGAGCGCGGTTCTCGGCGAACTGCGGGACAGCTACCGGGGACACACACCGGTCGCGCTGATCGACTGCGCGGAGGACCAGTTCGTGCTGCCGCCCGCGGACCGGCCGGCCGAGTCCTGGTCGCCACTCGCGCAGGCACTGCTGGTGCTCGCCGAGCAGCTCGCGGCGCCGGTGACGGGCGCCGGGCGGATCACGTTCCCGCGGCTGATGTCGGGGCTGGTCGCGGTGGCCGCGGGCGGCTGGGGTGACGCCGACTCCGAGCGGATCCGCCGGGAGGTCGAGCGGATCCTGCTGCTGAACGAGAGCGGCACCTGGATCAGCGGCTTCGCCGGGCGCTGGGCCGGGAAGGTGGCGGCCAAGGTGGTCGCCGCGGCCACCGGCACCGGGCAACTGCTGCAGGGGGCGATCGAGGCGACCCTGGAGTCCGTCGCCGAGGGGTTCGCCAGCCGCCGGCACCAGAAGGCGTCCGTGTGGTACCGGACGTACCCGAACGCGGGCGGGAACGCCCAGCGCGGACTGATCCTGCTGGCCAGGCACTTCCAGGCGGGCGGCAGCTCGCGGGAGCACGCCGAGCGGTACCTGGTGCGGGCGCTGCTGACCGACCTGACCGAGGCGTACACGGGCGTGCTGCCGCGGATGAAACGGCTCGGCCGGCCGCTGGTGCTGCTCGACAACGCGCAGTCGGCGCCCGGCCCGGGGCTCGTCTCGGCCGTGCTGCGCGACCGCGCCGAGGGGATCGCCGACCAGGTGGCGTTCGTCGCGGCCCGGCGCGGCGAGGGCCGGGAGGAACTGCGCAGCGCGGTCCGGCGGGAGCTGCCGGAGGTGGCCCGGCGCTGTGACTGGACGCCGGACGCGGCGCCCTCCTCGCGGGCGCTGGCGGTCGCGCTGCCGCCGCTGAGCGCGGACGACACCCTGCACATCGTCGGCGCCGTCTGCGCGGAGGTGCCCGTGCCGCCCCGGCTGCCGCCCGCCGTGCACCGGCTGACCGGCGGGAACCCACTGGGCGTCGTGCTGCTCGCCGAGGCGGCCGCGCAGCAGTTGCCGGAGGCGTCCGGGCGGCAGCTGCCGGGGGCGTCCGCACTGGGCCGGCTGCTCACCGCGGAGTTACGGCCCGCCGAGGACCGGCCCGGCCGGCCCGCCTACGAGACGCTGCTGGGCCGGCTGGTGCCGGCCGGGCACCTGGAGGAGCTGACCGTGCTGGCCGCCGCGCACGATCACGACTCGGCCTGCGTCCTGGCCGCCGCGCTGCTGCCGGACACCTTCGGCCCGGCGAGCGTACGGGCCCTGCAGACACTCCTCGCCGAGGAGGGGCTGCCCGCCCGGCCGGGCCGGTTCGTGGGCGACCCGTTCGTGCGCACCCTGCTGCTGCTCCGGCTGCACCTGCGGGACGCGGACCACACCGCCTGGCGCACCGCGCACGAGACGCTGGCCGCCCACTACACCGGGGCCGGGCACGCCCGTTACCGGCTGCACCACGAACTCGCCCTGGGCGTGGAGGAGCCGGCGGTGGCCCACCTGCGCGACACCTTCGCGGACTCGGACACCCGGAGCTGGCTGCGCACCCTGCGGTTCGTCGCGTCCGCACCCTACTTCCACGCCCACGACGCCGAGGGCCACGACGCCGGCGGCCACGGGGACCGGCGGACCGCGGTGGCGCTGGGCCGCACGGACGCCGAACAGACCGTTGCGGACGGCGTGGACGCCGTACTGCACCTGCGGGTGCGGCGGTTGCTGCACGCGGTGTGGCAGCTGGCGGACCCGCTGGTGGTGCCCGACCCGCGGGTGTGCGACCGGCTCCGCTTCGAGCTGGAGCAGCTGTCCAACCTGCGGCCCGCGGGCAACGCGTCGCTGTGGCGGGCCTCGCGGGACTGGCCGGCGGCGGCGCTCGCCGGGCGCCCGATGGGCCGCCCCGACACCGCCGATGACACCGATGACGCCGACACCGCCGATGACACGGACGACGGCCCGGACGACCGCAGCGGGGAGGCGTGATGGCGCGCAGGGGTGTGGGGGCGTGGATACGGGAGGGCGTGTGGGAGATTCCGCTGCGCCGGTATCTCGCCCTGCTGGTGACGGCGGCCCTGGCGGCCGGCCTGGTGTACGCGGTACGGGCCCTCGCCCACGAGGACCGCTCCTGCGCGCCCGGGGTGAGCCGGCCGCAGGACGGCGACGAGTGCGTGGGGGTGGCGACCGGCCCCTACGACTTCGGGCAGGCCCAGCTGCGGGCGGTCGTCGGCGCGATCGGGCGGGAGAACGACCGGCTGACGCCCGGCGGCTATGTGTCGGTGGCGCTGATGCTGCCGTACACCTCCACCTCCCCGACCAACCTGAACGACATCCAGCACCAGCTCCAGGGCGCCTATCTCGCGCAGTACCAGGCCAACCACGCGTCCAACGGGGAGGCGCCGCAGATCCGCCTGGTGCTGGCCAACCCGGGGGCGACGGGCGGCCACTGGCGGCAGACGGTCGACCAGCTGACCCGGATGACCACGAGCGCGGACCGGCTGCGCGCGGTCGCCGGCATCGGCCAGAGCACCGACGCCAACAAGCAGGCCGTCAGGGAGCTGACCCGCCGGCACATCCCGGTGATCGGCTCCTCCATCACCGCCGACGACCTCGCCAACGGGCAGCGGGGCGAGGACCCCTTCCCGGGCCTCGCCCGGGTCTCGCCGACCAACACCGACGAGGCCCGCGCGCTGGCCTCCTTCGCCAAGGTGAGCGCGGGCAAGGCGCTGCTGGTGTACGACAAGCCCGGCGACCCGTACACACGGACGCTGCAGAAGTCGTTCGCTGCGCTGATCAAGGGTTCGCCGTACGAGCCGCAGCCGTTCACCCCGCCCGCCGACCGCAGTGCGGAGGGCACGACCGCCAACACCTTCCGGCAGATCACGCACCTGGTGTGCGACACCTCCCGGGAGACGGACACGCTGCTGTTCGCGGGCCGGCACACCCAGCTGCGGCAGTTCATCAACGCGCTCGGCGGCCGCGGCTGCCAGGACCGGAAGTTCACGGTGCTGACCGGCGACGAGGCGTCCTACCTGACCCACGAGAGGAAGCTGGACCGGGCCGCCCTGGAGCACCACCTCTCCGTGCGCTACACGTCCCTGGCCCACCCGGACGCGTGGCGGAAGGACCCGGCGCCGACGGGCGGCTCGGCCGCGGACTTCACCGCACTGCGGGAGCTGCTGACGGCCGCCGCACGGGAGCCGCTGGGCCCGATCGGAGCGACCTCCCTGGACGACGGCCAGCTGATCATCGGGTACGACACCCTGCGGCTGGCCGTGCACGGCATCCGGGAGGCGGTGCCGGGCGGCGGCAGCGTGCCGGCGCTGAGGGACGTGGGTCTGCAGTGGCCGCAGGTGAAGGGTTCGCTGCGGGTGGACGGCGCGGCCGGCTGGATCTGCCTCGACGTGCACGGCAATCCGTACGACAAGGCCGTACCCGTCGTGGAACTCACCCCGCGAGGCGGTTCCCGCTTCGTCCGGATCGCCTGGCCGGAGGGCAGGCCCCCGGGCAAGGAGTGCCTGCCGCCGTCCTAGGTGAACTGTCCGGGGAGGGGCTCCTGACCGGGGAGGTCGGCCGGGTATCCCAAATGCTCGATCAGGCGTTCTAAGCGGGTGTGCCAGCCGGACTGGGACTCCCCCTCGCCCTGGAACTCGTGGGTGAAGCGCAGGACGCTTCCCTCGTCCCCGTCCCGTTCCAGGTGGAACCGGAGCCGGCCCCCGCTGTCGAGGGTGTATTCGGCGACCCGGTCCACGTCCCACGCGGTGACCCGCCCGGCCCCCAGGTCACGCAGTGTGACCGGGCCGTCCAGGCGGGGCTCCAGCACGTCGACGGCGGTGAACCAGCGCCCGATCCCCTCGGGAGTGGCCACCGCCGCCCAGACGTCCTGCATCGGCCGCGGGACCCGCACCAGGAAGTGGAGTATGTGCGTGTTCCCGTGCGTCTGGCTGGTGCCCTGTTCGATGGAACCGCTCATGACACCAGTGTCACCGAACGGGCGATTACACGCCCGCGTAGGAGTGCTTGCCGGTGACGAAGATGTTGACGCCGTAGTAGTTGAACAGCCAGCACCCGAAGGCGAGCAGGGCCAGGTAGGCGGCCTTGCGGCCCTTCCAGCCGGCCGTGGCGCGGGCGTGCAGGTAGCAGGCGTAGGCGACCCAGGTGATGAAGGACCAGGTCTCCTTCGGGTCCCAGTTCCAGTACCGGCCCCAGGCGTCGCCCGCCCAGATCGCGCCCGCGATGATCGTGAACGTCCACAGCGGGAAGACGGCCGCGTTGACCCGGTAGGCGAACTTGTCGAGCGAGGCGGAGGCGGGCAGCCGCTCCAGCACCGAGGTGGCGAAGGAACCCGGCTTGCCGCCCGACTGCAGCTTGTTCTCGTACCCGTCCTTGAAGAGGTACAGGATCGTGGCGACCGCGCCGACGTAGAACACCGCACCGCAGAAGATCGCGGTGGAGACGTGGATGTACAGCCAGTACGAGTGCAGGGCGGGGACCAGCTGGTCGCTCGCGGTGTACAGCACGGTGACGGCCAGACCGAGGTCGAGCAGGATCGTGGTGATCAGGAACAGCCCGAGCCAGCGCACGTTCTTCTTCAGCGCCAGCAGCCCGAGGTACACGCCGACGGCGACCGTGGAGAACGTGATGTTGAACTCGTACATGTTGCCCCACGGCGCCCGCCCCACGGAGGCCGCTCGGGAGACGACCCCGGCCAGCTCCACGATGAAGGCGAGCGCGGTGAGCGAGACGGCGATCCGCCCGTAGAGGTCGCCCTGCACGTCGCCGCCGTGCGCGCCGGGGCCGTCCGGCACGTCCCGGGCGCCGGGCGCCGAGCGGACGACGACCTTGGGCCGCTCCAGTACGGCGGTCCCGCCGGCCTGCTTGACCTTGATCGCGGGCGCCTTGGCGGCCGTGGTCTGCGACGTCAGCGCGGCGGCGGTCCGGGCGACCTTGCTGCGGCTGCCGAAGAGCCATTCGGCGATGTACGCGAAGAAGGCCAGGGTGTAGACGGCCATCGAGGAGTAGATCAGTGTGTTGCTGACGCTCGCCAGGTGCTCGTTGGTCGCGGAGGCGAGGTCGGTTGCGGCGGCGAGAGTCACTTCTCGGCCCCTTCGGCAGGTACGGCTGGGGATTTCGCGGAGGCGTCGGTGGAGACGCCGGCGGAGGCTTCGGTGGAGACGCCGGTGGACACGCCGGTGGAGGCGTCGGAGCCCCGGGCGGGTCCGTCGGCGGGGGCGGCGTCGGGAGCGTCCTCGGAGGTGTCCGCACCCGGCGCCCGGTCGTAGAGCGTTCCGGCCAGGTCACCCAGTTCCTCGGGCACCTTGGCGGACTCGCTGCGGCCGAGGCCGGCCATCTCGACGACCGTCACGCCGTCGGCGCCGCGCACCGCCCGCACCCACACGCGGCGGCGCTGGATGAACAGGGACGCGGCCAGACCGAAGATCGCGGCGAAGGCACCGCCGAGCGCCCAGCCGCCGCCCGGCTCCTGGACGATCTCGAAGCCGGCCCACTCCTTGATGTCCTTCTCGAAGGTGATGGACCCGGCGCCGTTCGGCAGCCGCATCGTGTCGCCCGGCTTGAGCAGCTTCTTCAGCAGCTGGCCCTTGCCGTTCTCGAACGCCTTCATGTGCTTGGTGTTCAGCTGGTACACGCTCTGCGGGATGCCCGAGTCGACACCCAGGTCGCCGTGGTAGGCGTTCACCGCGAGCAGCGGGTTCACCAGCGCCGGGAACTGCGAGAGCATCGTGCCGCTCCTGGCGTCGAAGGTCGGGACGAAGAAGGCCTGGAAACCGAGCTGGTCCTTCTTGCCCCGGGCGTCGCGGTAACCGTCCATCACCTTGATCACGCCGTTGGAGCTGACGTTGCCGTCGAGCGGCAGCAGCGGTACGGCGTCGCGGTAGACGACCTTGCCCCTGCCGTCGCGGACGGTGACGACGGGCGCGTAGCCGTGGCTGACCAGGTAGACCTTGGAGTCGTCGATCCTCAGCGGCTGGTTGACCTTGACGGTGGTCGACCGCTCCTTGCCGTAGGCGCCCTCGCTGTAGGTGATCCTCGCCTCGTAGGTGCGCGGGGTGCCCCGGTTGGGGCCGCTGACCTCGTAGGTGCCCTTGAAGTCCTTGAGGTCGAAGCTGAACGGCACGAGGTCGTCGCTGTGGAACAGGCTGCCGGACTTGAAGTCGTCGTACATCGGCAGCGCGTTGGAGAAGCCGTCGCCCTCCACCATCAGCTTGGTGCCGTCGGACTTGAACATCTGGCCGGACGCGAAGGCGACCAGCAGCACGATCAGCGCGGTGTGGAAGATCAGGTTGCCCACCTCGCGCAGGTAGCCCTTCTCGGCGGCGACGGCGTCACCGGCGACATGGGCGCGGAAGCGGCGCTTCTTCAGCAGGGCGAGCGCAGCCTCGCGGACCTGCTCGGGGTCGGCCTGCGTCTGCCACGTGGTGTACGCGGGCAGCCGGTCCAGCCGCTTGGGGGCGCCCGGCGGGCGGCCGCGCAGCTGGCCGACGAACTGCCAGGTGCGCGGGACGATGCAGCCGATGAGGGAGACGAACAGCAGGATGTAGATCGCGGAGAACCACACCGAGCTGTAGACGTGGAACAGGCCGAGCTTGTCGTAGACCGGCGCCAGCGTCTCGTGTGCCTTGCGGAAGTCCTCGACCTTGGCCGCGTCGGCGCCGGTCTGCGGGATCAGCGAGCCGGGGATGGCGCCGAGCGAGAGCAGCAGGAGCAGCAGCAGCGCGACCCGCATGGAGGTCAGCTGCCGCCAGAACCAGCGGGCCCAGCCGATCACGCCGAGGCCCGGCAGGCTGACCGGCTCCTCCCGCGGTGCGGTGGACAGCTGGGAGCCCGCCGCGCCCAGCTCCTCCTGCTCCTGGCTCTCGGAGGCACCCGGGGAATCGCCGGGCCGGGTCCTGGAAGTCGTGCTCATCGAGTCAGATCCCCACACTGAAGCCGTTGGACCAGGTCTGCATCTGCTGCACGAGACTGTCCCACGCACCGGTCAGCAGCAGCACACCGGTCACGATCATCATGCTGCCGCCGATCCGCATCACCCAGACGTAATGGCGCTTGACCCAGCCGAAGGCGCCGAGCGCCTTGCGGAAGGCGACCGCGGTGAGCACGAAGGGCACGCCGAGACCGACGCAGTAGGCGGTCATCAGTACCGCACCGCGCGTCGCGCTCGACTCGTGGATGGAGAGGGTGTTCACGGCGGCGAGCGTCGGGCCGATGCAGGGCGTCCAGCCGATGCCGAACAGGGCACCCAGTATGGGCGCGCCCAGCAGGCCGGTCGTCGGCCGCTTGTGGAAGCGGAACTCGCGCTGGGTGAACCAGGGCATCAGCCCCATGAAGAACACGCCCATGAGGATCATGAGCACGCCGAGCACCTGGGTCAGGGTGTCCTTGTACTCCTGCAGCGTCCAGCCGAAGAAGCCGAACAGCGCCCCGCTGGAGACGAACACGGCGCTGAACCCGAGCACGAACAGGGAGGCGCCGCCGACCATCCGGCCCCGCCGGGCATCGCCCAGATCGGTGCCGGCGACCCCGGTGACGTAGGAGAGGTATCCGGGCACCAGGGGCAGGACGCACGGGGAGAAGAAGGAGACGAGGCCGCCGAGCAGCGCGATCGGCAGGGCGACCAGCAGCGCACCGCTCTTCACGGTCTGGTTCTCTGCGGCGAGCGTGACGAGTGCGCTCACGTCACTTCTCCGCCAGGACCGGCTTGACCATCTTCAGCAGGGCCCCGTCGTCGAGCGGCTCCAGTGCGCGCGCGGCGACCTTGCCGTCCTTGTCGATGACGAGCGTGGACGGGACCAGCTGGGGGTTGAGGGTGCCCTTCCCGAAGCGGAGCATCAGCTTGCCGGTGGGGTCGTACAGGCTCGGGTAGCCGATCCCGTGCTCCTTCTCGAAGGCGACCGCCGGGGTGGTGCTGGTGTCGCGGGTGTTGATGCCCACGAACTGCACGCCCTTGCCCGAGTAGGCCTCGGACACCTTGGCGAAGTACTTGGCCTCCTCGCGGCACGGCCCGCACCACGAACCCCAGACGTTGACGACGACGACCTGCCCCTTGTAGTCGGCGACGTCCAGGGGCTTGCCGTCGATGGTCCTGCCGGACAGGTCCGGAGCCGCCGCCCGCTCGCCCCGGGGCGCGGTGTCGATGCCGTTGTGGCCGGTGACGAAGTGGGTGTCGCCACCGCCGCCGGACACACCGCCCTTGCCGCACGCAGACAGGGTCAGGGCGGACAGGGCGGCCACGGCGCCGAGCAGGACGGCGCGGCTACGGGTACTCATGTGAAAAGTTTCGCATGCCTGTTCCGGGGATCTCGCGCGCCCCCCTGCCGGGCGGAAAACCGCATTTCAGGGCGTATTTACACGGGGCATTTCGGGCAGTGCGCCCGGACCGCCCTCAGGCGGCGTCCGAGGAGGCCGACTTCGTGTCCCGCAGGAACTCCTTCCATCCGCCGGTGGGCCGCTGCCCGACCTCCAGCGTCCGGAGCTTCGCGAGCACCTCGGGCTTCTGCACGTCCATCCAGTCCACGAACTGCCGGAAGGAGACCAGCCGCACGTCCGCGCCCTTCTCCTTCTCCCGGGCGATGTGCGTGAAGGCCTCCTCGACGGAGTCCATGTAGATGCCGCCGTTCCACTGCTCGAAGTGGTTGCCGATGAAGAAAGGCGCCCGGTTTGTCTCGAATGCCCGCTTGAAGCCCTGGATGTACGCCTGGGCGGACTGCTTGCGCCAGCCCGGGTAGTTGTAGGCGGGCGCCTTGGTCGAGTTGACCGACTGGTTGGCGAGCATGTTGTAGTCCATGGACAGGACCTCGAAGGAGTGTCCGGGGAAAGGTATCTGCTGAAGCGGCAGGTCCCAGATCCCCATCCGCTTCACCGGCCACGTCTGACGGCCGCCGGGCGAGGAGGCGTCGTATCGCCAGCCCAGCTCGCGGGCGGTGGGCAGCAGGTTGTTCTGGCCGAGCAGACAGGGCGTACGGCCGCCGACCAGTTCCTTGTCGTAGTCGAAGGGCAGCGACGGCAGATCGGTCCAGCCGCTGTTGGTCCGCCACTCCTTCACGAACGCCTTGGCCTGCCGGATCTCGCTCTGCCACTGCTTCGGGGTCCAGTTGCCGACCGTGCCGCTGCCGGCGCAGAAGTGCCCGTTGAAGTGGGTGCCTATCTCGTGGCCCTCGAGCCAGGCGCGCCGGACGTTGGCCAGCGTGGCCTTGATGTGGTCGTCGGTGAGATATCCGATGTCGGAGGCGCCGCGCGGGTTGTTCGGGGGCTCGTACAGGCGCTTCTTCGACTCGGGCAGCAGATACAGCCCCGAGAGGAAGAAGGTCATGCTCGCGCCGTGCCGCTTGGCGAGGTCCAGGAAGCGCGGGAAGAGTCCGTTGCCGACCTCGCCGGCACCGTCCCAGGAGAAGATCACGAACTGCGGCGGGGTCTGCCCCGGCTCGAGCGGCTCGGGCTTGGCCGGCTGGTGCGGCTGCCTGCCGGTGAAGGAGGTGGAGCCGTCACCGATGGGCCGGGCCGGCTGCGCGCCGTTCCCGCCGTCCGCCTTGCTCCCGCCCTTGCCGGAACCGTCCGGACGCCCGGCGCCGTCCGAGGACTTGAGACCCCCGCAGCCGGCGAGACCGGCGGCGGCCGCCGCGCCCGCGCCGAGGCCGAGTATGCCTCGCCGGGAGAGGGTCCGGGAGATGGTGCGCATGGAGATCCCCGATCGTCGCGCCTGCTGCTGGTCACCCAGTGAGAGGGCGCGACGATCGGCGAGGTTCCGTTCATTTGTGCGCTTTCCGTAACGAATGCCGTAAAAGCCCGTCAAACAATGTCAAACGGGCCGTCAGAAACGGTCGTCCGTCAGGCCCCGAAGGCCTTTCCCTGAGCCGCGCCCTTGCCCTTCTGGGGCTTGGCACCGGCGCGCAGATGGGCCGGGACGAGATCGATGGCCGGCTCGCTGTAGCCCACGGACACGATCTTGTCGCCCTGGTAGGTGAAGGTCGTCAGGGAGGCGAGCGTGCACTGCCGCTTGCGCGGGTCGTGCCACAGCCGCCGCCGCTCGACGTACGACCGCACGATCCAGATCGGCAGCTGATGGCTGACCAGCACGGCCTCGTGCCCGCGCGCCTGGTCCCTGGCCGCGTTCAGCGCGCCCATCATCCGCACGACCTGGTCGACGTACGGCTCGCCCCAGGACGGCCGGAACGGGTTGACGAGGTGTTTCCAGTTGTCCGGCTTGCGCAGGGCACCGTCCCCCACGCCGAAGGTCTTGCCCTGGAAGACGTTCTCGGCCTCGATGAGGCGCGCGTCGGTGTCCAGGTCGAGCCCGTGCGCCTTGGCGATCGGGGTGGCGGTCTCCTGCGCCCGCTCCAGCGGGGAGGCGACGACGTACGTGACGTCCCGGGCGGCGAGGTGCTCGGCCACCCGGTCGGCCATCTGCCGGCCCAGCTCGGACAGGTGGTAGCCGGACAGCCGCCCGTACAGGACCCCGTCCGGGTTCTCGACCTCGCCGTGCCGCATCAGGTGGACGACCGTGACGTCCTTGCGGCCGGCATCGCCGGTGTTGCCGGTGCTGTTGCTCACGCGGTGGCCTCCGCAGCCGCCCGGGCCGCCGCCGGAAGGGCGTCGGCGATCTTCTGGATGGCCCGCTCGTCGTGGGCCGTGGACACGAACCAGGACTCGAAGGACGACGGCGGCAGGTAGACGCCGTTCGACAGCAGCGAGTGGAAGAACGCGGTGAAGCGGAACGACTCCTGCCGCTTGGCGTCCTCGTAGTTCCGCACCTGCCGGTCGGTGAAGAACACCGAGAACATGTTGGAGGCGCTCTGCAGCCGGTGCGCGACCCCCTCCTTGCTCAGCGCCTCGGTGACCAGGGACTGGATCTGCGCGGAGACCGCGTCCACCTTCTCGTAGGCGGCGTCGTCGAGGAGCCGCAGCTGGGCGAGCCCCGCGGCGGTGGCGACCGGGTTCCCGGAGAGGGTGCCGGCCTGGTAGACGGGCCCGGCCGGGGCGAGGTGGGCCATGACGTCGGCGCGGCCGCCGAAGGCGGCGGCGGGGAAGCCGCCGCCCATGACCTTGCCGAAGGTCATCAGGTCGGGCGCGATACCGTCGACCCCGTACCAGCCGCTCCTGCTGGTGCGGAACCCGGTCATCACCTCGTCCGAGATGTACAGGGCGCCGTTCTTGTGGCAGGCGTCCCGGAGCCCCTGGTTGAACCCCGGCTCCGGCGGCACGACGCCCATGTTCCCGGGCGAGGCCTCGGTGATGACACAGGCGATCTCGCCCGGGTGCCGGTGGAAGGCCTCCTGCACGGCCTCCAGGTCGTTATACGGCAGCACGATCGTGTCGCCGGCCTGGGCGCCGGTGACGCCCGGGGTGTCGGGCAGCGCGAAGGTCGCGACACCGCTGCCCGCCGCGGCCAGCAGCGAGTCCACGTGCCCGTGGTAGCAGCCGGCGAACTTGATCACCTTGGTCCGCCGGGTGAATCCGCGGGCGAGGCGGATGGCGGACATGGTGGCCTCGGTCCCGCTGCTGACCAGCCGGACCTGTTCCACGGGGGCCACCCGGGCGACGATCTCCTCGGCGAGCGCGACCTCGCCCTCACCGGGCGTGCCGAAGGACGTGCCGCGGGCCACCGCCTCCTGGACGGCGGCGATGACCTCGGGGTGGGAGTGTCCGAGGATCATGGGCCCCCAGGAGCACACGAGGTCGACGTACTCGCGCCCGTCGGCGTCGGTGAGGCAGGCCCCCTTCCCGGACACCATGAACCGCGGGGTGCCGCCGACGGCGCGGAAGGCGCGCACCGGGGAGTTCACGCCGCCGGGCGTGACGACGGAGGCGCGGTCGAAGAGCGCCTGGGAGGCCGGCGCATCGTAGGGATAGGGCGTTTCGCTCAGGGCACTCATGACGTGCGACTTCTCCGACTTCTCGGACTCCGGTTGCGTGGTGACCCCCTCAGGGTAGGCCGCGCCCCGGACGGACCGCGGTCCACCTCGTGATCAAAGCGGTGCCATCCGCCATCTGCGAGACTGAGACCTGATACACACAGCTCATACGCACGTAATGATCAGGGGCCGGTAGTTCCCCGTGGACTGTTGTTCCACCGCACGTTTCGGCGTGCGGCCGTGGGGGAGGTCACTGACACGATGATCGGGTTGCGCGGCGGGGGCCACGCGTCCTAGAAAAGCAGTCGGGTGGAGATATGCATCGCGGTGGCGGACTGGGCGAGGGGACCGATGACCTGGGTCCTCGGCGTGCCCGGCGGGGAAGGCACCGGCGCGACGCGGAGGAAGCGACCGAAACACGTCAGACTGACGCACGTCAGACACAGGGTGTACCGAGTGAGCCTGAGCGGTACGACCGGCAGCTCGACCGTGAGATCGACCAGCAGCTGGACCGCCGGCTGGACCGACCGGTCGACCGCCGGCTCGACCACCGGGCCGATCGCCCGCGGGCGGAGAGCAGGAATGGTGGTCGGGTGGGGGTGACGTACAAATACTTCGGGGCGCCGGACGGCGCGACCGCGGCCCGGGTCCCCATCTCGATGCGCCCCGAGGAGCTCGGCGGCGACGAGCTGGGCATGAACGGCATGTTCACCAAGATCAAGCCGGAGACCATGGCCGCGATGGTGCTGACCGGCATCGAGGGCGTACCCCTGCACAAGGTGCCGCCCCTCGAACTGGTCGTCCTGCACCCCGACTACGCCGTCGTCAAACTCCCCATGACGGTCGTCGACCCCCTGCGCGGGATAGGCGAGGAAGCGGTCGGCGCGGCGGCCTTCATCTGGTCGACGGTCCCGGACCGCGGCGGCCCCCGCGACGCGTTCAACGTGTACCAGCTGCTGCACGAGTGGCAGGACTTCAGCCACCGGCTGCACGAGGCCGGGCATCAGCCGTACTGCCTGGTGTGGCCCTGATCCGAAGGCGCGGAGACGGGGACGGAGCGGGCCGGCGATGTTCCTCGACGTCGCTGTCCCGGTCGCCGTCCACCCGCTGCGACGACGCGCCCGCCTGCACCCCTCGGCATACGCGGACGCGCCCCGTGGCCCGTATCGGGCACGGGGCGCGGGCCGCGGCCGCGGCCGGTCTCAGGCCTGTGCGGACTCGTCGTGGTGGGCGACCGTGATGTGGTGTTCGCGGCCCGGCGTTTCGAGGTCGTCGAGCACGGCGACGGCCAGGTCCTCGGCGCTGATCCACGAGCCTCCGTCGGCGGTGGTGAGCAGGGTGTCGGTGCCGCGCCGGTAGCGGCCGGTCCGTTCGCCGGGCTGCAGCAGGGCCGGCGGGCTCAGGTAGCTCCAGTCGTCGTGGGCATGGGCCCGGCAGGTCCGCAGCTGAGCTATGCCGGCGGCGGCGACGGACCGCACTTCGACGGGCACGTACGCGGGGTTGTGGGCGACCAGCAGATCCCGGTCGCCGGGGCTGCGCAACGCACCGGCGCCGCCGACCACGAGAACGCGGATCCCCAGTTCCGCGGCGACGTCCAGCACCGTGCGGGTGGCTCCGACCAGGAACTCCTCGTCGACCGGTACGGTCCGCAGGGCCAGCACGACGGCGTCCGCCGCGCCGGTCGACGCGGCACCCGTGAGCGCCTCGCGTACGGCCTGCGGGTCCCGCGCATCGACCGCGACCGGCGTCACGTCGAGGTCCGCCCGATCCGCACTCGCGGCCCTGCGGGACAGGGCGAGCACCCGGTGTCCGCGTGCGGCGGCCTCGTCGATCACCCGGCTGCCGACCATGCCGGTGGCACCGATGACGGCGATCGTCCTCCGTGACCGCACCGGACCCGCGCTCATCGAGCCCGCCTCCAACGGGCCGGCCTCCGCCGAGCCGCCCGCCATCGAACCAACCGCCGCCGCCGAACCCGTCATCGCCGAACCAGCCTCCGCCGAACCCGCCGTCACCGAACCAGCCTCCGCCGAACCCGCCGTCACCGAACCAGCCTCCGCCGAAACCACCGTCACCGAACCAACCTCCGTCCCGTCCGACCTCACCGAACCAACCTCCGTCCCGTCCGACCTCACCGAACCAGCCTCCGTCCCGTCCGACCCCATCGAATCCACTACCGCCGAACTTGCCTTCATCGGTGCCGCCTTCATCCGTGTCACCTTCATCGGATCTGGCCCTCCCGGATCCGCTGGTCCTCGGTCGGCCCGGGTTCCTGCGGCTCGGCTGCTCGTTCGCGTCCTGGCCTCCGACCGCTCCGCGGTGCGTGCCGGGCCGACAGGTTCGGCGGGGCGAGCTGGGCGGCCAGCATGGCGGCCAGGGCAAGGAGGAGGCCCAGGGTCTGCGGCACGCTCAGCGACTCGCCCCGTGCGATGCCGATGACGGTCGCGACCACCGGAGACAGCAGCACCATCGGAGCGGACGCGCCGACCGGCAGCCGGCCGATCCCCCGGAACCACAGCGTGTACGCGATCAGCCCGCCCATGCTGCCCAGCCACAGGTAGCCACCGACGGCGCCGGCGTCGATCCGCTGCGGTATCCCCTCGGTCGACAGGGTGAGCGGGAGCAGCAGCAGTCCACCGACCGTCAGTTGCCAGCTGGCCAGAGCCATCGGTCCGACACCCTCGGGACGGCCCCAGCGCTTGGTGAGGACGACCCCGGCGCCCATGGCCGCCGTACCGCCCAGACCGGCGAGTACCCCGACCGCGTCCAGCCGGGCCTGCGGACCGAGCACGACCAGCCCGACGCCGAGCACACCGAGCACACCCCAGGCCAGTCGCCAGGCAGTCGGCCGGTCCCGGAGCAGTACGACGGCCAGGCCGGCGACCAGCAGCGGCTGGGCGGCGCCGAGCGTGGCGGCGACACCGCCGGGCAGTCGTTCCGCCGTCAGGAACAACAGCGGGAAGAACGCACCGATGTTGAGCACGCCGAGCACGGCGGCCTTCCACCACCAGTCCCCGCGCGGGAACACCCGGGTGATCGCCAGTCCGATCAACCCTGCGGGCAGGGCGCGCATCAGCCCGGCGAACAGCGGATGCCCGGGCGGCAACAGCTCCGTGGTCACGACGTAGGTGGTGCCCCACGAGGCGGGAGCGAGTGCGGTCAGTGCGACGGTTGCCACCTGCTGCGCGGACGCGCCGCGCAGTCGGCCCGGTGTCCGCTCGGTCGAGGAGTTCATGCCACGAAGTCTCGGCAATGACCCCGCATGGCTCCAAAGCATGGTTGCCATCACAGCAATGCATGATGACGATTGATCGTATGGACCTCCAGCAGATGCGGTACGTCGTCGCCGTCGCCGAAACCCGCAACTTCACGCGCGCCGCGGAGCGCTGTTCCGTGGTGCAGTCGTCGCTCAGTCACGGGATCGCCGACCTCGAAGGAGAGCTGGGGGTCAGGCTGTTCGCCCGGTCCAGTCGTCGCGTGGAGGTGACCAGCGCCGGAGCGGCGTTCCTGGTCGGCGCGCGGGAGTGCCTGGCCGCCGCCGACCGGGCGGTCGCCGACGCCGCCGCCGCGACCGGCGTGGTGCGCGGCCGGCTCGCCGTCGGCGTGATCGTGACCACGGCCGCCGTGGACGTACCCGAGCTGCTCCAGCGGTACCGTGCCCAGCACCCGGACGTGCGCGTCGTCCTGCGCTCCGGACGCAGCGACGAACTGGCGGCGGCGGTCCGGACCGGTGACCTGGACATCGCCTTCCTCGGCCTGCCGGAGGGCGAACGGCCTTCCGGCATGGAGACCGTCGTACTCGATCACGACGAACACGTGCTGGTCGTGCCGGCCGGGCACCGGCTGGCGGGCGCCGACCGGGTCACGCTCCGGGAGATCGCCGGGGAGACCTTCGTGGACTTCGTGCACGGGACGCCCGGCCGGGCCCAGTCCGACCGGGCGTTCGCCGCCGCGGGCCTGGTCCGGGACGTCGCGTACGAGGCCGGTGTCGTCGAGCTGATCACCCGGCTGATCACGCGAGGGCTCGGTGTCGCGCTGCTGCCGTCGGCGTTCATCCGGCCGGTGGCCGCCGAGGACCCCGAGCTGGCGCTGGTCCCGGTGGTCGACGGACCGCACCGCGTCGAGTATCTGGTGTGGAGCCGGTTCAACCCCAGCCCGGCCACCCGGGCGATGCTCGACGTCCTCGGGGTCCGCCTCCGGGACCGGTAGCCCGACGCCTCGGCATCTCGGTCCGTACGTCACACGGAGCCGTGCCGATCGACGCACCGCACGCCGTCAGCACCGCACTCCGTCATCACCGTGCGGGGTCATCACCGCACTCCGTCATCACCGTGCGGGGTCATCACCGTGCGGGTCATCACCGCAGCCGCCACATCGTCACCCGTGAGGGCCACGGCGGGTCACGGGGGCACGCCCGATACGCCCGGCGTGGTGCGGTCGGCCCACCCGGCGCCGCCTTCCATGGCACGCTGGTGCGGATCCGCACGGCATCGGAGTCGCCGACCCTACGTATTGTAGGTTCCCAACCGCCAGCGGTCACACGTCTGTTCATCGGGGGAGCCATGCAGGACACGGAAGCGGAACCCACTGCGCAGGTCGGTGTCCGCAGTCTCGCCCCGACGCTGACCGTGCTGGTCGTCAGCCTGGTGATCGCCGCGGTCGGTGTGTACGAGCTGTGCGGCTTCGGGCTGCACAGCCTCGACCGGCGCCCGCACCTGTTCAGCGACGGCCTCGCGACCGGCGGGGTGATCGTCGCCGTGGTGGCGGCCGGGGCGGCGGTGGGCAACCTGGCCTGGTCCCTTGCGGCGGCCCGGCGCCGTACCGACGGCTGACGGCCGGCGACGGACGGGCCGGACGGCGCCGGACGACGGCCAGCCTCTGCAAGCTGACGGCTGACGGCTGACGGCTGACGGCTGACGGCTGACGGCTGACGGCAAGTCTCTGACGCCTGCGGCTTACCCCTTACGGGCGAGTGGCCGCTGACAGCCGGCCGGTGGCCCCTGGCAGCCGGCGGCCGGCCTCCTGCCGCTGCCGCCGCCTCTGCCGCTGCCGCCGCCTCTGCCGCTGCCGCTGTCGCTGTCGCTGTCGGCGGCCGGCCTCCCGCCTCTGCCGCGGTCCGCGCCGGAGCGTCCTCAGCCGCCCCCGCCCCGCGCACCGCCACCGCTCCCCGCGAATCCGCCGCTCCCCCCGAATCCGCCGCCCACCGTGAAGCCGATGACCGCCCCGCCGCCCTCGCGCCGGTAGGCGAACGGTGCTCCGCCGTGGGCCATCGCGACCTCGCGGACGATGGAGAGGCCGAGCCCCGAACCCGGCAGGGACCGCGCGTCGGCTGCCCGGTAGAAGCGGTCGAAGATGCGGATGAGGTCGCCGTCGGCGATCCCGGGCCCCCGGTCCAGCACCTCCACGCGCACGGTCCCCGGCCGCGCCGGCCCGGTGACGGCGACCTCGATCGGCGCCGTGCCGTCCCTGTCGAACTTGGCCGCGTTCTCCACCAGGTTGGACAGGGCCCGCTGGAGCATCCCGGACCGTCCGTCGGTCGTCGTGTCACCGCTCGCCCGCAGCACGATCTCCCGGCCGGTGCGCCGTCCGGCCAGTCCCACCACGTCCTCGGCGATGTCGGCGAGGTCCACCCGCTGCGGCGGCTCGGCGTCGGACTGCCCGGCGGCGAGGTCGACCAGCTCGTTGACCAGGTCGGTCAGTTCCCGGGCCTCCTGAGTGAGGTCGGCGACCAGGTCCTCCCGGGTGGCCGGCGGGAGTTCGTCGATCCGGCGCAGCAGCGAGATGTTGGTCCGCAGAGACGTCAGCGGCGTACGCAGTTCGTGCCCCGCGTCCTGGACGAGCCGCCGCTGGTCCTCCTCGGACTGGGCGAGCCGGCCCAGCATGCGGTCGAAGGCGCGCCCGAGCCGCCCCACCTCGTCCAGTCCCGCCACCGGCACCTGGATACCCAGTTGCCTGGTCCGGGCCACGTTCTCCGCGGCGGACGTCAGGATCACCAGCCGCCGGGTGATCCGCCGGGCCAGCCACCAGCCGAACAGACCGGCGCCGACCACGACCGCCGCCATCAGGATCAGCGTGCGCTGCTGCAGCGCCCGCAGCAGGTCCTCGGTGTCGCTGAACTCCTGCGCCACCTGGACCGCGCCCCGGCCGTCGCCGAGCGAGACGGTGGCGATGCGGAACAGGTCCTCGTCGACCCGTACGTCCTTGTGCTGAGCGACCTCCCCGGCCGTCCGCGCGACGGCCATGGCCCGGTCGTGCGAGGTGACGGGCAGTACCGGGCTGCCGTGGTCCACGATCTGCCCCCGCGCACCGAGCACCTGGACGTCGGTGCGGGCGGGCCGGACCAGGTCGTGCCCCGGACGGGAGGAGGAGAAGTCCTCCGGGACCATCGCGTGCTGCCGTACCTCGTCCTGGACGTCCTGCACGACCTGTGTGAACACCGACTGCTGGTCGACCCGGACCAGCCGGGCGGCGGAGCCGTAGGAGAGGATGCCGACGAGGATCGTGACGGCGGCGGTGACGGCCGCGAAGGACACGGCGAAGGTGGTGCGCAGGGACACGAGCTTGGGCCGGCGCGGGACCGGCGGCCTGCGCGGGCGGCCCACTCAGTCCTCCCGCAGCACGTAACCCACGCCACGGACGGTGTGGATGAGCTGCGGGGCGCCGGGGCCGTCCAGCTTGCGGCGCAGATAGCCGACGTAGACGGCGAGGTTCTTGGAGCCGGGCCCGAAGTCGTAGCCCCAGATCCGGTCGTAGATCGTCGAGTGGTCGAGCACGATGCCCGCGTTGCGCACGAGCAGTTCCAGCAGCTCGAACTCGGTGCGGGTCAGTTCCAGCTCGCGCCTGCCGCGCCAGGCCCGGCGGGCCTGCAGGTCCATGCGGATCCCGGCGGCCTCGAGCTGCCGGTCGGAGACCTGGACGTCGGGCCGGCCGGGCTCCGCGCCGCCGCGGTCCATGCCGTGGCCGCCGCCGTGACCGCCGCCGAGGTCGGCGTCGCTCGCCGGGGCGGGCGCCGGGCTGGTACGGCGCAGCAGGGCCCGCAGCCGGGCGAAGACCTCTTCCACGTCGAACGGTTTGACCACGTAGTCGTCGGCCCCGGCGTCCAGGCCCGCGATGCGGTCGGCGGTCTCCACGAGGGCGGTGAGCATGAGGATCGGGGTGCGGTCGCCCTCGGCGCGCAGCACCCGGCAGACCTGCAGGCCGTCGATGCCCGGCATCATCACGTCGAGCAGGAGCACGTCCGGCGGGTTCTTGTGCGCCTGGGCCAGCGCCTCGACGCCGTCGGCGACCGCCGTCACCTCGTACCCCTCCAGCGTCAGGGCACGCTCCAGGGCATGGCGGATGGCACGGTCGTCTTCGGCGAGCAGCACAGTCTGGGGCACGCCTCCAGTCTGCCAAGGCCCCCGGCGGTCCGGCCGGGCCGAGCGAACCCGCGATCGGCCTTTTTACCGCCCTCTCACCGTCACCGCCCGGCCATGACGTCCGCCCGCCCGGGACAGCACCCCGGACCGGCACCCGGACCGGCAGCTCCCGGATCCGGCCGGGGCGGCAACCGGAACCGGCGGGGCGCCCGGCGGCGACAGCGACCAGGACCGGCAGCCCCCGGCCCGCCCGGCCGGTGCCGGGTCAGGGCCGCAGCGCCGCCAGCCGTTCGGCGAAGGGCACGACGGCGGCCTCGGCCCGCCGCGCGGTCCTCGGCAGGGCGGCGGACAGCTCCTCCGCCGCCCGCTCGATCCGCTCGGCCAGCCCCTCCGCGCCCCAGTCCTCGGACGCGGCGTAGACGCCGGTCGGCATCACCACGGCCCGCAGGTAGGCGAACAACGGACGCAGCGCATGCTCCAGCACCAGCGAGTGCCGGCCCGAACCCCCGGTGGCCGCGACGAGCACGGGCTTCCCGGCCAGCGCGTCCCTGTCCAGCACGTCGAAGAACGACTTGAACAGTCCGCTGTACGACGCGCTGAACACCGGCGTGACGACGATCAGCCCGTCCGCCCCCGCCACCGCTTCCTGCGCGGCGGTCAGGGCCGTACCGGCGAACCCGTTGGTGAAGTTGTGCGCGATCTCTACCGCGAGGTCGCGCAGCTCGACCACCTGGACGTCCACCGGCGTCCGCCGGTCCACCGCGGCGGCCAGCCGGTCGGCCAGCAGCCGGGTGGAGGACGGGACGCTCAGCCCCGCGGACACGACGACGAGCTTCATACGGTGGTCGCCTCCTTCGCGGCGAGCAGCGACCGATGGGTCGGGGCCTCGGGCGTGGCCGCCGGGCGCCCCGCGGCGAACTCCTTGCGCAGCACCGGTACGACCTCCTCGCCGAGCAGGTCGAGCTGCTCCAGCACGGTCTTCAGGGGCAGCCCCGCGTGGTCCATCAGGAACAGCTGGCGCTGGTAGTCACCGGCGTACTCGCGGAAGGCCAGCGTCTTCTCGACGACCTGCTGCGGGGAGCCGACCGTCAGCGGTGTCTGCTCGGTGAAGTCCTCGAGCGAGGGCCCGTGGCCGTACACCGGCGCGTTGTCGAAGTACGGCCGGAACTCGCGCACCGCGTCCTGCGAGTTGCGGCGCATGAACACCTGGCCGCCCAGTCCGACGATCGCCTGCTCGGGTGTGCCGTGCCCGTAGTGGGCGTACCGGGTCCGGTAGAAGTCGACCATCCGCCTGGTGTGGTCGGCGGGCCAGAAGATGTTGTTGTGGAAGAAGCCGTCGCCGTAGTACGCGGCCTGCTCGGCGATCTCCGGGGAGCGGATCGAGCCGTGCCAGACGAACGGCGGTACGCCGTCCAGCGGGCGGGGCGTCGAGGTGAACCCCTGCAGGGGCGTGCGGAACTTGCCCTCCCAGTCGACCACGTCCTCGCGCCACAGGCGGCGCAGCAGCGCGTAGTTCTCGATGGCGAGGTCGATGCCGTCCCGGATGTCCTTGCCGAACCAGGGGTACACCGGCCCGGTGTTGCCGCGGCCCGTCATCAGGTCGACGCGCCCGTCGGCCAGGTGCTGGAGCATCGCGTAGTCCTCGGCGATCTTCACCGGGTCGTTGGTGGTGATCAGGGTGGTGGAGGTGGACAGGATCAGCCGGTCCGTCCGGGCCGCTATGTAGCCGAGCATGGTGGTCGGTGAGGACGGCACGAACGGCGGGTTGTGGTGCTCACCGGTCGCGAAGACGTCCAGGCCGACCTCCTCGGCCTTCAGCGCGACGGCGACCATGGCCTTGATCCGCTCGCGCTCGGTCGGGGTGCGCCCCGTGGTGGGGTCCGGCGTGACGTCGCCGACCGTGAAGATCCCGAACTGCATGGTCGCTCACCCTCCAGCTTGTTGACGGTTCAACTATATCCCGCCAACGGTCCCCGGGCCCCGGATATTCCGGCCCGCCCACCAGGGGCCCGGCGCCCTCAGGGCACCCGCACCAGCCCGCCCACCAGGGGCCCGGCGCACTCAGTGCACCCGCACCAGCCGGCCCCGCACCCCTCCTCCGGCCGGCCGGGCGGGCGCCTCGGCCGCGTCCGCGAGGCCGAAGGTCCCGGCCACCCGCAGGGTCGGCACCCCCTCGTCCACCAGCCGGACCAGCTCCGCCAGCCGCGCCCCGTCCGCGGTCACCGCCACGGCCGTGGTCCGCACCCCGCGTGCGGAGGCGGGCCGCGGGCCGGGTTATCCGCGGACTCGGCGGGGGGCGTCGCCCGGTCCATGAGCCCGGCCGGCGAAATCCCGCCCCAGCCGTCGGTCCGGTCGGGGGGGGGACGGGTTCAGCCGGCCGGACCCGGCCGGTCCGCGGGCTCAGAAGGCGTACGCGTCCCCCGTGGCCAGCACCAGCACCTTCAGCTGGTCGTTCGTGCGGTCCTTGTCGACCACGTCCCCGCTCCAGGCGGTCTCCAGCTCCAGCGTCAGCTCCGGCGCCGGCTCCCGCAGCCGTACCGGCACGCGCAACTGCTCCCCCGCCGCGCCGACGGCCAGCGCCCCGGTCCCGCACAGCACCGTCCGCTCGTCCTCGCGGGCACACCGGCCGGGCAGCCGCTGCCGTTCCGCCAGCGCCACCGGCCAGCGCAGCCGCACCGTGGCGTCGGCGATGGCGACGGCCCCGTCGTTGCGCGGGGTGAGACGCACCTCCACCTGGTCCCCGGTCATCACCGCGGTCCCGTGATAGGCCAGGTCGGCCTCCGGGGCCGGAGCGGCCGTCCCGGTGCCGGGCACCATGGCGGCACCGGCGCACACCCCGGACACCACCCACGCCCGCACCCGCATCCCCTTCGCCACCGCGCACCACTCCTCGCCGCCGCACGCCCGCGTTCCCGCCTGCCGTACGGATGTATGCCACGCGAGCCGAAGGCCAGGCGCCCTCCAACAGGTGACACGCCGGCCGCGTGCGAAGCTGCCCCCATGCCGATCCTCCGCTCAGCCGCCCTGTTCGTCCTCGCCGCGCTGTTCGAGATCGGCGGGGCCTGGCTGGTCTGGCAGGGCGTGCGCGAGCACCGCGGCTGGCTGTGGATCACGGGAGGCGTTCTCGCCCTCGGCGCGTACGGCTTCGTCGCCACCTTCCAGCCGGACGCCCACTTCGGCCGCATCCTCGCCGCCTACGGCGGGATCTTCGTGGCCGGCTCGATCCTTTGGGGCGTGGTCGCCGACGGCTTCCGCCCCGACCGCTGGGACCTCGCCGGCGCGCTGATCTGCCTCGCCGGCATGGCCGTGATCATGTGGGCCCCGAGGAACGGCGTCTGAGGCTCGCCTACGCTGGACGGAACAGGACCCGACCGCGTTCCGACCCCAGGAGCAGCCCATGGCCACCGCAGCCCCGTCCGTCGCCTCCCGCATCGCCGTCGTCACCGGTGCGAGCAGCGGCATCGGCGCCGCCACCGCCCGGCAGCTCGCCGAGTCCGGCTACCGCGTCGTCCTCACCGCCCGCCGCAAGGACCGCATCGAAGCGCTCGCCGAGGAGCTGACGCGGGCGGGCCACTCGGCGGTGGCGTACCCGCTGGACGTGACGGACCGCGCCGCTGTCGACGAGTTCGCCACGGCCTTCGAGACGGTGGGCATCCTCGTCAACAACGCGGGCGGCGCCCTGGGGGCCGACCCGGTGGCCACCGCAGACCCGGCGGACTGGCGCACGATGTACGAGACGAACGTCCTCGGCACCCTGCACCTCACCCAGGCCCTGCTGCCGAAGCTGGAGGCGAGCGGGGACGGCGTGGTCGTCGTCGTCTCCTCGACCGCGGGCCACGGCACGTACGAGGGGGGCGGAGGCTACGTCGCGGCCAAGCACGGTGCCCATGTGCTCGCCGAGACCCTCCGCCTGGAGATCGTCGGCCGGCCGGTCCGGGTCGTCGAGATCGCGCCCGGCATGGTGCGGACGGAGGAGTTCGCGCTCACCCGCTTCGGCGGGGACACGGAGAAGGCGGCGAAGGTCTACGAGGGCGTCGCCGAGCCCCTCTCCGCCGACGACGTGGCCGAGACGATCACCTGGGCGGTCACCCGCCCCAGCCACGTCAACATCGACCTCCTCGTCGTCCGCCCCCGCGCCCAGGCCTCCAACACCAAGGTGCACCGGGAGCGGTGACGTCCGCCGGGCACTCCCTGGCAGAACGCCGCCTGGCCCGGGTGACGAAGGACCAACGCCGGGTCTGGTACTTCCTCGCCTGCCGTCTCTTCGGCATCCACTTCCCGGCCGTCGTCCGCGCTACGCGGTCCGGCACGCGCAACAGGGCGGGCCGGTGCGGTTCCGGCCCGCCCTGAGGGCGGGGTGCGGGGGGCCGGCGGAAGACGTCAGCCCTTCACGCAGACGACCTGCTTCAGCTTCGCCACGACCTCGACCAGGTCCCGCTGCTGGTCGATGACCTGGTCGATCGACTTGTAGGCGCCGGGGATCTCGTCCACGACACCGGAGTCCTTGCGGCACTCCACGCCCCGCGTCTGCTCCTCCAGGTCCCGCGTCGAGAAGCGCCGCTTGGCCGCGTTCCGGCTCATGCGCCGGCCGGCGCCGTGCGAGGCCGAGTTGAAGGACTTCTCGTTGCCGAGGCCCTTGACGATGTACGACCCCGTGCCCATCGAGCCCGGGATGATCCCGTAGTCGCCGGACCCGGCCCGGATCGCGCCCTTGCGGGTGACGAGCAGGTCCATGCCCTCGTACCGCTCCTCCGCCACGTAGTTGTGGTGGCAGGAGATCTCCGGCTCGAAGGCCGGCTTGGCCTTCCTGAACTCCTTGCGGATCACGTCCTTCAGCAGCGCCATCATCAGGGTGCGGTTGTGCCTGGCGTACTCCTGCGCCCAGAACAGGTCGTTGCGGTAGGCCGCCATCTGCGGGGTCTGCGCGACGAAGACGGCGAGGTCCCGGTCGACCAGCCCCTGGTTGTGCGGGAGCTTCTGGGCCACGCCGATGTGGTGCTCGGCGAGTTCCTTGCCGATGTTCCGGGAACCGGAGTGGAGCATCAGCCACACGGCACCGTCCGTATCCGTGCACACCTCGACGAAGTGGTTGCCGCTACCGAGCGTTCCCATCTGCTTCGAGGCGCGCTCCTGACGGAATCTGACCGCTTCCGCGATCCCGTCGAACCGCCCCCAGAAGTCGTCCCACCCACTGGTCGCGAGCCCGTGGAAGCGGCCCGGCTCGACGGGGTCCTCGTGCATCCCGCGGCCCACCGGGATCGCCTGCTCGATCTTCGAGCGCAGCCGCGACAGGTCGCCCGGCAGATCGTTCGCCGTCAGGGAGGTCCGCACCGCCGACATCCCGCAGCCGATGTCCACGCCCACGGCGGCCGGGCACACCGCGCCCTGCATCGCGATGACCGAGCCGACGGTCGCGCCCTTGCCGTAGTGGACGTCCGGCATCACGGCCAGGCCCTTGATCCACGGCAGGGTGGCGACGTTCTGCAGCTGGCGCAGGGCCACGTCCTCGACCGTGGCGGGGTCCGCCCACATCCGGATGGGCACCTTCGCGCCCGGCATCTCCACGTACGACATACGTTCCTCATTCCCCCGAGAAAGACAGCAAATGACTTAAAACAGACAAAACGCAAATGCGACGCCAAGGTCCATGAAAGAGACAGGGGACCGGCGTTCACGGCAGTGCGTGCGATACACATTGTCTGCTGGGGGCGCCCCGCCCCGGCAAGCGATTAACCAGCGGGGACACTGGAGCACCGGGCGAAAAGGCCACCGCCGGATCGCACACCGTCGAGAGGAGACCGAGCGTGCAGCGCAAGGCGTACGTAACCGGCACCGCCGCCCTCCTCGCGGCGCTGCTGGCCGGGTGCACCGGCGGCTCCGGGGGTGACAGCCCGACGGACGACGCCAACCCGGGGGACACCGGCACGGCCGTGGCCACCGCCCAGCCCGGCAAGTACCGCACCCTGCCCGAGCCCTGCGCCGCGGTCGGCCACGACACGCTCGACGCGCTCCTGCCCGGCGTCAGGCAGATCACCGACCCGGCCCAGCGGGACAAGGCCTACCGGGGCGAGGCCGCGCTCACCTACGACACCGATCGCAAGGTCGGCTGCCACTGGAAGGTGGAGTCGGCCACCGCGACCGACCGCCTCTCGGTCGATTTCGAGCGCGTGGTGTCGTACGACAACGCGGTCAGCGACGACGACCAGGCGGGGAAGCTCTTCCAGGAGCAGGAGACCGCCGCCGACCTGCCCGAGCCGAGCGGCACCGGCACGGCGCCGGGCACCTCGACCGCATCCCCGTCGCCCTCGGACTCCGCGAGCGACGAGGCCGCCCCCTCGGACTCCCCCTCCGGCTCCCCCTCGGGCTCTCCCACCGGCTCCGGCTCCGCCGCCGGGCCCCCGGCCGGCGCCGGCCCGGCCGAGCTGCAGCCGCGCACCCTCCCCGACCTCGGCGACGAGGCGTACCTCGACGACGAGCTGAGCACCTCCGGTTCGACCGCCGAACCGCGGACCGTGACTGTGGTGTTCCGCACGTCCAACGTCATCGTCACCATCCAGTACGAGGAGCAGCCGATGGCCATGGGAGCGGCTCCCGACAGCAAGGAAATGCAGGACAGAGCGCGTAATCTCGCCTCCCAACTGGCCGACACACTGGGCGGCTGACGCCGTCCGCGGACCCAGCCGGCCCCGCCCGCAAAGCAGTCGAACGGAAACCGCACCGCTCCTTCACCGCGTACCGTGGGGCCCCGCAGGAACCCGCACGAACACCGAGCGTCACGAGTGAAGGAACCATGCAGCGAGCAGCCCAGCGAGACGACCGTGCCCAGCGAGACCAGCGAGCCAAGCGCCTCCGCCGCGCGCTTGTCTGCGCGGCGGCCGTTCCCGCCGTACTGATCACCGCCGCATGCTCCTCGGACTCCGGCGACTCCAAGGCCAAGGGCGACGACTCCGTCCAGCAGTCCGCGGACACCTCGGGCGGGCCCTCCGCGAGCGCCTCCCCGACCGTGCAGGCGGCCGCGTACAAGAAGCTCCCGGACCCGTGCGGCGTCCTGTCGAAGAAGACCCTCTCCGATCTGGTGCCCGAGAGCGGCAAGTCGGGCAAGAAGGGCGGCTCGGACAATCCGTCGTCCCGTGCCTCCTGCGCGTGGAGCAGCCTGGACAACAACGGCGTCAAGGGCTCCCAGTTCCGCTGGCTGAACGTCTCCCTGCTCCGCTTCGACTCGGACGCCACGCGGGGCTCCGGCGACGCGCAGGCGCACTCGTACTTCACCCGGCAGGTCAAGGACGCCCAGTCGGTGGACGGCGCCAAGAGCCCCAAGGTGGTCCCGCTGTCCGGCACGGGCGCGGAGGCGACGGCGGTGCGCTACGACCTGAAGAAGAAGGAAGGCCTCTTCAAGCAGCAGACGGTCGTGGCCCGGGTCGAGAACGCCGTCGTCACCCTCGACTACAACGGCGCCGGCCTGGCGGGCGGGAAGACCCCGGGCGCGAACGACCTGGCGAAGGCCGCGGAGAAGGCGCTGAAGGAGGCGGTCGCGTCCGTCTCGGCGGCCAACGGTGAAGGTTCTGGGCAGAGTTCGTCCCCGACGGCTTCCGCCTCCCCCTCCGAGGGCGCCTCGAAGTCGCCGTCCAAGCCGGCCGGCAAGTCCCCCTCCGCCGGTGCCTCCGCGTCCAAGCCGGCTGCCGGGAAGGACTGAGCCGGAGGGACGGAAGGCCTGACCGGCACCACGTTCGCCGCACACGTGTGCCACTCTGTTGCGCGCAACAACACGCAATGGGAGGGGAGTACGAGTGGCCGCGCCACTGCAGCTGACTCGGATGCACCGCATTCTCATCGGTGTGGTCGTGACCGGCGCGCTGATCATCGCCGGCATCGGCTTCGCCGGTTCGTACGCGGCCGTCCGTGAGCTGGCCATCAAGAAGGGCTTCGGGAACTTCTCCTACGTGTTCCCGGTGGGCATCGACGCGGGCATCTGTGTCCTGCTGGCCCTGGATCTGCTGCTGACCTGGATCCGTATCCCCTTCCCCCTTCTGCGCCAGACGGCGTGGCTGCTGACGGCGGCGACGATCGCCTTCAACGGGGCCGCCGCCTGGCCGGACCCGCTGGGCGTCGGCATGCACGCGGTGATCCCGATCCTGTTCGTGGTCGCCGTCGAGGCGGCCCGCCACGCCGTCGGCCGGATCGCGGACATCACGGCCGACAAGCACATGGAGGGCGTCCGCCTCACCCGGTGGCTGCTCTCCCCGGTCCCGACGTTCCTCCTGTGGCGCCGTATGAAGCTGTGGGAGCTGCGCTCCTACGACCAGGTCATCAAGCTGGAGCAGGAACGTCTCGTCTACCAGGCCCGGCTGCACTCCCGCTTCGGCCGGGCGTGGCGCCGGAAGGCCCCGGTGGAGTCGCTGATGCCGCTGCGCCTGGCCCGCTACGGCGTCCCGCTGGCCCGGACGGCCCCGGCGGGGCTCGCGGCGGCGGGCATAGAGCCGGTACTCCTGCCGCCCGCGCCCGAACTGCCCCAGCCGGCCGCGGCCACCGCGCGGCTCACGTCCGGCGCCGGCCCGGTCGCGGGCGGTGCCGACGGGGCGGCCGCGAGCGGTCGTGCCGACGGGGCGGCGGCCGTCCCGCGGCAGGCGGCACCTCCCGGCGGGCAGCACCCCGAACCGCCCGAGGACGAGCAGAGCCCCTGGTTCCAGGCCCCGCGCGAGATCGAGTACCAGGGCGGCTACGACCCCGCCTACGAGCCGCCCCCGGAGCCGCAGTACGAGCCCGAGGAGCAGTACGAGGACTGGTACGAGGAGCAGCCCCCGGAGCAGTTCCAGCAGCCCTCCCCCGAGGAGACCGGCAGCTTCCCCATCCCGGTGGGCCCGAACCGCACCCGGGAGCTCGGCGGGGGCGGCGGGCTCCCGGAGCCGGAGCCGACCGAGGAGGACTTCTACCTGGTCTTCCGCAAGTCCATAGACGGCAGCTACCCCACCGCGGCCCAGCTCAAGGACGACGTGGCGGCGACCTTCGGCGTGGCACTGCCCAAGGGGGAGGCCGAACGGATGGTCAACCGGTTCACCAACCGCCACACGGCGGAACTGCAGGAAGACCACATCGCCTGACGACGCGGACGAGTGCCCGCGCAGGGACACGCGCACCGGCACATGAGGAAGGGGCCCTCCGGCGGGAGGGCCCCTTTCCCGTACCGCTTACTCGCCGAGCAGCTCGCGCACCCGCTCCTGGCCGACGGCCAGCAGCAGCGTGGGCAGCCGGGGCCCGGTGTCCCGGCCCACCAGCAGGTGGTAGAGCAGCGCGAAGAACGATCGCTGGGCCGTCTTGATCTCCGGCGGCAGCTCCTTGGGCGTCGCGTCGGCCGGGAACCCGGCCTGCACCTTCGGCACGCCGTAGACCAGGTGGGTCAGGCCGTCCAGCGACCAGTGCTCGGCGAGCCCGTCGAGCAGCAGCCGCAGCGACTGCGCGGACGCCTCGTCGAGGGACTTCAGCAGCTCTGCGTCGGGCTCGTCGCGCACGATGGTCCGCTGGTCGGCGGGCACCTGCGTGTTGATCCACGCCTCGGCCCTGTCGAACCGCGGCCGGACCTCGTCGAGCGAGCCCAGCGGCTGCTCCGGGTCCAGCTCGGAGAGGATCCGCAGGGCCTGGTCCGTGTGGCCGGCGGTGATGTCGGCGACGGACGCGAGCGTGCGGTACGGCAGGGGACGCGGCGTCGGCGGCAGCTCACCGGCAGCGGTGCCGACGGCACGGGTGTACGCGGCGACGTCGCCGGGCAGCGCGGAACCCTCCGCGACCTTGGCCGCCAGCTTGTCCCACTCGTCGTAGAGCCGCTGGATCTCCTGGTCGAAGGCGATCTTGAAGGACTGGTTGGGCCTGCGGCGGGCGTACAGCCAGCGCAGCAGCTGCGGCTCCATGATCTTCAGCGCGTCGGCCGGGGTCGGCACGCCACCGCGCGAGGACGACATCTTCGCCATCCCGGAGATGCCGACGAAGGCGTACATCGGGCCGATCGGCTGCTCGCCGCCGAAGATGCCGACGATCTGGCCGCCCACCTGGAAGGAGGACCCGGGCGAGGAGTGGTCGACACCGCTCGGCTCGAAGATCACGCCCTCGTACGCCCACCGCATCGGCCAGTCGACCTTCCACACCAGCTTGCCGCGGTTGAACTCGCTGAGCCGGACGGTCTCGGTGAAGCCGCAGGCGCAGGTGTACGCCAGCTCGGTGGTGTCGTCGTCGTACGACGTGACCGTCGTCAGGTCCTTGCCGCAACCGCCGCAGTACGGCTTGTACGGGAAGTAGCCCGCGGAGCCGGAGCTGCCGTCGTCCTCGGCCGCGGCGCCCGAGCCCTCGGCGGCCTCCAGCTCGGCCTCGTCGACCGGCTTCTGCTGCTGCTTCTTGGCGGGGGCCTTCTTCGTCCGGTACTGGTCGAGGACGGCGTCGATGTCGCCGCGGTGCTTCATCGCGTGCAGGATCTGCTCGCGGTAGGCACCGGAGGTGTACTGCGCCGTCTGGCTGATCCCGTCGAACTCGACGCCCATCTGGGCCAGCGCCTCGGTCATCGCGGCCTTGAAGTGCTTTGCCCAGTTCGGGTACGGCGAGCCCTCCGGCGCCGGGACCGCGGTCAGCGGCTTGCCGATGTGCTCGGCCCAGGAGTCGTCGACGCCGGCGATTCCCGCCGGGACCTTGCGGTAGCGGTCGTAGTCGTCCCACGAGATCAGGTGCCGGACCCGGTGCCCGCGGCGGCGGATCTCGTCGGCGACGAGGTGCGGGGTCATGACCTCACGGAGGTTGCCCAGGTGGATGGGCCCGGAGGGGGAGAGGCCGGACGCGACGACGACCGGTTTGCCCGGGGCCCGGCGCTCCGACTCCTCGATGACCTCATCCGCGAAACGGGAGACCCAGTCGGTGGTCTCGGTGCTCTGAGCCACGATCGGCACGTCCTTCTTTCTGAACGGGTGACACTCCATTGTCACAGACCCACTTGCGACCGGGAAAACGGCTTTACCCCCCATGGGATACTGGCCGGGACTATCCATCCCCACGAGGAGAACGGCACCCATTCCTATGGCCTCGGTCACGTCCCTCAGCGACAACGTCCAGCAGCACCTCGCGTCCGCCCTCTCGGCCACCCTGCCGGAGGCCGCCGGCGCGGACCCGCTGCTGCGACGAAGCGACCGGGCCGACTTCCAGGCCAACGGAATCCTGGCCCTGGCCAAGAAGGCGAAGGCGAACCCCAGGGAGCTGGCGACCCAGGTCGTCGCCCAGGTGGTGACCGGTGACCTGATCCAGGACGTCGAGGTCTCCGGACCCGGCTTCCTCAACATCACGATCGCGGACCGGGCGATCACCCGGAACCTCGCCGAGCGGTACGCGGACGACACCGGCCGCCTCGGCGTGCCGCACGCCGAGCACCCCGGCACCACGGTGATCGACTACGCGCAGCCGAACGTGGCGAAGGAGATGCACGTCGGCCATCTGCGCTCCGCGGTGATCGGCGACGCGGTGGTCCAGCTCCTCGAGTTCACCGGCGAGAACGTGGTCCGCCGCCACCACATCGGCGACTGGGGCACCCAGTTCGGCATGCTCATCCAGTTCCTGGACGAGCACCCGCACGAACTGGACCACAAGGAGGGCCAGGTCACCGGCGAGGAGGCGATGTCGAATCTCGACCGCCTCTACAAGGCCGCGCGCAAGAAGTTCGACTCCGACGAGGAGTTCAAGACGCGCGCCCGGCGCCGGGTGGTCGACCTCCAGGCCGGCGACCCGCAGACGCTCGCCATGTGGCAGAAGTTCGTCGACGAGTCGAAGATCTACTTCTTCTCCGTCTTCGAGAAGCTGGACATGGAGATCCGGGACGCCGACATCGTCGGCGAGTCCGGCTACAACGACATGCTGGCCGAGACCTGCCGCCTGCTGGAGGAGTCGGGCGTCGCGGTCCGCTCCGAGGGCGCCCTGTGCGTCTTCTTCGACGACATCAAGGGCCCGGACGGCAACCCGGTCCCGCTGATCGTGCAGAAGTCCGACGGCGGTTACGGCTACGCGGCGACGGACCTCTCGGCGATCCGCGACCGTGTCTTCAACCTGAAGGCGAACACCCTCCTCTACGTGGTGGACGCCCGCCAGGCCCTGCACTTCCGGATGGTCTTCGAGACGGCGCGCAGGGCGGGCTGGCTGGGCGAGGACGTCACGGCACACCAGCTGGCGTTCGGCACGGTCCTCGGCAAGGACGGCAAGCCGTTCAAGACGCGTGCCGGCGAGACGGTCAAGCTCCAGGACCTCCTGGACGAGGCCGTCGAGCGGGCCACGGCGGTCGTCCGGGAGAAGGCCGGGAAGGTGGGCCTGGCGGAGCGGGAGATCGTCGAGAACGGCATCCACGTCGGCGTAGGCGCGGTGAAGTACGCCGACCTGTCCACGTCCGCCGTGCGGGACTACAAGTTCGACCTGGACCAGATGGTGTCCCTGAACGGCGACACCTCCGTCTACCTCCAGTACGCGTACGCCCGGATCCAGTCCATCCTGCGCAAGGCCGGCGAGGCCCGCCCCACCGCCCACCCGGAGCTGGACCTGGCCCCCGCCGAGCGTGCCCTGGGCCTGCACCTGGACCGGTTCGCCGAGACGGTCCTGGAGGTGGCGGCGACCTACGAGCCGCACAAGCTGGCCGCGTACCTGTACCAGCTGGCGTCGCACCTGACGACGTTCTACGACCAGTGCCAGGTGCTGTCCGCCGACAACCCGGCCGAGGTCGTGGAGAACCGCCTGTTCCTGGTCGACCTCACCGCCCGCACCCTGCACCAGGGCATGGATCTCCTGGGCATCAGGACGCCCGAGAAGCTCTGAGCATCCCCCTTCGGCCTGTGGAGCGCGCCTTCGCAGGCCGAAGGTCTGTCCGGTGCCGGGGAGTGGCGATTTAAGTGAAGATTCCCCCAGCACCGGGCCAAAGGTGGATAAGCCATAACTCAGACGGTTTCCCCTGCGTTTGACCGGATGCGGGCGAGTGCCCGCATCCATGTCTGGGAGGCAGGGAGCCATGAAACGGGTTACCCGGAACAGTGTGATCGCCATCGCCGCCGCGTCGGGTGCGATGGCCGTGGGAGGTGCGGCGTACGCCGACTCCACCGCGGGCGCCGCCGCGGCCGGCTCGCCCGGTCTGATCTCCGGCAACGCGCTGCAGCTACCGGTGCACGTCCCGGTGAGCGTGTGCGGCAACACCGTGAACGTGGCAGGGTTGCTGAACCCTGCCATGGGCAACAAGTGCGCCAACGAGGGCGCCGGCGCGGCCAAGAGCGACCAGGCCACCGATTCGAGCGGGGCCACCGCCGAAGCCGTCACGAAGGACAGCCCGGGCGTGGTCTCCGGGAACGGGATCCAGTTGCCGGTCGACCTGCCGGTGAACATCAGCGGCAACACCGTCGACGTCGTGGGCGTCGGCAACCCCGTCTTCGGGAACACGTCCACGAACACCTCGACGGACCGTCCCGCGGAGCCCGTGAAGCCGACGCCGCCGCCGGTCACTCCGCCGCCCCGCGTCGTGCCGCCGGCCCAGCCGCACACCCCGCCCAAAGAGCGTCCGGAGCCGAAGCCGGCGCCCAGGGTCGAGCGTCCGCGGCCGGTGGGCACCCTCGCCAGCACCGGCACCGACGGCACCATGACGGCCGTCGCCGCGAGCGTGGCCTCGCTGCTCGGCGGGACGGTGCTCTACCGGCGCTTCCGCTCCAGGGTGTCCCACGGACAGGGGTAACCCGAGGGCCGGGGAGCGGCTGCACCGGCCGTTCCCCGGCGCCCGCACGGCGGGGCGACCTTCCTCGGCGCTGGCGCCGCCTCACCGCGGGGGCTGATCGGCGTCCGCGTTGTGGCGCCGGACGTCGTCGACAAGGCTCAGCAGGGCCTGCCGTACGGAATCCGGGGCGAGGACGCGCAACGGGATCGCCAGGCCGAGAAGATAGCGGGCGAGGCCGTCCGCGTCGGGACCGCCGATGTCGACGAGGGTGGCGTCCGCCCCGTCGGCGCGGTGCGTGCCGACGGTCGCGGGGACGAGCCGCAGCGCCCGGTCCATGGGCAGCGGGATGCGGACGGTCGCGGTCAGCGGATAGGGACCGTTCGCGATGTTGCGGGAGACCAGCAGCGCCGGGTCGGGCGGATCGGTGATCTCCACCGGGTGACCGGTCGGCTGAAGCCGGTCGACCCGGTCGGCCCGGAACGTCCGCCACTGGCCCCGGGCCACGTCCCGCGCGACGAAGTACCAGCGCCGTCCCGTGTGGACGAGACGGTACGGATCGACGTCCCGGACCGTGGCCGTCCCCTCTCCGTCGCAGTACGCCAGCCGGGCGCGTTCGCCCCGGCGGCAGGCGACGGCCAGCTCCAGCAGCATGCCGGGCCTGAGCTGCGGCTCCCCGGACCCCGGCAGCCGCACGAAGGCGTCGTCCCACTCCCCCAGCCGCTCCGCGATCCGCCGGGGCAGCACCTGGCGCAGCTTCAGCAGGGCGGAGAGGGCCGCCTGGTCGCCGCCGAGCGCGCCACTGCGCGCAGCCTCCCGCAGCCCGAGGGCGACCGCGAGGGCTTCCTCGTCGTCGAGGATCAGCGGAGGCACCCGGGAGCCGGCCCGCAGCCGGTAACCGCCCCAGGGGCCCGCGTCGGAGTCGACGCAGTAGCCGAGTTCCCTCAGCCGTGCGATGTCCCGGCGCACCGTGCGGTCCGTGACGTCCATGCGGTCGGCGAGTTCGGCGCAGGTCCAGGAGGGCCGGGCGGCCAGCAGCGCGAGCAGTCGCAGCAGGCGGGCGGACGCACTGATCACGCCGCGAAGTCTTCCACACGGCTCCCATGACCAGGACCGGAACTGTCCTGGTCATGTCCTAGCGTCCTGACCATGAGCACAGAGACCACCTCCGCACCCGCGTTCCGCTACGCCGCCATCACCTTCGACTGCGCCGACCCGGCCGAACTCGCCCGTTTCTACGGTGAGCTGCTCGACTTCCCGGTCCTCTTCTCCTCCGACGACTTCGTCATGGTCGGCCGGGAGGGCGCGGCCGGCCTCGCCTTCAACCGCCTGGCCGACTACCGCCCGCCCACCTGGCCGGACCCGGCCCAGGAGAAGCAGGCACACATCGAACTGGGCGTCGACGACCTGGAGGCCGCGGAGGCCCGGCTGCTGGACCTCGGCGCCAAGAAGCCGGACTTCCAGCCGTCCCCCGACCGCTGGCGCGTCCTGCTCGATCCCGCGGGCCACCCGTTCTGCATCACCACGCTCGTCTGAACCGCGAGCCCGCCCCCGCGGATTCGCCGGGGGCGCTGTGAAGTCCGGCCGGCACGGAGGAGCGTGAGTCCGGCCGGCGCGGAGAAGCGTGAGTCCGGCCGGCACGGAGGTGCGTGAGTCGGGCCGGCGTGGAGGAGCGTGCGCTCTGAAGTCCGGCAGGGGGGCAGCACGGGTGGTGCGCCCTGAAGTCCGGCCGGTGGGCGCCCTGTACGCCGGCCGGCCTCGGCGGGTCCCGCGGCCGACGCACTGTCAGTGGCTGCCCCTACAGTCACGTCCATGGCGACTCTTCCCAACCCGCTGCCCGAGCTGACCACCGACCCGAGCGGGCGCACCCTCGGACTGCGGCTCCCGCCCGGCAGACTGATCGACACCACGCACGAGGGCCGGTGGCACGAGCCCCTGCTGTGGCATGCGGAGAAGCCGGCCGCGCCGGGCACGTGGAAGGCCCTGGGCGCGCCGGCGGCCCGTGTCGGTCTGCTTCCGGTGCTGGTGGACCTGGACGACTCCCAGGGCGGCCCGCAGGACTGGGGGCTGCTGCCCGAGGAGACCTCGTACCCGGGAGACCACGACGCCGACGACGTCCTCGCGGAGTACTGGGAGGAGGAGACGGCGGACGGCGACATCGCCGAGGAGATCGAGCCGTTCGGATCCGAGTGGCCCGGCCTGGCCCCGGGCGGCGTCCTCCTGGCCGACCCGGACACCCGTGCCGCGCAGGTGGCCGACGGACTGCAGGGCGACCCCGACTCCTACGTCGAGCAGCCCCACCTCGCCCTGGTACCGGCCCGCCGCTCCGCCGACATACCGGCCGCGATCGGCTGGAGCGGCCCGGTGAACTACGAGGGCGACGTCGCCCGGCTCTGCGCGGTACTGCGCTCCTGGGAGGACCGGTTCGGGATCCGGGTCGTGGCCCTCGGCCTGGACACCCTCGTCGTGTCCGTGGCGGCCCCGCCGGCCACGAGGGCGGAAGCCGAGGCCGTGGCGGCGGAGCACTTCGCGTTCTGCCCGGACAACATCCTGCAAGGCGACCACGACACGCTGCGCGCGTACGCGAAGGACCTTGTGGGGCAGTCCACTTGGTCCTTCTGGTGGGACTGATCCCGACCCCGCCCGGACGCCGGTTCCCGCCCGACGACCCCGCCCGGGACCACGGTGGCTCCGGGCGGGCCGGAGTCCACGTACGGCGGCTCGGGCGGGCCGGGGTCCAAACACGGCGGCTCCGGGCAGGCCGGGGCCCAGGCTCGGCGGCTCCGGGCGGGCCCGGGGCCCAGACACGGCGGCTCGGGCGGGCGGTCAGGGCTCGGTCGTGCCCTCCTTGACCCATCCCGAGCCGCCGAGCGGAAACTCGTACGCCGGGCGGCCGGCGGCGCCGCTCGTGCGGAACGGCCTGCCGTGGTCGTCCACCCGCAGCACGCCCTGGCGTGAGCCGCTGGACCAGGACAGCTCCAGGTACCAGCTCACGTCGTACGCGGAGGCGGCGGCCTCGACGCGGAACTCCTCCGGGTCGGACTCGCTCACCTTGAACGGGAAGTCGCGGTGGCCCGCCTCGGGTACGACGGCCGGGCGGGCCGCGTCGAGGGCGACGGTGAAGGAGCGGCTGGGCACGCCACCGCCACAGCCGACGCCGGGGTAGCCCATGGCGTAGTCGTTCCAGGCGAGCGGGGCCCGCTTGGTGGCAGCGACGACCCTCAGGCGCTTGACCACCACGGTCTCGTCCCCGGTCCCCTGCACGGTGAGCGTGACGTACTGACTTCCGGAGGAGACGGCGCCGTGCGCGGCGGCCCAGGCGGTCGCGTCGGACTCGTTCGGCGGCGGGGCGACCCGTGCCGGGGACCGGTCGATCAGGTAGCGCGCTGTGCACGGACTGTCCCAGGTGTACGCGTCGGTGGACACGCTCAGCGGAGCGGGGCCGGGAGCGTTGCCCGGCGAGGCGCCGCGCCCGCCGCCTCCCTCCGGCTCCGGCTCGCCCTTCGCCGCCCCGGAGGCGGAGGCCGGCCCGGAGGCGGAGGCGGAAGCCGACGGGGACGCCGAGGGCGAACCGGTGTGTTTCGGCGGCACCGACGCGTGCTGGCGGCCCGTCGACCGGTCCGGCACCCCGTCCGCGCCGGCCGCCCCGACGGGCTTGCCCCCGCCGTCGGCCGGGTCGCCGGAGGGGAGGCCCACCGCCAGTGCGACGGCACCGAGTACGGCGGCGACGGCGACGCCGGCGACGAGCACGGTCCGACCGCGGCGACGGCCACCCGTCCCACCCGCCCCGGCGAAGCCCTTGCGCCCGGCTCCGGCTCCCGCTTCCGGGGCGGGGGCCGGGGCCGGGACCGGGGCCGGCCCCGGGGAGAGGCCCGCCGATGCCGGCTCGGCGGCCCCGGCAACCGCGCTGGCCACCGAGCCACGCCCGTCCGACGTCCCCGCGCTCGGGCCGTCGTCCGACGTCTCCGAGCCAGGACCGTCGTCCGGTCCCGGGGCCGGAGGCCGATCCGCCGCTTCCGTGACCGGCGGACGAAGAGCCGCGTCGGCGACCGACCGGCGATCGGTCGCCTCCTCTACTGACCCGCGATCGGCCGCTTCCTCCACCGGCCCGCGATCAGCCGCTTCCCCCACCGGCCCACGATCGGCAGGTTTCCCGACCGGCCCACGATCGGCCGGTTTCCCGACCGGCGGGGTCCGGACGTCCGTCCTGCGTCCGCGCAGCGCGTCCGCCAGCACCCACCGGCGGTGCAGCTCGACCAATTCCTCAGGGCTGGCCCTGCAGATGCGGGCCAGCCGCTCCACCGGCGCGTAGTCCGCCGGGACGGCGTCCCCGTTGACGTAGCGGTGCAGCGTCGACGTACTCGTGTGGAGCCGTTTGGCGAGCGCGCCGTAGCTGAGCCCCGAACGGTCCTTCAACTCCCGCAGCAGCGCCGCGAAGCGGTCACCCGTAGCGCCTTCCGACACCCTTTCCCCCACCTCCCGTTTCATCCCCCCGTTCCAGGGACGGCACGTCTTCCCAGCCCACAGCCGGTTTCGGCGTTCCAGCGTCCCTGATCGCCCGCCGGTCGTGGCGGACGGGACGGATCGTCCCACAGGCTGTGGACAGCCGAGCACGCCGCTCCCGACGACCGGTCGAGCGGCCCGGCGGTCCCATCGACTCGTACACGAAGAGGATCTGACATGCGCACAGGCCGTACCTCCCTGCTCGCCGCGACCGGCGTGGCCCTCGCCGCCCTCGCGCTGACGGCATGCGACAACGGAACGGGGACGAAGGACGAAGGGGCGTCGCCCGTGTCCGCCTCGTCGGCCGGCCCGTCCTCCGGTTCGACCGCGAAGCCCGCGGCCGACCGCGGGGCCGGCTCCACCGGCTCGACGAACACGAGCGGCACCGCGAACACAACCGGCACCACGGGCACGAGCGGCACCGCGGGCACGAGCGGCGCGAAGAACGCGTCGGTGAGCGGCGGCTCGGGAGGCGACTCGGCATCGAGCAAGGGCTCCGGGTCGGGCGGCACCGCGAAGGCGTCCGGCTCCTCCTCCGACCAGGGCGGGTCGTTCGTCCTGTGCAACGGCTCCAACACGGCGGTCAGCACGAAGCAGGTGGCCCGGCCCCTCAACCACATGCTGCTCACGGTCACCAACACCGGCAGCAGGACCTGCCGGCTGACGTACTACCCGATCCTGCGCTTCGACGAGATGCAGTGGGTGCCGCAGGCGGCCGAGGAGACCCGTCCGCAGGCCGTGACGAGCCTGGCTCCCGGCGAGTCCGGCTACGCGGGTGTGCTGCTGTCGGCCGCCGACGGCAGCGGCAGCGGCGGCATGACCGGCCACAAACTTACGGTCGGTTTCCAGGGCCGCACGCCGAACAGCGGCGGCGGCCCCACCGCGATCCCGGCCCTGCCGGCCAAGGGGGTCTACTACGACAGCTCGCTCGAGGTGACGTACTGGCAGCAGAACGCGGCCGACGCGCTCAACTGGTGAGCCCCGGGGCGCCGCTCGTCACGGCTGAACGGCGCCCGCCGCTCGTCACGGCCGAGCGGCGCTCAGCGCAGCTTCTGGGCCACCTCGGTCGCCCAGTAGGTGAGGATGTTGCGCGCCCCGGCCCGCTTGATGCCGGTCAGGGTCTCGAAGACGGCCCGGTCCCGGTCGATCCAGCCCTTCTCGGCGGCGGCCTCGATCATCGCGTACTCGCCGGAGATCTGGTAGGCGGCGACCGGGACGTCCACGCTGTCCGCGACCCGGGCCAGGATGTCCAGGTACGGTCCGGCCGGCTTGACCATCACCATGTCGGCGCCCTCGGCGAGGTCCTGTTCCACCTCCCGCAGGGACTCGCGCCAGTTGGCGGGGTCCTGCTGGTAGGTCTTGCGGTCGCCCTGCAGCGAGGAGCCGACGGCCTCGCGGAAGGGGCCGTAGAAGGCGGAGGAGTACTTGGCGGTGTAGGCGAGGATCGCCACGTCCTCGCGGCCGATCTGGTCGAGCGCGTCGCGGACGACGCCGATCTGCCCGTCCATCATCCCGCTGGGGCCCACGACATGGGCGCCGGCGTCGGCCTGCACCTGAGCCATCTCGGCGTACCGCTCCAGGGTGGCGTCGTTGTCGACCCGCCCCTCGGCGTCCAGCACGCCGCAGTGCCCGTGGTCGGTGAACTCGTCCAGGCACAGGTCGGACATGACGAGCAGGTCGTCGCCGACCTCGGCCCGCACATCGCTCAGCGCGACCTGCAGGATCCCGTCCGGATCGGTGCCGGCGGTGCCCAGGGCGTCCTTCTTGGACTCCTCCGGCACGCCGAAGAGCATGATCCCGGAGATCCCGGCCTCGACGGCCTCCAGCGCGGCCTTCTTCAGGCTGTCCCGGGTGTGCTGCACGACCCCCGGCATCGCCGCGATGGGCACCGGCTCACCGACGCCCTCCCGGACGAAGGCCGGGAGGATGAAGTCGGCGGGGTGCAGCCGCGTCTCGGCGACCATCCGCCGCATGACGGGCGAGGTCCGCAGCCGGCGGGGACGCGTACCGGGAAAAGATCCGTACTTCGTCATGCCTCCTACGCTACGCCCGCCCACCCCCCACCTTTGCCGACGCCCTGTCGAACACCCGCCCCGGCACTCGCGGAGGATGCGACAGCCAGGCGGCCTGGCAGATGACCCGCCCTGCCCGACCGGGGCGTATACGTCTGAGACCGGCGGGGCGCCCCGGTGAGAGGCACTCCGCCGGTCTCAGGTCGAGCGCCTCGTGAAGGCACTCCGCCGGTCTCGATCCGGACGCCTCGGCGAGAGGCGCCCGACGGTTCTCAGGTCGTCGAACGACGGCGCCGGGCGCCGGGCCGGCGCTCGCTCGGGCGGGTCACCGGGTCGCCGGCCTCCAGGGCCGCGGCGCGCCGCTTCATGCCGAAGTCGGCCAGCGCCTCCGCCAGCTTGTGCACGGACGGCTCGGGAGCCATGACGTCGACCCGCAGCCCGTGTTCCTCGGCCGTCTTGGCCGTGGCCGGGCCGATGCACGCGATCACCGTGACGTTGTGCGGCTTGCCGGCGATGCCGACCAGGTTGCGCACGGTGGACGACGACGTGAAGAGCACCGCGTCGAAGCCGCCGCCCTTGATCGCCTCCCGGGTCTCGGCCGGCGGCGGCGAGGCGCGCACCGTCCGGTAGGCCGTGACGTCGTCGACCTCCCAGCCCAGCTCGATCAGACCGGCGACCAGGGTCTCCGTGGCGATGTCCGCGCGGGGCAGGAAGACGCGGTCGATCGGGTCGAAGACCGGGTCGTAGGGCGGCCAGTCCTCCAGCAGTCCGGCGGCCGACTGTTCGCCGCTCGGCACCAGATCGGGCTTCACGCCGAAGGCGATCAGCGCCTTGGCCGTCTGCTCGCCCACCGCGGCCACCTTGATGCCCGCGAAGGCACGGGCGTCGAGACCGTACTCCTCGAACTTCTCGCGCACCGCCTTGACCGCGTTCACCGAGGTGAAGGCGATCCACTCGTAGCGGCCGGTCACCAGGCCCTTGACGGCCCGTTCCATCTGCTGCGGGGTGCGCGGGGGCTCCACCGCGATCGTGGGGACCTCGTGCGGCACCGCGCCGTAGGACCGCAGCTGGTCGGAGAGCGACGCCGCCTGCTCCTTCGTGCGCGGCACGAGGACCTTCCAGCCGAACAGCGGCTTGGACTCGAACCACGACAACTGGTCGCGCTGGGCGGCGGCGGAACGCTCACCGACCACGGCTATCACCGGCCGGCCGCCCTCGGGAGAGGGCAGCACCTTCGCCTGCTTCAGCGTCTGCGCGATCGTGCCGAGCGTCGCCGTCCAGGTGCGCTGACGGGTCGTCGTACCGGCGACGGTGACCGTCAGCGGGGTGTCCGGCTTGCGGCCCGCCGCGACCAGCTCACCGGCCGCGGCCGCCACGGAGTCCAGCGTCGTGGAGACGACGACCGTGCCGTCCGAGGCGCCCACCTCCGTCCAGCAGCGGTCGGAGGCGGTACGGGCGTCCACGAACCTGACGTCCGCGCCCTGCGGGTCCCGCAGCGGGACACCGGCGTACGCCGGCACCCCGACCGCGGCCGCCACACCCGGTACGACCTCGAAGGGCACACCGGCGGCGGCGCAGGCGAGCATTTCCTCGGCCGCGAACGTATCCAGTCCCGGGTCCCCGGACACCGCGCGGACGACCCGCCTGCCGCCCCGCGCGGCCTGCATGACAAGATGAGCGGCATCCCGAACAGCAGCCGGGGCAGCGACGGGTGTTGACGTGCCGTCAACCACCGTCAGCTGGGGCGTGCCCGTGCCCGGCGGTGACACCGAGGAGGAGTCCGCGTCCATCGGCACGATGGAGACGCCCTGTCGGGCGTGCGTCCGGATCACGTCGAGCACCTCGTGCTCGGCGACCAGGACGTCCGCGGCCGACAGCGCCTCCACGGCGCGCAGAGTCAGCAGTCCCGGATCCCCGGGTCCGGCACCGAGGAAGGTGACGTGCCCGTGTTCGAGGCCGGCGGGAAGGTTGGTGGGGCTCACTGTGCTCGCTCCCCCATCAGACCGGCCGCGCCCTGGGCGAGCATCTCGGTGGCGAGTTCGCGCCCGAGTGCCGTCGCCCGGTCGTGCGTCTGGGGCACGGGACCGGTGGTGGACAGCTGCACCATGCGGGTGCCGTCGGTCGTGCCGACGACGCCGCGCAGGCGCATTTCCTTGACAACCTGCCCGTCGGCCAGAAGGTCGGCCAGCGCACCCACAGGGGCGCTGCAACCGGCCTCCAGGGCGGCGAGCAGTGACCGTTCGGCGGTCACGGCGGCCCGTGTGGACGGGTCGTCGAGTTCGCCGAGCGCAGCGATGAGGGCAGTGTCTCGGGCGGTGTTCCCCGCCCTGCACTCGATCGCCAGGGCCCCCTGGCCGGGGGCGGGCAAAACCGTGTCGACCGACAGGAAGTCGGTCACTTCGTCGATCCGGCCGATCCGGCTCAGTCCGGCGGCGGCCAGGACGACCGCGTCCAGCTCGCCGTCCCGGACGTATCCGATGCGGGTGTCGACGTTGCCGCGGATCGGGACCGTCTCGATGTCCAGGCCGTGGGCCCGGGCGTACGCGTTCAGCTGCGCCATGCGGCGGGGGGAGCCGGTTCCGATCCGGGCCCCGCGCGGCAGGTCGGTGAACTTGAGCGCGTCGCGCGCGACGATCACGTCCCGCGGGTCCTCGCGCAGCGGTACGGCGGCCAGGACCAGTCCCTCGGGCTGGGCCGTCGGGAGGTCCTTGAGCGAATGAACCGCGAAGTCGACCTCGCCACGGACCAGTGCGTCGCGCAGCGCCGTCACGAAGACGCCGGTGCCGCCGATCTGCGCCAGATGCTCGCGGGAGGTGTCCCCGTACGTGGTGATCTCGACCAGCTCGACGGGCCGCCCGGTCACCTGCTGGACGGTCCTCGCCACCTGCCCGGACTGGGCCATGGCGAGCTTGCTCCGCCTGGTCCCCAGTCGCAGTGCCTTCTCAGTCATGCCGGTCGGTCCTTCTCCTCCGTGCTGTCCACGGCCCGGGAGACGGCGGCGACCGTCTCGGGGTCGAGGTCGAACAGGGTGCGCAGCGCGTCCGCGTACCCGGCGCCGCCGGGCTCGGCCGCGAGCTGCTTGACCCGTACGGTCGGCGCGTGCAGCAGCTTGTCGACGACCCGGTGGACGGCCTGCCGGATCTCGCCGCGCTGGCGTTCGTCCAGGTCGGGCAGCCGGCCGTCGAGCCGTGCGATCTCTCCGGCGACCACGTCGGCGGCCATGGTGCGCAGCGCCACCACGGTCGGCGTGATGTGCGCCGCCCGCTGCGCCGCGCCGAAGGCCGCGACCTCGTCGGAGACGATACGCCGGACCTGGTCCACGTCGGCCGCCATCGGCGCGTCGGCCGAGGCCTCGGCCAGCGACTCGATGTCCACCAGCCGCACCCCGGCCAGCCGGTGCACGGCCGCGTCGATGTCGCGGGGCATGGCCAGGTCGAGGAGGAAGAGGGAGGGCGCCGGGCGCGGGATCACGGCGACCGGTTCGGGCTTGCGCCGCTCCGGGACACGGCCGATCGTGGCGGCGGTCGTGGCGAGCGCGGCGATCAGCTCGGCGTCCGTCTCGGGCGTACGGCGGTCCCGGCGGTCGAGCGTCCCGCCCGCGGCCCAGGCCGCGTGCTGCTCCAGCGTGGCGGCGTCCATGCCGGCCACGGCGGCCTCACCCATGACGGAGAAGCCCGGCTGCACGGCGGCCAGGTCGAGGGGGCAGTTGTCGTCGTTGCCGACACCGCCGGCCGGCTGCGGCACCTTGGGCTGCGCGCTGGTACGGGCGCTGCCCGCGATCTCGGCGGGGCGCCCGGTGCGGCCCTCGACCGCGTACGCGACCGCGTCCGCCGTGAGCACCAGGCCGGTCGCCCCGGTGCAGGAGACGACGACGTCGGCACGTGTCAGCTCGTCCGGCACGGCGTCCATCCGTACCGCACGGGCGGTCACCGCCGTGCCGTCGCCCCCGGTGGGGCGGGGTCCGTACTGCTCCTCGAGCAGCAGCGCGAGGCGCTCGGCACGCTCGAAGGTGCGGTTGGCGACGACGATCTCGCCGGCCCCGGCCCGCGCGAGCGTGGCGGCGGCCAGGGAGGACATCGAGCCGGCGCCGATGATCAGCGCCTTGCGGCCCGTCGCCCATTCCCGCACGTCACCGCCCGCGGCCAGCTGCTCCAGGCCGAAGGTGACCAGCGACTGCCCGGCGCGGTCGATCCCGGTCTCGGAGTGGGCGCGCTTGCCGACCCGCAGGGCCTGCTGGAACAGGTCGTTCAGCAGGCGTCCGGCGGTGTGCAGCTCCTGCGCCCTGGCCAGGGAGTCCTTGATCTGGCCGAGGATCTGCCCCTCGCCGACGACCATCGAGTCGAGACCGCAGGCCACCGAGAACAGGTGGTGGACGGCCCGGTCCTCGTAGTGCACGTAGAGGTAGGGGGTCAGTTCCTCGAGGCCGACGCCACTGTGCTGGGCGAGCAGGGTGGACAGCTCGGCGACACCGGCGTGGAACTTGTCCACGTCCGCGTACAGCTCGATGCGGTTGCAGGTGGCGAGCACCGCGGCCTCGGTGGCGGGCTCGGCGGCGACCGTGTCCTGCAGCAGCTTGGTCTGGGCGTCCGCGCTCAGCGCGGCCCGCTCCAGCACGCTCACCGGGGCGCTGCGATGACTGAGGCCTACGACGAGGAGACTCATGCCGGCATCACCGCGGGCACGTCGCCCTCGGGCCCCTGGTCGGCGGAATCGTCACGGGCGGCGGCGGTGGACGGCGCGCCCTCACCGGCCGCGCTCCCCTCACCGGCCTTGCGCTGCTCGTGGAAGGCGAGGATCTGCAGCTCGATGGAGAGGTCGACCTTGCGCACGTCGACGCCGTCCGGGACGGTCAGCACGGTCGGCGCGAAGTTCAGGATCGACGTGACTCCGGCGGCCACGAGCCGGTCGCAGACCGGCTGGGCGGCACCGGCGGGAGTCGCGATCACACCGATCGAGACGCCGTTGTCCTTGATGATCTTCTCGAGCTCGTCGGTGTGCTGCACCGGGATGCCCGCGACCGGCTTGCCGGCCATCGCCGGGTCCGCGTCTATGAGGGCGGCGACCCGGAAGCCACGGGAGGCGAACCCGCCGTAGTTGGCGAGCGCCGCGCCGAGGTTGCCGATGCCGACGATGACAACCGGCCAGTCCTGGGTCAGGCCGAGCTCGCGGGAGATCTGGTAGACGAGATACTCCACGTCGTAGCCCACACCGCGCGTTCCGTAGGAGCCCAGGTAGGAGAAGTCCTTGCGCAGCTTGGCGGAGTTGACGCCCGCCGCCGCGGCCAGCTCCTCGGAGGAGACCGTGGGGACCGAGCGCTCCGACAGCGCGGTCAGTGCGCGGAGGTACAGCGGAAGCCGGGCGACGGTGGCCTCGGGAATCCCTCGGCTACGGGTCGCCGGTCGGTGTGTTCGGCCAGTTGCCACGGTGCTCCTGCGGGTAGAGCGGGGCTGCAGGCGGTCGTACGTCCCCAGACCGCCCCGTCGACAGCAGGCTATGTCTTTGTGAACGCGTGCACAAAGATGGTGTCCGATTTGCCCGGCAGAAGTGACCGGGGTCACGCGCCCTCTGCGCCCTTGACGGGAACCGGCGCATACGCACCGCCGTTCCTTCGTTACTGGGGGCAAAACCGCACACTCTCCTCACGAATCCCGCCCCCGAGACCAAACCGCCGTCGATCCTAAGCGACTTTCCGGGCCAGTTTGGACTACTCGGTCAGTGCCCGGCGCAGCCGCTGCTCGTTCACGCGCCAGAAGGTGTGCTGTTCACCATCGATCAGGACGACCGGGATCTGCTCCCAGTACCGGTCGTACAGGGCCTGGTCCTCGGTGATGTCCTTCTGCTCCCAGGACACACCGAGATCGCCGCAGACCTTGCCGACCACCAGCTCGGCGTCGTCGCACAGATGACAGCCGGGCTTGCGGACCAGGGTGACCAGCCGCTCGCGCGGCTCGGCCCTACGTCGGAAGAGGGGACTCATACCGGCCATTCTCGCGCTTCCGACACCACAACCCCGGTCGTTTCCGGGCACTTGTTCAACCGCGCGGTCGCAGAGAGTTCACACTCCGCCAACCTCCGGACTCCGGAAGCACCGAACGAACTGGCTATGCTCACGCCATGGCCGCTCTCGGATGGCTCACTCCCCGTAGGCGCTCCGCCACGGCGCGGAGCGTGTTGGCAGGCGAGGCCTCGGCGGAGGCTGCCCGCAAGTCCTCGCAGGAGGCGCAGGAGACCCAGGTCGCCACTGCGGAACCGGACTTCCCGGTGTTCGGCGACGACCGGGCGGCCGCCTTCTTCGACCTCGACAACACCGTGATGCAGGGCGCCGCCCTGTTCCACTTCGGCCGGGGCCTGTACAAGCGGAAGTTCTTCGAGACGCGCGACCTGGCCAGGTTCGCCTGGCAGCAGGCGTGGTTCCGGCTGGCCGGCGTCGAGGACCCCGAGCACATGCAGGACGCCCGCGACTCGGCCCTGTCCATCGTCAAGGGCCACCGGGTCGCCGAGCTGGAGACGATCGGCGAGGAGATCTACGACGAGTACATGGCCGACCGCATCTGGCCCGGCACCCGCGCCCTGGCCCAGGCCCATCTGGACGCGGGCCAGAAGGTGTGGCTGGTCACGGCCGCCCCGGTCGAGATCGCCCAGGTCATCGCCCGCCGCCTGGGACTGACCGGAGCGCTCGGCACGGTCGCGGAGTCGGTCGACGGCGTCTACACCGGCAAGCTCGTGGGCGAGCCGCTGCACGGCCCCGCGAAGGCGGAGGCGGTCCGCGCCCTGGCCGCGGCGGAGGGCCTGGACCTCTCCCGCTGCGCGGCCTACAGCGACAGCCACAACGACATCCCCATGCTGTCCCTGGTCGGCCACCCCTACGCCATCAACCCGGACGCCAAGCTGCGCAGACACGCCCGCGAGAAGGACTGGCGCCTGCGCGACTACCGCACGGGCCGCAAGGCGGCCAAGGTGGGCATTCCGGCGGCGGCCGGCGTCGGCGCGGTCGCCGGCGGCACCGCGGCGGCGATCGCCCTGAGCCGCCGGCGCCGCTAGCGCCACCCGGGCACGGACATCCGCACCGCGAGGACCACCGGCCGCGGACACGCTGGGCCGTCCTGGCCGCACGCGCGAGTGCGCCGGCCTCCCGCACGGTTCCGCCGTGACCGTCGGTGCGGTTCCGCACGCCCTCAGGGCTCCTGCACGGCACCGCACGGCACCCGCCCGCGCGCACGAATTATGCCGCGGCCACTTCAACTCGCCCCGTACTTCACCGAAAACCGCCTCTTTCCGTTCAACAATCGATCACTCTGTGGCTCCCGATAGGGCGCAAACCGGTTACAGAAGCGACGCAATCGATGATTTGAGCAACTCGGTGTAGCAGTGCCTGTACGAAGCGTTATTCTCCTCAGACGCAAACCGGTACCCCTCCGTCGCTACGACGGGTGAAAGGTCCCGCACTGCACGTGATGAAAGCTCTGCCTCTGGGAGTCCCGTGTACCCACACGTCGGGGTTGACGCCTCGGGCCTGGCTACGCTGCGCGCAACGGTCGCAACGGTCAAAGTGACGCTGCGCGGCTTCGTCCCCACCGCGTACACCGTCCCCGCCTTCGCCGCCGCCGCACCCGTAGGCCCGTGCTACGCACTGGCCGACGGAGGCGCCGCGGTCGGCAGACGTGGGCGCGCCGGCGGCGCCCCCACCGCCCGCCGTCCCGCCGCGGACAGCGACAGCGCCCGAATGATGGACCTGGTCGAACGCGCCCAGGCAGGTGAGGCCGAGGCCTTCGGGCGCCTCTACGACCAGTACAGCGACACCGTCTACCGCTACATCTACTACCGCGTGGGCGGCCGGGCGACCGCCGAGGATCTCACGAGCGAGACCTTTCTGCGGGCCCTCAGAAGGATCGGCACCTTCACCTGGCAGGGCCGGGACTTCGGGGCATGGCTGGTGACGATCGCGCGGAACCTCGTCGCCGACCACTTCAAGTCCAGCCGCTTCCGCCTCGAGGTCACCACCGGCGAGATGCTGGACGCCAACGAGGTCGAGCGCTCCCCGGAGGACTCCGTGCTGGAGTCCCTGTCGAACGCCGCCCTCCTGGACGCCGTACGCCGGCTCAATCCGCAGCAGCAGGAGTGCGTCACGCTCCGCTTCCTCCAGGGGCTGTCGGTCGCCGAGACCGCCCGGGTCATGGGCAAGAACGAGGGCGCCATCAAGACTCTGCAGTATCGCGCGGTACGCACCCTCGCCCGGCTGCTGCCGGACGACGCGCGCTGAGCGAACGCCCCCCGGCGCGCCACCCAGGGCAACCTTCAACTCACTCTTCGTGAAAGCTCGTTGCCTTTCCGAGCCGATCATCCGCCGTCCGTAACCCAAGTGCCGCGCCAGTCGTTGTGCGGGATACAGGCTCCCTGTGGTCTCACGTCCTGGCCGACCCTGATCGCTCGATCGTGTGGAAGTGCTCGTGGGCGTGCAACCCTCAGGACCCCCTGGGGAGTCGACCGTCATGACGAGAGGAGGTGCCGCCAGTGATCGCGAACGTATCGGCGCACCGGCGGGCGAACGCCTTCGCCCAGGCCCTGGAGGAGCAGTCCGACCGGGACACGGCGGCCGAGCAGTCAGCAGCAGCGGCACAGTCGCCGCCGACCGCCGAGGAACGCACCGAACAGGGCCCGCTGCTGGCCCTGGCGGCGGGCCTCGGCGCGCTGCCCAGACCACAGCTCGACCCCGAGGTCAAGGTCGTCCAGCGCGCCCAACTGGTGGCCGCGATGGAGGCCATGCTCCAGGAGGGAACCGGGGCGGACGCGTCCGTACCGGAACAGCGCTCCCATCGGGCCAAGGGCGCGCACCGGGCGAGCCCGCTGGGCAAACTCCGCCCGCGTTCCAGACTGACCAAGGGTCTCGCCGCGGGCGGGCTCAGCGTGGGTGTGGCCGCCGGGGCCTTCGGCGGGGTCGCCGCCGCCAGCTCCGACGCCCTGCCCGGTGACTCGCTGTACGGGCTGAAACGCGGCATCGAGGACTTCAGGCTCAACTACCTGACCGACGGCGACGACCAACGCGGTCAGACCTACCTCGACCAGGCCTCCACCCGGCTCAGCGAGGCACGCCGGCTGCTGGACCGCGGCCGCGGCGGTCATCTCGACCACGAGTCCATCGGCGAGATCCGCCGCACCCTGTCCGGGATGCAGCACGACGTCGTCGAAGGCCACCGCCTGCTGCACGCCGCCTACGAGGCCGACCCCGACTCCCTGGGCCCCATCCAGGCGCTCTCCAGCTTCTCGCGGTCCCACCGCGAGATGTGGAGCGCTCTCAGCGACAAGCTGCCCATGCAGCTCGGGGACGTCAAACAGCAGGTGTCGTCGGTCTTCGACGCCATAGACGAAGAAGTCGCCCCGCTGCAGTCCCTGCTCCCGCAGCCGTCGGCCCAACCCGGCGACGGCAAGCGGCAGAAGGGCTCCGGGCCGTCGTCCACCGGCTCCTCCTCCGGCTCCCACCGGTCCACCGCCCCCAGTGGGAGCGGCACCCCGTCCGCCGGGCAGCACACGAACACCGGCACCCCGAGCGGCTCGGCCACCGGCAACAGCGGTGACGGCCTCATCGGCGGCGACACCGGCGGCCTGCTCGACCCGCCCAAGACCGGCACCGGCAGCAGCGCACCGTCCATCATCAAACCGCCGACGGGCGCACCGGACGTCACCCTGCCGCCGCTCCTGCCGGGCCTGCTGCCCGGCCTGGGCATCGACAGCGAGGACGCCGACTGACGCCCTCGGGCCATGACAGTGGGGGCGCCCGTCCCGAGCGGGGCGCCCCCATCGTCGTCACCCGTACCCGTACCCGTACCCGTGCCCCGCACGGGATGCCGGGGCCGGCCGGACGTCAGAAGAAGACCGACCTGCGCTGCACCAAGAGCTTGTACAGCGTGTGCTGGATCTGCTCGCGCACCTGGTCGGTCAGGTTGAACATCAGCATCGGGTCCTCGGCCGCCTCCGGCGGATAGCCGTCCGTCGGGATCGGCTCACCGAACTGGATCGTCCACTTCGTCGGCAGCGGGATCGCGCCCAGCGGCCCCAGCCACGGGAACGTCGGCGTCAGCGGGAAGTACGGGAATCCCAGCAGCCGGGCGAGCGTCTTCGCGTTGCCGATCATCGGATAGATCTCCTCCGCCCCCACGATGGAGCAGGGGATGATCGGCGCGCCCTGGCGCAGGGCGGTGGAGACGAAGCCGCCCCGGCCGAACCGCTGGAGCTTGTAGCGCTCGCCGAAAGGTTTCCCGATGCCCTTGAAGCCCTCCGGCATCACCCCGACCAGTTCGCCCTGCGCCAGCAGCCGCTCCGCGTCCTCCGCACAGGCCAGGGTGTGCCCCAGCTTGCGCGCCAGCTCGTTGACCACCGGCAGCACGAAGACCAGGTCGGCCGCGAGGAGCCGCAGATGCCGGTCGGCCGGGTGGTGGTCGTGCACCGCGACCTGCATCATCAGGCCGTCCAGCGGCAGCGTCCCGGAGTGGTTGGCGACGATCAGCGCCCCGCCCTCGGCCGGGATGTTCTCGACGCCCTTCACCTCGACGCGGAAGTACTTCTCGTACACCGGCCGCAGCAGCGACATCAGGACCTGGTCGGTCAGCTCCTCGTCGTAACCGAAGTCGTCGACCTCGTACTCCCCGGTCAGCCGGCGCCGCAGGAAGGCCAGCCCGGCCGCCACACGCCGCTCGAGGCCGCCGTCGTGCCCGCCGGCCTCCGACCGGTCCAGCGGCTCCTCCTCGCGGCTCACAGCTCCATCCTGCTGCGTCTGCGCGCGGCCCGGCAGGGGCTGGACCTCGCCGATCTCACCGGCCTCCCCGACCCCGCGCACCGCGCTCTCGCCGCCCTTGCGCCGGCCGACCGGACTCCGGCGCCGCGCCGGGCGCTGCGCTGCGTTCCCGCGGGAGCGGTCGTCGTCGAACGGAATGACCTTGGCGTCCGCCATCGTTGCTGCGCTCCTCAGTTGGCGCTGTGCGTCGTGGGCCGGCCGCTGCCCGGCTCGGCCAGCGCGGCGATCCGGTCGACGGCCCCCGCGAGAGCCTCCGGCGGCAGCAGCCCGGGGCCCTGGGCGCGGGCGAAGTCCGCGAACGTCTCCGCCGTGGTGTACCTGGGCGTGAAGCCCAGCGTCTCGCGCATCTGGGCGGTGGCCACCACCCGTCCGTGGGTGAGCAGCCGGATCTGCTCGGGCGAGAAGTCCGTCATACCCAGCGTACGGACCAGGGAGCCGGCCCAGGTGACCGCGGGCAGCAGCAGCGGCACGGTGGGCCGGCCCAGCCGCCGGGAGCACTGCGAGAGCAGCAGCGCACCGTCCCCGGCGATGTTGAAGGTGCCGCTGTTGAGGGTGCCCCGGCGCGGCTCGTGCGAGGCGATCCGCAGCACCTCGATGACGTCGTCCTCGTGCACGAACTGCAGCCGCGGGTCGTAGCCGAACACGGTCGGCAGGACCGGCAGGCAGAAGTACGAGGCGAGCGGGGTGTCCGCCGCCGGCCCGAGGATGTTGGCGAACCGCAGCACGCACACGGCGACGTCCGGCCGCCGCCGGGCGAACCCGCGCACATACCCCTCGACCTCGACCGCGTCCTTCGCGAAGCCGCCGCTGGGCAGCGACTTCGGCGGAGTCGTCTCCGTGAAGACGGCCGGATCACGCGGCGCAGACCCGTACACGTTGGTGCTGGACTTCACCACCAGCCGTGTCACCGTCGGCGACTTCTGGCAGGCGCCGAGCAGCTGCATGGTGCCGATGACGTTGGTCTCCTTGACCGTGGCCCGGTTGCCGCCGCCCAGGGCCGTACCCGTCACGTCCATGTGCACGACCGTGTCGGCCCCGGTCTCCGCGAGCACCCGGGCGATGGTCGGCTGCCGGATGTCGGCCTGGATGAAGTCGGCCCCGCCCAGATGGTGCGCGGGCGGCACCGCGTCGACGGCGACCACACGGTCGACCTCCGGGTCCCGCTGGATCCGCCGCACGAATCGACCGCCCAGCTGCCGGGCGACTCCGGTGACGAGCACGACCTTCGCCAAGATCAGCGCCTTCCTTCCCGCGTTACCGGTATCCCGGGTTCCCCGTGTGCCGCCAACTTAGCGGTTCGCTGTTGCGCTGTGATGACCGCCCGATGCACGAGGTGACCGAATGTCCCCCATCGGAAGGTGCCGGGCGACCGGCACCCGTGGGCGAACACGCCTGTGGGCCAACACGCCTGTGGCCCCCCACCAGTGCTGGTGGGGGGCCACAGGTACACGCCTCGGCGGCGTCGCCTACTTCTTGTTGCGACGCTGAACGCGCGTGCGCTTGAGCAGCTTGCGGTGCTTCTTCTTGGCCATCCGCTTGCGCCGCTTCTTGATAACAGAGCCCACGACTACCCTCGCTCACTTCTCATCACTCGGTTGTTTGGGCGCCATGGGCCCACACGACCTACGAGGGGCCAGCCTACCCAACCGAGCGCCGAGGTCGTAATCGAGGTGCTCCGGGGTCTCCCGGGGAGCGCCGTCAGGCCGTTTCCACCCCCACATAGCTGTCGCGGAGGTACTCGTGTACCGCTTGCTCCGGGACACGGAAGGACCGTCCCACCCGGATCGCGGGCAGATGACCGCTGTGCACCAGCCGGTACACGGTCATCTTCGACACTCGCATCACCGTGGCGACCTCCGCCACGGTCAGGAACTGAACCTCGTTCAGAGGCCTCTCGCCAGCTGCAGCCATGACACACCTGAACCTTCCGCACTCGACGGCCACCGGCTTCCCCTTCCGGTGACTCTTCGTCGCTGCGTGCTCACTCCCCAATGTAGGGGCGGGTGATGCGAGTGGGGAAGAGGTGCACCCATCACCGCCCTACTGTGACAGACACGCTCGTTTGAGTACGTAGCGGGTGAGTGGGCCGTAGTGAGCCGGTCGCACGGCATCGTCAACCGGAACGACGACGGACACGCACCCCTCCGCCTCCCCCACGAACAGTGCGGGATCATCGGTGTCGGCCAGGCCGATCGCCTCGAACCCCAGCTGACCAGCGCCGCAGACCCACCCGTGATCCCCGACGACCAGCTCCGGCAGCGGCCCCCCGCACTCCGCGGCGGCCTCGAGCGCGACGCGAACCGGGAGCGGGGAATGGCTGTGGACACCCGGCTCACAACCGGGGCGCTCGGCTCCCGGTTCCCGCACCAAGGCAACCCCTCGTACGTAGTCGAGGTCGTACGTACGTAGACCGAACCGGGTCAATATGTCGACACAGTGGCCCTGCGCCGGGGTGAGCACCTCACATCCCGCCGCCGAGAGCGCGTCCGCCAGGCCGGCGTAGAACCCGAGCAGCCGCTGCGGGTGCCCGGTGCCGAACAGCACGGGCGCGCCGCGCCCGGCGACCTCGTGGATCCGCTCCGCGAAGGCGTCCAGTGCGGCCAGTGTCCGCTCCGGATCGATCACGTCCGGGCCGGAGGTGTGCCGTGGATCGGCGGAAACCCCGCACCTCTCCGCCATCAAGGCGAGTAAGTCCCGCTGGTCCCACGGCCCTTCGGGGTCGATTCCGATCAGCGCACGGGGATCACGCGCCGCGAACAGCCGATAGCTGCGCAGGCTGTCCTCCCGCGACGTCCCCACGACCCCGGCCAGCCGGACGGCCAGAAGGTGCTCACGAAGCTCGGCGGGGGTCGACACGGGTGCGATGGTGACTCATCGCCGCTGACGCAGGGGCGTAAACGCGGGGAATTCCGCACGGTCGGCCTAACGACGGCCCACAGCGGCGCCGGACGGTGGCCCTCCAGGGCAGCATGGCCACAGCCCTCCGGAGCGACAGGCCCGCAGCCTTCAGGCTCGGCGCAACAGGCCCGCAGCCGCTGGGGCAGCCGGGACAGCAGGCAGCAGGCAGCAGCAGGCGCGTAGCCCGCCAGGGCACCCGGGACAGCCGGGGCAGCAGACGCGTAGCCCGCTAGGGCAGCAGGCCCCGAAGCGGGAACGCCGCCCGCCGGGTGGCGAGTACGGCCTGGTCCAGGCGGTCGGCCGGGTCGTACCCCGACTCCCAGGACGCCCAACCCACCGGCCACCGGCCGTCGGTCATCCGCTGCGGCCCCAGCTGCCTGGTCCGCGCGAACACCTCCTGCCGCCAGCTCTCGGGAATCATGGCCTCCGGGGCGACGGGCCGGCCCGCCGCGATCGCGACCAGATGCGTCCACGAGCGCGGCACGACCTCCACCACCGCGTACCCGCCGCCGCCCAGGGCGACCCACTTCCCCCCGGCATGCTCGTGCGCCAGTTCATGGCACGCCACCTGCACCGCCCGCTGCGCGTCCAGCGAGACGGCGAGATGCGCCAGCGGATCCTCGAAATGCGTGTCGGCCCCGTGCTGCGACACGACCACCTGCGGCCGGAAGTCGGCCAGCAGCTCCGGCACCACCGCGTGAAACGCCCGCAGCCACCCCGCGTCGCCCGTACCCGCCGGCAGGGCCACGTTCACGGCGGCACCCTCGCCCGCGCCCGCCCCGGTCTCCTGCGGCCACCCGGTCTGCGGGAACAACGTGCGCGGATGCTCGTGCAGGGAGATCGTCAGAACCCGCGGATCCTCCCAGAACGCCGCCTGCACCCCGTCCCCGTGATGCACGTCGACGTCCACGTAGGCGACGCGCTCGGCCCCCAGCTCCAGCAACCGGGCGATGGCCAGCGCCGCGTCGTTGTAGACGCAGAACCCCGAGGCACCCCCCGGCATCGCGTGATGGAGTCCGCCCGCGAAGTTCACGGCGTGATCCGCGTTCCCGCGCCACACCGCCTCCGCGGCTCCCACCGACTGCCCGGCGATCAGCGCGGACACCTCGTGCATCCCGGCGAAAGCGGGGTCGTCGACCGTGCCGAGCCCGTAGGCCCCACGTGCCCCCGCCGGGTCGGCGGACGCGGCCTTCACGGCGTCGATGTAGTCCTCCCGGTGGACCAGCCGCAGCGTCGACTCCCCGGCCGGTTTCGCCGCGACGACCGTCATCTCCCGGTCCAGTCCGAAGGCGCCCACCAGCTTCCTGGTCAGCGCCAGCCGGACCGGATCCATCGGATGGTCCGGGCCGAAGTCATAGCCCGTTACTGCCTCGTCCCACATCAGCTGTGCGCGGCCGCTCATGCCCGCCACCGTATCGGTCCGGTTGAGCGGCGAACGACCTGGCATACACCAAGGTCACCAGTACCAGCACCATCGGCACGAGCATGGCCCCCCGGTAGCTCCACGCGTCCCCGAGCGCCCCCACCAAGGGCGAACCGACGAGGAAGCCGACGTAGTTGAAGATGTTGAGCCGGGCTATCGCGGCGTCCGACGCGCCGGGGAACAGCCGCCCCGCCGCCGCGAACGTCTGCGGGACCAGGACACACAGGCCGAGGCCCAGCAGCGTGAACCCGAGCATCCCCACCCACGCGTCCGGCGCCACCGCCACCACGGCGAATCCCCCGGCCGCCACCAGCGTGCCGAGCCGTACGACCGCCACGGCCCCGAACCGCCGGACCCCGAGATCCCCGATGCCCCGGCCAACCAGCGTGGTCACCATGTACACGTTGTACGGAACGGTCGCCAGCTGCTCCGAGCCGCCCAGCACGTCCTTCACGTACTTCGCGCTCCAGTTGGAGACGGTCGAGTCCCCGATGTACGCGAAGGTCATCACCAGGCACAGCGGCAGCAGCAGCTTGAACACCAGGCTCCCGCCCGGCTCCCGGTCCTGCGCCACGGGCGCCGGATCCCCGTCGACGTACCACCGGCTGCCCACCAGCGCGGCCGGCAGCAGCACGGCGACCACCGGCAGGTACGACACCCAGAGCGCGAGATGCCAGTGTGCCCCGGCCCAGGCCAGCGAGGCGCCCACGATCCCGCCCAGGCTGAAGGCGGCATGGAAGCTGAGCATGATGCTGCGCCGGTACGCCCGCTGCAGGCTCACCCCGAGCATGTTCATGGAGGCGTCCAGCACCCCCACGGCCAGCCCGAAGGCGCCGAGCGCCACCGCCGGCGCGGCCACCTCCCCCGGCCCGCCGGCGCCTGCCCCGAGCAGCGCCAGCAGCACCAGCGGCTGGGACCAGCGCAGCAGCCGGCTGGGCCGTACCCGCTTGACCAGCTGCTCGGTGGTCACGCTGCCGACACCGGCGAGGATCGGTACGGCGGCCAGGAAGACCGGCAGCAGCGCGTCGGAGATGCCGTACCGGTCCTGGATGGCCGGGATGCGCGTGACCAGGAGGGCGAAGGTGACGCCCTGGGCGAAGAAGCTCAACGCCAGCGAGGCCCTACCGCGCCGCAGCACATCAGTCATGGCGGCGAGCGTAGGGCCCCTGGCTACCCGTGGGTAGATCAGCCAAAGATGAATTTCCCTCAGGTTCAGTTGAGTTCGGCGCCGCGCGAGCGGGAGACGCAGGCGAGCGCCCCGGCTTCGGCCGGGGCGCTCTGGGATGGGCCGGGCGCTCTGATGTCGACCGGGTGTTCTGAGGTGGGCCGGGTGTTCTGAGGTGGGCCGGGTGTTCTGAGGTGGGCCGGAGACTTCCGGGCCGGTCGGGCGCCGTGGCGTCGTCCGGGCGGGAGGCTCAAGCGGCGACGGCGACCGCGGGCCCCTCGACCTGACCGGCGGTTCCGGCCTGACCGGTTGCTCCGTCCTGACCGGTTGCTCCGTCCTGACCGGTTGCTCCGTCCTGACCGGCGGTCACGGCTTCCGCCTCCGCCGCCAGCATCTTCTCCATCGGCCCGACGGCCAGGCCGCCGCCGATCACGATGGCGATCCCGATCGTGCCGATCATGATGACCGTGCCGAGCCACACCATGGTGTCCACCGGGACGGTGTACGCGCCCACGACCCTCGCCACGCACTCGGCGAACAGCGCCAGCCCCCAGACGACGGAGAACGCGTTCTCCTTGCGGCGGAAGGCGGCCGACCCGGCCGCCGCTCCGGAAGCCAGCCGCTCCCAGGCGGCCTCCTTCGCCGTGTCCCCCTTGATGAGGAAGGGCTTCATGCCGGCGGTCATCATCGGCTTGCCGAGCAGGACGGAGACCAGGATGCCGATGGCGACCGTGCTGCTGACGCCACTGTCCTTGGCCAGCATCAGCCGCGGGTCACCCGAGACGAAGCTCAGGAGCAGCGACACCACGTTCACGACGAGGATGAGTCCCGCCAGCGCGTTGGTCCTCCGCTCCTTGACCAGCCCCCATACGGTCCGCACCGCCGGCACCACGCTGCTCCAGGCGAGCGCGGCGAAGGTGCTCATCCCGACGCCCTTGAGGACGTAGTACGAGCCGAGCGGTACCGCGACATCGACGAGCAGCGGCTTGAAGTTGTCCAGCACGCTCGGGTTCTGCTTCTGCTGCCGGCCCTGGGCCCCCGTGTTCTTCTTCATGCCCCCAGCTTCGCCGTCGGCGGGGTCCGCCGACAGAAACGTTCGTCCGCAGGACCGCATGACAATTGTCAGGCCCGGCCGGTGGCCAGGGTCATACCAGCAGGTCAGCCAACTCCGCCATGCTGGTGAAGAGTTGGTTCGCCCCGGTGAGCCTGGCCGCCGGCGTCATCGCGGTGAACCCGTACACGTCCATCCCGGCCGCCACGGCCGCCTGGACGCCCAGGGGCGAGTCCTCGATCACCAGGCAGCGCCGGGGGGCGACCCCCATCCGCTCGGCCGCGTGCAGGAAGAGATCGGGTGCCGGCTTGCCCCGTCCGACATCCTGCGAGCTGAATATCCGCTCTTCGGCGAACCACCGGTCGAGCCCGGTCGTCCGGTGCCCCACCCTGATCCGCTCATGGCTTCCCGATGAGGCCACGCAGTACGGCACCCCGTCCGCGGCCAGTCTCTCCAGCACGTCACCGACGCCGGCCACGGGCTTCAACTCCCGTTCGAAGGCGGCGAAGACGCGTGCGTGGAAGACGTCGTCGAAGTCGTCGGGCAGCCGTTGCCCGGTCCGCTCCAGGACGAGCTCGTGGATCCGGTGCATCGCCGACCCCATGTAGTCCCGTATGGACTCCTCGTAGGACGTCGGGTGCCCCAGTTCGGACAGATGGGCGGCCAGGAGCCGGTTGGAGATGGGCTCGCTGTCCACCAGGACACCGTCGTTGTCGAAGATGATGAGGTCGTGGCGCATGCCCCGACTTTAATGGACCCAGAACGCAGAAAACCCCCGCATCTTTCGATGCGGGGGTTTCCCTAAAAATTGTTCGGCGGTGTCCTACTCTCCCACAGGGTCCCCCCTGCAGT
>NZ_JBICWT010000012.1:0-312656 GCF_043199955.1 Streptomyces sp. NPDC048514 | reverse complement strand
CCACCCCCCACCCCCCCCCCCCACCCCCCCACCCCACCCCCCCCCCCCCCCCCCCCCCCCCCCCCCCCCCCCCCCCCCCCCCCCCCCCCCCCCCCCCGCGGTCGTTCGAACCGCGGTCGTTCGAACCGCGGTCGTTCGAACCGCGGTCGCTCGGACCAGGGTCGCTCGGACCACGGTCGCTCGGACCGCGGCTCCGCCGCCGGCTCCGTGGCTCACGACGCCTCGGTCGGCCGCGCGTCACGGGATGCCTTGTCGATGATCGTCCGCGACGTCTCGACCGCCTGCTTCACCGCCGCGCGCAACTCGCCCAGCTCCTTCTTGTGCTTGCCGATGGCCGCCTTCTGGAAGCGGGTCTCGACCGCGTGGACGTCCGTGATGTAGTCGGTGTCCAGCTTGCACTGCGCGTCGGCGGCCGCCGTCTTCTTCTCCTTGCCCGACGGCGACCCGGCCGTCCCGTACCAGGCGCTGTCGTAGAGCGCCTTGTCCGGCTCGGAGTAGTGGAAGCCCTTCTCCCTCATGCAGTCCGACCACGCCCGGTCGGCCTTCTTCCAGGCCGGGTCCTTGCGCGCCTGCCGGGCGGCCTTGGACCACAGCTCGGCGGCGGTCGTGTAGGAGCCGGAGACCCGCACGCCGTTGACCTTCCTCGCCTTCGGCGGAGGGCCGTAGATCTTCCGTCCCGCCTCGCCGAGACACCCGCCCTCGGGGATGGGGTGCCCGTGGGCCCGGCGGCTGTCGCCGGTCTCGTACCGGCCGGTGAGGGCGACGTACTGGTCTACGGGCCACTCCATCGGCTGGGAGGAATCGTCCTGTTCCCGGTTGTGGTAGCCGTGATCGGCCGCCCGGTCGGGGTCGTCGACGCCGTAGGGGCTGTCGTCGCCGGGCATGCTGCTGCTCGCCGGGTAGCCCCGCCGGACCGGGTAGGTCGCTTCCACGGTCCTGGTGTCGAGGGTGGCGAAGCCGGGGAAGCCGAGCCCGACCATGCACTTCTTGCCCAGGACCCACTCAGCCTTGCCGATGACTTTCGCATCGTCCGAATCGGGGTCGGGGTAATACGCGTGCAGCGGGAAGGCCTGCATGGAGTTGAGGCGATGGGCATCGCCGGCGGGATCGTCATCGCCGGCGAACTGGCATGCCGACAGGGCCAACAGGCCGGTGAGAGCGAGAGGGAGCACTTTACGCACCCGAACATCCGATCAGTCCTCGATCACAAGCGCTGTGATGGAGCCCACAGTTCCGCCACATGGAGTGCACAGGAGTGTCACGTGCACTGGGCCGAGCACGTCCGCACAGGGCCGCGGTTCCTGCGCGCCGGCCGCGCCGAGGAAGACCCCGCCGTCCCCGCGCAGCGCGCCGGCCGGCGGGGATGCCGGAGCCCGGCCGGCGGGGCAGCGGTCCGCGGGGTTCGGTCCGGTCCCAGCCCGGCCGGCCGGGACCGGGCTGGGACCGAGGTCACCCGGGCCGGGACGGAGGCGAGTGGTCCGGCCGTGCGCGTCAGGCCAGTTGCGACTGGACCTGGCTGGAGATGAGTTCCAGGTGGTCGAGGTCTTCGAGGTCCAGCATCTGCAGGTAGACGCGCCGGGAACCGATCTCCGCGTACCGGCCGATCTTGTCGACGACCTCGGCCGGGGACCCGGCCAGACCGTTGGCCTTCAGCTCGTCCACCTCACGGCCGATCACGGCGGCGCGCCGGGCGACCTCCCGGTCGTCCCGTCCGACACAGACCACGAGCGCGTTGGAGTACGTCAGGTCGTCCGCTTCGCGGCCGGCCTCCTGAGCGGCGGCGCGCACCCGGCCGAACTGCCGCTCGCTGTCCTCGATCGAGGCGAAGGGGATGTTGAACTCGTCGGCGTACCGGGCCGCGAGCCGCGGGGTGCGGACCGCCCCGTGGCCGCCGATGAGCACCGGGACCTTCCGCTGGGCGGGCTTGGGCAGCGCGGGCGACTCGGTGAGGTCGTAGTACGTGCCGTGGAAGTCGAAGGTCTTGCCGACCTCGGTCGCCCACAGCCCGGTGACGATCGCGAGCTGCTCCTCCAGCCGCGCGAACTTCTCCTTGGGGAACGGGATGCCGTACGCCTTGTGCTCCTCCTCGAACCAGCCCGCGCCGAGACCCAGTTCCACCCGGCCTCCGGACATCCGGTCGACCTGTGCGACCTGGATGGCCAGCACGCCGGGCAGCCGGAAGGTGCCGGCCGTCATCAGGGTGCCGAGCCGGATGCGCCTGGTCTCCCGGGCCAGCCCGGCCAGCGTGATCCAGGCGTCGGTGGGGCCGGGCAGGCCATCGGCGCCGCCCATGCGGAGGTAGTGGTCGGAGCGGAAGAAGGCGTCGAAACCGAGGTCCTCGGTGGCCTTCGCCACGGTGAGCAAGGTGTCGTAGGTGGCCCCCTGCTGGGGCTCGGTGAAGATTCGAAGGTCCATACACCCATCCTGCACGCCGGGTGCCCCGCCGAGCTCCCCCGCACCGTCCGGCACGGCCGTCCACGGTCGGGTGAATGTCGTCCACCCGGTGCGCCGGCGGGTGACCGGCCCGGTGGTGACCGTCGGGCCGTCGGTGCCGGACCGTGCGGCGCCCGCCGGACGGTGACGCGCCGCCTGGCTCTCGCCGCCGAACCCGCGGCATGACTCGGCCTCAGACCCCGGACGGGCTGCTCTCGTTGCCGCTCTCCGGCAGCATCTCCTCCCGTGCCGCCAGCTTGCGCAGCATCTCGCGAACCCGGTCGCGGGACTCGTCGGCCGCGTCGATGGCCTCCATGCACTGCCAGTACGTCGTCTCGTCGGCCGCGCCGCTGGCCATGCCGACGAGGGCGATGCCGACCTCACCGAGCAGACCGCCGAGGCAGAGCAGGGTCTCCCTGGCGTCGTCCAGCTCGGTGAGCTGGGCTGCGCGCAGGTCTCCCGGATCGAGTTCGGGTGGGTCCAGGACGCCGCAGCCCCGGCCCGCCAGCTCGGTCAGCCCGAGCGCCTCGCCGCGCAGCTCGGGCGGTCCGGAGACCGCGAGGCGACTGCCGATCGCCTGCGCCAGGGCCTGTGCCTGCCACACCTCCGCCATCATCTCGGCCGCGTCGGCGCCGCCCGCCAGGGCACGCCTGCTGGTGAGGATGAGCCGTATCGCGTCCATACGCTGCCCCCGTCCGTCCGCGTGCTCGCCGGCACGTGTGTGGGTGAACTCCCCTGTTCACTACCCAGAGTGAAGGCCTGTGAGGCGAAAAGCCAGAGGTAGACGGAAATCTGTGGACAACAATTCGGATTCGACAGGCGATTTGACTGCGGAGAGTAATAACGGAGTTTTGGAGTCCGCACGTTGTGGACCCACCCGGGGCGAGGCCCGCCCGGCCGGGCGCGTCGGACCGGGCACGTCGGGCCGGGCATGCCTGCCGGGCCGGGCGTGCCGGGCGAAGTCCGTCAGCCGTGCTCCCGCGGTCCCGGGCGCGGGAAGCGCACTTCGTTGCGGTCGATCTTGGCGTCCAGGGCGGCCAGCGGGTCGACGCCCAGGACCTCGCAGAACTGCAGGAGGTAGGCGAGCACGTCGGCGACCTCGTCCGTGACCCGGTGCGCGCGCTCCGGGTCCTCCATCACCCGGGACGACTCCTCCGGTGTCAGCCACTGGAAGATCTCGACCAGTTCCGCGGCCTCCACCGAGAGGGCGGCGACGAGGTTCTTGGGCGTGTGGTAGGGCTGCCAGTTCCGCGCTGCCGCGAACTCGGCCAGTCTGCGCTGGAGTCGGGCCAGGTCGAGAGGTTCGGTCACGGCTCCAGGTGTACCACCGTGACGCCCTCGGCTCCGGCAGCCCAGGAGGCGTCGCTCACCGCGGCCACACAGCGGATGTGCCCGCGCTCCCCCCATCCGGGCCGCCGTCCCGAGCAGGGTCCGGCGCTGGGCGGGGTCGAGGGCCCGGTCGAAGCCGTCGGTGAGCACGGTGAGGCTGCGCAGGGCGTCGGGCACCTCACCGGGGGCGTCCATGTCCAGGACGCCGGGTCCGGTCAGCAGGACCAGGGTCAGCGCCAGGTAGCGCAGCTCGCCGTCGCCCAGCCGGGCGAGTTCGGTACGGAAGCCGTCGCCCCGGTCGAGCATCGCCCGGACCGTGCCGTCGGACCACGGCTCGGCGACCACGTCGCTCACCGGTCCGGCGCAGCCACCTCGGAGCGCCTCGACCAGCAGGCCGTGCCGGCGGGCGCACTCCGCGCGGGTGCGCCACAGGACGTCGGCGAGGTTGTCGCAGCCGGGCAGCAGCCGGCCGGAGCCCGTGGGGACGGGCGTGCGCATGCAGTCCGGGCGGGGGTCGCAGGGGAAGACGGAGCGCAGGGCGACGACCATCTGTTCGGCCGCGGCCAGCACCTGGCGCTGGCCGTCCGTCTTGCCGGCCACGCGCAGGGGCAGCAGGGCGGTGCCGAGGCGGTCGTCGGGCAGCGGGGCACGGGTCACCGGGGCGGAGCCGGCCGTGTGCCAGGCGGCCTGCACGGCGCGGCGCCCCGGGTCGCGCAGGGCGGTCTCCAGCAGGACGACACCGCCCGCGGTCAGCCGCTCGCCCACGATCCGCAGGGCCGGCTCGGCCTGTACGGCGACGTCGAGCCGCACCGGCCCCCCGGCGCCGTCGGCCGTGCAGCCGATCCGGAAGCCCCGCCGGCCCTCGGCGTCCGGGCGGGCCCGCTGCGGCACACAGGCGACCGGGTCGGGGAACGCCTCCGCGAGGGGGGCTCCGCCGCCGAGCCGCGCGAGCGCCTCGAACGCCGCGAGCGCGGTCGTCTTACCCGCACCGCTGCGCCCCGCGAACAGGGTCACGGGACCCAGCGGGAACCCGGCCCGCCGGTGCCCGGCGAAGGCGGACAGCCGTAACTCGGTGACCCGGGCGCGCACATCGAGGCATCCGCCGGACTGCGCGGGCACGGTCACAGCGGACGCATCGGCGGCCGGAGACCCGGCGGACACGGAAGGCACGGCCATACGCGGACCGTAGGACCGCGCGGCGGCGGCGAACCGTTCAGTCACCCGGTCCTTCCCACGATCGGAGGACGACCCGGGGAGACGCCGGTATGACGAACGCCGCCGTACGGGACATCGGCGCCCGGGGCGGCGCGGTGTCCCGGGGTGTCTCAGCCCTCCGAGAGGCCCGCCCCCTCCATCAGCCCGCTGACCTCCGTACCGGGTGGAGTGAGCAGGAAGACGTTGCGGTCGACGCGGTGCATCCCACTGCCCAGGCCGAAGACGACGCCGGTGCTGAAGTCCAGGACGCGCTTGGCGACATCGCCGTCGGCGGCGGACAGGTCGAGCAGCACCGGCGCTCCGGCCATCACCGTCTCGGCGACGTCCCGGGCGTCCGCGAAGACGCTGATCCGCAGGACCACGAACCGGCGTCTGGTCTCGGTCTCGGCGTCGGGCAGCGAACGGTGACCCACCGCGGACGGCCAGGCGTCCCGGCCCCGCAGCGGCACGACCTGGGCGAGCCCTTCCCACTGTTCATCGGTGACGTCGTAACGGCTCACCGGCTTCCCCCGACCTGACTCGCACTAAATGCCTGCACCAGCCAATTCTTACGCCAAGTCACCCGTTCGGCCCAACAACGACACGGTGCGCGACCGTTCCGGTGAGCCCTTACCGGGATGATTTCGGGGGGTTATGCGTGGTTGATCCTGGTTGTTACAGCTCTCCTTCCGGACCCTTCACCGAGCCGCCAGGTGACACGGGGCGGCGGTCACGGCCGGCGCCGTCGCCGTCCCGAGGGCCGTCGCTCCGCACCGGGACGACGGGCCGGGGCGATCGGCCGGCACCGGTCGCTCAGGCGGCCGCGCGCGTGAAGCGCAGCCTGGTGATCAGCGTGGACGGCTTGGCGAGCATGCCCAGCTGGTTCCAGGTGATGCCGAAGTCGGTGCGGTCGACGGTGAACTCCGCCTCCAGTACCAGCGAGTCGGCGCCCACCTCGGCCAGGCGGCCGGTGAGAGAGAGGGGCCTGGTGACACCGCGCACCGTGAGCCGGCCGTCGACGCGGACGGCGCCGCCGTCCAGACGCTTGGCGCTGCCGACCGTGAAGACGATCTCCGGGTGGTTGTCGGCGTCGAAGAAGTCGGCCTGGCGCAGGTGGGCGTCACGCTTGGGGTTCTTTGTGTCCAGGGAGGTCGCGTCCAGGGTCACGGTGCCGGTGGCCGAGCCGTCGGGCCGCACCTCGCCCTGGCCGCGGACGGAGGTGAAGACGCCCTTCACCGAGACCATGCCCCAGGCGGCCTTGTGCCGCAGCTGCACGCTGGACGCGGCCGGATCGAGCTGCCAGAGACCTGTTTCCACGGCGACGGTCATCGTCGTACTCCCGAATCAGTGGTCCAAATTTGGATGATCACCACGCTAGCGATCGCGGCGATGCCACACAAGCCGTTCGTCCAAAATTGGACAGCGGGTTAGACTTCCCGCATGTCCGTTTCCGACCCGCACCCCGGCGACCGGCCCGGAAGTCCCGCCGGGAGTCCCGGACTCCTGCCGGACGAACTCCGCGCCTGGACGCTATTGCTGGCGGCTACAGGAACGGTGGAACAGAGGTTGAGGTCGGTGGTGAAGGAGTGCCTCGACGTCTCCCACGACGAGTTCCTGATCCTGTGCCTGCTGGCCGAACAGCCCCGCGGGGGACTGCGCATGACCCGGGTCGCCGACCTTCTCGGCCGCCCCAAGACACGGCTCACCTACCAGATCGCCTGTCTGCAGCGGGCCGGCCTGATCACCCGCAGGACCGTGTGCGGCGACAGGCGCGGCGTCGAGGTCGCCCTCACCGACCAGGCGCGCGAGCTGCTGCGGGAGACCTCCGCGCTGCTCGCCGGCACCATCCGCCAGGCCCTCGCCGGCGCCATGGGCGCCGACCAGCTCGCGGCCGTGCGCGCGCTCGTACCGGACCTCGCCGAGCAGCCTCGCCGAACCCCCGGGGACACGCCGTCGCACGCCGGGGAGGCCCAGGTCACAACCGCAAGAGGAGAAAGCTCACAACGCTCGCCGTGCACTCAGCGGAGTGCCCTGCCCTAGCATCCGAGCATGACGGTCCTGCCTGACGACGGGCTCTCACTGGCCGCCGAGTTCCCTGACGCGACACACGAGCAGTGGCAACGCCTGGTGGAGGGTGTGCTGCGCAAGTCGGGCAGGGAAGTCTCGGGCGCGGCAGCTGAGGACGCTCTGTCCACGACACTCGAGGACGGGCTGCGCACCCGCCCCCTGTACACGGCGCGCGACGCCGCGCCCGACCCCGGCCTGCCGGGCTTCGCCCCGTTCGTGCGGGGCGGCCGCCCCGAGGGCAACATCGCGGGCGGCTGGGACGTACGGCAGCGGCACACGACGCTCCCGGGCGGTACGGCGGACGCCGTGCTGGCCGACCTGGAGAACGGCGTCACCTCGCTGTGGCTGGTGCTGGGCGGGGGCGGCATCCCGGTCCCCGATCTGGACCGGGCCCTGGACGGCGTCTACCTCGACCTGGCCCCCGTCGTGGTGGACGGGCGCGGGGAGAGCGAGGCCGCGGCCGAGGCACTGCTCGGGCTGTACGAGTCCCGGGGCGTCGACCCGAAGGCGGTGCGCGGCAATCTGGGCGCCGACCCGCTCCGGTACGAGGCCCGCACCGGCACCCCGCAGGACTTCGCGCCCTTCGCCGCGCTGGCCGCGCGCTGCGCCGAGACCTACCCCGGGCTGCGCACACTGACCGTGGACGCGCTGCCGTACCACGAGGCGGGCGGCTCGGCCGCGCAGGAACTGGGCGCCTCCCTGGCCACCGGTGTGGCCTATCTGCGAGAGCTGACCGAGGCCGGGCTGACCGTCGAACAGGCCGCCGGCCAGCTGGAGTTCCGGTACGCGGCCACCGCGGACCAGTTCCTGACCATCGCCAAGCTGCGCGCGGCGCGCCGGCTGTGGGCGCGGGTCGCCGAGGTGTGCGGGGCGCCCGGCGCAGGCGCCCAGGTGCAGCACGCGGTGACCTCGCCCGTGATGATGGCCCGCCGCGACCCGTGGGTGAACATGCTCCGCACGACGGTCGCGACGCTGGCGGCCGGGGTCGGCGGCGCCGACTCCGTCACCGTACTGCCGTTCGACCACCCGCTCGGCCTGCCGGACGCGTTCGCCCGGCGTATCGCGCGCAACACCTCCACGATCCTGATCGAGGAGTCCCATCTGGCCCGGGTGATCGACCCGGCGGGCGGCTCCTGGTACGTCGAGCGGCTCACCGACGAACTCGCCCACGCCGCCTGGGCCTTCTTCCGTTCCGTCGAACGCGACGGCGGCCAGGCCGCCGTCCTGCGCTCCGGCCGGCTGCGCACGGACCTGGCGACGACGTGGGCGGAGCGGGCCAAGAAGCTCGCCAAGCGGCGTGAACCGATCACCGGGGTCAGCGAGTTCCCGTCGCTTTCCGAGAAACCGGTGGAGCGCGAGGCCACGCCGCGGCAGCCGTCCGGCGGACTGCCCCGGGTGCACCGTGACGAGGCGTACGAGGAGCTGCGCGCCCGCTCCGACGCACACCTCGCGGCGACCGGCTCCCGGCCCCGCGTCTACCTCGCCACGCTCGGCTCGGCCAACGAGTACACCGCGCGCTCGACCTTCGCGGCCAACCTGTTCCAGGCGGGCGGCATCGAACCGGTCACCGGGTGCGGTTTCGCGGAAAGCGGCGCCACCGAGGCCGTGCTGTGCTCCAGCGACGCCCGCTATGCCGAGGAGGCCGGGCAGACCGCCGAGTCGCTGCGCGCGGCCGGGGCCCGGCACGTGTTCCTCGCGGGCCGCCCGGCCGAGTACCCGGGCATCGACTCGTACGTGTTCGCGGGCTGCGACGCCGTCGCCGTGCTGTCCGCCACCCTCGACCGCATGGGAGTGTCCTGATGGGAATCCCCGACTTCTCCGGCATCGAGTTGGGGACCCCGGTCACCGACGGCAGCGACGGGGAGTGGCGTACGGCCGTCAAGAGGGCCACGGGGGGCGAGGAGCCGCTGTGGGAGACCCCGGAGGGCATCGGCGTCAAGCCGCTGTACACCGGCCGTGACCTGGAGGGCCTGGACTTTCTGGGCACCTTCCCGGGCATCGCGCCGTATCTGCGCGGACCGTACCCGACGATGTACGTCAACCAGCCCTGGACGATCCGCCAGTACGCGGGCTTCTCCACCGCCGAGGAGTCCAACGCCTTCTACCGGCGCAATCTGGCGGCCGGTCAGAAGGGTCTGTCGGTCGCCTTCGACCTGCCCACGCACCGGGGTTACGACAGCGACCATCCGCGGGTGACCGGCGACGTCGGCATGGCGGGCGTGGCCATCGACTCGATCTACGACATGCGGCAGCTGTTCGACGGCATCCCGCTGGACAAGATGACCGTGTCGATGACGATGAACGGCGCCGTGCTGCCGGTGCTGGCGCTGTACATCGTGGCCGCGGAGGAACAGGGCGTACCGCCCGAGAAGCTGGCCGGAACCATTCAGAACGACATTCTGAAGGAGTTCATGGTCCGCAACACCTACATCTATCCGCCGAAGCCGTCGATGCGGATCATCTCCGACATCTTCGCGTACACCTCGCAGCGGATGCCCCGCTACAACTCCATCTCCATCTCCGGCTACCACATCCAGGAGGCCGGCGCGACGGCCGATCTGGAGCTGGCGTACACCCTCGCGGACGGCGTGGAGTACATCCGGGCGGGGCGGGAGGCCGGCCTGGACGTGGACGCGTTCGCGCCGCGGCTGTCGTTCTTCTGGGCGATCGGCATGAACTTCTTCATGGAGATCGCAAAGCTCCGGGCGGCCCGGCTGCTGTGGGCCAAACTGGTCTCCCAGTTCGAGCCGAAGAACACCAAGTCCCTCTCCCTGCGCACCCATTCGCAGACCTCGGGCTGGTCGCTGACCGCGCAGGACGTGTTCAACAACGTCACGCGCACCTGCGTGGAGGCGATGGCGGCGACCCAGGGCCACACCCAGTCGCTGCACACCAACGCCCTCGACGAGGCCCTGGCGCTGCCGACCGACTTCTCGGCGCGCATCGCCCGCAACACCCAACTGCTCATCCAGCAGGAGTCGGGCACCACCCGGGTCATCGACCCGTGGGGCGGCAGCGCCTACGTGGAGCGGCTGACGTACGACCTGGCGCGCAAGGCCTGGGCGCACATCCAGGAGGTCGAGCAGGCGGGCGGCATGGCACAGGCCATCGACGCCGGCATCCCGAAGCTCCGCGTGGAGGAGGCGGCGGCCCGCACCCAGGCCCGCATCGACTCCGGGCGGCAGCCGGTGATCGGCGTCAACAAGTACCGCGTGGACAGCGACGAGCAGATCGAGGTCCTCAAGGTCGACAACTCCTCGGTGCGCACCCAGCAGATCGAGAAGCTGCGGCGGTTGCGGGCGGAGCGGGACGAGGCCGCGTGCCGGGACGCGCTGGACGCGCTGACCCGGGCGGCCGACGGCGACGGCAACCTGCTGGAGCTGGCCGTGCACGCGGCCCGCGCCAAGGCGACCGTCGGCGAGATCTCCGACGCCCTGGAGAAGGTGTACGGACGGCACTCGAGCCAGATCCGTACGATCTCCGGCGTGTACCGCAACGAAGCAGGGGAGTCGCCTTCCGTGGACCGCACCCGTGCCCTGGTGGACGCCTTCGAGGAGGCGGAGGGGCGCCGGCCGCGCATCCTGGTCGCGAAGATGGGCCAGGACGGCCACGACCGCGGCCAGAAGGTGATCGCGACGGCCTTCGCCGACCTCGGCTTCGACGTGGACGTCGGCCCGCTGTTCCAGACGCCCCAGGAGGTCGCCCGGCAGGCGGTCGAGGCGGACGTGCACGTGGTCGGCGTGTCCTCGCTGGCCGCCGGCCACCTCACGCTCGTCCCGGCGCTGCGCGAGCAGCTCGCCGAGGAGGGCCGCGAGGACATCATGGTCGTGGTCGGCGGGGTGATCCCGCCGCAGGACGTGCCGACCCTGCTGGAGATGGGCGCCACGGCCGTGTTCCCGCCCGGGACGGTGATCCCGGACGCGGCGTACGACCTGGTGCGGCGGCTGTCGGCCGACCTCGGCCACGACCTGTAGAGCCCGATGGCTGCGATCGATCTCGACACGTATGTGAAGGGTGTGCTGGACGGCAAGCGGGCCCTGGTGGCCCGCGCCGTCACGCTCGTCGAATCGACCCGGGCCCAGCACCGGGCGCTGGCCCAGCGGTTGCTCACCGAGCTGCTGCCGCACAGCGGCCGGGCGCGGCGGATCGGCGTCAGCGGCGTGCCGGGGGTGGGCAAGTCGACGTTCATCGACGCCTTCGGCACCATGCTGACGTCGCTCGGTCACCGGGTGGCGGTGCTCGCCGTGGACCCCTCCTCGACCCGCACGGGCGGCTCCATCCTGGGCGACAAGACGAGGATGGAGCGGCTGGCGGTCGACCCCGCCGCCTTCGTGCGTCCCTCCCCCAGCGCGGGCACGCTGGGCGGGGTCGCCAAGGCCACCCGGGAGTCGATGGTGGTCATGGAGGCGGCCGGTTACGACGTGATCCTCGTGGAGACCGTCGGAGTCGGCCAGTCGGAGACCGCGGTCGCCGACATGGTCGACTCGTTCCTGCTGCTCACCCTGGCCCGCACCGGCGACCAGCTGCAGGGCATCAAGAAGGGCGTCCTGGAGCTGGCCGACGTGATCGCCGTCAACAAGGCGGACGGTCCGCACGAGCGTGACGCGCGTGCCGCCGCCCGGGAACTGGCGGGCGCGCTGCGGCTGATGCACGGCAAGGACGCCTTCTGGACGCCGCCCGTACTGCACTGCAGCGCCCGGGAGGCGGCCGGCCTGGACACCGTGTGGGAGCGGCTGGAGCAGCACCGTGTGCTGCTCGACTCCACCGGGCGGCTCGCCGCCAAGCGGCGGGACCAGCAGGTCGACTGGACCTGGTCGATGGTCCGCGACGAACTGCTCGGCCGGCTGCACGCCGACCCTGCGGTACGCGAGGCCGCGCCGGACCTCGAACGGCAGGTGCGCGAAGGCCGGTTGACGGCGACGCTGGCCGCGGAACACATCCTGGCGGCGTTCGAGGGGCGTACGACCCCTCCGGCCGGCGCCTGAGCCCGCGGACGACGCGCCGGCCCGGAACACCCGAACCCCGTCGCCCCGCCGGCTGCTCGGCGGGGCGACGGGGTTCGGGGTTTCTCGGCCGTGGTGCGAACGCCCCTAGGACGTGGGCTCGACCAGGCAGCGGAGGCGAGGTCCGTCCGGGGCGGCCCGGTACAGCACCTGCGGATCCGTGCCGTCGGGGGTGGTGGCGACCACCGCCTCCACCGGGGTGGGCGGACCGCCCTCGCCCGCCCGTGCCAGGGTGACCACCAGCCGGTCCGCGAGGTAGGCCGCCGACGTGACCCGCAGGTGGTGCCGGGGTATCGGACCGCCGCCCGTGGCGCCCTGCGCGGCGAGCCCGTGCAGGGACTTGCGCAGGGTGCCGGAGCGGCGCCACGGCGCACCGTGTGCGGGGTGGTACGACCACAGATCGCCGCCGTCGGTGACCGCCCTGATGCCCTCGGAGCCGGAGACCCGGGCCGTGACCACGCTCTGCCGCGGGCTGTTCGCCAACGCCCACGAGCGGTTGCGGAAGTCGACGGCGTAGAGCGTCTCGTCCAGGTCACCGCTCATCGTGGTGCCGAGGACCAGGCCGCTGCCGGGATCGGCACCGGTCTCGTGCCACGCCGAGGACCAGAAGGCTTCCCCGGGGTCGTCGGCCGGAGGGAAGATCCGGTCGCGCAGCGGGAGCCGGGGCCGGCCCCAGGCGGTGAAGTCGGGAAGCGGTGCCGCGAGGGGAGTCCCGGTGGCTTCCGTCCGCACCCGCAGCAGGACGGTAGCGCCGTCTCCCGGCGCTCCGGCCGGGGCGCCCCACCGCACGCCGTGGACCACGAAGTCACCCGCGGAGGCGCCGAAGGCGCCGCCGACCCGGAAATCGTCGGGCAGCGGGACGTTCTCCCACTCCGCCGCGCCCCGGCGGAGCAGGAACAGGCGCCGTCGATCGGTCGTCTGCCCGGCTCCGGCGACCGGCCGGGTCACGGCGACGGCCGCGCCGTCGGACAGGACCTGGCACTCGGCGGCCTCGGCCACCTGCCCCGGCAGCCCCGGAGCGGACCGGAAGGCTCCGTCGCCGTCCGCGTCACCGACGGACAGTGGAGTCGTGCTCGCCCGGTGGTTCGTCGCGACCGTGTAGCCGCCTGCGTGCCGCCATGCCCGGACGTGAAGACTGCCCGCCGGCGGCGGGGGGCCCGCCGGCACCGTCCGGTGCCGGCGAGCCCGCCCTGTCCCGATCTCGGCGAGGCTCAGGCCGCCTTCCTCCTGGAGGACGGCGAACACCTCGGAGTCAGTCATGGTTTAGAACAGTCCTCCCACCCAGTCGCCGAGTTTCCGGCCGGCCGCGCTGCCCGCGACGCCGCCGACGATACCGCCGACGACTCCGCCGACCGCCGTGCCCGGCCCCGGGAAGAAGGACCCGGCGGCAGCGCCCCAGGTGGCGCCGACTTCGGCTCCGGCGATGGCTCCGCCGATGCCGCCGCCCTCGCGCACCGCGGTGTGCACCTTCTCCCCCTTGGGTGCGTCGTATACCTCCTTGGCCGCGAAGCCGACATCGACGGCGACCACTCCCCGGCCGCCCCACTTCATTCCCTTGGCGAACATGTTGGCCTTGGGGTTGGTCTTGCCGATGCCCTGGATGATGGACTCGTTCGTCTTGCCCTTGGCGATGAAGCCGTCGTACGTGGGCATGTCGGTGGTCCTCCCCAGGAGCGGTCCGAGGCGGGGAAGGATCATCTCCTCGAGCGGGGTCCGGTAGAGGCTGCGGTTGAAGTTGCGGGCGTTCACGCCCCATCGGGCAGCCATCTCGGGGTCGTACTGGGACATCCGCAGCGCCTCCTGGTACGCCGCCGCGTCGGCCGCCTGATACTGCATGCGCCGCGCGTAGGCGTCGTCGAGGAGGTAGTAGCCGTAGCCGCTGGTGCCGTAGCCCCAGTCGGAGCCGCTGGGGGCCCAGCCGCCGCCACCGCCACCGGAGCCACCGCCCCAGCCGCCGCCGCCACCGCCACCGGAGCCACCGCCCCAGCCGCCACCGCCGCCACCGCCGCCGCCACCGCCGCCACCGCCACCGCCACCGCCGCCGCCGTTACCCGGGTACTCCGGGCACTGCGGGTTGGTCAGGCTGGGGCAGGGTGCTCCGCCGGTCGTCGGGGGCTTGTGTCCGCACAGCTCCGGGACGACGTCGCAGTGGGTGCGCCCGCTGGGGTCGCTGAGCGTGGCCGGGTTGTTGTCGGCGTAGGTGTAGCCGTTGAGGGCCTGGGTGTCGGTCTCCTCCATGACCGGGTCCACGCTGAGGAAGCGGCCGATCGCCGGGTCGTACTCACGGGCTCCGAGGTGGGTCAGCCCGGTCGTCGCGTCGACGGTCTTGCCGAGGAAACGCTTGTCCGTCGGCCAGGCGCCGCCGGTCGCGCCGCCCCGGTCACCGCCGAACGGCGACACATAGCGCTTGACGACCGCCTGGGTCGAGGCGTCGACCGCGAGAGTGCCGGTGCCGTGCTGGTCACCGGCGACGAAGACCACCTTGTCCGCACCGGACTCGTTGCTGCGCACCGCGATCAGCGTGGAGCCGGTGGTGTAGGAGCGGACGCCCCAGGTCTTCTTGGTGCTGCCGGCCACCTTGTGGTGCACCTCGCTGGCACCCAGGTAGAGGACGCTCTCCCCGTCGCCGGTGGCCCGCCGCAGCAGCAGCGTCCCGTCGGCGTCGTAGACGTCGTGGCTCTCCTTGGCGCCGTCCTTGGCGTTGGCGAGCCGGCCCTCGGTGTCCCACAGGAGCGACTCGGCGGTCCCGGTCGGTCCGGGGCGCGTGGTGGTGTTGCCGGCCGGGTCGTACACGTAGGAGGGCTTGGCACCCGTGCAGTCGCCGGTGGTGGTCGCCGTCAGGGTGTGCGGCTGTTCCGGCTTGTTGTAGCAGTAGTTGGTGGTGGTGCCGGTACCCGAGGTCGACGTGGTGGTCTCGCTCGTGCGCAGGCCCGCCGTGTTGTAGGTGTAGTGGCTGCGGTACGGGGCCGCGCCGCCGAGCGTGGTGCCGGGGGCGGGGGCGGTGGTGCCGCAGTCGCTGTTCGCCGGGGTCCAGGCGTCGGTCAGCCGGCGCTGGCCGTCGAGGGTGAAGCACTGGGTGTCGGACTTGCCGGCCCCGTCGAGGTCGGCCGAGTCGGCGATCCTGGTGACGTTGCCCGAGTCGTCGTAGGCGTAGGAGACGTCCATCGGCTTGTAGGGCGCCGTGGAGGGCGTGGTGACGAAGGAACGGGTCAGCCGGTCGGTGCCGGGCTCGTAGACGTTGTTGACGTACGTCTTCTTGGCCGTGCTCGCCCCCGACAGCCCCAGGGTGTACTGCTGGACCTGGCCGGTCGCCGAGTAGGAGGCCGCCTGCAGGTAGCCGCTGATGCCGGAGACCGAGGTGACCAGGCCGGTCTGGGTGTAGTCGTAGGTGATGTCCTCCTGGGCGAGTCCGCCGGCGGCGGGCTCCGTGCTGTGCTGGAGCGTGCCGTCGATGTTGTAGGCGCTCTTGAAGGTGTAGCTGCCGCCCAGGGCTCCGCCGCTGACCAGCGGGTCCTTGGCGTCCAGGGTCAGCTGGGTCTCGGTCGCCCGGTACAGCGCGTCATAGGCGAGGAACGACTTGGTGTACGCCGTGCCGCCGACACCGCCCTCGTAGCGGACGGTGGAGTCCAGCTGTCCCTTGGCGAGCTTGTCGTAGTTCCAGGCGGCGAGCTTGGTGGCGTCCGTCCTGGCCGTCGACGACCACAGGCCGGTCTTGCGGCCGATGTCGTCGTAGCCGTAGGCCATCACGTTGTTCGCGGAGTCCTTGGTCCAGTCGACCTGGTCCGCGGAGTTGTAGTGGGTGCTCGTGGTGCCCTTGTCCGGATCGGTGGCGGAGTACTGCCGGCCGAAGAGGTCGTACTTGTAGCTCCACGCCGTGCCGTCCGGCCCGGTGAGGGACAGCTTGTCCCCGTCCAGGGTGTAGCCGGTCCTGGTCCGGCTGTAGGAGCCGACCGGTGCGCTGGCCCCGTAGTCGGTGTCGGCGGGGGACGGCCCGGCGTACTGGCGGTGCTCCACCGTGCGGCCGAGGGCGTCGGTGATGTCACGGGTGGCCTGGCCGCCGGCGGTCGTGCTGGCGGCCGTGGAGTCACCGGTGTACGTGGTGGTGGTGGTCCACTTCTGCTGGCCGAACACCAGGAAGGCGCTGGAGACGGATCGTCCGGCACCGTCGAAGGTGATGTTGGTCTGCTTGGGCGCTCCGCCGTACTCGACGCGGCTGTAGGCCGCGCCGGGCGCGTTCTGGCTGTCGTAGATGTCGGCGTACGTCTCGTGGGCCAGGCCGCGCGAGTCGTAGCGGGTGTCGGTGAGGATCCGGCCGCCGAGCGGCGACGGCTTCTGCGTCTGGAGCGGGCGCAGCAGCGAGTCGTAGATGTCGTACGAGGTGCTCACCGAGTCGGACGACTTGACCAGTGAGGTGCCGACGGCCGGCGCCTTGCCCCGCTCGAACACGTAGGAGAAGGACAGGCTCGGGGTCTGGCCGCCGTCCTTGCTGCGGCTGGGCAGCCAGACGCCGGTGAGGCGGCCGAGGCCGTCGTAGGTCTCCTCGGTCTTCTTCTGGTTGGCGTCGTAGACGCGCACCGGAAGGTTGCGCACGCCGTCCAGGTAGGTGATCACCTTCTGCTGGAGCGGGTTGGTGACCGTGGTCTTGGCGGGCTGGCCCTGGCCCGTCGGGCTGTAGTCGGTGTGGGTGGTCTTCCCCTGCTTGTCGGTGGTGTCGGTGGGCCGGCCGATGGCGTCGAAGACCGTCTTGCCGGTTCGCTGCCAGCCGGTGGGGTTGCGCTCGCCGCCGGTGGCGGTCGCCGGGTAGCCGGTGGCGCGGCCCGTCCAGGACGCCTCGCCCTCGGTCGGGGTCTGGTTCGCCGTCCAGCCGGTGGCGTCCGGGTTGTCGTAGACGGTGGCGCTGTCGGAGAGCACGTCGCCGGCGGTGTCGCTGTTGGTGGGCAGCGACAGCTTGGTCTCGTCGGTGCCGCAGCTCCGGCCGACCGTGCGGGTGCGGGACACCAGGGAGTGGATGCCCTTGTCCTTGTTGGCTGCGTACCAGGTGCGGGTGCAGGTCTCGTCGCCGGTCTTGGCGGCGTCGCCGCCGTTCTCGGCCTCGACGGCCTGACCGTACTCGTCGAACTTGCCGGTGGAGGTGGTGGTGGTGCGCCAGGTGTGCGGCACCGTGAGATAGGTGCTGCTGGCGGTCTTGCCGGTCCGCACGTAGTACGACTCGACGTCGGCGTACGACTTGTGCTGGGTGGCGGTGCGCGTGGACCAGGGGTCGTTGACCGTCACCGAGACCGGGGTGGCGCCGTCGTAGGTGACCTGTTCCCGGGTGAAGCCGGCGTACTGCTCGCTGTCCTCGCGGTCGGCGACGTCCAGGCCGGACACGTCCAGACCGGGCACGGAGACGTCGCGCCGGGTGTCGGTGCCCTTCTGCTTGTCGCCGTCCAGGCCCTGGAGATAGACGCTGACGGTCTTGGACCGGGTGCCGGTGGAGGCGCCGGTGTAGGCGGTCACCTTCTGGTAGCCGCGGAAGATGGACCAGGTGCGCTGGTCCTCGGGCACGAAGGGGCTGTTGTTGTAGGCCCAGCCCGGCTTTTCGTAGGTGTAGGACCGTTCCACCAGCTCGCCCCGGCCGGCCGGGTCGGCGCTGTTGACGGCGGTCACCCGGTACTTGTGGAACCAGTCGATCTTCGCGTCGGTGGAGCCGTTGATGTGCCAGTACTGCGGGTAGCAGTTGAGGCTGTTGTCGTCCTCGCCGGCGGGCATGTGCGAACCGCGCACGCACTCCGGGTCGTTGTAGGAGACGGTGGTGATCGCGCCGACCTCGTCGGTCACGGTCGCCATGCGCGGGCGGGACAGCCGCAGGATGTCGTCGCTGGTGGAGTCCACCCGGTTCGGCCGCATGTCATACGTGAAGGAGACCGGGTCGAGCTTGACGTCGCCGCCGCCGTGACCGGTGCGCTGCACGCTCATCAGGGAGAGGGTCTGGTCGGTGGAGTCGTCGATGTCGTTGCCGTCGAGGTACTTCTCGGTGAGGTCCCAGGAGTCGACGGGCACGTACTTGGCCGACGCGGTGGACCACACCCAGGTGTCGACGTCGGTCAGCCGCTTACGGGTGAAGAACGTGGGGCTCTCGGCCCGGCAGTCGTCCTTCTTGTCGCCCTTGGCGCAGATCGTGTCGAACGGTACGTCGGGCCAGTTCTTGGCGGTGTCCTTCTTGAGCTCGGAGCAGTCCGAGACGGTGCAGCGCTCGGCGTAGTCGAAGGTGACCTTCTGCGGGGCGTCGACGCTGAACAGGGTGTCGGAGCGCTGGCCGTAGAGGATCTTGTCCAGGTGGCCGCCGCGGACGTACTGGGTCTCGGCGGTGTCCGACTTGTTCTTCCGGTAGTAGTTGGACTCGGTGGTGTACCAGTACGACATGGCGTTGCCGTGGGTGTCCTCGACGTAGTCGAGGTTCCAGCGCCAGGCCTGGTCCAGCGCGCGGTCGGCGAAGGAGTCGCCGCGCTCGTAGCCGGGCTCTCCGGAGTCGTCGCCGTAGACGGGCGCCGTCCACACGGAGTTGGTGCGCTCGGTGCCGGCACCGGCCAGCTTGTTGCGGCCGAAGACGTACTTGACGCCGTCACCGGTGATGACGGTCCAGTACTCGCCGGCACCGTCCACGTCCTTGGTGCCCTCGTCACCGTTCTCGGCGCCGGTGGAGTGGATGACGGTGGAGCCGTCGTCGGACTTCAGCCGCCAGGTGCCCTTGGTGTCGTCCTTGACGAGTTCGGTGGACTTGCCGTTGAGGACCAGCGAGGCGTTGTCGTACTTCCAGCACTGGTCGAGCTGTTCGTCGTGGCCGTCCTCGTCGCAGCTGCCGTACTGGCGCTCCACGTACGAGGAGGCGGTCAGGTCGAAGCCCTCACCGACCTCGGAGGTCTGGTTGTTGGTGCTCGCGGTGCGGCCGTCGATGCTGCCGGAGTCGTAGCCCAGGCTCAGGCTGGGCGACGGGCCCGCGGCCGGCTTGGGGGCGTCGAAGGGGTACGACCAGGTGAACGCGCCCGACGAGCCGCCGGCTTCCCAGGACGACGAGGAGGCCAGCGGGGTCGCCTTGTAGGTGCCCGCGCCGGACTTCGAGTCGCCCGAGCCGTCGGACTCGACGGCGAGCACCGCGCCCGCGGAGGCGGCGGCCGCGGCGACGGACCGCTTCCCGGCGGGGGCCTTGGTGGCCGTGTCGCCGGAAGCCTTGGTGGCCGTGTCACCGGAAGCCTTGGTGGTCGTGTCGCCGGAAGCCTTGGTGGCCGTGAAGTCCACGGTGGCCGAGACCGTCCGGGTGGAGATGTCGTTGTCGGACTTCAGCGGGGTGCGGGTGCGGCACCGCGCCTTCTGCGGCGTGGTCACGGCGCAGGCGGGAAGCTGGACGATGTGCAGCCGGCCCGACCAGCCGCCGCCGACGGCGGAGGCGAAGGAGGAGTAGTCGACGCCGACCCGGGCCTGCCCCGGCTGGGCCGGGCGAGCGGTCAGCAGCACGCCGTCCACGCCGAGCGCGTCGGTGGTCCTGCGGTCGACGACGGTGACGGTGGCCCGGCCGCCGGCCGGGGAGGCCGTCGCCGGCGGTGCGGCGCTCCTGCCCTTGGAGGCCGCGGCCTTCCCGGCCGCCGGGCGCAGGGTGACCCGGACGCCGCTGCCGCCGACGGAGCGGGGCGCGGCGCCGACCGGCACGGTGGCCTGCCCGGCGGCCGGCCAGTGTGCGGCCTTCCGCTCCTTCGCCGCACGCTCGGCCTGCGTGGCGTTGCGTGCCTGCCCGGAGGAGACCTGCTTGCGGATCTTCGCGGCCCCGGCGGAGACGGCCACGACCTTGCTGGCGTGCTGCTTGGGCACGCCGGGAACGGGAACGCCTCCGGCGCGGTCGGCGGCGACCGCTGACGTGGCCGCCAGGCTCAAGGTGAAGGACACGGCGAGGAACGTGGCCGCGGCCACCGAGCGGACCCCCCGGCCCGGCCCCCCCGTCCCTCGCGGATTTCGATAACGGGAAGTCAAGTCCCTTACTCCCATGGTGAATGAAGAGCGGCCGCTGGCCGTCGTCCCGTGTTGCCAGGGGCGACGGTCGGCGGTGTGCTGGAAACGGGCCGGTTCGCGTCGGCACCCGACGTCCGCACCGGAACGCGACGGCGCGTATCTGTACGCGGCGGGCGTACGGGTACGCGTGGTGCGCGCATCGGTACACGTCGGTGTGCGACGCGGCCGGCGGCAGGGGGGCACCCGTCTGCGCGGGCGCCCCCCGCTGAACCCCCCGGATCAGTCGCCGATGACGTCACCGATCTGCTCGGAATCGGTCATGGCACCGGTCCAGACGCAGACCTCGGAGATCCGGCCCGGCAGGAAGTGCCCCCAGGTGGCGGTGTGCGCGCCCTTGCCGACGGCGAAGTCCCCCGAGCCCGCGATCGCGGTGTACGCCCTGTCGGCGTCGTTCTGGGTACGGCCCACGTAGAGGCGGAGCACCGGGCCCGCGTCGTCGAGCGAGTCGAAGACGCCGGTCAGCCGCACCGGGGTGCCCAGGTCGGCCTCGCTGTCGGAGCTGACCCAGTCGGTGATGCCGTCCTTGCCGACCCGGCCGAAGCGCCAGAAGCCCACCGGCACCTCGACCTCCTCGTCGTCGTCGTTGAGCCGCTTCTCCTTGCCGGTCAGCTCGAACCACAGGCCCCAGGAGGAGCCGTCGGCGGTGCGCTGTCCGGTGACCTGGCCGATGGAGCCGATGGGCTGGGCGAGGACCTTCTCCCGGTCCAGCGCTGCCTTCACCGTGACGGTGAAGGATCCCGTGTCGTCGACGACCGGTCCCGCGGTGGTGGCGGCGTCGTCGACGCCGTCGAGCGTGATGTCGCCGTCGTTCAGGGCGGCACCGCCCTCCAGGGCGAGCGTCCTGCCGTAGCCCGAGGTGGTGTCCGGCACGGAGGTGCCCGAGCCGTTCGCCGCCTTCCACTCGGCGACCAGTTCGACGTCCGCCTTGCCGTTGCCGTTCAGCGCCTTGGCCTCGTCCGCGATCTCCTTCGGGGTGAGCACGCGCTGCCAGGCTGCGACCTCGTCGATGACGCCGGAGAAGTTGCGCTGGTAGGTGCCGGCCCACAGGTAGCGGCCGATCTGGAGCGGCCCGCCCGCCGACCAGTTGGCGGCCACCGCGGTGCGGGTGCCCTGCAGCTTGCCGTTGAGGTAGAGGCTCGCCGTCTGGGCGGCCGGGTCGTAGGTGCCGGCCACGTGCGCCCACGTGTGCGCGGGCGTGGCCTGCGCGGCGCTGACCCCGAAGTAGGCGGTACCGGTGTCCTCGTCCTTCTCCTTGACACCGAAGGTGAACCTGCCGGTGGCCTTGGTGTACCAGAGGGCGAACGGGCTGTAGTTCTTGCCGCTCTGGGAGAGCACCAGGACGTCGCTGGTCGGCTTGTCCACCCAGACCCACGCCGAGACGGTGTAGGCGGAGCGGGTCTCCAGGACCGGGCCGGAGGTGGCCGCGTAGCCGGTGCTGCCGTTGAGGGAGAGGCCCGTGTCGGTTCTGGGCTGGTCGATCGGCTTGCCCGCGGAGTCGGTCCACACCTCGCCGCGGCGGCCACGGCCGTCCCGGGTGGCCCCCGAGGCGAGGGTGGCGTTGTCCTGGTTGGCGGTGACGGTGGTGGAGGAGTCGATCGCGGCGCCGCTGTCCTCGTCGAAGTGCCAGCGGCCGACCGGGCCGTCTCCCTCCTTCACCAGGAAGGCGACCACCTGTGAGGCACCGGGCCGGTTGAGCGAGTCGGTGGCGCGGACCTCCAGCATGTAGGTGCCGGGGGTCTGCGGGACGATGTCCTGCTTGACGGTCGCACCCTTGATCGGCGGCGACCAGGTGTTGGAGGTCGACTCCTTGTACTGGTACGACGCGTTGGTGTCACCGGTGGCGGGGCCGAAGGTGAAGGTGCCCTTGACGCCCGGACCGCCGGCCGGCACACAGGTGGCGGCGCACGCCGAGTAGGGGGCGCCGATGGTCACCGTCGGCGCCTTGGGCGCGGACGGGTCCACCTTGAAGTAGCAGTACCCGGCGGAACCGGAGCTGAGGTGGCTGGCGTAGTTGTTCCAGTACGAGTACGTCCAGGCGGCGACCCGGTAGAGCGTGCCCTCGGTGAGGGTGCTGGTGACGGACGGACTGGTCTTGGCGCCGGAGGCGATATGGCCGCTGGTCGGTGAGAGCTGTACGCCGCCCACCTTGCTCCAGGTGCCGCTGCTGGACTTCTCCACCTGGAAGGCCGCCCGTAGCAGGGCGCTGCTCGAGCCGCCGGACAGGGTCCGGACGGTCGCCGTCACCTGTGGGGTGGTGTCGCTGACGACGGACGGCTTGGCCGAGTCCTTGGAGCAGACGGATCCGCTGCCGGCGACCAGGCCGAACGGCGAGGGGTAGTTGGGCTTGCCGACGTAGTCCACGACCAGGGAGGCGTCGTTCTTGAAGCGCTTCCAGGCGCTGGTGTCGCCCTCGTCGTGGGCGCGGATCTCCAGGGTCAGCCGGGAGAACTTGCCGGCGGCGAAGTCGCGCACGGTGGGAGTCAGGTTCTCGTTGGACTCGTCGGGGCTGTCGTTGAACTCGATCGGGGCGTCCGGGGAGTCGGGATCGCAGAGCGAACCCCGGCCGGCCGACACGTTGCGGTCGACCATCCAGTCGAGTTCCTTCGGACGCGAGGACCAGGACGTGGACGACGAGATGTTGTCGGTGCGGACCAGGTCCACGGTGCGCGCCGAGCACTGGAAGGCCCAGGGTTCGGTGATGGTGAAGGTGGCGTCCAGGACGTTCTTGCCGGCCAGCTGGCTCGGGGAGAACTCGAAGTACAGGCGCTGCACATAGCCCGGACCGCAGTAGTAGCCGCTCCAGGAGCCGCACTCGCCGGCGCCCTTGCCCACGTTGTCGGTGCCGTTGTCCCAGGCGTAGTCCTTGTAGCCGTCGGAGCGCAGCAGCGTGCGCTCGTCCTCGCCCCAGGTGACCGCCGGGTCGATGTAGAGCGGGTAGGCGGACTTGTCCGTCTGGGCCAGCATCTTGGCGTCGGGTACGACGGTGACGCTGTCCTTGTCGACCTCGACGCCGGCCTGCGCGGAGTGATCACCGGCGGCCGGCCCGTCGGTCCGGTCCGGGGTCGCGGGTCCGCCGTCGGCCGCCCCACCGGACGCCTCGGCGCTCCCGGCGACCGCGCCGGCCTTGGCGGCTGCGCCGGCCTTGGGTGCCTTGGCCGTGGGGGCGGAGGCGGCCTTGGGTGCCTTGGCCGTGGGGGCGGAGGCGGCCTTGGGTGCCTTGGCCGTGGGGGCGGAGGCGGCCTTGGACACCTCGGCCTTGGGGGCGGTGGCGACCTTGGGTGCCTTGGCCGTGGGGGCGGAGGCGGCCTTGGACACCTCGGCCCCGCCGCCGCCCTGGAGCGTGTCCCCGTGCGAGTCCCACATCAGGGCCGGCGGAGAGACGAACACCTCCTTGGCGTTGGCGTCGGTGGCGGTCATGCCGCCCGCCTTCGTCCCGGTGACCTGGAGACCCTTGGCCCGCATCTCGAAGTCGATCCGATCGAGTTCGGGGCTGGCCGCCGCCTCCGGCGTCTTCACCACCAGCAGTTCGCGGAAACCGGACACGGTCGCCGTCATCCGCAGGTCGGTCCCGGGAAGCACCTCGGAGTAGACCGCGCTGTCACCGTCGAGTTTCGGCTCGGGCAGCCGGCCGGGCCAGCCCAGCGACATGGAGCGGCCGTCACGTTCGATGGTGACCAGGTCCGATCCGTCACCGCCCGCCGAGAACGACAAGCCCACCGCGGCGGCCTTCGGAGCCACCGACCCGTCGGCCCGGAACGCCAGCGTGGCGTCCGGCCGGGTCCAGGTCCCGTCGGCGGACCGCACCCGCACCGGCACCGCCGACTGCTCCAGCCGGAAGGTCTCCCCGTCGGGATTGGCGTAGGTGGTGGCGAACTCGGTCCGCGCACCGGTCACTTCCACCCGGTTGCCGGTCTCCGACGCCTCGGCGAGCGCCCGTTGACGTTCCGACTGCTTGCCCGGAGCCGCCTGATGCTCCTGCGGCGGTGCCGCGATCGCGCCTGTGGCCGGAAGCGCCGACATCAGCGCAGCCGACATCGTGAAGACCATCGCAGGTCTCCACCATCCCCGCTTCACTAGAACCCCCCCTGAGTAAATGCAAGATCAAGTGCGTCGACAAACTCTTCACATAGGTGATGAACATGTCAACGAATCCAGGTCACAAGATTCAGCCAGAGCGGCGTGAACCACGCCACATTCCGATCAAGGAGTGACGATCACCTGACGGTGGGTCACCGCGTTTCCCGGCAGTTCGGGAACTTACGGAACGGCTCGGACAAGGGTCCTCGCCGGTGCACTCCCCCACGGGCCCGCGGCTGACGGCGACCGCGGATCCCCCCGGGCCCGCGGCGTTACCTACACTCGCCGGATGAACAACTACACGTGCACCCACTGCGGCACCGTCGGTCTGGTGGAGGGTTTCGTCGAGGACGCCGGCGAACACTCCCGCGGGTACGCGCGCTGGATCGAGGGCGCCCTGGAACGAGGCATTCTGGGCGGTGCCAAGCGGATGGGCCGGCCCCGACGGCAGATCGAGGCGTACCGCTGCCCCAAGTGCGGGCACCTCGAACTCTTCGCCACCGGCGAGGCCTAGCCGAACATCCCGCACAGCCCACCCCAGACAGCGAACGGCACACGGCCCACCGCACACAGCGCACGGCACGCGGCGCACGGCACGCGGCGGTTCAGCCCGGCGGGAGGCCGGCCGGCTCACGGGCCGGTGCGGTGCCGGTCCCTGGCGGGCCGGCCGGCTCAGGAGCGGGTACGGCGCCGGCCCCGGGCGGCCGGGCCCAGCCGCGGCGGTGTGAAGGTGTACAGCTCCAGGATGTCCGGCAGGGGCGCGATGCCCGGGCCGCCCGCGCGCACCCAGTCCACGATGTCCTCGGTGGCCTCCGGGTCGTTGACGAGACCCAGCCAGACCGGCCGGGCACCCACGGCCCGGCCGGCGGCGGAGGGCTGTACGACGACGACGTTGGCCTGCTCGCACACGTCGAGACAGGCGGAGATGCGCACGGGCACCCGCGCGCGCAGCCGGGCGGTCTGCGCCGCGTGATCCACGCCGGTCACCTTGGGAGTGCCGCAACAGCAGTCCCGGCACACCACGACACGGCACGGCACCGGGCCGGACGCCGGCGCCGCCGCGTCGTCGCGCGTGTCCCCGACCGGACCCTCGGCCATGCGACCCACCCCTCTCCCGGGGAGACCCCCTGTCGCCGATCATCATTTCATCGACGCCGAACGGGTCGCCGGGAGGGGCCCAGGACGTCCGGCAAGGCCCCGGCCGGGACCCTGGCACGGGTCCCCGGCCGGGATCTCGCACACGTTCCCGGCCGGGGGACTCGCGCGGGTTCCCGGCGGAGGTGTACGGACGCAGGCGCTCACCGCGTCGTACACCTCGAAGCCGTACCGAGTGCACGTCGAGGATCCCTCGAGAGGCCGTCGCTTGTGTTTGCGGCCGCTGGGGCGTTCACGAATGATGCCCGGAGGGGCGAGGCCTTCTGGTACGGGGTGGACCACGGGCGGCCGGCACACCGCGGGCCGCCATGAGGGTGCCGGGGTTTCGGGACGACAGGGGGGAATCGGATACCTGCAGCCTTTCGACGGCTGCCCGGTACTCCTGCCGATCTCGCCCGGCCACGCGTCAGGGCGGGGCTCACCGCCTTCCGGTCACACCCTCGCGGCCGTGAACGGTCTCCTCCTCGTCCACGGAAAGGATGACGGCATGAGCCCACACAGCAGGCCGGCACGACCGACCCTCTCCCCCGCCGACCCACCGGTGGAGTCACTGCTGCGGATCGCCGACCAGCTCAGCATCCTCGAGCGGTACGCCACCGAGACCGCCGGCCGGCTGGTCCTGTCCGAGGGCTCCGGCGACAGGGGCGCCGAGGCACCGGGGACCATCCGGTACATCGACGATCCGGCGGCCGTCCAGGACGCGGTCGACGAGGCGCTGTGGCGGGCCCGGCACGAGATCCTGATGGCCCAGCCGGACGTCCCGGGTCCCGGGACCGGCCCGGACGGAGCCCATGCGGTGATCCGCGACCCGCTGACCCGCGGCGTCGCCATGCGCACTCTCTTCCAGCACAGCTCACGGTTCTCCGAGCCGACGAAGAGGTACGTACAGCGGGTCATGGAGTACGGCGTGGAGGTGCGTACGCTCCCCGAGTTCTTCGACCGGCTGATCATCGTGGACGGCGAGACCGCGTTCATCGCCGGCGGCGAGCACCGCCCCGGCGCGGTGCTGATCCGGGACCGCGCCGTCGTCGCCTTCCTCGCCGACGTCTTCGAGAAGGCCTGGGTACGGGCCGGACGGTTCCCGTTCCGTCCGGTGCGGGCGGCGGACGCCGCCGGCGAGGTCGTGCCCGACCTGCGCCGGGCCATCAAGTCGCTGCTGATCGAAGGCCGTTCCGACAAGGCGATCGCCCGCCGCCTCGGCATGAGTCTGCGGTCGGTGCAGGGGCACATCGCGGCCCTGCGCGAGCAGTACGGCGCCCAGCACCGCTTCCAGCTCGGCTACCGGATGGCCCGCGAGGAGTACGCCGGCCCGCACATCCCGCCGGCCGAGTACGCCACCGCGCCCGTCGCACCGGCCGAGTCCGCCCCGGAACCGGGGCCGGCGACGCACGTCCCGGCCCCGGTCCCGGCCCCGGCCTACGAGGAGGTCTCCTGACGACGGGCACGCGGCACCGGGCAGCGCCGCCGCCGACGGCCCGGCCACGCGGTACCGGGCGGAAGCCGCCTTCGGCGACCGGCCGGGTGGCCGGACGCGGCGGTGGCGGTCCGGGCCCGGCGTCTCAGTCATCCTTCCGGGCCATCAGCAGATACTCGTGCGACCGGTTCGTGCGCATCGGGTCGTCGTCGTCCTTGACCGGCCAGTCGTAGAGGTGGACGCGCTCGTCCCCCAGCGTCAGATGGCGGCCGAGCACGCGTGCGGCGTCCCAGGCCAGCGGGACGAACCGGTCCGCGATCCGCCGGTTCTGCACGGCGATGACCGCGTGGGCGCCCGGGCGCATCACCCGTGCGACGGCCGCGAACGCCTCGTCGAGCGCCCCGAGATAGACGTCGTAGTCGCGCAGCGCGTACATCTGGCCCGGGTCGGGGGCGTCCACGTCCAGGGCGGTGCCGAAGTACGGCAGGTCGCACAGGACCAGGTCCACGGTGCCGGGCTCGAGCGGCGGCTTGCGGGCGTCGCCGCACAGCATGCGCTGCTCCGGGTAGCGTGCGACGCGCCGCTGGGCCTCCCGCGCGCGGGACGGGTTGATCTCGACGCCGACCCCCAGCCGCCCCTCGGCCGCGCAGGCCACCAGGGTGGTGCCCCATCCGGCGAACGGATCGAAGACCAGGTCGCCGGGCTCGGTCAATTCGGTGATCAGCGGCCGCAGCTGGCTGACGAGGCCGCTCTGTCCGGCGGTCGCCTCCTCGGCGAACTCCGGGTCTTCCGCGCCGAGCACGCGCCAACTGGAAATCCCCATGGGGTCACGCAACCTTTCTGGTGGAGCCGGTCCGGGAGACGGCCGGTACGGTCTCGGGCGGTACCGGATGCACCGCGGCCTGCGGCAGCCGGTGCTCCAGGCGCAGCACGCCCAGCGCGGAGCCCGTGGTGGCCGCCGCGAGGAGCAGCCACATGCCGGTGGGCGACAGCGACAGCAGGGCCGTGAGCACCGTCGGGGCGAGCGCGATGGGCACCGCCCACGACAGCTGGTACACGGCGAGGTGACGGCCGCGGGTCTCCTCCGGCGCTGCCTGGGCCACCAGGGCGGAGGCCGTGGCGCCGTGCAGCAGCTCACCCGCGGTGAACGCGGCGGTCGCGGCGAACACACCGGCGATCAGAGCCGCCCCGGTCGACAGACTGCCGAGCACCGCGAAGGTGACGAAGGACAGCGCGAAGACACTCGCGCCGAGCGCCACCGCACGCGTTCTGCGGTATCCGACGAGGACCCGGGTGACCGGGATCTGCAGCAGCGCGATACCGACCGTGTTGACCGCGTACAGGATGCCCACCAGCGAGACGGGAGCGTCGAGTTCACGGGTGATGTACACCGGGAGGGCCACGGACAGCACCATGTACGCGAAGGCCGTCGGGATGTTCAGCAGCGTCAGGCCCAGGAACGGGCGGTTGCGTGCCACCATCCGGTAGCCGCCCTTGCGGGAGACCCGGGCGCCCGCCGGCTGTGCCGGGGCGTCGGTGCGGATCGTGCTGAGCAGCGCGCCGGAGAGCAGATAGCCCGCGGCCGCGCCGAGCACGACGTAGTAGAAGCCGGAGTCGTCGAGGGCGAGGGCGGCGCCCGCGAGCAGGCCGCCCAGGCCCAGCCCGGCGTTGCGCAGGCTGCGTTGCAGGGCGAGCAGCTTGTCCCGCTCGGTGCCGCGCACGATCTCCGCCACGAAGGACTGGATGGCCGGCGGGTAGGAGGTGTCGCCGAGGGCGACGGGCAGCAACACCGCGAACATGGTCACGCCGTTGTCGACCAGGGGGTAGGTGCAGAACGCCGCGGCCCGCAGCACGTATCCGCCCACCAGGACGGCCCGGGCGCTGAAGCGGTCGATGAGGACCCCGGCGACCGGGTTGCTCACCAGGCCGATCACCGAGGCGGCCGTCACGATGGCGCCGACCCGGGTGAGCGACAGACCGGTGACGTGGTGGAAGTACAGGAGTGACAGCGGCAGGTACATGCCGCTGCCGGTAGCGTCCACGACCATGCCCAGCATGTACTTGACGCGGACGGACGACGGTTTCCGCGTCATGACGCCTCCGCCTGCTCGGTGCCCGGCTCGCGCCCGGCCGGTGTGAGGTCCTCGGGGGGCGGCACGATCTCCGTCGCGGCGATGATCCGGTCGCCGAGGGCGCGCAGTCTGCGCTCGCACTCGGCGCGGGTCGGGGCCGAGCCCACCGCGGCCGTGAGGAAGTCCGCCGAACCCGAGGCGGGGGCGATCACCTGCCCCTCCTCGGCGAACAGCCAGAAGCCCTTCACCCAGTCCTCCGCGGGGCGGGCGGGCAGGGAACGTACCAGGCCGGGCCGCTTCATCGTGAGTACCTGCCCCGACATGCAGCGTGGCCGCGGTGGCCCCCCGTCGCCGGTCGCGCCCTCGACCACGGGCAGGGAGAGGCCGGCCTCCGCGCGGGTCACCTGCACGGCCAGCTGGACCCCGAAGAGGGTCTCGAAGACCTCCCGGATCTTCGCGCCGCCCGAACGGGCCGCGATCTCGCAGAGCACCAGGCGGTCGTCGGGCGTGTGGAAGACCTCCGCGTGGAAGGCATGGGTGCGCAGCCGGCCACCCTCGGGTTTCAGGGCCGCCAGGGTCTGCTCGACGAGCGCGAGCAGCCGCGGGGTGAGCGGGTCGTCCACGTCCAGGGTCAGGTCGACCCGGGGCCCCGGGTCGGCCCCGAAGGAGGCCAGCTCGTACTGGTACTGGGAGGGCCAGGCCGCCACGGTGCGGCCGTCCACCACCAGGCCGTCGACATGGCACATCCGCCCGGGCACGTAGGCCTCGACGAGCAGGTCGTCCCGGGCACCGTCCCGGTAGGCCGACGCGAGCCGCGACTCCAGCCCGTCCCGGTCGGCGATGACGCTCAGGCCGATGGAGTTGTACCCCGAGCGGTGCTTGAGCACCACGGGGAAGCCGTGCCGTTCGGCGAAGTCGCGGGCCTGTCCGGCGGTGCCGGGCACGATGTGCGGGGCGACCTCGATGCCGGCCCGCCGGGCCAGCTCCTTCATCAGGGCCTTGTCGCGGAACGGTGCGATGTCCGCGCTCCACGCGCCGTCGAGACCGAGGCGTTCGCGCAGCCGGGCGGCGAGCGCGATGTCCGCCTCGTGGTGGGCGATGACGTGGGTGATCCGGTACTTCTCGGCGAGGGCGAACGCGCGGGCCGGCACCGCTTCGTCGTCGAGGGTGCCGAACAGCTCCAGGTGGGTGAAGTCGTGGTCGGCGTCGCCCGGCACGTCCTCGCCGGCCAGCTCGATCTTGTCGCGGGCGGCGAGTACGACGACGTCGCCGCCGTACGGCGCCCGGTCGCCGATGCCGGGAGCGTCGCCGTCGAGCCAGCGGCGGTAGGGGAACGCGGCGAAGGGGTTGCGGTGCAGGATGAGGACGCTCATGCCGGGATCACCGTCCGGTCGCTCACCGCGGCCGCTTCGGCCAGGCCCGGCCGGCCGTCGGGGTCCTTCACCCGGACCTTCACCACGTCGCCGACGAGTTCGGCGCCGCGCCGGATCGCCGCCGTGGTGTCCTCGCCGGTGACGGCGACCAGGCCGAGGCGGTCCCAGTTGTCCCGCAGGGGCCGGACCGTCTCCCCGGGTTTGGCGCTGATGCGCACCGCGAGCACGTCGGCCAGGGCCTGCGCCTCGGTGACACCCTCCACCGACTCCACGATGTCGCCCGGCCGTCCCACCAGGGACCGCACGGCGGCGCCGCCGTGCGGCTCGGGCCGGTCGGGGAGTTCCCCGGCCAGGCCGAAGGGCGCGGCGAGGGCGAGCTTGACGGTGTCGATGCCGTAGACGCTGTGCACCAGGTCGGGGATGGCGTCGCCGGCGATCCGGTTGTGGCTCTCGATGACACGCGGGCCGCGGCCGCCGATCCGGATCTCGGTGTGGCACACGCCGTCCTTGACGCCGAGCCGGTCCAGGAACCCGCCGACGGCGCCGCGTACCCGCTCCTCGACCGCGGTGCCGAGCCGGGCGGGGACCGCGTGGCCCAGTTCGGCGAAGTGGGCGGGGTCGGTGAACTTCTCGGTGACGGCGATGACGACGTGGCGTCCGGCGGAGCTGAAGGACTCCACGCTGTACTCGGGGCCGTCGAGGTACTCCTCCATCAGGAAGTCCTGCAGCAGCATCAGCGTCGAGACCCGGTCCGTCCTCGTGCCCGTGAGCCGCCGCACCTCGGCCCAGACCCGGTCGGCGTCGGCGGGCCCGTCGAGGCGGTGCACGCCGATGCTGGCGGTGGCGTCGGTCGGCTTCACGATGAAGGGGTAGCCGTGCCGCTCCCCGAACCGGTCCAGGTCCTCGCGAGCGCGCAGCGGCCGCGCCCGGACCGCGTCCGGGTCGAGCCCTGCCAGGTGCTCGCGCATGACCACCTTGTCACGGAAGCGCCGGGTCACCTCGTAGCCGGTGCCGCCGAGGCCGAACAGGTCGTTGACGCGGGCGGCGTTCTCCAGTCCCGGCTCGGTGATCGAGGTGGCGGCGGCGAAGCCCGGGGTCTGCCACAGCCGTTCGGCGATCGGCCGGACCAGGTCCCAGCGGGTGTAGTCGACGACCTCCACCAGGTCGGCGAGGCGCTCCTGCTCGGCGTTGATCTTGGTGGGGTGCTGCAGCAGCAGTACGTGCAGTCCCAGCTGCTTCGCCTTGGCCACCGTTTCGTCGGTGGCGCCGACGAGGAGCAGTGAACGCTCAGGATTCATGGGTCCGTTCCGATCCGTTCCGGTGTGGGGGCTGCTCGTCCGCGCGCGGGCCGGCCGCGGCGGCGGGGCGTCCGGGCACGTGGCTGGCGACGGCCTGCGGGGCGCGTACGTGGCCGCCCTTGGGTACGTCGCCGAGCACCAGGGACATCGCGCCGATCAGGGCGTCGTCGCTGATGGTGATGGGCCCGAGCAGGGTGGCTCCGGCGCCGACCGTCACGCCGTTGCCGAGCCGCGGATGACGCCGGGCGCCCGGCCGGGCGTGCTCCTGCTCGTGCCACCAGCCGAAGGAGCCGAGCGTGACCTGGTGGAAGAGCGAGACGTCGTCACCGATGACGGCGGTCTCACCGACCACGACCCCGCTGCCGTGGTCGACGAAGAACCGCCGGCCGATCTGGGCGCCCGGATGAATGTCGATGCCTCCGGTGAGCACCTTGGTGGCGGTGGAGACCAGCCGGGCGGAGGTGTAACGGCCCTGCCGGTAGAGATAGTTGCCCGTTCGGTGGCCCAGCAGGGTCAGCACGGTGGGGTGCAGCAGCGCCTCGGAGCGGGAGCGGACCGAGGGATCACGGGTGACGACGACGTCGAGGGTCTCCCGGATCCGCTGGAGCAGCGAGCGCCCGGCGCGCACGGTGCTCACCGGACCGGCTGCGAGGCGGGGCCGGCCCCAGGCCCCGGCGTCCGGTCCGCCTCGGGCCACCAGCTGAGGTAGCGCTCCCCGGTGTCGGGGAACACGGTGACGACGGTGGCGCCCGCCAGGTCGTGCCGGCGTGCCAGTTCCACGCAGCCGTGGGCGGCGGCGCCGGAGGACACGCCGACCAGCAGCCCGGTGCTGGCGGCGATGGCGCGGGTGGTGGCGGCGGCGTCCTCGTCCGCCACGACGATCACCTCGTCGATGACGTCGACATCGGTGACCGGGCTGGTGAATCCGCCGTTGAGGCCGGGGATCCGGTGCGGTCCCGGCTCGCCGCCGGAGAGCAGGGGCGAGCCGGCGGGCTCGACCGCCACGACCCGCAGCCGCGGGTTGCGCTCGCGCAGGTAGTGGGCGATTCCGGTCAGGGTGCCGCCGGTGCCGACGCCGCACACCAGATGGTCGACGCGGCCGCCGGTGTCGCGCCAGATCTCCGGGCCGGTCGTCTCGTAGTGGGCCCGTACGTTGTCGGCGTTCAGGTGCTGGGCCGCGTACCAGGACCCGGGGGTCTCGGCGTGCAGTTCCTCGGCGCGCTCCACACAGCCGGCGAAGCCGAGGGTGTGGTCGGTGAACTCGACCTCGGCACCCAGCATCCGCAGGGTCAGCAGGCGCTCCCGGGAGGCGTTGTCGGGGAGCACGATCCGGCAGGCGTAGCCACGGGCGGCGGCCAGGGCGGCCAGGGCGATCCCGGTGTTGCCCGAGGTGGACTCGACGACCGTCCCACCGGGCCGCAGCGCCCCGGACTCCTCGGCGGCGCGCAGCATGAACAGGGCGGCCCGGTCCTTGATGCTGGACAGCGGGTTGGCCGCCTCCAGCTTGGCCAGCACGTGCGCGTCGGCGGGCAGTCCGGGCAGAGCCAGCCGGAGCATCGGGGTGTCGCCCACGAGTTCCTCGAGCGAGCCGACGACACCGGCGGTGGTTGTTCGGGTCACGGGCCCCTCCGGATCTGTTCCGCTCGACACCGGCCATGGGTGTCCGTGTGCTCCCGCACTTGGCATGTGCTCTGCCAAAATCTGCCGCTCCCCGTGCTCCATGGCCACGCCGTCCATGGTTCGGGTTGCCGCACTGCACTGATTGCGGGGATCCCTCGTCGCGCCTGGCCTGGCTCAAATCCGTACGTTCGAGCGCAAGGTCGAAGACCGATTCGCATACGGGGGTACGTAGATGAAGACCCGGGACGCCACCGAGACATGCCTGCCCGATCTGCTGGGCGCGCAGGCTCTCGCCCGCCCCAACGACATCGCCGTGATCCACGAGGGGGAATCGCTCACCTTCCGTGAACTGGCCGACCGGGCCGAGGACGTGGCACGTTGTCTGCACCACCTGGGGGTCGGCGCGGACGTCGGCGTGGGGCTCTTCGTCGAGCCCTCGCTGGACCTGATGATCGGCGCCTGGGGGATCCTGCGCGCCGGCGGGGCCTACCTGCCGCTGTCCCCGGACTACCCGGAGGAGCGCATCCGCTACATCGCTCAGGACGCCCGTCTCGGTGTGGTCCTCACCCAGGAGGCCCTGCGGCACCGGCTGGCGGGGTTCCTTCCCGGGGGCACGGTCGTCATCACCCTCGACGACGTGGTGGAGTTCGCCAAGGGCCGGCCCGAGACGGATCCGGCCGAGCTGCCCGCGGGTCCGCGGGCGGCGGATCTGGCGTACATCATCTACACCTCGGGCAGTACCGGCCGGCCCAAGGGGGTGATGATCGAGCATCGCGCCATCGCGCACCAGATGCACTGGCTCGCCGCCGAGTTCGGGCTCGACGCGGGCAGGACCGTCCTGCAGAAGACGCCCGTGAGTTTCGACGCCGCGCAGTGGGAGATCCTGGCGCCGGCGTGCGGCAGCCGGGTCGTGGTCGGCTCCGGCGGCATCCACCGCAATCCCACGCGTCTCATCGAGACCGTCACCCGGCATGCCGTCACGACGCTGCAGTGCGTGCCCACCCTTCTGCAGGCCCTCGTCGAGACCGAGGAGTTCGGGCGCTGCACGTCGCTCACCCACCTCTTCAGCGGCGGCGAGGCGCTGTCCCGGGCGCTCGCCAGGGAACTGACCCGGACCCTGCCCGAGGCCACGCTGGTCAACATCTACGGGCCCACCGAGTGCACCATCAACACCTCGGCGCACACGGTCGATCCCGCCACCCTCGACGAGGGGCCCGACGCCGTGCCGATCGGCACCCCCGTGCCGGGCCTGCGCTACCACATCCTGGATGCCGGGGGACGGCCCGTGGGGCCCGGCGAGACCGGTGAACTGCACATCAGCGGCATCCAGCTGGCCCGCGGTTACCTGGGCCGGCCGGAGCTGACCGCGGACCGCTTCGCGCCGATGCCGGCATCGCTGCCGGCGCCCGGGGCCGCACCGGGCGCGGACACGGGCGGTGCGACCGCGGGGGCCGGTCACGAACGGCGGTACCGCACCGGTGACCTGGCGCACTGGAACACCGACGGCACCGCCCAGTTCGTGGGCCGGGTCGACAACCAGGTCAAGCTGCGCGGCTTCCGGATCGAGCTGGACGAGATACGCCTGGCCATCGAGACCCACGACTGGGTGAAGAACGCCGCGGTGCTGCTGCGCACCGACCGGCGCAGCGGCACCCCGAACCTGGTCGCCTGCATCGAACTGAGCCCGCGTGAGGCGGCCTTGATGGACCAGGGGGTGCACGGCGAACACCATGTGTCGAAGTCGTCCAAGCTCCAGGTCCGGGCCCAGCTGTCGAACCCGGGCGTGCGCGACGCGGCCGATCTGGCCGGGCGGCCGGCCGTGCGGCTGCCCGGCGCGGTCGCCGGTCCCGGGCACCGGCGCCGGGCCTTCGCCCGCAAGACGTACCGCTTCTTCGAGGGCGACCGGCTGGAGGCGGCGGACGTGCTGGCGGCGCTCGGGAGGCGCACCCGGGGCACCGGTTCCCGCCGCCCCGAAGAGCTGAGACTGACCGAACTGGGCGACATCCTGCGCAACTTCGGGCAGTTCCTGAGCGAGGAACGCCTGCTGCCCAAGTACGCCTACGCCTCCCCCGGCTCCCTGTACCCGACCCAGCTGTACCTGGAGCTGGCCGGGATCGAGGGGCTGGCCGCGGGCACCTACTACTACCACCCGGTCGACCACGAACTGGTGCTGGTGCGCCCCGGTGAGACGGGCGCGGCCCCCGGGGTGCGGGTGCACTTCATCGGCCGCAGGTCGGCGATCGAGCCGGTGTACAAGAAGAACCTCCAGGAGGTCATGGAGATCGAGGCCGGGCATATGGCCGGGCTGTTCGACGAGGTGCTGCCGGCCCACGGCCTGGCCCTGGACGAGGCGCCGTACGACGCCGGCCCGGCGCGACTGCCGGGCTGTGCCGCGGACGACCTGCACCTCGGCTCCTATGTGCTGGTGCCCTGGACCCCGGCCCGCGCCACGGCACCCGCGCACGACTCCCTCGACGTCTACGTGCAGTTCCATCCGGGCAGCGAGGCCGGTCTGCCCAGCGGCCAGTACCGGTACCGGGCGGGGAGGCTGCGGCGGATCAGCGACGAGCTGATCCTCAAGCGCCATGTGGTCGCCATCAACCAGGCCGTGTACGAGCGTTCCGGCTTCGGCGTCACACTCGTCAGCCGCGCCGCCGAGCAGGGCAGGGAGCGGCGGAGCTACCTGGATCTGGGCCGCGGGCTGCAGCACCTGATGATGAACCTCTCCAACCTCGGCTTCATGTCGGCGGGCTACAGCTCCCGCACCGGGGACGATCTGCCGGCGGCGCGGCGCATGGCGGCGATCCTGCGGGAGACGGGGCGGCCCGCCGGGCCTTCGTACTTCTGTGTCGGCGGCACGGTGAGCTGGGAGCAGATGCGGCACGAGGGCATGCACGAGGACCAGGTCCACATGAAGGGCCCGGAGGAGCTGATCCGGGAGGATCTCCTCGCGTCCCTGCCCGAGTACATGCTGCCCGGTCAGATCCTGATCCTGCCCGAGCTGCCGCACACCCCCAACGGCAAGGTGGACGTGCGAGCCCTGGAGCGGCATGTCGACGAGGCGGCCGAACACGCCCCGCCGGTGGTGGGGCCGCGCAACCGGGTCGAGGTCCGGCTGTGCGAGCTGTGGAAGGCGGCGCTGAAGCGGGAGTCCGTCTCCGTGCACGACGACTTCTTCCGGCTCGGCGGCAACTCGCTGATCGCGGTCGCGCTGGTCAAGCGGATCAACGAGGCGTTCGGCTGCAGCATGCCGCTGCAGCTGCTGTTCGAGGCGCCGACGGTGGCGAAACTGGCGGAGGCGGTGAGCGCCCGGGCCGCCGTCGTGGCCTCCCGGCTCGCGCCGCTGCGCGCCGAGGGCGGCAAGCCGCCGGTGTTCTGCTGGCCTGGGCTCGGCGGCTTCACGATGAACCTGCGGCTGCTCGCCGCCCGCGCTCCCGGGGAACGGCCGGTCTACGGCGTCCAGTCGCACGGCATCAACGAGGGCGAGACGCCGTTCTCCTCCATCGAGGAGATGGCCGCCGCCGATGTCGTGGCGCTGCGGCGGGTCCAGCCGACGGGTCCCTACACCCTGTGGGGTTACTCCTTCGGCGCGCGGGTGGCCTTCGAGACGGCGTGGCAGCTGGAGCGGTCGGGCGAGCGGGTGGAGCAGCTGTTCCTGCTGGCACCGGGGTCGCCGCGGGTGGCCGGCGCCCCGCGGACGGCGCCGGGCGCGGCGGTTGCCGACTTCACCGATCCCGTCTTCACCACCATCCTCTTCTCCGTCTTCGCCGGCACGACGAGCGGCCCGGGCCTCGCCGAGTGCCTGCACGAGGCGACCGACGCGGAGGGCTTCGCCCGGTTCGTCGACCGCCGGTACCCGCAGCTCGATCCGGCGCTGATCCGCCGGGTGGTGACCGTGGTCCGCCGCACCTACGGGTTCACCTACGAGCACGTCGACCCGGCCGCACGCCGGGTCTCGGCGCCCGTCACGGTGTTCCGCGCCCGGGGCGACGAACCCTCCTTCATCGAACGCGCCCCCGGCCACACGGCGGCTCCGCCCAGCATCGTCCAGCTGGAGACCGACCACTACGGGGCGCTGCGCGATCCGGGCGTCGACGAGCTGGCCAAGGCGCTGCGGCGGGCCACACCACGGCCGGCGGGCTCGGCGACACGACAGACAAGGAAGCTCTCATGCCTCACGTGACCATTCAGCACTTCCCGAAGTCCCTGACCGCCGGGCAGTTGTCCCGGCTGGTGGAGCAGGTGACGGCAGCCGTCCAGGAGGCGTTCGAGGTCGAGGAGCCCGCGGTCTCCATCGCCCTGGCACCGGTCGCCCCCGAGGACTGGGACACACAGGTCTACCAGCCCGGGATAGCCGCACACCGGGAGGAGCTGGCGAAGGCACCGGGCTACTGACCGGCTTCCCGGCCCGGGGGCTCGAATTCGTCAACGGCCAGGCGTTCGAGGATGATGTGTGCGCACGCAATGACGCCCTGAGGAAAGGCAGTCCGTTGGCCGAAGGCAGCTCCCGGCAAGTGGCTTCCGAGTCGCCGAGAACATCCGGCGACGCACGTTGGGAGAACCTGAGGGAGGTGATGAAGAGGGCGCGGCGACTGGACGGAACCGCTGTTCCCGCCGACGGCCCCGCCCTCCTCTCCTACGGCCAGGAGCAGCTCTGGGCTCTGTTCCGGTACTTCCCCGACTCCAGCTCCTCCTACAACATGTCCCGCGTCTACCGCCTGGACGGGGAGGTCGACGCGCAGGCGTTGCAGTTCGCGATCGATGAGCTGGTCGACCGGCACGAGAGCCTGCGGACGGCCGTTCGGGAGACCGGGGACGGCCTGCGGCGGGTCATATCCGGAGCAAGGGCCGAACTGTGCGTGGAGGACGTACGGCACCTGCCCGACGATCAGCGGTACGAGAGTGCGCGGCTGCTGTGCCGGAACGCGGTGGCCCGGGAATTCGAGCTGGAGCACGCACCTCTCATGCGAGCGCTGCTGGTGCGCATGGCGGACTCGCGGTGGCTGTTCGTCCTGGTGGTGCATCACATCGTCTGCGACGGCTGGTCCTGGGCGATCATCCACCGCGAGCTGTCCGCGGCCTACGGCGCCGCGGTGTCCGGCCGGGCGGACGCACGGGCGGCACGGCTGGTGCGACCGTACTCCGCCTTCGTGACACAGCAGCGGGGCCGGCGCCAGGACGCGGAGTTCCGGAGGTCGCTCGGGTTCTGGGTCGACTACCTGCGGGACATTCCTCCGGCGTCGAGCATCCCCGAGGACAAGGAGATGGACCCGCCGAACTTCCTCGGCGACAGTCACGTGGTGCGTCTCGGCGAGAAGTCGAGCGATGCGGTGCGCCGCGCCGCGGTGCACCACGGGGTCACGGCGCCGACGGTGCTGCTCGCCGCCTTCGCCCGGCTGATGCAGGAGGAGTACGGGCACGACGAGGTGGTGCTCGCGCTGCCCTTGGCGAACCGGATCGGCTACGGCATGGACGACACCGTCGGCTACTTCGTCAACACGCACGCCATCAGGATCCGGGCCGCCGAAAACCCCGGCGCGGCCGGTCTGATGGCCGAGACCGGCCGGCAACTGGCCGACGCCTTCCGGCACCAGGAGGTCCCGCCCATGGTGGTGGAGGAGGAACTCCTGAAGACTTCCGCCGGGGACCAGATCGCCCTGGCCTTCCAGACCATGTTCGTCTCCCTCGGACAGCAGCGCGTCGCGCTGGAACTCGACGGCGCCGAGGTCTCGTTCGAGCCGGGGTTCCGGACCGGCCGGACGAAGAACGACCTGGCCCTGATCACCTACGAGGTCGATCGGGAGATCGTCTGCCACTTCGAATATCGCACCGATCTCTACGAGGAGGGGACGATCGCGGGGGCTGCCGAGGCCTACCGGAGGATCCTGGCGGGGCTGACCCGCCTGCCCGCGGGCGAATGAGAGGGGTGCCCGCCACCCCGGGAGGGGCGGCGGGCACGTTCTGCACCTCTCACGCGCCGTCGAATCCGCTGGCCTGCAGGGTGTAGAGCTCGGCGTAGCGGCCGCCCCGTGTCATGAGGTCGTCGTGGCTGCCGCTCTCGACGACCCGCCCGTCGGCGACCACGACGATCTGGTCCGCCAGCCGCACGGTGGAGAAGCGGTGCGACACCAGGACGTTGACGCACCCCTCACGGCTCCGGGTCCGCCGGGTGAACTGCTCGTACAAATCGTTCTCGGCCTGCGGGTCCAGTGCGGCGGTGGGCTCGTCCAGCACGGTGAGGACGGCGTCGTCGCGCAGGAACGCACGGGCCAGTGCGAGGCGTTGCCACTGGCCGTGCGAGAGGTCGACGCCCGCATGCGCGTGGCCGAGCTGTGTGTCGTAGCCCTGCGGCAGCCTGCCGACGAAGTCCGCCGCTTCGGCCCGCGTCGCGGCGGCTCGCACCTCCTCGTCGCGTTCCGCGGCGTCGAGGTCGAGACGGCCGATGCCGATGGCCTCGCGTACGGGCAACTCGAACTTGACGAAGTCCTGGAAGGCGCCGGTGGAGCGGGAGCGCCACTCGGCCAGGTCGATGTCCCGCAGGTCGGTGCCGTCGACGGCGACCGTGCCGGCCGTGGGCCGGTACGTGCCGGTCAGCAGGTTCACCAGGGTCGACTTGCCGGCCCCGTTGCTGCCCACGAGCGCGACGGTGGTCCCGCCGGCCAGGGTCAGGTTCACGTCCTGGAGCGCGGGAGACTCGCTCCCCGGGTAGGCGAAGGAGACGTTCTCCAGTGTGATGCCCTGGGCGAGGCGGTCGGGCGCGGTGCTGGTCGCGACGGGTGCGTCGGTCCGCGCGTAGTCGGCGAGCCACAGGTACTGCCGGGTGAACTGCTCGGCCTCCGAGACCCATCCGAAGGTCTGTACGGCGTAGCGGAGCTGGAGACGCATGCTGCTGCCCAGCGAGATCACCATGACGAGTTCGCCGACGGTGGCCCGCCCGTGCTGGATCTGCCAGGTCACCAGGGAGATGGCCGCGACGAATCCGCAGACGAAGAAGAGCCAGCCGGCCAGCTGCCAGAGGACCGCCTGGTATTCGGCCCGGCCACTGACCCGCAGCGCCCGGTCCCAGACCGATGCGGCACGCGCGTCGACGACGTGACCGGACCCGCAGACCTCGAGTTCCTTGAGGCTCTCCGGTGTCACACACAGGTCGTGCAGCCCCTTCTCGGCGCGCTCGAACTCGGAGCGCGTCCTTCGTGCCCGCCTGATCAGCTTCCACCCCTGGCGTGCTGTCCACAAGGACGGGACGGTCACCAGGATCAGCAGCCCGAGAGCGGGGTGTACCCGCATCAGCAGCCACAGGGACAGCACCAGGCTGACGACGGCGCTGGCGGCCTGGCCCACGCTCCACCAGGCGACGCTCAGCGCCTTGGTGCCGCTGCGCAGCATCGAGAGCCGGTTCAGGTAGTCCGGGTGCTCCAGGTGCGCGATGGTGTCCAGTGCGGTGACGGTGGTCAGGACCTCCTCGCTGACCCGGACGTCGACCCGGTCGCACAGAACGACCTGCAGGTTGAGTTCGATGCGGCTGCCGGCGGCCATGGCGCAGTAGGCGAGAGCGCCCACGGCGGTGGCGGCCGCGATGCCCACCGACGCCTCGTGGAAGGCGGAGTCGACCAGCCACTTCTGGCTGAGGCCGGTGACCGCGATCGCCGCCGAGTTGAACAGGACCAGAAGGAAGATCACCAGCACCGAGCGGCTGTCGGCCCGCCAGCTGAGCGCCAGCATGTGCCGGAGCACGGCCAGCTGCCGTCTCATTCGATGTCCCTTCCCGTCCCCCGCTGCGGAGGGTCCTGCTGCTGTCATGACAGCACCACTTCCTGCTGTGCGCCCGTCATCGTGAACCGGTTCGCCTGAAGGCGGAACAACCGCGCGTACTCGCCGTCGGCGGCCATGAGTTCGTCGTGGCCGCCCTGTTCGGCGATCACGCCGTCCGCCATCAGGAAGATCCGGTCGGCATGGCGGATCGTCGACATGCGGTGGGAGATCAGTACGACCGTCTGGTCGGAGGTGTGCGCCGCGACCCGCTGGTAGAACTCGGCCTCGGCGGCGACGTCGAGGTGAGCGGTGGGCTCGTCGAAGATGAGGATGTCCCGGCCGTGCGCGGCGGCGAACAGGGACCGCGCGATGGCCACGCGCTGCCATTGCCCGCCGGACAGGTCGACGCCGCCCGGCCACTGGGCCGACAGGATCGTGTCCTGCCCGGAAGGCAGCCCTTCCACCATGGCCAGGGCGTCGGCCCGGGCGAGCGCCGAGGCCACCGCGTCGGGCTCGGCCCCGGCTTCCGGGGCACCCAGGGAGACGTTCTCGGCGGCCGTGAGCGGGTACCGCACGAAGTCCTGGAAGACGATGCCGAGCCGGCGCCGCCAGTCGTCGGCGCCGGCCCGGGCCGGCCGTGCTCCGTCGACGGTGAGCGTTCCGCCGGTCGGTTCGAGGAGGCCGGCGAGGATCTTGATGAGTGTGGTCTTGCCGACTCCGCTGTTGCCGACGATCGCGACGGTCTCGCCGGCCCTGATGTGCAGGTCCAGCCCGTCGAGGAGGGGGCGTTCCGCACCCGGGTACCGGAACGAGAGGTTGTCCAGGCGGATCTCCGGAGGTCCCGCGGCCCGCTCGGGCGCCGTGGGCGACAGCCGTGGAGAGGCGTCGGCCGGCACGCTCCGGCGGCCTTCGAGGCGCCGCAGGGCCCGGACCGACTCCAGCCCGTACTCGATGTCGAACGCCTCCATGCCCATGCGGCTGATCTGGAGCACGGCCGTGCTCGCCACCAGATACGTCACGAGATCGCCGGCTGTCATCTCGCCGCGGTAGGCGGCGCGGCCGGGGAAGTAGAAGGCGGCGGCGCTCGTGCCGAGCGCGATGACGACGGCCGGCCACTGGTGTCTGAGGATGCGATAGCGGATGCGCCAGAGCTCTCCGGCCCATTCGACGGCTTCCCTGCTCCGGCGTGCCACGGCCCAGTTCGCGAGGCCGAACAGCCTGATCTCCTTGGCCGCCGCCCGGCCCCCGGCCAGCTCGGTCCAGTAGCGCGTACGCCGGGCCAGATGCTCCCGGCCGTCCTTGACGGCGGAGAGGTACATCCACTGCCGGCGGATGACGACCCGCATGAGCAGCGAGGCCAGGAGCAGGGACACCGCGAGGATCACCGAGAAGCGGGCCAGCAGCACGGTGGCCACGACGGCGGACAGGATCCGGAACATCAGCATCAGCTGGCCGGTGGCCGCCGTGCCGGGCGAACGGTGATGTCCGCCGGTGATGTTGCCCGCGCGACTCACGTCGTCCGCGACCTGCGGATCCGCCAGGAGGCTCGAGCCTCGCGCGGTCAGCACGAAGGTGCGCACGGCGCTGCGTACGCGACCGTCCACGCGCCCGGCGATCTGGCTCTGGAGAACGCCCTGGAGGGAGACGGTCGCCTCTTCGAGCAGAAGCAGCAGGGCCAGCACGGTGAGCGGGACCGCCACCGTCGGCCAGGCCCGCCCGCCCTCGGCCACCGGGCCCAGGCGGCCGACGAACCAGCCGGTCCCCAGAGCGATGGCCGAAGGCCATACGGCGGTGACCAGCTGGCCCACGACGAGGAAGGCGGCACGGCCGCCCTCCCTGTTCAGCAGCCGCAGCAGACTCAGACGGTCCTGGATCAGCGAGGCGATCCGGTCCCGTTCGGCCGTCGCGCGGCTTCGGAGGGATTTCTCCATCCCCATCTCTCTTCTCGGCGTCCCCACCCGGTCGGTGAGGGTTGCGGTGCTACGGAGCCGTCGGCAGCAGTCGCTCGACGACGCCCCACAGGGCGCCCGCGGTGGCGAACGTCTCGCCCGACAGCGCGTCGTCGGGAACGGTGATGCCGAACTCCTGCTCCAGATCCACGAGCAGCCCGACCGTGCCCAGGGAATCGAGCCCGAGGTCCGTCAGGGAGGCGTCCGGCGAGAGCGCGGAGTCCGGGGCGGCCAGCGGCAGGTGTGCGCGGAGCAGGGTCTCGAACTGTTCGAACTCGGCCCAGGGGGCGGTCATGGTCTTCTTCTCCAGTGGGGTTGCGCGGGCGCGCCGGCGCGCCGCGGGGGCTCGGCGAGTGCTGCGGACGTGTCAGGCGAGCCGGACGGAGCGGTCCATCAGCGTCAGGGCGCCGGTCACGGTGAGCAGGCGGTCGTCGGAGTAGTTGAGGCTGGCCGAGCGCAGGTCGCGGAAGTGACGCTCCAAGGGGAGCGCCGACCGCCGGCTGTAGCCGGTGCCGAGCCCGGCGAGCTGCACCATCCGGTCGACGGCACGGAAGGTCGACTCGGCGGCGGTGACCTTGAGGGTGTTGAGGTGGATCTGCACGTCCGGCCGGTCCAGCGACTCTCCCCGCGCACGCGCGGCGGTCACTTCGTCCCGTACGCGGCTCAGGTAGGCGGCGACCACCTCCAGGTCCATGCGGGCCCGGGCGAGGCGTTCCGCGACGAGATCGGAGGAGATGTCGAGGCCGCGCGGCCGGTCGGGCGAACGGCACAGGGCAACCAGCTGCCGGAGCGCGGATCGTGCGCTGCCGAGCCAGCAGGCGGCCCAGGCCAAGTGGCCCACCGGCGCCGTGCTCTCGATCGCGATACGGCGGAACCCGCCGGGCTCGCCCACCAGTTGCCACGCCGGGACCTTGCCGTGGAGCCGCAGGCCCGCGCTGTCCGTGCCGCGCATGCCGAGCGTGTCCCAGGGGGCGCCCGGGACGATGTCGAGCTGCTGCCGGTCGGCGTAGACCAGGGAGACCCGGCTCTCCGGGGCGTCCGCCGACTCCCGCATCGTGATCAGGAAGCCGTCCGCGTGCCGTCCTCCGGTGACCACCGGAGCGGTGCGCGCGAAGGACACCTCCAGGCCGGAGTGGGTCAGGGGGGCCTGCGCACGGAGCAGGTGCCCGCCCTTGCCCGGCTCGGTGGTGACGGAGGCCAGGTAGACCTCGCCGCGTGCCACACGGGGCAGCAGCCGCTCGGCGAGTTCGGGTGCGGCGTGCCGGACGAGGGCGTCGGACTGCTGGCAGTGCATCGCCCAGATCATGGCGGTGGACAGGCAGGCGCCGGCCAGGTCCTGGGCCACCTCGACCAGATCCCCCAGGCCGCCGCCGAGCCCGCCGTACCGGACGGGCACGAGCAACCCCAGCAGGCCGCTGTCCCGCAGCGCCTGGACGGGGGTGACGGGAAACACGGCGTCGGCGTCGACCTGTGCCGCGTGCTCGCGCAGCACGGGCAGCACGGCTCGCACGGCGTCCCGGATGTCGATGGTGCCGTCGGTCATCTCCCGGCCCCCTCTGCGCTGCCGGCGGACCGTCCGGGGGCCGCCGCGGCTCTGGGCGGAGCCAGCGGAGTACGGCGGAGCTCCAGCCGGGACGCGTCGATCACGGTTCCCCGGCGGAGGACCACTTCTCCGGCCACGGGGCGGCCGAGGAAGCCGAGCAGGCTGGCGGTGAGGCCGTAGGCCCCGACGTTCGGGATCTCCACGAGGTCCCCCACCGCGACTCCGTCCACCTGGGCCTCGCGCGCCAGGACATCCGCGGGTGTGCACAGGGGGCCGACGAGCGAGGCCTTCCCGGGCCCGGCGGGCTTGCCGGTCGCGCCGTGCCCGGCGGCCCCGTCGGCCGCACCGTGCCCGGCGGCGACCGGGTGGGCCTTCATGGGCAGCAGACGTCCCAGGCCCGAGAGTCCGCCGAGATGGTGGATGCCGGTGTCCAGCACGATGTAGTCGCGTCCGTGGGAGGTCTTGATGTCGCCGACCGTGCACACGAGCCGTCCCGCACCGCCGACGAGGTACCGTCCCGATTCGAAGGCGATCCGCGGCCGCCCGTGCCGCCAGTCCGGCAGGTACCGGTCGAGTACGGCTTCCAGGGGTTCGCGCAGGGCCCGGTAGTCGGGCCGCTCGCCCGGGCCCGCGTACGGTGCGGCGAAACCGCCCCCCAGGTCCAGGAGTTCGAGCGGGAGCCCGGCTTCGGAGCGCAGCCGGGCGGCCTCGACGACGCTCGCGGAGAGGGAGCCCAGGAGGTCGTCGGTGTCACGGGCGTTGCTCATCGCGAAGAAGTGCGCACCGGCGAGCCGGGCTCCGGGCAGGGGTGCGAAGGCGGCCGGGTCCGCGGCGTAGGCCGCCGAGTCGGTCCCGAACTGCGAGGACGTCCCGGTCATCCGCAGACCGCCGGCGCCGCGGGCGTGCGAGGTGTTGAGCCGGAGCAGGCAGTCCACCGTGACCTCGTGCGCGGCGGCTGCCGCGGCCACCCGCCGGTAGTCGCCCGCGGACTCCACGGAGAAGCGCACGACCCCTTCGGCGATCGCGCGGGATATCTCCGTACGGGTCTTTCCCGGGCCCGTGTAGAGGCAGTCGGTCGCGGCGAAGCCCGCGGCCAGGGCCGCCGTCAGCTCACCCTCGGAACTGATCTCGGCATGGCACCCCGTCTTGTGCAGTGCACGGGCGATCAGCGGATGCGGGTTGGCCTTCAGCGAGTAGTACAGCGTCGACGGCTGCGGCAGCGCCTGCCGCAGGCCGGCCGCCGCCGCTTCCGGCTCGCTCAGCTCGTACACGTACAAGGGACTGCCGAAGCGGTCCGTCAGGGACGATATCGGGGCACTGGTCACTGGTGCGGGTCCTCCCAGCCGCGCAGCGCGCCGCGCGCCACTTTGCCGTTGGCACCGAGGGGCATGGACTCCAGGACACGGCAGACCGAGGGGGTCCTGGCCGGGCCGAGGAGGTCGCGGACACCGTGCAGCACCGCTTCGGGCTCGACGTCCCCGGTCACGTACAGCACCGCGTCCCGGTGGCCGGTGGGCGGCACCACCGCCGCGGCCCGTACCCGATCCACGGCCTTGGCGGCCGTCTCGATCTCGGTCACGGACGTGCGGACACCGTGCCGCTTGAACAGCTCGTCGCGCCGTCCCTCGAAGTACAGATAGCCCTCGCCGTCGAGCCGGCCGAAGTCTCCGGTGTGGAGCACGCGTTCGCCGCTGCCGGGATCCGTCCGGTAGGTGTGACCGGTCAGTTCCGGCGCGTCCCAGTAGCCGGCCATCAGATGAGGTCCCCGCACGGTGATCTCGCCGGTCTCGCCCGCGGGCAGCGGCCTGCCCGCCTCGTCCACGACGACGACGCGCGTTCCGGGCAGGGCCCGTCCCACGCAGCCGGGGCGCTGCAGGTCACCGTCCACCTCCAGGATGGCCACCCGCTTGCACTCCGTGATGCCGAACATCATCTGGACGCCCGCGCCGGGGAACCGCTCGCGCAGCTCGGCGGCCAGGCCGGACGAGAGGTGCTCGCCCGTGTTCGTGAAGAGTCGCACCGAGGTGGGCGTCGGGCTGCGGCGAGCGAGCATCAGCAGCATCGAGGCCAGCGAGGGGACGAGCGGTACGACGGTCGCCGCCGACCGGCGCAGGTCGGCGAGGAGCGCCGCGCCGCGGGAGGCGTCCCCGAGGACCAGCTCGGACCCGGCCGACACGCTGAGGAAGACCTGGTAGAGGCCGTAGTCGAAAGAGAGCGGAAGGCACGAATGGACCACGTCGTCCGCTCGGTAGCGCAGGCATCGCGCGATGGCGGAGACCGCGAAGGACACCGCGGCATGCGGGCACACCACCGCCTTGGGCAGCCCCGTACTGCCCGAGGTGTACAGCATCAGCGCGGTCCGTGCCGCCTCCGGGCCGGATGCCCCCGCCGTGTGCGACGGGGACGGTGAGGTCGCCGGCCACGTCGCCGCGTCCTCGGGAAGCGACCGGCTCGGCACGGAGGACCAGCCGAGGTGGGCGTCCTCGTCGGTGACGAACAGCGCCGGACGGGCGTCCGCCAGCACGTGTCCGAGTTGATGACGCGTGGCGGTCGTGCCCAACGGGACGAAAACGGCGCCGAGTCGGAAACAGCCGTACATGAGCGCGAGAGTGGACCTGGTGGGGGACGCACGCACCACCACGCGATCACCCACGCCAACACCCGCGCCGCGTAGCCAATCTGCGGCCGCGTCAGAGGCCCGGGTGAACTCCGAGTAACTCCACCGTCCGGTGCGGTCACGAACTGCGGGAGCGTGCGGACGGGAACGGGCGGTTTCGTCCAGAAAGGTGTGCAGGACAGCACGATCCGTTGTTCGGCACTCTGTCATCGGGTCCCCCATGGTCCTTCTGCGGATACGACTCCGAAGCGAATTGGGAAAGACGGGCGGAGAGTTCCCCGGAGGAGACATGGAGGGACGCCCGGAGTGATCGGCGCGGCTATGATACCTGCCGCGTGGCCGGTATCGGACCTGGTCAGGTGCAAGTGGATCACGAAGGCCGGGGTAGAGTGTGAGCACCGTAGACAAGTCTTTTCCGCCCGATCCGGGCCTTCCAGACCTGCCTCACCAGTCGGAGATCTCCCTCCTCCTGGCCCTCGCCGACCCATGGCTCGACGCAGCCGGCGCCGGCCGACTGCACCGGTCGATAGCGGAGTTGACGGCGGAGGTCGACTGGTCCTGGATATTCCATCAGGGGGCCAAGCATCGCGTTCTCCCGCTGATCGGGTTCAACCTCCGGAAATTCCGCCTCTATTGGTCCGAGACCGGCGAGACCGAGATCATCCCGGATCACTGGGTGTACACCTCGGTGTTCGAAGGAAACCGGGTTCGCAATGCGGGGCTCTCCGGCGAGCTCGCGCGAGTTCTGGCCGCGCTGAACGCGTCGGGTGTGCCCTATGCCGTACGCAAGGGACTCCCCTTGTGCGAGCGGTTCTTCCCGGACCCCGGAATGCGCCGCACGAGCGACTTCGATCTGCTCGTCGCCCCCTCGACGGTCCAGGCGGCCGGCGAGGTGCTGGCCGAACTCGGTTACTCCCAGGCACTGTTGCAGGCCGACGGGACGCTGCGGCCGTACGACCGCGCCACCCAGGCCTTCTGGCGGCTGCACGTGAACAACTCGCTGCCCTACATCAGGCCGACGGACGCCCCCGGCGTCGAGGCCTTCTTCATCGATCTGTGCCTGTCGGTCCTCCCCGGGCGGGACAGACGCGTCACGGGCTCGGTCGAGTTCCTGGAACGCAGCGTCCCGGCCGTGGTCGCGGGCGTGGCGGCCCGCGTCCTCGAACCCGCCGATGAACTGCTCGACCTGTGCCAGCACCTCTACAAGGAGGCGGACACCGGTTACTACATCGAACTGGGTCGGGACATCGCCCTGTCCAAGTTCATCGACGTGGTCAGCGCGGTCCGCGCGGCCGGCGACGACGTCCTCTCCGTGTTCGCGGACCGCGCGGTGCACTACGGCGTGGGCCGCAACGCCTACTTCGCCCTCTTCCACGCGGCGCAGCTCTACCCGGGCGTCGTCCCCGACTGGCTGCTGGACCGACTCACCCCGGGCGGCGACGCGGCCTACCTCGACGAATACGGTCACCTCGAAGGGAACGTGCGCAGCTGGCACCAGGGCTTCCTGGAGCGCGCGTTCGACACCCGGCGGGCGAACCGGATGGAAGGCGGCAGCAGTGTCCCGGTGCACTGAGACAGCGGGTCCGCGACACGGTGGACCGCACGACGGCACGGGCGGCCGGTCCCTGACGGAGCGACGGCCCCTGCCGGAGGGAAGGGCCGAGACGGCCCGGGTGCTCGGGGAATGTCCGTCACTCGTGCGCCGGCCGGACCCGCCGGCGTGGACACGGCTCGCTCCCGGGGCGTGGCGCCTGCCGGTCCTGGGCGAACCCGAGTGCCGCAGCCTGCTGCGGCTGCTGGACCGCTCGGAGGCATGGACGGCCTCCGGCGACTCGGGCTCCGCACGGCTGCCGGCCGACGGGATGACGCCGGAGATGCTGATCTTCGTCGAGGCGGTGCATCATCTGGTCGGCGAGCGCATCCCCGGCACGGACGGCCGCGACGGGTCCGGCAGTTCGGGCCGGCCGGTCGTCGTGCACCAGGAGTTCCGCAAGGGTGCCCACGCCACGGGCCGGACGGCGGGAGCGGACTGCGCCGCCGGCAGCGGCCTCACCCTGCTGCTCCCGCTCACCGGAAACCCGTCGCACGGCACGCCTCCGGGCGGCGGAGTGCGCCTCACCCCGGCGGACGGAACGCCCCTGCTCCTGACGCCGCCGGCCGGTACCGCCCTGGCGGTGGACGGCTCCTGGACGGTCGGCACCGACGGCTCGGGAGCCGGTCTGCTGCTCCAGTACACATGTGTTCGCGCCGAGGGAGCGGATCGATGAGCGACTCCAGTGTCCTTGTGCACTGCGACGGGGTGCGCGTGCGCGTCGAGTCCTACGGCTGGACGTCGTTCCCCGCGTACGCCTCCGTCGTGTACACGCCGTACTTCGACGTCACCGAGGCTGAGCGGAGCGAGGGCGCCGAGCACGGTGCCGTGTCCGCCGTCGCGGACGTGGACAGCGCCGTGGTGCGACTGCATCTGGTGCCGGAGGCCGAGCTGGACGACCTTCGCGCCGCGGTGGAGCGTGCCGCACCGCTGCGGCCCGTCCCGGTCGAGATCCATCGTTCCCTGCTCCTCACCCAGCCCGGCCCCGGACGCCCGCGGGACGCCCTGGACCCGAACGGGCGCTTCGTCTACCGGTCGGACCCGCGCAGCCGTGAGGTGGACCTGTGGGCGTCCGACGTGGCGCTGCTGCTGCTCGAAAGCGCACGACTGGTGCGGACGGTGGTGGTCTCGCTGCTGGTGGAGGAGCGGAACCACGTGCCGGTGCACGCGTCCTGCGTCGCCCTGGACGGGCGGGCGGTGGTCTTCACGGGCTCGTCCGGTTCGGGGAAGACCACGCTCGCCCTCGCGGCCATGCAGCGGCTGGGGGCCCGGTTCATCACCAACGACCTGGTGATGCTGCGCGCCGCCGACGATCCGCCGGAGAGCCGCCACGGCGTGCGCGTGCGCGCCTTCGGCATGCCACTGCCGGTGCGGATGGCCACGGGAACCCTGCAGGGCCTGGGGCTGCTCGGGAACCTCGATCCCTACCAGGAGGTCCTCCCGTTCGTGGAAGCCCCTGACTGGCGGGAACGCGAACGGAAGATCGAGGTGGGCTCCGGGCGCGTGGCGTCGTGGTTCGGTACGGCTCCGCTGCCCTCCGCCGAGCTGGCCTGTCTGGTGTGGCCGAGGCTCGCGGACGGGGCCGACGCCACCTCGGCACCGGTGCCGCGCCGGGAGGTTCCCGGGAAGCTGTATGCCGAAGTTCCCGTCTTCGACCCGGCGTGGCCCGTCTGGACGGGGTTCGGTTACCCGGCCCCGCTGTCGCTGCCGCCGGCGGCAGCGGGACTGGTGGCGGACTGTGCGGGAATCGACGCGATGGAACTGCGCGGAGGCCGGGATGTCCATGCGGCGGTCGACACACTGGCCCGCTTCCTGGCTGCCGGGACGGCCGGCCACCGGGGTTCAGTCGACCCAGAAGTCGCGTGACGCCGCCCGCCGGGCGGCCCAGGGGTCTGCCCCCTCGGAGAAGCTGCTCACCCCCCGGCCCTCGTCCCCGTCGGGTGCCCGCCAGTGCCCTTCGGAGGCCCATGACAGGCACGCACTGAACATCTCCAGGCCCCAGGCCTGCGGGCCGGGTTCGGACAGGGAGTTGAGCAGCGCCTTCGTCTGGCGGAGGGTCTGGGCGTTCTTCAGCCCGATGAGCCGGTGCCACTCGGCGACGGCCTCGTCCAGCTGCTCCGCCGCGCCGAGGCGATCCCACACACCGTGCCGGACCGCGGTCCGTGCCGGGTGGATCGCGCCGAGCAGCAGGACCCTGCGCGCGAACTGCGGCCCCGCCCGCGACACCAGGCGACTCACCCCCCACGAAGGGGTGAGCGCCAGGTCGGCCTCGGGCATACCCCACTGCGCGTCATGTGCGGCCAGGACGAAGTCACAGCACAGGGAGAGTTCGAAACCGCCACCGACGGCATATCCCTCGACCACGGCGAGCGTGGGTACCGGAAGCTCGGCGAAGGCGGTTGCGAATTCCTGGAATTTCCGAGTGCGAAGCATGATGGACCGAGGATCGACCGCCCCCTCGACCACTGTCCCCGTGCAGAAGTTCCCGCCGGCGCCGCGAAGAGCCAAGGACGTGACCCCACATTCGACCGCCCGTCGGGCCAGGCTCAACATTTCGGACAAATCCTCGACGTAAAGCGCGTTCCGCTTCTCGGGGTTGTCCACGAGCAGCGTCGCACGCTGCTGCTCGATGTTCAGGCGGACGGTCATCCGCAGCTCCTTGCACTTAGATCGGTACCGCCGTGATCAAAAAGGACAAAGTGCGTCCTTCTCGAGATAGGACGTTCGTCACGATGGGTCATCTGACCCCGTGTGATATAAATCTTTCACCAAGTGGCGCTAGCGCCATAATCCAACGCAGAAAGGAAACTCCACTCATGCGCATCGGAACCACCATTCACCCGAAGCCGGTCGTCACCTCGGTCAAGACCGCCTGACGAGCGTCGATGCGTGAAGGCCATGATGAAAATGCCCGTCGATACGACAGTGTACGTCCGTCCGTTTGCTGCTCAAGACGCTGAAACAGTCGCATCCTGGCTGCAGACAAGGACCGCACTGGAGCAGTTCTCCGCCCGTGGCGAGGCAGCGACGGAAGGCGATCTGCTCGGGCTCGTTCAGCGAGCGAAGAATGATCCCCTTATCGGGGCATACATTCTCGAGTCCGCGACCGGTGATATCGTGGCCTTCTCCGCCGGCCATATCGAATGGCCCTTCGAGCATGTCTACGAGTCGGAAATCATGCTCTCTCCGGAACTTCCCACCCGGCAGGGATGGGGCACCTTGCTGCATGGTGCCGCGCTGACGAACATCTTCCGTCGAAGGCCCGAAGTCTTCAAGGTCGTCGGGCGTTCCATGCGTACCAATCAGGGCGCCGCCCAGGTAATGCGGAAACTGGGTCTCACCCACGAGGGAACGCTGCGCGCCCATGTGAAGCGTGCCCACGGTCACATCGACCTCGACGTGTTCTCCATCCTTCGCACCGAGTGGAGCGAAGGGCATTCCGCGTCACCCCGCGTGGTCATCGTCGACGGCGACGAAAAGTGCTGAACGGCGCCACCTCCAGGTCACGCGATTTGCTTTTGCTCATCGATGTGGGCAACTCTCGCGTGAAGGCGGCGCCGATGCTGCCCGACGGCACCGTGGAGAATGCCTCGGCCTTCCCGCTGGACCCGTCGCAGGCCGAGCACGACAGCCGGTTCGACACATTCGTCACGTCCCTGCCCGCGGTACCGGAAGCCGTCGCGGCCGGTGGTCTGCGGCTCGTCGTCTCCGACCCGGCGGGCCGGCTGGTGGCGACCGTCCGCCGCTTCGCCGAGCGGCACTCCTGCCGGGCCGAGCACATGACCGCGGCCCGGCTGCCGGGGCGGGTGCTCACCCGCAATCCCGAACGGCTCGGTACGGACAGGCTCGCCGCCGCGCTCGGCGCGTTCCGCCGGTTCCGCACCGGCGCCCTGGTCATCGACATGGGCACGGCCTTGTGTGTGGACCTGGTGTCCGCCGAAGGGGCGTACGCCGGAGGCATTCTCTATCCGGGGATCGACCTCGCCTACCGGGCGCTGCACGACCGCACCGGACTGCCCCTGCCCGCCTTCGCCGCCGTCGGCTCCGAGGACACCATGCCGACCAGCACCGAGGAGGCGCTGCGTCGCGGGGGCCGAGTCGCCGTGCCGGCGCTGGTAGCCGCGCTGACGGCACACGTGCGGGGTCTCGTCGGCTCCGGCGTTCCCGCCGTCCTCACCGGCGGTGGATGCGTGCCCTTCCTCGATCTGCTCCCCGCCGACCTCCCCTACGATCCGCTGCTGAACCTGCGCGGTATGGCCGAGTACGTGCTGCTGACCGACGGAGTGACTCCATGACGGTGCTCCCGGACCCGAACCGGCACGTGCTGATCGCCGCCGACGCCGAGACCGGTGAGCGGCGGCAGCTGGACGCCAACACGCTGCGTGAGCTGGTCCGTGCCACGGTCGCCCGCCTCCGCGACCGCGCACCCGGTATGCGCCCGGGTTCCCTCCTGGCCATCGCGGTGCGCAACAGCGTGCAAGCCGTCGTTCTGCAACTGGCGGCCGAGGAACTGGGTCTGGTGCCCTTTCCCACCGCGCCACGCGGTGACCTCGGTGCGCTGCGGGACGCGGTGGGGGCGGCCGGCGCCTCGGTGCTGGCCCACCTGACGCCGGGTCCCGCCCCGAGCCTCGCCATCGAGGAGGTCGAAAGACCGCGGGCCTCGGCGCTCACCGCGGACACCGACGGCTCGCAGCAGGCCCCCGCCCGGTCCGCGGCCTGGGGCCTGGCCATCAACACCTCCGGCTCGACCGGATCCGCCAAGACCGTCCTCCTCGACCGCGCCGCCCTCGCACGCAACGCACGTGACTTCGGCGCGCGTACCCGCCTCGGCCCCGGCAGCCGCTACCTGGTGACCGCACCGCTCTGGCATGTCGGAGGCAGCGTCGTGGGCATGCGGGCCGCCCTCTCGTGCGGCGCCGTGCTGATCCTCCCGCCCGAGGCCAAGTCCGGCGTGCTGGCGTCATGGCTGCGGGACTGCCGGCCGACCCACCTCGCCGGGGTGCCCACCGTGCTGTTCGACCTCCTCGACCACGGATCCGCCGGGACCGGCTGGCCGCAGCACCTGATCACCGGCGGAATGGCCGTGGAGCGCTCCCTCATCGGCTCCCTGCACGCGCTCGGCAGCCGGGTCACGATCCTGTACGGCATGACGGAGTTCACCAACGCCGTCATGTCCGCCGACGTGCCGGCCGGTTCCCTTCCGCCGACCGGGTTCGTGGGACGGCCGTTCCCCGGGGTGCGGTGCCGTGTCGACGGGCCCGACGGCCGGCTCCTGGTGCGGGGTTACCCGCGGGCCGCGGCGGTCGTCCAGGACGGCGTGGTACGGCCGCTGCCGACGGACGCCGACGGGTGGTACGAGACGGGAGACCTGGCGCGGCAGACCCCGGACGGCTACGTCATCGTGGGACGCAGCCGTGACGTGGTGATCAGGGGTGGCGTCAACATCTCGGGAACGATGCTGGTGGAGGCCGCCCGCAGGACACTGCTCGCGAAGGAGGCCGTGGTCCAGGCGCTGCCGTCCGCACGGCTCGGCGAGGACATCGCGCTGATCGTGTACGGGCCGACCGCGGAGGAGTGCCGGCGGCGCGGGCAGGACTTCCTGGCCCGGCTTCCGCACGGCACGCGCCCCGGGTTCCTGGTGGTGTCCGGCAGCCCGCTGCCCCGTACGGCCAACGACAAGCACGACCTGGCCCGCATCCGCCGGGCCACGGCCGGCCTGGCCGAGGCCGTGGTCGGCCAGGCGTCCGGCCTGCCGATCCATTCCATAGAGCGATGGAGCTGACATGCCCAGCAGTACCGCGGCGATCCGACCGGACTGGCACCAGCAGGCCGAGGGCGTCTTCACGTCCGACTCGGTGCCGGCATCGCTGACGAGACGGATGCTCGACACGATCCGGGAGTCCTCCCTGTGGAGTCCCGCGCCCTTCGGTCTGAAGGCGCGGCAGAGCGTGGACACCGGCCGGCGCGTGCAGCAGCACATCCCGCACACCCGGATGTCCGACGAGATGCTGGCGCTCGCGGAGCCGGTGACGAACGAGGTGCAGCGAGCCGGCGAGCGGCTGCTGACGGCCGGACGACCCAGTGAGCTGTGCGTACTGGAGTACCAGCACACGCGCAGCGGCGACAGCTTTCCCTGGCACCGGGACTCCAGCCCCGAGCGCGCCCGGTGTTTCACCATGGTGCTCTACCTGCCGTACGGCGGACTCGCGGGCGGAGCGACACAGTTCCAGCTGGCCGAGACCGGCCGGCCCGACTTCGAGGTCGCCGCCCGGGAGGGCCGGGTCATGCTCTTCCGGTCGGACCTGCGGCACCGCGGCGAGACCGTCGCGGCCGGAGACAAGTACGCGCTGGTGGCCAACTTCCGGCTGGCGGACTGAGGAACGCGAGGTGCCCGGGGTCCGTCGGGCCGGCAGGACCACGCGTGCCGTTCCGTGTGCGCCGTATGATCCCGCGGGCCCCGACGGCCGCGGTGCCGCGGTGCGGCATCCGATCGGTCAGCGTCCTGCGGGCACGAGCCCCGACCAGATGCTGTATTCGCCCCTGCAGTAGAGAAGGGGCTCGCGCGCGTCGGTCCGGCCACCCTCCACCTGGGCGACGAAGAGCCAGTGGTCTCCGGCCTCGACGGTCTGGACGGTGCGGCACTCCGCATACGCCAGCGCCACGTCCGTCAGGATCGGGGCGCCTGCCGCCAGGTCCGACGGCCGCCACCGGACGGTGGCGAACTTGTCCTGGCTCTTGCTCGCGAAGACCTGTGACGCCTCCTGACCGGACGCGGCCAGGAAGTTGACCACGAACGCCTGCGTGGACAGCAGTGCCGGCAGGGTCTGGGACTGCTTGTCGACCCCGATCAGCAGCAAGGGCGGCGCGGCCGAGACGGAGCAGACGGCGTTGCAGGTGAACCCGCGGGGTTCGCCCTGGTCGTCGACTGTGGTGATGACGGCGACAGCGGTGGGGAAAGAGCCGAATATCTCACGGAACTGCTCGGAACTTACGGGCATGTGACTTCACCATGGATCTGATGTGACGTCCGGTACCCGGGCGGGATCCGCCCCGCACCGGCCGTCAGGCTGTTGATGGACCGGCCCGATGGGCTCCCCGGAAGGTGCCCGCCAGGCCTGTCACCTCGTCTTGGTGTGGCTCAGAGCAGTTCGTGCTCCAGTTCGCGCAACTCCTTGTAGGCGCGATCGATCTCGGCCTGATGGACGTGGACGAGGAAGACCGCGCCCGGCGAGGAGTTCAGGTCGACGGTGCGCCTGGTGTGCGCGCTCTCGGCGACCCGGAACCGGACGCTCTCGAACGCCGGAAGCTTCCGGAGCGCCTCCCGGATCGCCCGGGTGTCCAGCGGAACCTCGCGCCGCGCGATCAGGTTGACGCACCGCGCCTGTTCCAGCTGGGGGTAGTGCACGGGACGGCTCGTCAGGGTGTCGGCCCCCGGCGTGTAGCAGTCGAGGGTCAGACTGACCTGGTTGGCGCCCGTGCACCGGTCCAGCGCCGCCGGATTGGCCAGGCCCGACACCCGGGCCCCGGTCTCCAGCAGGACCGGGCCGTCGGCGGTCAGGATCAGCTCGCTGTGTGCCGGGCCGTCGGTGATGCCGAGCGCGTCGAGGCAGTCGGCGACGTACGGGAAGATCCGCGCGATGGCCGGGTCCCCGGGGGCCAGCAGGTCTTCGAGATCGTAGATCTTCCGCTTGCCCTCGCCGACCGTCTTGCGGCTGATCCATGCGTCGGTGAACCAGTGCTTCGCGTCCCGGCTGACGGTGTTGATGATGTACTCGTCACCGTCGAGGTACTCCTGCACGAGCACGGTCTCGTTGGCCCTGAGCATGAGGTTCGTCTTGCCGATGATCGCCTCGAAGGCCTCGGTCACCTCCTCGTCGGTGTCGCAGGTGTAGACGTCGTCGGACCCGGCGCTGTCGAGCGGCTTGACCACCACGCGCTCCAGGCCCGCCGTGCGCCGCCAGTTCAGCAACCGCTCCAGGTCGGCTCCCTGGCACTGCCGCGAGGTACGCACCCCGGCCGCCGACAGCGCCTCCATCATCCGGAACTTGTCGCGCCGCGCGGCGGAGCGTGCGGGGTCGTTGCCGCGCAGCCCGAGCCGGCCGGCGATCTCGTCGGCGGCCTCCACCCCGAACTCGCTGGCGGGGATGACGCCCACCGGCCGCAACTCGGCCAGCCGGCGCAGCACTTCCTCGGTGTGGCCCGGGTAGGTGAGGTCTTCCTCGAAGACCTCCGTGGGCAGGCTCGCGGCGAAGGTGTCGGGGACGAGGGCGCGGGAGCGGACGTGCACCACGCGGTAGCGGCCGGCCGCCTCCCGCGCCAGCATCGCTCCCGTCGAGAACGCGTCCACCAGCACCATCGTGGGCCGCTGCTGCCTGTCTGTCTGGGCACTCATGACGGTCAAACCAATCCCGACTCGTACTTGTTGGTGTCGTAGCGGTCGGCGACGTGATTGAGCATCTCGTACAGCTCGTCGGAACCGAGCCGGTCGCCTCCCGCCCTCTCGGCCGCCCGCGGCAGCGGAAGGCCGCCCCGCTCGCCCCAGGCCAGCGCTCCCCGGTCGTCGATGACACAGGTCGCCGCGGCCCGGTTGTCCGGGTGCAGGCAGTAGGGGATGTCGAGCAGCCCCTTGCGGAACGCTTCGATCAGCGCGGTGCCCACGTCGTCGTCGAGGTCGAGGACCGCCTCCACGAGCAGCCGCGCCTCTTCCAGCGTCTCCTCGAAGAAGGAGTCCTCCAGTGCGCTCGGCGCCGTGCGGATCCCGCTGTCGGCCGCGGACAGGCGCAGCGCCGAGAGGTTCTCCGAGACGCTCGGGATCTGCCAGGCCTCCGAGACCGTCTTCACGATCATCCGCTCACACCCCGCGTCGCGGGCCAGCTGGGCGCTGTCCCGGATGAGCGCGGTCGCCCCGTTCGGGGTGCGCGGGAACAGGCCCATGTACGTGTAGAGCACGACGTGCCAGGTGGTGTCCGCCAGGTGTTCCGCGGCCAGGGCCCGCAGCGCGCGCAGCGCACCACGGTCCTGGACGGCCAGCGTTCCCTGCGCGTAGCTCAGTGACAGGTGACGCACCCCGTGACGGCGGAAGAAGCAGCCCTCCAGGACGGCCATCGCCACCAGCAGAGAGGGTGGGCACAGCTGCCCCAGCAGACACCCGCCGAAGCTCTCGATGTGCCCGTGCTCGGTCGCGCCGGCCAGGAACCGGCAGCTCTCGGCCCACGCGTCCACGGCGTCGGCGAGCGGAAGGCGGCTGTAGGGAAGGCAGTACGAGACCGGCCCGCCCTCCGTGGCGTCCAGGCCGACCTCGACCAGCTTCTCGAAGACGCGCAGCGGACGTGCGGTGCCGTGCCGCACCTGGACGGGAAAGCCCGGGCCGTGCAGGCCCTCCAGCATGGCCCGGGTCGCACCGGCCGGGTGCGACACCAGGGGGTAGCCGTTCAGCTCCTCGCCCGCGGCCAGGCGCTCCAGAGAGGTGGTGTAGTCGCCGACCCGGGTGTAGCTGTCGATGGTGATGGTTCCCACGGCCGGGAGGCCGAGCGCCGCTACGGCGCGCAGCCCGGCCTGCATCGTGTGAAGGTTCCCCATCCCCATGCGCGGCTGGACGACCAGGGTCTGCCGCCGGCGGGACTCGGCGACAAACCGGTCGAAATATCCGGACATGTTACCGGCCGGATATCAATTCGAGAGTGCGGCGGCCCGTACGCGGATCGACCGTCTCCACGCCGGTCTTGTGCGGGTCGCCCGCCCGCACCCGGGAGATCATCGAGTCCTGTGCCGCGAAGTCCGTCAGAGCACTGCGGTACAGGGTGCGCAGCTGTGCCAGCGTCAGGGCCGAGACGTTCTCCAGCCAGGCGACCGCCTCCGCCTCGTCCGACTCACCGCCGAGGACCGCGTGCAGCCGGGCGGTCCTGTCGGACATCTCCGGGTGGCAGCGGTCGACGAAGGTCTGGAGCCGCTCGCCCTCGTCGGTGAACGGCGAGAAGACCATGGCGACGAGCGCCTGCTCCTCCAGGCCGAAGGAGTCGCGGGCGAAGTCCGCGGAGAGCCGGCGGCGCTGCTCCATCTTCTCGGCAGAGTCGTAGCGGCCGAGAACGAGCTGGGCGAGGTGTTCCGGCATCTCCTTCTTCTTCATCAGCTCCTTCCCCAGGTGCAGGTACTCGGTGATGCCGTCCTCGTAGGTACGGTTCTGGACGTACTGGGTCCGCAGGCCGCGCAGGTGCGCCATCAGGTTCGGGTTGGCGCAGTCGGACTCGCTGAAGCTGAAGGCGAGATCGTCGAACCGGAAGCCCAGGAAGTCGACGATCAGGTCCCAGTGGTCGTGCACCCGGTAGCTGACGTGGTCGTAGATCGAGATGAACTCGGGCTGCGCCGAGCGGCCGCCGGCGGACACCTCGCGCTCGGCCAGTTCCGCCTCGGCCTCGTCGCCGAACAGCTCGCGGAAGTAGGCGTCGCCGATGCCGCGCAGGGCGATCAGCAGCCCCTGGAAGCCCATGCTCCGGCACTGTGCGACGTCGATGCCGCTGGCCTTGGCCAGGCGCAGGATCCAGGCCGAGTAGAGCAGTTGCTCGCGGCGCGAGTCGCCGGTGACGACCGCGTCGACGCCGCCCTGCCACCAGGCCGCGCGCCCGTAGAAGTCGGCCACGGAGAGGTTGCAGCTGTTGCAGAAGGTCGGCCGGCCGTCACCGGCCGAACGGTGCCCGTTCATCAGCACGTCGACCCGGTTGATGGCGATCATGCGCTCGGGCAGCGGAAGCGTCCGCTCGAAGGGCCGGATCAGCGTGTGGTCGACGGTGATCAGTTCGACGCGCTCGTCCTCCAGCAGCGCCAGAGCCCGGTAGACGCGGTCGATGTTGTCCATCACGGCCTGCGGTACGCCGGCATGCCGCATGTTCGCGACCCGCATGACGAAGGTGCGGTCGAAGCTCTGCTGCAGGTACAGCTGGACGGCACGCACGAAGGCGACGACGTACGTGCTGTCCTTTCCGCCGCCGTAGGCGACCATGAGCTTGTATTCCGGGAGCCCGTCGACACCGCCGGCGGCGTCGACGATCTGCTCGCCGACGGCCTTGACGCCGGCGGTCTCGACCTCGCTCAGGTAGCCGAGAAGACGCGAGTAGAGGGCGTTGTCGTGCTCGCGGACATCCGTGCCCGGCTCGTGACTCATAGGGAGATTGCCTCGAATTCAAAGTTCTCGATGATGTGGTGGATGTCGGCCTCCACCTTTTCCTGCTGTTCGTGGAGCAGGATGAATCGCCCGCTGTGCAGGGCGTCGTATGCGCCGCCCGGCTGCAGTACCTCGCCGACCGGCGGCAGCAGTTCGCGCCAGATGGTCGGCACGCGCTCGCTCATCGGCTCGGCCTTGACGACACGCGCGGGGAGTTCTGCGGGCTTGGGCAGGATCAGCCAGCCACCGGCCGGATCACCGGTCTTGGCCGGTGGGGTGACCGATTCCCCGGCCAGCTCGCGCAGCCAGACCTCGTAGAGGTTGACGTCGAACAGCTTGTTCAGCAGATGGGGGACCTCGCCGCCGCCGATCCTGCCGCCGATCTCCAGGAAGACCAGCTCGTCCGTGGGGGTCAGGAACAGTTCCAGGTGGAAGGGGGTGTCGTACATGCCGAGCGCAGACACGCATTCCTGCGCGAACGCCTCGACGCGCTCGCGCAGTCGCGACCGCTGGAGCACCACGGATCCCAGCGGTGCGCCGGCGCCGAAGGCGAGGCAGTCGCTCACGTAGCGGGAGGCGACCTGGAAGCGGATCGCCGAGCCGGCTCCGATGTAACCGTCGACGTGGTAGATCTCCCCCTCGACGAACTCCTCGAGTTCGTACCGGGAGAGGTCCACCGTCGGCAGCAGCTCGGCCAGCCTGGTCTCGTCGTCCACGCGGTGGACGCCGATGCTCGCCGCGCCGTCGACGGGCTTCAGGATGACGGGGTAACCGCACGCTTCGGCGAACGAGAGCACCTGGTCGTGGTCCTCGCACGCCGCGAACCGCGGCACACGCAGTCCCGCCTCGGCGAGCACCTGCTTCATCCGCACCTTGTCGCGGTACACCGCGACCTCGTCCGGGGTCGGCCCCGGGATGCCCAGGTCCTGCCGGACCCGCGCCGCGATCTCCAGGGTGAACTCGGACAGGGCGATCAACTGGTCGACCGGACCGGACTCTTCGGCGATCGCGGCCACCGCGGCACGCAGTGCCACGAAGTCGTTGACGTCCTCGACCTGCTTGAAGGAGCGGATCTTGGACGGGTCGACGAGAACGCCGTCGGCGCCGAGCTTGTCCACCACGTAGCTCACACGGTGGAGATCGTGGTCGATGAACTCCTCGTAGCGGGTGAGTTCATTGTCCCAGCGAACCCCGTCCGAGAACCTCGGCCAGCGGTTGACGATGACGATATGCATTAGCGAACCTCAGCTCCCACGGTTTCCGTTGCGTCCCACGGCGGGACAACCACCGCATCTGGCTGCCACCTGGAGAAACCCTCCGAGAGGCCGAGCCTCAGGAACTCCCTGAAGCGGTCGATGGAGTCGTCACCGGTGAATACCTCGGTATAGCCGTGCGCCAGCAGGTCACGCCGGACGCGCGCATTGTCCGATTCGGCGGTGGTCAGCTTGCCCCCGACGACGCAGGGGATTGCGAGGCCTTGTTCGTGCAGCGCGGAGAGCAGGACACGGGCGCCGTGATGGCCGTGCCCGTTGACGCTCGACACCACCAGGAGATCCGGCTGCCATTCGGCGACGCCCTGCGTCACCGAATCGACCGGCGTACAGCTCCCGAGATTCCGTACCGCCGCGCCGTTCTCCTCCAGAAGTTTCTGGAGGTAGACCAGGTTCCAGATGTGTGAATCGGACTCGACGGTACTCAGCAGGCACCGGAAGGACGCGCTCACGCTTGGGCTCCTACGGGGATGCTTTCACGAACGGCGAGTGCCCGCCGGAAGCTGCGTATCGTCAGGGGCAGCAACACAGCACCGAACAGGCAGAGGGCGACCGCGAGTCCGGCGACCAGTTTCTGCGGGCCGACCGCGGTGGCGCCGCCTCCGACGAGGAGGCCGGCGAGAGGAAAGGAGAGCAGATTGAGCAGGTAGAAGGGCCCCATCACCTTCCCCAGGTGTTCACGGGGAATGACCCGTATGCGTTGCGTCCGGTTGAAGATGTTGTAGAGCGCGTCGCCGGTCATCACCGCGACGTACAGCACCGCGTACATCGGGAAGGACGGGGTCACGCCGATCAGCAGCAGTCCGCCCGCGAGCAGGCCGAAGCCGAAGACTCCGAGGAACTGGACGCTGAACTTCTTCAGCAGGAAGGGGATCAGCAGGAGATTGATCAGGCCGATCACCCCGACGCAGGTGTTCAGCAGAGCGAAAGCGGAATCCGGCGCCTTGAACACACCGGTGACCAGTGCCGCGTTCATGCTCAGCAGTGCCGCTAGGGCGAAATTGATGGCGAAGTTGAGGATGCCCAGCAGGAGCACGGGCCTGTTGCCGACCATCAGGGTCCACCCGAGCCTGAGTTCGACGAGGTTGGCCCGGGTGCTCTGCCTGGCCTGCGGCGTCCGTGAGCGCGGCAGGGGCAGCCAGCAGGCCCCGGCCAGCGCGAAGACCGCTGCCGCGACACCGAGCAGCCACACCTTGCCCAACGCGATCGCCGCCAGCATGGCGAGGGCCGGGCCCAGGGCCATGGCCAGCAACTCCATGTTCTGCACCAGAGCCTGGGTGCTCGCCAGCCGGTCCCCCTGGGCGACCTGGGGAACCATCTTCTCCACGGACATCCGTACCGGTGCCACCAGGACCGACAGCAGGGCGCCACTGGTCATCAGCGCGGCGGTGGTCACCGACGGCCGAAGGAGCAGGACCACGACGACACAGCCGAGGACGGCGGCACGTGCGCCCGCCACACGGGAGAAGAGCCGCGCACCGCCGTCCCGGTCGGCCAGGAGCCCGGCGAACGGATAGGCGATCAGACCCGGCAGCCATTCGAGCGCGAAGGCGAAGCCGAGCGTCGACAGCTCCTTGCTGTCCTGGAAGATCAGCAGGGGGACGGCGAAGAGGACGACCTGCTCGGCCATGAGGCCGAGCAGCACGCCGCCCGCGAACAGTCCACGATGCGATCGGGGTATGGGCGTCGTCATCGGCTACGCGTTGCGCTCGTGCTCACGGATGAGGGGCAGGACGCGGGTGTAGAAGGTCCGCATCTCGTCCCGGGTCGGCCAGCCGGAGAAGATGAACTCGCTCACGCCTGCGGCCTTGTACCGGTAGAGGTAGTCGGCGACCTCCTGGTGGCTGCCGACCACGCACAGGGCCGGTCCGCCCCGGTAGGCGACGGCGCCGGACCACAGCATCGGCGAGAGCCAGTCGCCCTCGGCCTTGTCGGCCAGGTCGAACGAGGTCTGCACGGCGGCCGAGTCGGACTTCGCCACGAAGTCCTTGACCCACGCCTTGTGGTCCTCGTCGGGGTCGCGCATCATCTCCGCCAGCTCGGCCAGCGCCTCCTCGCGGGTGTCGCGGGACAGCACGTGCATGCGGATGCCGACGCGGCAGTCCTGGGCCAGGAGGGGCTCGGCGACCGCGGCGATCCCCTCGGGGGTGTCGCCGTAGCGCAGCCAGCAGTCGGCGTACTCGATCGCCGTCTTCTGGGCGACCCCGGAGGCGCCGCTGATGTAGATCGTGGGCCGGCCGCCGCCCTTGTAACCGAGGCCGATCTGCGCGTCCTCGATGCGATAGTGCCGGCCGGTGTGAGTGATCGACTTCTCGCCCCGCCAGAAGCGGTGCAGGATGTCGAGGAATTCGTTGGTACGCGCGTAACGGTCGTCGTGCGCGAGGAAGTCGCCGTAATAGCCCTGCTCGACCGGCGAGATGCCCGCTACGAGATTCAGCGAGATCCTGCCGTCGGACATCCAGGACACGGTGTTGACGACTTGCGCGAAAAGAGTGGGGGACAGCAGGCCGGGACGGTAGGCGAGAATGAATTTGACATTCTTGGTCTCGCGTACCAGAGCGCCGATCATCGGAAGCGGATCGGGCATGTGGTAACTGATTCCCATCAGAAGGGAATCCACCCCGAGTTCATCTGCTTCTCGCGCGAAGTCAACGATTCCGTCGAAGTCGAGCTGACCCGTGAGGTATTTGTCACTCGCCTTCTGCTGCCCACTGTCCAGCGGCGAGCACCAGTGGACCTTCAGCTCTTCTTTGACTGCCACCGCGCGGTGGAGCTGGTCCTGTGAAGTCATGTAACACCCTTGCCGTGAGCGGTTTCTACTCGATTCGAGGAAACAGGGAACCAGCAGCTCACTGCGTGGCGGGGTGATGGCGACACCAGACGGGTAACACGCGAAAAGGACTCAACACACCCCGTGTCCCCCTTGACAATGGCCCCGTCGAGATTCCGGGGACCCGAAGCGGGCAGCCCCTGACTCCCCGGCCCGCATTCGACGTGATCTTGACATGACCAACACGACGGCGTCAAGATCAAGACGATGTCTCAGACCGAGTCGAAGTAGTCGAAGTACCGGAAGGGCAGGTTCAACCACCACCCTTGCACGTAGCCGTCGCATGACACCCGTCATGACTTTGACCCGCTCGCGGCAGACTTCACTTCCAACGATGGCGACTGTGTTCAACCTCACTCGGCCATAAGCCAGTTGCGCCCGTTCCGCCCGATATGCATGCTCGGTCACCGCAACAGAATTCTCTTCAGATAGATGCCTGGCAGTCGTGTCGGGATTGGAAAGGTTCGCAACTTGTCCACGAACACCGCCGGGGAAGTCCTCCCCACGCCGCGGGCCCACCTCACCTCCGCCCGAACCCGCGCGACTATGGTCGTGAAGAACACGTTCCTGGCGGGAGCACGTGAGTTCCTCGGCCAGGAGAGCTTCACCGAACTGCTGCCGCCCATCATCGGTCCGGTGACGGACCCGGGGGCACGCGGTGCCAAGCAGGTCGACATCGACTTCTACGGCCACCGCTACAAGCTGATGACCAGCGGCATCCTCTACAAGCAGGCCTCGCTCCTCAGCTTCGACAAGATCTTCCACGTCGCGCCGAACGTACGGCTCGAACCGATGGAGACGGCCGTCACGCACCGGCACCTGGTCGAGTTCCACCAGCTCGACGTCGAGATCGCCGAAGGCTCGCGCGAGGACGCGATGGACGTCGCCGAGCGCCTGACCAAGTACTGCGTGGAATACGTCCTGCTGCACGCGCAGGAGCAGTTGGAGGTCCTCGGCCGCGACGTGAACGAGCTCAAGCGCGTGCTCGACGCCCCGTACGGCCGGACTCCGCACGCCTCGGCCGTGGCGGACCTGCAGGGGCGCGGCCACGACCAGGAGCCCAACTCGGAGATCGACTGGCAGGGTGAGGAGATCATCTCCGCCGCCGCCGAGCACCCCTTCTTCATCACGGACTACCCCAAGGGCTCCCGCGGTTTCTACGACAAGGAGAACCCCGCCGATCCCGGCGTCCTGTGCAACTTCGACCTCATCTTCCCCGGCGGTTACGGCGAGATGATGAGCGGCAGCGAGCGCGAGGCGGACTACCGCAACCTCATGATGCGCATCCGCGAGACGGGCGAGAACCCGGCGAAGTACGAGTGGTACCTCACCCTCGCGCGCGAGGGCATCCCCTCCAGCGCCGGCTTCGGCCTCGGCGTCGAGCGCTTCACCCGCTTCCTGTGCGGGCTCGACGCGGCCTGGCAGGCCACCGCCTATCCGAAGCTGCCGGGAGACCCGCGCCCGTGAGCGACCTCAGAGCACCCGGTTTTCCCGAGGAACGCATACGGGAGCGGGCCCGGGCCGGGGCGGCGGACGCCTTTCCCGAGGCCCGGCAGTACGGTACGACGCTGTTCGGGCAGTACAGCGAGCCCGCCCCCGCGCCGGCGGACACGATCGACCGGGCACGCCTGGTGCCACCGGTGTTCGTGCCGCTGCGCCTGGAGAAGCTCTTCGACCTCGGCCGCGAGCCCGTGGTCGGGGACGTCGACCTCGAGACGGCCATCGGCGGCCTCCGCTCGGCCCTGCCGGTGTACGTCTCGGCGTTCGGCTCCACCCGGGTGGCCAGCGGTGACCTCGGCCTCGCGGTGGCCCGCCAGGCCGGGCGGCTCGGCATACCGATGGTGATCGGCGAGAACATCGTTCCGGTGTCCGGCTATGGGCGGATGGCCGACGAGAGCGAGAGTTCCCTGCTGGGCCGGATCACCGAGTACACCCGGGCGGTGCCGGACGGGTTCGGCGGCGTGGTCGTGCAGCAGAGCACGGAGGACGCCGACGCCGAGGTCTGGAACCTCGTCTACACCGACCCGGCGGCCCAGCCGCTGCTGGAATCGGGCCGGCTGGCCTTCGAGCTGAAGGTCGGTCAGGGCGCGAAGCCCGGCGTCGGTGGCATGACGCTGGTGCCCCGCGAACGGGGCACCGAACTGGCGGCGCAGTACGACGTGTTGGACGTCTACGGGCCGGACGGCGACGCGGTGCTGCGTTGCAGCAGCCCGGGGACGTTCACCGAAGAGGTGCTGCGCCAGCAGATCCGGCTCATGCGGAACAACTATCCGCGGTGCCGGGTGTGGGTCAAGCTGCCGCCCACCCGTGACGTGGGCCGGGCGACGGCGGTCGCCTGGGAGGCGGGCGCGGACGCGGTCACCGTCGACGGGGCCGAGGGCGGCACGGGATGGGCGCCTCGTTCCTTCCTGGACCACGTGGGCGTGCCGCTGGCCGACTGCCTCGCACTGGTCGACGCCCAGGACCGCTGCCTGCTCGTGACGGGCCGGATCTGGGAGGGCGCCCGGGCGGTGAAGTGCCTCACACTGGGCGCCTCCGCCGTCGGCCTCGGCCGGGCCGCCCTCACGGCGGCCGACGAGGACCCCGAGAACGGCCTAGTGTCCTTCGTCGAGTGCCTCGCGCTCGAACTGCGCATGCTGATCAGCGCACTCGGTAAGTACGAGGTGGCCCAGCTGAGCCAGGAGGACATCTGGCTCGACGGCCACGCTCCCCCACGGCACCCCGCACACGCGGACTGACGCCTGGACCTGCCGGGGCCTGCCTGGACCTGCACACAAGCCCGCGCGCGAGCACCTCGCGCGCGGGCTTGTGGCGTGCGGGCCTCCGCCACGCGGGCTTCCTGCGGGCTTGTCGCGTGCGAGCCGTCTCCTCAGCCTTCGGGGGACCGCTCGGCGACAACCGTGACGAAGGCCGAGGCGACGAGGGCGACAGCCGGGTCGTCGTCGCGGGCCAGTTGACGCAGGACGTCCTGCCCGGTGGCCCCCGACAGCTCGACCAGCGCCTGGGCCAGACGGATCCGCGTCGCGGAGTCCGCGGTGGGCGCGGCGAGTTCGCGGGCCAGCGCGCTCGTGATCTCGTCCGCGCGCGTGGGGTCCCGGGACAGTGTTCCCAGGACCTCGGCCGCCTCGACGTCGCTGGCACCCTCGACCACCATGCCGACCAGCGCCGGCACGGCCTCGCGCACGCCACGCCTGCCCAATCCCAGAGCGGCATACCTGCACACCGTCGGGTCCGGGTCCCCGAGCGCGTCCGCGAGCAGCGCGGACACACCTGAGGCCTCGGCCGTCTCGGCGATCATCCGCACGGCGCGTCGCCGGATGCCGGCATCCTCCGCGTGCACGCCGGCAGCCAGTGCCGCCACGCCGTCGCCGCCCGATCGGGCGAGCGCCCAGCGCAGGGCGCCGGCCACGTTGGGGTCGGACTCGGCGAGGGCCGCCTCGGCCAGCAGCTCGGCGGGCACCGACCCGCCCTCCGGCTGGGCGAGGACGGCCTGCTGCCTGCGCGCGGCGCTGGGCGAGTCGAGCCCCTGCATGAGCTCGATGATGCGCAGGACGTCCTGCCAGCCGGTGGGCGCCGACGCGTCGACGGCGCGGAGCCGCTCCAGCAGCTCTCGTTCTCGCGCCAAACGGTCCTCCGTCCACCGGATGAGGTCGCTGACGAGGGCGGACGGCGTGAAGGCGGGGTCCTCCAGCGCACGCCCGATCTGCTTGAGCGAGAGGCCGAGGGACCGCAGGCTCTGCACATGGAAGATCCTGCGGACGTCCTCGGCGGAGTACTCGCGGTAGCCGCCGACGGTGCGACCCGTCGGCCGTACCAGCCCGAGGGCGTCGTAGTGCCGGAGCACCCGGGTGCTCACCCCCGAGCGGCGGGCCACGTCGCCGATCAGCATTCCGCGGTCTCCGCGGCGGTACCGGCGGCTCGTTCCCGGCCGAGCGCGACGACTCGCTTCGCCTCCTCGACCGCCGCGTCGAAACCGGTCTCCGGGTCCTGCCGCAGCAGCTCCGTGGCACCGGCGTGCGTGGCCACCGCGGGGTCCGGGTCGGCCGCGGCCCTCGCCAAGGCCCGCTCGGTCACGTCACCGAGGTCGACGAGGGCCCGGCTCAGGCTCAGCTGCACATCGCGGTCTCCGCGGCCGAGCTGCAGGACCAGTTCGCCGGCCAGGTCCTCCTTCTCCTCCTCGGGCACGAGGACGACCGCGACCCGCCACGCGGTCCGCGCGACCTCGTCGTCGGCGTCGCACAGCATGGAGCGGGTGATCCAGCCCCACGCGCTCCTGTCGCCGATCTTGGAGAGCGTGTGCAGCGCCTGGCTGCGGGCCTGAGTCCGCCCGGAGTCGAGTTCCTGGCGGATACGGGGCAGAGTGATCTCCGGCGAGAGGCGGGCCAGCGCCCAGGACAGCATGTCCCGTACGAAGAAGTCCGGCTCGACCGCGCACCGCTCGACGAGCGTCTCCAGGAAGCCGGGGTCGGGGGCCGAGCCGACCGCCAGGGCCGCCTGGAGCCGGACCGACGAGTCCTCGGCGCTCAGGGCGTCGGCCGGACGGGTGTTCTGCGGGGTGCCGTTGGTCGGGTTGATCGGAACCACCTCCTGCGCCCAGGGGACACCTTGTCACCATGTCAAGGTCAAGCCGGTGACCCGCGACGCGGAGGCCTTGCGGGCCCGGCGAGCATCAGGACGCTCCGCCGGGTGGGCGATGGGCGCCGTCCGAGCGGACGGCTGGAGTGACACCGTACAGGCCGGGCAGTCGGTTGTTCGGGCTCGTCCGGCAGCCCATGACGTTCTGCCTTCATGGTTCAGTGGGAGATTAGGCGTGATACTCGATGGCACTACCGCACCCCCCGCTCGCGAGACCGCGCCCGACGCGGCGGCGCGCGAGCAGCGCCTGCGCCGTCGCCTGGAGCGGCTGATCGGTGTGGCCGCCACCGAGGGCAATGCCCTGGTTCCCCTGCGCAACGGTGATGAGATCTTCCCCGCGATGCTGGGCGCGATCCGTTCGGCCCGGCACACGATCGACATGATGACGTTCGTGTACTGGCAGGGCCAGATCGCCCACGACTTCGCCGTCACGCTGGCCGATCGGGCCCGCGCCGGGGTGCGCGTACGGCTGCTGCTCGACGGCTTCGGCGCCAAGGGGATCGAGCGGCGGCTGCTGGATCTCATGAGCGCCGCCGGCGTACAGGTGGCCTGGTTCCGCAGGCCCGTGTGGCTGTCACCGTTCAAGCAGAATCACCGCTGCCACCGCAAGGCCCTCATCGTCGACGAGCACACCGCCTTCACCGGCGGCGTCGGCATCGCTGAGGAGTGGTGCGGCGACGCCCGCACCCCCGACGAGTGGCGCGACACCCACGTCCAGGTGCGCGGACCGGCCGTGGACGGCATCGCCGCCGCGTTCGCGCAGAACTGGGCCGAGTGCCACGACGAGCTGTTCGACGACCGCGACCGCTTCACCGAGCACCCTCAGGCCGGCTCCTCGGTCGTTCAGGTCGTGCGCGGCTCGGCCAGCATCGGCTGGCAGGACATGCAGACCCTCGTCCGGGTCATGCTCACCTCCGCCGAGCAACGATTCCGGCTGGCCACCGCCTACTTCGCCCCCGACACCTACTTCGTCGACCTGCTGTGCGAGACCGCTCGCCGTGGTGTGCGCGTCGAGATCCTGCTTCCCGGGCCCCACACGGACCAGCGGGCCTGCCAGCTCGCCGGCCAGCACCATTACGCACGCCTGCTGGAGGCCGGCGTACGCATCTGCCAGTACCAGCCGACCATGATGCACGCCAAGATCATCACCGTGGACTCCGTCGCCTCCCTCATCGGGTCCACCAACTTCAACCGGCGGTCCATGGACCACGACGAAGAGGTGATGCTCGCCGTCCTGGACGCCGAGTTCACCGCCTCCCTCGACCGCGACTACGACGCCGACCTGGAGCGCAGTGTGGACATCGACCCCACCCGTTGGAGACGACGGGCGGTGCTGCAGCGCGCCAAGGAAGCCGCGGTCACCCCGATCCGGCGTTTCCTGTGAGCCGACCGGCATCCCCGGCGCAGGCCGGCATTCCTGACGCCGACCGGCATTTCTGACGCCGTCCGGCGCCACGCGCGCCCGATCGGCTACGCGTCCGGCATGCGCGCGGGGCCCGGCCGACATGTCGGCCGGGCCCTGTGACGAAGGCGCGCGTGCGGGTCAGATCACCATCGGTACCAGCGGCCTCGGCCGCCACCGGCCGTGGTGGAGCGCATGACGAAGCCGAGAAGCCACAGCACCAGGACGACGACGGCGACCCACCAGAGAATCTTGACGGCGAAGCCGGCGCCGAAAAGGAGCAGTGCAAGAAGCAGAACAAGCAGCAGGGGAACCATGTCTATCAACCTCCTGCAGCTCGACTGCCCTGCAATTCCGCGCTCATTCACCGCCGTTGCTTCAGTTTGTGCAGGGAATTCCGGGGCACGTGCGGGGAACCGCGACAGCGGCAGCACGAACTGTCAGAAGCTGCTCGTCGATGACCGCCGACGAGAAGACCGGACCGAGAAGACCGGGCAAGGACCGAGCAGACCGTACCGCCCCCGAGAGGCAGACATAGCGAAGGGCGTGTTCACGCACTGCCGATGACTTCTCCACGAGAGTTCGGAAGGGGGCCTGCCCGGCGTGATACGAGAAAAGCTCTTCTCGACGGCGTCACCGAAGAACGGACAAGCAGCCGCATCCCGCGGTCCCCGTGGTCTTTGTGATCGTCCGCCGGTCAGAGCGGCGGTTCGGAAGGCGCACGGGGCATGCGTAAGGTGAGTGCGAAAGTGTCTCGGTCAGCAGGCGCTTGGAGCGGTTTCCCGGCACGCGCGGCCGGGTGGTCCCGCACCGCGGTGCTGGACGAGGCGGCCCGAGGACCGGGGGTGAGAGCATCCGCGCCATGAACGACACAGACGGTCACACGGCTCGATGGTGGGCGGCGCTGCGCCGGACGCCGGTGGCCGTCTGGAACGACGACGTCACGGACTGGGCCGCCGCGCTGACCTACTACGCGGTCCTCGCCCTGTTCCCCTTGCTGCTGATGATCCTCTCGATCCTGGGACTGACCGTGCCCACGGCCAAGCCGGAGGTCATCGACCGCGTGTCACAGGTCGCCCCGGCCACCTCCCGCGCCCTGCTGCGCAGCACCCTGCGGCAGTTGGCCGGACAGTCGTCGACGGCATGGACCCTGGTCTTCCTGGGAGGGTCGGGAGCCCTGTGGTCGGGGTCCAGCTATCTGGGCGTCTTCCGTCGGGCGTTGCACTCCATGTACCGGACGAGTGCGCACCGGCCGGTGTGGCGCACCGCTCCGCGTATCGTCGCCACGGCCCTCGTCCTGATCTCCCTGCTCCTCACCTCGACCGTCGCGCTGTTTCTCACCGGCGGTCTGGCCAGGCGCCTGGGCCGGGTGCTGAACCTGGGCACCGGCCCGCAGGCCGCGTGGGACACGCTGCGGTGGCCGGTCGCGGCCGTGGTCGCCGTCGCCCTGGTGCTCGTCCTGTACCGTTCGGGCCCCGCGCCTTCCCGCCCTGCCGGGAAGATGGCGCCCGGCGGGGCGTTGGCGGTCGTGCTCCTGCTGGCCGTCTCACTCGGATTCGCGCTCTACACCTCCCATGTCAGCGCCTATCAGCGGCTGTACGGTTCACTGGCAGGCGTCGTGGTCTTCCTGGTGTGGCTGTGGCTGTCCAACCTGGCTCTCCTGGTGGGCGCTCAGTTCAACGCGGAGCTGGCCAAGTCGGCGCAGAGGGAACGGACCGGCCTTCCAGAACCCGCGACGGACCGCTCGTAGACCGAGGCCGGTCACCTGCAGCCGGCACCTCCGGGAACAGCGTGGGGCCCTGACGATCCGTAGGTCGTCAGGGCCCCTCGCGCGCGTTGCCGCTCCTCGGCGGCCCGTGCCTGGAGTCGGTGCATCGGGCCCGTATCTCCGGGCTTCGGCGCCGGGGCTCCCCCAGGCCCCGGCGACCGGAATCCACCGGATCTCGGTCAGTCCCCGCTCGGCTCTCCGTGGCTGCGTACGATCTCCTTCACCTTGGCCACCGCGAACCCCCAGCCCTGTTCGACGGTCGGCTTGGCCGGTACGGCGATCTCGTCGGGGTTGGTGAGGACGTCGAGCAGGACCGGGCCGGAAGTGTGGAAGGCACGCCGCACGGCACTCTCCACGTCGGCCGGGTCGGTCACCCGGATGCCGGTGATGCCCATCGCCTCGGCCACGGCGGCGAAGTCGGGGTTGTCGAGAACGGTGCCGAACTCGGGCAGGCCGGCCTGCTCCTGTTCGAGTTTCACCATGCCCAGCCGGCGGTTGTCGAAGACGACGAGCTTGACCGGAAGGCGGTACGTCTTCAGGGTCATGAGGTCGCCGAGAAGCATGCTCAGACCGCCGTCACCGCAGAAGGCGACGACCTGACGCTCGCGGTCCAGGCTCTGGGCGCCGAGAGCCTGGGGCATGGCGTTGGCCATCGAGCCCAGGTTGTAGGAGCCGATGAGACGCCGCTCGCCGCGCATCTCGACGAAGCGGGACAGCCACACCGTGGCCATGCCGGTGTCGGAGGTGAAGACGGCGTCGTCGGCCGCGATCCGGTCGACGGCGGCGGCCAGAGCTTCGGGGCGGATGTCGTGGGCACGGTTGTCCAGCGCGGAGCGGATGCGGCCCACGACGCCCTTGTCGTGCGACGGGTCGGCGAGCCGGACCTGACCCGTGCGCCAGTGGTCGAAGCGCTCCCGCGCCTTCTCCAGGTGCGAGCGGTCGCGTGCGCCTTCGGTTCCGGCGGGTGCGGCGGTGAGGTGGTCCAGGAGGTCGCGCACGGTGGCGCCGGAGTCCCCCACGAGCCCGACGTCGACGGGTACCCGGCGTCCGATGTGGGCGGCCTCGGTGTCCACCTGGATCACGGTCCGGCCCTCGGGATACCAGTCCCGGTAGGGGAAGTCCGTGCCCAGCAGCAGGAGGGTGTCGGCGTCCTGGAGGGCCGCGGCGGCGGCGGGGTTGCCGATCAGCCCTGTCTGGCCGACCTGGTAGGGGTTGTGGTCGCCCTCGAAGCCCGCCTTGGCCTTCAGCGTGAGCACCATCGGTGCGGCCAGGCGGTCGGCGAGGGTGAGGACGTCCTCGCGGGCGGCTCGGGCGCCCTCCCCGACGAGCAGGGTGACCCGTTCCGAGCGGTCGAGGAGTTCCGCGGCTCGGCGGACGGCCTGCCCGTCGGGCCGGCTCACCGGAGCGTTCAGGGAGAAGCGGGCCGGCCGGTCGGCGGTCAGTTCCCGCTCGCCCAGGTCGCCCGGCACAGTGAGAACGGCGACGCCCTTGCGGCCCACGGCGTGACGCACCGCCGTCTCCAGCATCTGCGGAAGCTGGTCGGGAGAGGTGATCGTCGCGCGGAAGGCGGCCACGTCGCTGAAGAGGGCGTCGTTGTCCACCTCCTGGAAGTAGTCGCTGCCGAGTTCGGCGAGCGGCACCTGACCGGCGATCGCCAGGACCGGGGCATGGCTCTTCGCCGCGTCGTACAGCCCGTTGAGGAGGTGGACGGAACCGGGGCCGACCGTGCCCATGCACACGCCGAGGGTTCCGGTGAGCTGCGACTGGGCGCTCGCGGCGAACGCCGCCGCCTCCTCGTGCCGGCAGCCCACCCACTCCAGGCCCTCGGTCGTGCGGATGGCGTCGGTCAGGGGGTTGAGAGCGTCTCCCACGACGCCGAACACCTGGCGTACGCCGAGTTCGCTCAGCGCATCCACGATGACGCGGGCAACAGTACGGGCCACGTGAGTCCTCCAGGTCACACGGTGAAACGGTCGGGGTCGGCGGCCTTCCAGTCGGCCGCCCACGAGGCCGGCGGCTCGGCGAGCAACCGTCCTGGCTCGAGCCACTCGTACAGCTCCTCGTAGGAGCGTTCGGTGCAGGGGTCCACGCGCCGGCGAAGCATGTGCGGGCGCAGGTCCGCGGAGTCGGTGACGCCCATGGACGCCATGATCTGCAGCGCGCTCGCCACGGTCGCCTCCTGGAAGCGCTGGACGCGCGCCGTCTTGTCACGGACGTCGAGAGCGCGGGCCCGGCGGGGGTCCTGGGTCGTGACGCCGGTGGGGCAGATGTTCGTATGACACCGCTGGGCCTGGATGCAGCCGACGGCGAACATCATCGCCCGCGCGGCGTTGCCGTAGTCGGCGCCCTGCACCATGCGTTTGACCAGATCGGTACCAGTGGCGATCTTGCCGCTCGCGCCGACCTTGATCCGGTCGCGCAGGCCCGTGCCCACGAGGGCGTTGTGCACGGTGAGCAGACCCTCGGTGAGCGGGGTGCCCACATGGTCGGCGAACTCCAGCGGTGCCGCACCGGTCCCGCCCTCGGCGCCGTCCACCACGATGAAATCGGGAGCCGTGCCCTCCTCCAGCATGGCCTTGCACACGGCCAGGAACTGCCGGCGCGAGCCCACGCACAGCTTGAACCCGGCTGGCTTGCCACCGGACAACTCGCGCATGCGGGCGATGAAGCGGACGAGTTCCCGCGGGGTGGAGAACACCCGGTGGTACGGCGGGGAGACGACCGTCCGCCCCTCGGGCACACCCCGGACCCGGGCGATCTCGGCGTTCACCTTGGCTCCCGGCAGAACACCGCCGATGCCGGGCTTCGCACCCTGCGACAACTTCAGGGACACGCACTTGACGTGATCGTGTGCGGCCTTGTCGGCGAACTCGGCCGCGTCGAAATCGCCATCCCGGGTGCGGCAGCCGAAGTACCCGGTGCCGATCTCCCAGACGAGGTCGCCTCCCGGACGCAGGTGATGGTCGGAGAGACCGCCTTCACCGGTGTCCTGGGCGAAACCCCCGGCCGCGGCGCCCCCGTTGAGCGCGAGGACCGCGTTGACCGACAGCGAGCCGAAACTCATCGCCGAGACGTTCAGCAGTGCCATGTCGTACGGCCGGCTGCAGTCGGGGCCGCCGACGCGCACACGCGGCGCGTTCCTCGGCACCGGGCAGGGCGCCATCGACGGGACCAGGAACTCGTGACCGGGCTGGTAGACGTCCCGTTCGGTGCCGTACGGCTCCTCCGCGTCGGTGCCCTTGGCGCGCTCGTACACGATGTCGCGCACGTCCCGGTCGAAGGGGCGCCCGTCGTAGTTCCGCTCGATGAAGTACTGCTGCAACTCCGGGCGTATGCGCTCCATGAGGAAGCGGGCGTGGCCGAGCACGGGATAGTTGCGCAGCACCGAATGCCGGCGCTGCACCAGGTCCCAGGCACCGAGCACGCCCACGAACATGAGCGGCAGGGCCACGAACCACCACCAGGCCGAGACCCCGGCCGCAGCGGCCAGTGCCCCGAGGGCGGTCAGCAGGGTCAGGACGACGATTCCCACGCGTGTCACACCTGGCGCATTGCCCGGTTCTCGATCGCCATGCACACCGACCGGCCTGCGCCCGCCTCCCGCCCGGCACGCGGCACCCGGCACATGCCCGCTCGTCCCTCGCCGTGCCCGCCGCCCGCTGCGCACCGGCACCGATCCGGGGGAACCGGGCAGGAGGGTCATGGGGGTTTGTGATCTACGCCGTTCCGGGTGTGCTGTGATGCAGGTCGGGCGTGTGCTTCTTCCGGATGCAGGTCGGGCGTGTGCTTCCTCCGCTGGTCTTCGAGTGGCCGTGGTGCCGACCGGATCTCCCAGCCCCCGCGGGTGATGTGGAACGTGAGGGCGCCGTCGATGGCTCCCTTGACAGTCGCAGCAGGAAAAAAGCGAGTCGGAAAAAAAGCGAGTCGTCGACGCATGCCGGGCTCCGATCGGGTTACTCGACGTAATTCGGGCTTGAGCGGAGGAGGGCCATGGACGACGTCATCGCCCCCGGCAGGGAAAGTGATCCCCTGCCCTGGGGTCGGGCACGTTCTGGTGCCCTGCTCGGCGGAACGCTGGAAGACCTGCGGGAGTCCGCCATCGTGGTCGATGACGACGGCCTGATCGTCGCGGTCAACAGCGCAGCCCAGAGCCTGCTGGGCAGGGAGGCCTCAGAACTCGTCGGTAAGGACCTCCACGACCTGCTGCACCGGGACAGATACGGCCACTCGGTGCCGCGCACGCGCTGCCGGATGAGGCAGGCGCTTCTCACGGGGGACACCAGGCACGGCGACGCCGAGTGGTTCGTCCGCGGGGACGGCGCTCTCATCCAGTTGTCCTGGCTGGTCACGCCCTACGCATCCGCTCCGGGCGGGACGGGTGCGCTCACGGTGCTCTACGAGTCGGCGGGGGACGTGCGCCACGGCGACGCCGGGCACTCCGCGCCGCTGACGGAACTGGACCGCCTGGCCCTGCTGGCGGAGACGACCACGCGGCTCACGTCCACCCTGGACGCGGACGAGGCCCTGCACCGGCTCGCGGCCCTCACCGTGCCCCGGCTCGCGGACTGGGCCGTGTTCGACCTGATCACCGAACGTGACGAAGTACGACGCGTTCTCGTGATGGAGCACAAGGACGGCATTTTGGTCGAGCGGGACGACCTGGAAGGCCCGATGCCTCCCGTGCCGGCAGAGTCACCGATGCCCCTGTCACGGGCCCTGCGCGGCGCCGCCTCCTCACTCGCCGGCCCCGCCACCTACCAGGGCCCGCCCGACTCCGGCATAGCGGTCGAGCAGCTGCGCCTGTTCACCGCGACCGGGATGCACTCCGCCGCCATCGCACCCATTCGCGGACTGCGCGACGTACTCGGCGCCCTGACCCTGGGCCGCGCCCAGCGTCATGACGCCTTCACCCCTGCCGACCTGCCGCTGCTGGAGGACCTCACACGCCGGGCGGGCCTGGCGCTGGACAACGCGCGCCTGTACCAGCGCCAGCGCAAAGTCGCCGAGACCATGCAACGCCACCTGCTGCCCCAGCTGCCGGTCCTGCCCGGGCTGGAGATGACCGCGCGCTACGTACCCGCTCCGGACGCCTCGTCCGTGGGCGGTGACTGGTACGACGCCTTCGCGCTGGCCGCCCACGCCCACGCACTGGCCATCGGCGACGTCGTCGGACACGATCTCGACGCCGCAGCCGGCATGGCGCAGGTCCGCAACATGCTGCGCGCCTTCGCCTGGTCCCACCCCGAGGCCGCACCCAGCGCCGTCGTCACTCGGCTCGACGAGGCGGTGATGCACATAGCCGAGGTACCCATGGCCACCATGATCCTCGCCAGGCTCACACTCGGCGACGACAAGCTGTGGAGCCTTCGCTGGACGAACGCCGGCCACCCGCCGCCCCTGCTCATCACCCACGACGGTCAGACCCGCTACCTCGACGAGGCTCACGGCATACTCCTCGGCACCGGAGTCACCAGACCTCGCCCCGACGCCGTCACCGTCCTGCCACCCCAGGCCACGCTCCTCCTCTACACCGACGGGCTGGTGGAATCCCCGCACCACTCCATCGATCATGGACTGGACCGGCTGCGCCGGCACGCGGCCTCCCTCGCCCACCGCCCCCTCGACTCGTTCTGCGACTTGCTGCTGGACCAGGTCCGCCCCAGCGACAACGACGACGACGTCGCCATGATCGCGCTGCGTACACCTCCCCCCGCTGGACCCGCCTGACCCGCGCGGGAGGCAGATCGAGTGGGTTGGAGGTGAGGCCGCGTCTTGGGCGCAACCCGGGAGGGGGCGGCGACCTCCGGCAGCTCGCGCGTTCGTGCGTCCACTGCCGCCGGAACGCTCAGGAACGCCGTGCCGTGCCCTCCCGGAGTTCGAGCCCCGCTACCGCCTGAGGTAGCAGCGAATGGTGGTGCCGTCGGGGCCGGTGTGGACACGGACGAGGTCGGCGAGGTGGTGGACCAGCAGAAGTCCACGGCCGCCGGGCTGCGTGGGATCGGGCGGGCGGCGGCCGGCCAGCGGATCGGTCAGCTGTCCGCCGTCGTGGACCTCGCAGACGATCCGGTCGCTCTCGGCCCAGATCCGCAGTGTCCCCGAGCCCGCGCCGTGGACCACGCTGTTGGTGGTGAGTTCCGCCACCGCGAGTTCCAGGTCTCCCAGGCTCACGCCGGACACGCCCAGGGACCGCGCCCGGGCCACGGCGAAGTCGCGGGCCTCGGGCAGTGTCGGGGCGGCGAAGGCGCAGGCCGCGAAATCGAGTGGAGCGAGCAGGGGCTCGTTGTAGCGAGCAATGATCTCTTCGGGGCTGTAGGCGGTGGATCGCCTCTCGCCATCGGCGTCGATGACGACCGGGTGGGTCGCCAGGGCGTCACGGAGAGCCTGCTGCCCTAGCTGCCCGGCGTCGTAGGGACAGAGGATGGTCACCGCGCGCCCGGTGAAAGCGGCATTGATCAGCGCCTCGTGCTGGACGCACGCCGGGTACTCGTCGGCGGAACGGCCCTGCCAGATCGGCTCGCCGATGATGCGGACCCGGCGGGCGCCGGGTTGGGCGTCGGCGAACTTGCGCAGCACGTTGGGGATGATGCGGCCTGGGTTGCGGCCGGCCCGGGTCATGTCGATGAAGCGGACCTGTTCCGCTCGCTCACCGAGCCCCTCACGGATCAGCTCCAGACGGTCCGGCGGAGCCGCGACGGCTGCGGGCTCACCGGCGTCCAGCCCTTCCCGCAGGAAGGGAACCGTTCCCGCGACGTACTGGTCGGTCCCCTCGTAGAAGAACGCCGGATGCACGAACGGCTCGTGCGAGGTGACTGTGGTCATCACGCAGCCACCTCGATCACGGCAAGCCCGGGCCAGAAGATTTCGAGGATGCGTGGCAGCTGCGCCGGAGGTCGGTGAAGTACGATCCGCTGTCCCTCGGGGAGACGCTGGGCGGTGACCGCCAGGTCCGTCACGCCGGCCACATCCACGAATCGCACCCGGGAGAGATCCATGTGCAGCACGTTCGTGCGACGCTCGGCCAGTTGCTTCAGCGCCTGCTGCCACACCGTCCGCGTGTTCATGCTGATCTCCCCGATCGCCCCCAGCCCCGACCTGTCGGGCAACGGATCGATCTGCAGTACCGCCTCACGTGGCGGCCCGACGAACGGCCCGCCCACGCCAGGTGCGACATCCACGCTTCTGCCCCCAGTTCCCCGGGCTCGGCCGCACCGCGGCTCAAATCGATCGCCTTGCACAATACCGGGTCGGGCGCCGCGGACGCCCAGTCCGGCCGGACCAGGGAGATCGGGCGGGCCCGGCCTGCACGGGTCGAGGCCTTCCTGGAGCGGCGTCAGCCGTTATCGACGGGACTTGTGGTGGCGGGCTGGAGGGCACTGGCAGAATCATCCCGTCACACGACATGAGGCCATGCCGGTCGCGCGGTTGCCGGGGCCCGATGGCGAGGGAGCCGACATGGAACAGATTTCAGACGCGGTGATTCCGCTGGACCGTGATGTGTTCCTGCGCACTCTGGTGCGTGAGTTGGCGACGTCGCTGGAGTCGGTGATCGGTCTGGAGGAGGCGTCCGGCTACGTCAGCCTGGTGGGTCAGGCCGTCGGCACGCAGATCGATGAGATGTACCTCAAGGCGCTGGGGACCGACCGGCTCACAGGTGAGCAGGTCGCCGAGGCGCTCGTGGACCTGAAGCGCCGTATCAAGGGTGACTTCTACGTCATCGAGCACGACGAGACGAAGATCGTGCTGGGCAACCGGGTCTGCCCGTTCGCGGAGAAGGTGGTGGGGCGGGAGTCGATGTGCATGATGACGTCCAATGTCTTCGGCACCGTCGCCGCCCGCAATCTGGGCTATGCGCGGGTGGAGTTGGAGGAGACCATCGCGCGCGGCGACGCGGGCTGCCGGGTGGTGGTGCACCTGGTGCCCGACGTGGATGTCGAGACGATGAGTGGCCGTGAGTACTTCGGCGACAGGGCTGTGGCTCCATGACCCTTGGCCTCTTCCGGGCCATCACCAGACCCCTGCCCCATCCGGTGCTGTTGTGCGGGGCCGACGGCCGCTTCCTGGCCGCCAACCCGGCGGCCGTCCGCTGTGACGACCGGCTGCGCCCGGGCGCCAGCGTGTTCGATCTACGGCCGGACGACACCCCGCAGCTGCGTCAGCAGTTGGCTGTGTGGCTGCGCAGCGGCAGTCCCGTGCCCGGCGCGCTGGTCATCAAGGACGCCGACGGCCGCAGGCGGCGGTTCCGCTGTCACGGGGCACGGGCCACGTGGTGGGACGGCCCGCAGCCGGCCCTGCAGCTGCATCTCGTCGAGGCCGGGGCGTCGGACCAGTTCGTCGTGCTAAGCCAGCAGGTGGAGGCGCTGAACCGGGAGGTGGCCTTCCGCCGGGCCACCGAAGTGGACCGGGCGCGGTTGCTGGCCGCTGAACAGGCCGCCCGTGCCCGGTTGCAGCATCTGTACGACCTGACCGCCGCCCTGGCCGGTGCGATCACCCTCGCGGAGGTTTCCCGCGCTGTCAGCGAGGTGGCGCCGGCCGCCCTGGGGGCCACCGCGGCGGAGCTGTATCTGCACTCGGCACGGCTGGTACCGCCCCTACAGCCGGAGGACAGCAGCCTTCCGGCCGGCGCGGGCGGCTGGACCGACCTGGACCGGCCCTCTTCCTCGGACGGCCCGCTTTCTCGTGAAGCCGCGGACGCGGTTCCCGTGGCGCTGTCCCTGGAGGCGGACGGTGTCCATCTGGGCATGCTGATCGTGTACGGCTCTAACAGCGCCACCGCTCCCGAGCATGTGACAGCGGTGGCCCAGCAGATCGCCCAGGCCCTGCGCCGAGCCGGACTGCACGAGCACGAGCACCGGGTCGCCGAGCGCCTGCAGCTCAGCCTGCTGCCCCAGCTGCCACACCTGCCCGGACTGGAGTCGGCCACCTGCTACGCCCCGGGAAGCGACCTCCTCTCGGTCGGCGGCGACTGGTACGACGTCTACGACGTGGACGCCGATCACATCGGCCTGAGCATCGGCGACGTCGCCGGCCACGGACTGCACGAGGCAACCGTCATGGCACAGATCACCGCCGCCCTGCGCAACATCGTGCCGCGCTGCGGCACCGACCCCGCCGCCGTCCTGGACGAACTCAACACCTTCCTGGGTCGCTACCATCCGAACCGCATGGCCACCGCCTGCTACCTGGTCTTCGAGCGCCCGACACGCACCCTGACGTACGCGAGCGCCGGCCATCCGCCGCCGCTGCTCATCCACGCCGACGGCACCAGCGCCTACCTCGACGGCGCCACCTCACCACCTCTCGGCCCAGTCCGGAACGTCTGCTATCGGAAGGCCGAAACCACGGTGACCGAGACCGACACGGTGCTGCTGTACACCGACGGGCTGATCGAGCGCCGCCGCGAGGACCTCGCCATAGGAATGCGACGGCTGACCGAGTTCGCCCGCACCATCGGCGGCCTGGGCATCGCCGAGCTGTGCGACCGGTTCCTGCACCACCAGCCCGAGGCGGCGTTCCCCGACGACCGGGCCCTGCTCGCCGTCCGCTTCCCCCTCCGGCCGGGCCGCCCTCCGCTCAGCGACAGCGGGGCGTAGGGGCGCCGAGGACGAGCAGGGAGAAGAACAGCTGGCCGCCGATCATGTCCTCCTGACAGATCGGCACCCCGAGCCTTCCGGCTTCCCGCCGGCCCTCCCGCTCGAGATGGTGGCGGACCGACGCATGCGGCAACCGGCCTGAGGCACCTGGTGCCGGCCGGCGAGGCGTCACTTGCGGCCCCTCGGGTCGACGGTGCCACGAAGGAAGTCGTCATCGCGTCCTCGCAGAGGCAGGCCGCGGTCGAGGCTGAAGCGTGTGGTCACTGCGCGGGGCAGGTGACGCAGTGCCTGGGACAGGAGCCGGTAGCGCAGACTCGGGATACTGATCGTGCGACCGCGCTCCATGTCCTTCAGGGCTGCGGAAACCACCTGCTCGCTGCTCAGCCACATCCACTGCGGCATGTGGGTACCGGTCATACCCGCCCGTTGCGGGAAGGCCGTCTTCGTGTAGCCCGGAAGCAGAGCCATCATGTGTACGCCGCTGCTCTTGAGCTGAGCGGAACGAGCGATGGACTCGGTGAAGGACAACACCCACGACTTACTCGCGGGATAGGTACTGGCGAGCCATACGGGCCCGTGAGCCGCGACGGAGGCGACGTTGACGACGGCGCCCGTCCTCCGGCTGATCATCGCCGGTAGTACGGCGTGCGTGGCGCGCAGCACGCAGGCGACGTTGAGTCGGAGGAGCGCCTGTTCGTCGGCAGGATCGCTGAAGGGGAAGGGATCGGCCAGCCCGTAACCAGCGTTGTTGATCAGCAGGTCGGGGACAGAGGCCGTCAGGCCATCGACGAGGCGGGTGATGCCCTCTTCGGTGGCCAGGTCCGCCGTCATGATGCGCGGCCCGTCACCCCTGTGGCCGAGCCGCGCGGCGACCTCCTTCAGCGCCTCCGTGCGACGGGCGACCAGAGTGAGTCGGTATCCGGCCGCGGCAAGTCGTCCGGCGAAGGCGAGACCAAGCCCGGATGTTGCTCCGGTGATGACGGCTGTAGGCCCAGGCGTCGCCTCCCTGCTGGAAGACGGGTGGGCGAGGGTAGGGGGCATGCGCGCCTCCGATGCGGGATGTGGGACGAGGGCGTTGGCGCCGGAGGATGTTGTCCGGGGACACGGCACGCAGTACAGGGGCACCGATCGATCCGGGAGACTACCGCTGGATCAGGGCTTCCCACGCTGCCCGTCACTCGAACGGGCAGCTCTGTCGTGACAGATGTCGGCGCGGTGATGGTGCGGGCCGGTTACCGCTGCCCATCATCGCGTCGCAGGCGTGACCACTTCGGGGAATTGCTCGTTCCCAGGACGTGATCATTGGCGGTTCTCCGGCTGTGCAGCCGCTCGCCGCGAGGCCGTGCTGCTGTCTGCCACCGGGATGGGATCCTCAGTGACGGGAGAAGCCGGGCCTCCGGGAGCCTCCCCCGCCGGCCCCTCCGGCGTCCCACCCAGGGGCCCGACGACTCCTGATGACGCCGTGGCCGCCGCCTCCCGAGCACGCCTCGCCGGCCTGGCCTGGGGCGGCGGGTCTCGGGCACGACGTCAACAGTGGGCCGTGCGGTTCGTCCACCTGGCACGAAGGGACGCGTCTGCGCTGGCTCGCCTGGCGATGCAGACGGGCGGCCTGTGCCGTCGTGACGTTGCAGCCGACCAAGGCGTCGCCTTTCGGCCGTACCGAAGGGGGTGGAGACGACCACCGCAAGCCCGGGCCGACAAGCCGCCCGCTGTGCAGGTCATGCTGTCTCTCAGCGACGATGCCGCGCCCCTGGCACACGTCTTCCAGGGCGTGCTGCCGGCACTGCTCAACGGAGACTGTGTGATCACCGCCGTCCAGCCGCATGCCGTGCCGATGGTCGCTCACCTGCGTGCGCTTGCTCGGACGGCTGGACTGCCAGGCGACGCCTGGCAGCAACTGGAAGGGCAGGAACGCCGGTTGTCGTGGGTGCTGGCCGAGCACACTGACGCCTCGGTCACCGCCTGTTGCACGCCTCGGTCCGCGCCAGGGAGCACCACACGCCCCGGCCTGTTCGTCGTACGCAAGGACGCTCGTCTTCGTCCGGCCGTACAGGATGCGGTGCAGACCACCTTTCGCACGGCCGGCAGGCACTGCCGGGCCACACCCGTCCTGGCGGTCCACGCGCACCACTACGACCGGTTCCTCGAACTGTTCGCCGCTGAGGTCCGCGAGCTGGGAGAACGGGCCCGCAGGTCGCCAGAGACCGTGCTGAGCCGACTGACCTCTGAACATCAGGTACACGCGGTGCAGGCGTACCTGCACCGAACGGTCGGGGAACACGCTCATGTGGTGGTCGGCGGAGCCGTGTCCCCGTTCGGCCGTCATACGCACGGTCCGGTGGTGTTGCGGCAACGGCATCTCGACCTGATCGACGTGGCCGTCCCTCCGGGTCCGGTCGCGGTTGTCGCGCCGTTCACCGCCTGGTCGGAGGTGCTGTGGGCGGCACGCGGAACAGGGCGCCATGTCACCGTGCACACCGCGAGCCCGTTGAGCCAGCTCGCACCGCAGTTCGCCGCTCTCGGTGTGGACGACCTTCGCCTGGTGCGCCCCGCGTTCACCCTGCGTCGGTGACAACGCCCTGGCGGGACGCGGGGAGCAGTGCTCATCACCTGTGGATCGGCTCGGGAGGGCACACGCGAAGGTCCTTCCCTCGCCGACGGCTCCTCTCATGGCTCCGGGTCAAAGGAGCGGGAAGCGGACGCGTACGGCGTCGATGCAGGTGTCCCGGGACGTGGGTCCGCCGAACCGAAGACGGTCGTAGGCCGTGAACATCGGTTCCAGCGTGTCGAGTTCGTCGACCAGAGCGTGCAGCCGCTCCAACCACCGCGCTGACCTCGCATCCGGCTCGTTCACTGCGGCACCGATCGCGGTCGTCAGGTGATCCTTGCGCTGAATGGCGGCCGGTGTCACCGAGTGCAGACACACGTACCGCCCGCTGAGATACGCGTTCCACTCCGCCTTCCCGGTGACCGGGTCGGCCCAGTGAGCGGTGAACCACGCTTCGAGCAGCTCCACCCCGCCGGCTTCGTCGGCGAGAGCGAACAGGTCGGCCGGCACCATCTCCGCACCGTCGGAGCGCAGATATCCCGGAAGTGGCAGACGTTGCCCCAGCATCAGCCGGCGGACCGCATCGGCATCACGGCCGTGGACTGCGCACAGTTCCTCCAGGACGGCGAACTGCCCGCTGACGTACACGTCATCGGCATCTGTCATCGGATGGTCGCCGTTGACTTCGCGGAACCGCTCGGCGAGCTGCTGCTTCAGGTCTTTCTCCGGCATCGGGTCGCCTCCGGCGTCACCAGCGCGGGTACCTCCCGCACAGGACTCGGCACGCTACCGGCCGGACGGTTCGGCACTCACCGAACCATCGATGTCATCACGACGGCACCCTCGCGCTCGTGTCCCCACCGATCCACCGCTCTTGACGATTACTCGGACGCCGGGGCGGCACCGTGCATCAGCACGGCACTCAAGGGCGTCCGCCCGTGGGCACAGCCGAGTGTGCTGCACAGCAGAAGAAGCGAGACCAGCACGCCTGCCCCTGCTACCGGTCCGACCGTCCAAGCCGTCGCGGCCGCGAGCACCGCGACAACCACGCTGGGCAGGAGCACACCGCCCACCACGAAACCCAGGAGAGCGGGGACGCTCCGGGTCGCTGCGAGTCCCGCCTGCCGGGCCCCGGTCGCGTGCAGACACGTCATCACCGCCACGGCTGCGGATACACCCACGACGACGACAGCGGCCGTAGCGACCGCGACGTCGGAGCGTGCCCAGGCTCCGGCCATCGTCCGCAAGGGACGGTTCGCGCAGGAGGCGGGGTCGAAGGTCGTGGGCGACAGAAACCGGCAGTAGCCCTGGCCGTCCCAGCCGTACGTCAGGACGATGAACACCAGGGCCCAGGGAGCGGTCAGGTTCGCGTAGGCCGCCGGCAGATCGCCCTTGGCCGAGAACCGGCGCCCGGCGGCACATCCGGCGATGCCGAAGGCGACGGTACCCGCGCCGAAGAGCGCCCTCGCCCATACCGATGCGCTCTGCATCACCTGCATGGTCTCCCATGCGGGAAACCGTGCCAGCAGCCATACGCAGGCCGGTGCCAGCAAGAGGACGTGGAACAGTGCACAGGGGAAGAGGGGAGCGCTGAGCAGCCGGAGGCGCCCGCTCGCCGGAGCACGTCGTCCGCCGTACGTATGGCGCGCGGCGGAAGCCGCGAACATGGCGCCGGTGCCATAAGCGACGAAGACGTCGACTTGCATCATGAGGGAACCCTTCGGTGGCATCCGTTCCCGGGGGGCGGGACGGCAGGTCGCCGTCCCGCGGCAGGGCTTCTTCCGGTGACGGCCAGGGCGTGCGGCCGCCACCAGAGGCCGCGGACCGCAGTGCTTCGTCAGCCGGTCGGTTCCTGTTCGTGCCGTTGGACCAGAACGCCGAGGCGTTGGGCGACGCCGGCCAACGTGGCCGCACCCATGAGTTCCATCAGGGGGAACTCGCACCCGAACGCCCGTTGCAGCTGCACCTTGAGTTCGGCACCCATGAGTGAGTCGAGGCCGAGGTCCGTGAGGTTGGCGGTGGTGCTGACGCGGTCCGCGCTGGTCTGCAGGATGTCCGCTGCGAGTGCCGTGAGAGCATCTGTGATGAGGGTGATGCGTTCGGTGTCGTCCGTGGCCTTCTTGAGACGCTGCCTGAGGCCGTCAGCGGCCTGCGGGTTCGTCGTTCCCGTCACGTCACGGAGTTGTGCGCCGAAGCGCGGTCCGGTCAGAGCCGGCAGGATGTGCGTGAGTCGTTCCCAGTCCATGACGCCGACGGTGACGGCCGGCTCCTTGCCCCGCGCGAGGTGCCGGTCAAGGGCGTCCATGGCCGCCCGCGGACTGATCAGGCCGATTCCGGAGCGGGCGATCGTGTCGGCCAGCAGTGTGCGGGCGACGTAGCCGGTGTCGCTGATGCCGCCCCAGGCCAGTGCCAGGCCGGGACGCCCCTGCGCTCGCCGCCTGCGCATCAGGCTCTCCAGGTAGAGGTTGGCGGCGGCGTACGGAGCCTGGTGGAGGTTGCCGACGAGCGCGGCGACGGACGAGTAGGTGACGAAGAAGTCGAGTACGCAGTCCTTGTCGGCCTCGTCGAGGATCTGCGCGCCCCGGACCTTGGCCGCGAGGACTCGGCGGACGCGATCGGGTGTCAGCTCGTCGAGTGGCGCGTCGTCCAGCTGCATCGCGGCGTGGACGACCCCCCGCACCGGGCGTCCCTGCTCGGCTGCCTCCCGGATGATGCGGGTGATGGCCTGGCGGTCGGTGACGTCGGCCGCGAGGGCTGTCGCCTGGGCACCGCGCCGGCCGAGGTCTTCCAGGAGAGCGGATGCTTCGGGCGAGGTGGCTCCGCGACGGCCGATGAGGGCCAGGTGGCGGGCTCCGCGGTCGGCGAGATGGCGGGCGGTGGCAGCACCCAGACCACTCAGCCCCCCGGTGATCAGGTAGGTCGCCGCCGGATCCACCCGCACCGAGCCGACGGGCTGGTGCACCTCCACCGGCTCGGTACCGGAGAAGGTGATCACGACTTTACCCAGGTGCCTGGAGTGACGCAGGCTGCTCAGGGCTTCCGCCACACGGCCTGCGGGGTAGGCCCGGTGCGGCAGCGGGCGGTAGGTGCCGTCGGCGATCCGGCGAGTGACCGTGGCGAAAGCGGCGGCGGCCTCGGTGGGGGTGTCGACGATCAGGCGGGTGATGTCCACCGCGTGGTAGGAGAGGTTGGCGCGGAACGGGCGCAGCAGCAGCGGGCTGTTGGCGTAGATGTCCCGCTTGCCGAGCTCCACGAACCGACCCCCGGGACGCAGGCATTCCAGGCTGCGTCCGATCGCTTCACCGGCCAGGGAGTTGAGGACGACGTCGACGCCGCTTCCCGTCAGCCTCCGTACGTCGTGGGCGAAGGACAGGTCGCGGGAGTTCAGGACGTCCTCGACACCGAGAGCGCGCAGCAGATCACGCTTGGCCGGACTGCCGGCGGTGGCGACGACCCGGGCCCCCACGTGCCGGGCGTGGCTCAAGGCGGCCAGGCCGATGCCGCCCGCACCACCGTGGACGAGCAGGGTCTCCCCGGCCCGCAGCCCGGCGCAGCGTTCGAGACTGTGCTGGACGGTGAGGTAGACGGCGGGCAGGGTGGCGGCTTCCGCGTAGGTGAGGTGGTCGGGGATGCCGCCGGTCTGCTCGAGACGCACGGTCACGTGGGAGGCCAGTGCTCCGTGCGCGAAGGCGTAGACCCGGTCGCCGACGTGTGAGGAGGCCACGTCCGGGCCGACGGCCACGACGTCACCCGCGCATTCCAGCCCGAGGCGCGGTGCGGTACCGGTGGCCGGTTCGGCACCAGGCGGCAGCATTCCCTGGGCGAGCATGACGTCGCGGTAGTTGAGTGCGGCGGCGCGCACCTGTACGACTACTTCGCCAGGGGCGGGTACGGGAGCGTCCGTAGCCGTCCAGGTCACGACGGGATCATGACCTGGACGTTCGAGATGCAGCGCGTAATGATCGCCGGCCCGCACGGTCCGTGTGACGGGCGGCAGGGTGGCGACCCGGGGTGTGAACCGTCCGCCGCCTGTCAGGACCACCTCGTCCTCGTCATCGGGGTGCAGCAGTTCGCTGGTGAGCCGCTGGGTGTCCTGATCGACGTCCCCGCTGGTCTGCAGGCTGACGCGCCGGACCTTCAGCAACGGGCGTTCGTTGCCCAGCACACGGCCCACGCCCCAGGCGGCGGCGTACACCGGAGACGCCTCGTCGGTGTGTTCGGGACTGGGGAACAGTCCGGTGGGGCCCGTGACCACCCACAGAGCCGACGTGCCGTCGCCGGCCGGGGTGCACAGTGCCGCGGCCGCCCTGATCAGCTCGGTGTTCCCGGCGACCGTGTCCACGGCGTCGTCGACGGCGGCCGTCTCGCACAGGAGCGCGACCACTGCGACCGGAGGTGGCGCCGACGTGAGGGGCTCCTGTGCGGCACCGTCGGTGATGTGGACGCTGGTGGCACCGGCTGCGGTGAGCGCGCGCCCCAGATGCTGGGCTCGCGCGTTGCCGCGGTCTGCGGTGACGATGACCCAGTGGCCCGTGGCCCGTGTGGGTGCCGGTGGCACGGCGGCCGTGCCTGCCTCGGCGCGCCGGGCGAGCAGCACGGAGTAGTCCTGGTCGGCCTCTGACTGGGCACTGCCGGTCTGGGCGGTCGTGTCGAAGCCGCCGGCGCGCAGCACGGCGGGCCAGGAATCCCGGTCCAGAAGCGGGCTGCTGCGCACGTCGGTGTCCGTGAACGCCCAGAACTCCTCCAACAGGCCGAAGCAGGGGCCCAGGATGTCGGTGTCATGACTCTCGACGGCCAGCAGCTGACCGCCCGGGGCGAGCAGTTCGGCGATACGTCCGCAGCTCGCCCTCAGGTCTCGGGTGGCGTGCAGCACGTTCGAGGCGACGACCAGATCGAAACTTCCGGGCGTGAAGCCCTGTTCCCGTGCATCGCTGTTGAGGTCGAGGGTGCGGTAGGTGACGAAGCCGAAGTCCGCGAAGCGGGCTCGAGCACGAGGGAAGAAGGCGGCTGAGACGTCGCTGTAGACGTAGGTCGTCAGGGGCGCGGGCAGGAGTGGCAGCAGGTGAGCGGTGAGGCCGCCGGTTCCGGCGCCTACCTCCAGGACGCGCAGCGGCCGGTCCTTCGGCCAGTCGCGCAGCATGCGGGCCAGCAGGACACCTGCGTGGCGGGCCTGCATCCGCACCTGCGGCGTGTCGGAGTAGAAGCCCTCGACGAGGTGTCGATCCGCCTCGGTGAACAGCAGTTCACGCGGGTCGGCTCGGCCGGTGAGGATGTCGGTCAGATGCCTGCCGCAGCGGACGTAGACGGCAACGGCGGTGACCCATTCGGGGAAGCGGTCGACCAGTTGCTGTGTCTGCTCGTGTGGCCGCGCGACGCCGGTCGGACACCAGCGGTCCTCCCCGTCGACGGTCACCGCACGGAGCAGACCGGCCCGCTCCGCCAGACGCGCCAGCAGACGCAGGTAACGCCCGTGCTGTGGCCGTACACCGGCAGCCAGCAGGTCATCGATGCCGAACTCGTCGGCCTGGGGCAGCAGTTCGGTGAAGGCGGCGGCCGCCCAGTGCCCGACCGCGGTCTTGACCTGGGGAGCGAAAGCGGCATAGCCGTCCGGGTGCCGGGCCTCGAGTTCCGAGCGCTGTGCGGCTGTGGCCGTCACCGTCTCCTCCGGGTCCGGCCAGAGGCAGGCCACGTCGAACGGGAGGGAGGTGCTGTCGGCGGCTCGCAGGGTGTGGGTCAGCTCCTGGACCGGTGCCGGCTTCCCCCCGGCGGCCTCCACGCCTCTCATACGGCAGCCGGTCAGCTCCGCACAGACGGTGCCGTCCTCCCCCGCGATCACGATGTCGACGAGCGCGTCGGAGCCGGACAGGTCGCGCAGGCGTACGCGAACCAGCCCCTGGCCGGGCAGCGACCGCCACACGCGAGTGGCCCCGACAGCGGTGGGGAGGAACATCTTGCCGTCCGCCACCGCCGCCAGTAGCGGGCCGGACGTCTGCAGCGCCCCGTCCAGGACTACCGGGTGCGCTTCGAGGGGCTCCTGGTCATTCAGGGGCAGTCGGTAGTCGGCCCATGTCTCGCCGTCGCCCACGTACAGGGCGGTCAGGACCTGGAAGGCGGGCCCGTAGGCCAGACCGGCCCGTTCGGCATGGTCGTAGTGGGTGGCGGCCGCGATCACGGGCCCGGACAGCTGGGCGCGCACCACCGCCGGATCGATGGCCCGGGGAGCAGGATCGAGGAGTCGGCGTACACGGCCGCGGGCGTGCAGCGTCCAGTCGCCCGCAGGCGTGGTCCGGGAGGCGAAACAAGCCAGCCCGTCCTCCAGGGAGAGGGACGTCTGGACGGTGACGCTCGTCGGGTCGTCATCGTCCGGGAGGGTGAGGGGGCGGACGATGTCCAGGTCGGTCACTTCGCAGGTGGCCGAGAACGCGGCCCGCCCCGCGGCGAGGAACGCCTCGATGTAGCAGGCGCCGGGCATGACGACAGTGCCGTCCACCTGGTGGTCGGTGAGCCAGCCGAGGCGGTTGGTGCCCAGCAGTTGGTGCCAGGTCGGTTCGGCGACCGCGGCACGCCGGCCTAGGAGCGGGTGCGTCAGGGTCTTGTCCTGCGGCACGGAGACCCACCAGTCGGGCTGTCCGTTGCGGCAGTGTTCGCGCTGGAAGGGGTACGACGGCAGGGAGACCACCGTGCCGGGCCGGGGGAAGCAGCGGTGGGGACGTGCGCCGGCGGCGATCACGCGAGCGGCCCCGCGACGGACGGAGGCGGGTGCGTCCTGCTCGCGTCGGCACAGCGCCACGGTGGCTTCCGCTCCGACCAGGCGGCGCAGGTAGCCGGCCAGCACGGCGTGGGGTCCGATCTCCACGAACTGCGTGCAGCCGCTGTCGGCGAGCGCACGAACGGCTGCGGCGAAGCGCACCGGTTCACGGACGTTGCGCCACCAGTAGTCCGCGTCGAGGCGGCCGCCTTCGAGGCGGTCCCCCGTCACGGTGGAGACGAACGTGCGCTGGTGACGGCCGGGCCGGAGCGGCAGCAGGCTGCCGGTCAGCTCCTGCCGGACAGCGTCCATGGCCCTGCTGTGGAAGGCGTAGTCGAGGTCGAGCTCGCGGAAGAACACCTCCCGTGTGGTCAGCTGCCGTCCCAGCTCTGCCAGTGCATCGGCGTGGCCCGCCAGGGTGACGTCGTGGTCGCTGTTGATTCCGGCCATCTCGATGCGGCCGTGGTAGGCGGCCAGCTCCTTCTCCGCCTCCTTCGGGCCCAGGCCGCAGGCGGCCATGCGTCCGGTCCCGGCGGTGGCGGCCTGGGCGGTGCTGCGTGCGACGACCACTTGGCAGGCTTGCCGCAGGTCGAGGCAGCCGCTCGCGTAGGCGGCGGCGATCTCACCGACGCTGTGGCCGGTCACGGCGTCGGGCTCGATGCCATAGGAGGCGAGCAGACGCAGCAGGCCGACCTGGACGGCGAAGAGCAGGGGCTGCGCCACCTCGGTCCGGACGAGACGTGGCGCGTCCGCCGTGAGTTCGTCCAGCACCGACCAGCCCAGCTGCGGTGAGAGTTCGACGTCGACGGCCTCGACGGCGGTTCGGAAGACGGGCTCCGTGCGCAACAGGTCGGTGCCCATGCCCGGCCACTGCGAGCCGTTGCCGCTGAACACGAAGGCCACCTTCCCCGGCCGGCCGGTCACCGGTGCCGAGGGGGCGGTGTCATCGGCCGCGGCCATGGACAGCAGGGCGTCGGCCGCCTCGGCGGCGGAGGTGGCCAGCACACCGAAGCGGCGTTCGTGATGGTGCCGCCGTGCCGTGGCCGTGTACGCCACGTCGTAGAGGGTGTCGGTGGTGAACTGAAGGTGCTGGGCCATGTCCTGGCAGGCGACCCGCAGGGCCTCGTCGGTACGGGCCGAGACCACGACCGGCAGGGCGCGGTGCGACGTCGAACAGTCCGAGGCCGTCTTGTCGGCGCCAGGGGTGTTCGGTGCGGGGGCCGCCAGGATCACGTGAGCGTTGGCCCCGCCGAATCCGAAGGAGTTCACTCCCGCCAACGGCAGACCGTCGTGGGCGAGGGGCTGCGGCCGGGTCACCGGGTGCACGTTCAGTTCGGTGAAGTCGATGGACGGATTGAGCTGTTCACAGTGCAGGGAAGCCGGGATCCGCCGGTGTTTCAGGACGAGAAGCGCCTTGAGGAGGCCGGCGATGCCCGAGGCGGCCTCCAGATGCCCGACGTTCGTCTTGACCGACCCGATCGGGAGTGCGCCGGTGCTGCGGCCTCGGCCCAGCACTCGGCCGACGGCCTCGCACTCCAACGGGTCACCGACCGGGGTGCCCGTGCCGTGGGCCTCCAGATAGGCGAGGTCGTCGGGGAGCACGCCGGCCCGGTCGTACACGTCTCGGAGCAGAGCCTGCTGCGCGAACGCGCTGGGCAGCGCCAGCCCGGGGGTGCGGCCGTCGTTGTTGGTCCCGCTGCCCAGGATGACGCCGTGGACGCGGTCACCGTCGGCGCGCGCGTCGGACAGTCGCTTCAGCAGCACCAGGCCGCCGCCCTCGGCGCGCACGAACCCGTCCGCCTGTGCGGAGAAGGCGCGGCAGCGGCCGGTCGGGGAGAGCATCGAGGCGGCCGAGAAGCCACTGAAACCCTGGGGATTGATCAGCACGTTGACCCCGCCCGCGACAGCGACGCGGGAGTGTCCGTTCTTGAGGTGTTCACACGCCTGGTGCACCGCCGTCAGCGCCGACGAGCAAGCCGTGTCGACCATGACCGACTGGCCGCGCCAGTCGAAGAAGTGCGAGAGCCGGTTGGCCACGATGGCACCCGCCATACCGGTCACGGTGTAGGCGTTACCCGACTCCGGAGAGTGCGCCTGAAGCTCACCGTAGTCCCGGCTGGAGCAACCGACGAACACCGACGTGTCGGATCCCTCGAGAGCCGTGGAATCCATGCCCGCGTCGTCCAGCGCCTCGACCGCCATCTCAAGCAGCAGACGCTGCTGCGGATCCATACGAGACGCCTCGCGGGGGGAGATCCCGGTGAAGTAGGAGGAGTCGAAGCCGTAGATGTCACGAAGGAAGCCGCCGGCGGCCGTGTAGGACTGGCCCGGGCGCCGTCGGTTCTGGTCGACGAAGTCTCCGGCCGGGAAGCGGTCCGCGGGGACCTCACCGACCATGTCCCGCTCGGTGACGAGCACGGCCCAGAGATCGGCGAGCGAGTCGATCCCGCCGGGAAGCCGGCAGGCGGCCCCGACGACGGCGATGGAGTCATCGGACGGGAACGGCAGTTGTGCAGACAAGGCTGGTCTCCGGAGAGGGAACGACGCGGAGGGGAGCGGAAGGGTGCGACAGCACGGCTTTCAGTGCGTGCGACTCGGATGGTCGGCGTCATGGCGTGCGAACCCGAGGGCTCTTCGCAGGAACGCAGCATCGATCGGAGCCGGATCGGGCAGGCCGGGGGTGGCCGCAGCGGCGTTCGAGCGGTCGTACACCCGCTGGTGCCGGCAGTAGCGGAGGAAGCCGGTGAGGCTTCCTGCCACGAACTGTTCCGCGGGTGTCGGGTTCGGCACGTCGTCGTCCGCGCACTCGATGCGCAGGCCCGGATACTGTCTCTCGATCACGGCAAGCAGGTCAGGGATCGGCGTGGGCTCGGGATGCACCACGTGGAACGTGTGCACATGCGCGCCTTTGTACCGGCGGTCGTGCCCGATACGAATCATTGCCTCGGTCGCGTACCGATCGCCGACGATGTTGAAACTGGCATCGGCGGAAACCCTCAGCCGCAGAACGAGCCGCCGTGCGTCCGGGCGTTGCGCCGGAATACCCGGGGCGCCTCCCTGGGACACCGCCTCCAGCATGCCTCCCAGGACGGACAGCGAGTGACCCGCTGCGCCTTCCGGCAGCGTCCGGTCGGCGGCGACGATGCTGGGGCGGAGGACCACCACCGGCCGGCCGTGCCGCTCCGCCCACTGCCGCACCAGGCATTCAGCCGTGTACTTCGAGGCGTCGTAGTGAGTCTCGAAGCCGTGCGCGTCACTCAGATCGCTCTCCATGACGCGGCCGCTCGGGCGCGCGCCGGCCACCGCCATGGAACTCACGTGCACCAGCCTGCAATGAGGCGGCGTCACCGCTGCGAGGGAGAGCAGTTCGGCCGTGCCGTGCACGTTGACCCGGTGCAACCGCTCACGTTCCCCGGTCAGCGCGATGTCGCTGGCGCAGTGCCAGATGGCGTCCACCTCGTCGGCCAGGCGAGCATAGAGCGCGGGAGCCAGGCCCAGCCACGGCTCGGTGACGTCTCCGCTCACACACCGCAGGTGGCCGGCATGACGTCCGTCGAAGACGCCCCCACCGAGCGCTTGCAGAGCCTCGACCATCCGGTTCCTCAGGCGGGACGGATCCCCGCGCCCCAGCACCACGACGGGCTCGGAGCGGGTGGCGATCAGGGCGTGCGCGATGCGCGAGCCGAGGAATCCGGTGCCTCCGGTGAGCAGAACTGTCACGGCACGTACAAGATCACAGGACCGCCACGCTTGGCAAAGCACAGTGTCACCCCTCGAACACAAACGGTAACAACCTGATGGCGGCGGATTGGCGGTCGAGGCGTCCCGACTGACGCACACTGTTCACCCGGCACCGTCGTCGCCCCCCGACCGGCCGGCGCCATCGGAAGGTTGCTGAAGCGGCGCGACCCTCGCCCTGGCGCCCACTCCGAGTGCCGTGAGACGACCTCATGATCGAAGAGGCACCATGCATTCCTTCCTCCGCGGCCGTGTGGGACGCGCAGTTCGCCGGGGTCTGCGATCGCGCGTCGCCGCAGCCCTGGCCGCCCCTCACGGCGTCGACCGCTATCTGGAGCACCTGAACCCCACATGGACGGTGCACGAGGTCAGGGGACGTGTCGTGGACGTACAGCACCGCACGGCGGAGACCGTGACCATCCGGCTGCGGCCGAACGGCAGTTGGAACGGTTTTCAAGCCGGCCAGTACGTGCGGTTCGGGGTCGACGTCAACGGTGTGCTCATGCGGCGCTTGTTCTCTCCGGCGTCCTCGGCGCACGACACCGCACAGGTGGAGATCACCGTGGCGTCGAATCCGGCCGGGATGGTCTCCTCCTACCTCCGTCAGAACGCCCGGCCCGGGATGGTCATGACGATGTCGCAAGCCGGAGGCGTCTTCACACTGCCCGCCCCGCGACCACGACACCTGCTGCTGATCAGCGGGGGCAGCGGCATCACGCCTGTGATGTCGATGCTCCGTACGTTGTGCGACGAGAACCATGCCGGGCGTGTCACCTTTCTGCACTACGCGAAGTCCGCCCGGGAGATCGTCTACCGAGACGAGCTCCGTGAGCTCTCCCGGCGATATCCGAACGTCACGGTCTGCACAGTCCTTCCGACCCGGGAAGACGGTGGGGATCTGCACGGCCCCTTCAGCGTGGATCACCTGAACCAAGTGGTTCCCGACTTCTCCACCTCCCCGACCTACCTCTGCTCAGGACCGCGTCTGCGACAGGCGATCAGCGACCTCTGGGCGCAGCAGGGCATCGAGGATCTGCTGCACACGGAACTGTTCGTCCCCTGCGCCACCGGCCCTTCGAGTCGTAGCGGTGGCCAGGCTGGAAGCGGTCGGGCAGCGGTGCGGCTCAGCCGCAGCGCGGTGACGGTGGCGGCCGGCGAAGGCACTCTCCTGGAGCAGGCCGAGGCTGCCGGCGCCGAGCCGCGGTACGGGTGCCGGATGGGCATCTGCCACACCTGCACCACCAGGAAGATCTCGGGATCGGTGCGCAACCTGCTGACCGGCGCCGTGTCCGACGGCGAGGACGAGAACATCCGGCTCTGCATCTCCGTGCCCCACGGAGATGTGCTGCTGGACCTGTGAAGAACGAAAGGCAGCGCGTGACACAAGACCACGGCGAGCCGCTCCTGTCACCGGAGCAGCTGGAACAACTCGGACGGGAACTGGACGCGATCCGCAGACATGTGCTCGCGGATCTGCAAGAACGCGACGCCGCTTACATCCGCTCGGTGGTGCGTGTCCAACGCCGCTTGGAGATCGCGGGGCGGGGCCTCTTCTTCTTCGGTTTCTTCCCGCCTGCCTGGATCGCAGGAGTCGCCTGTCTGGCGATCGCCAAAATGCTGGACAACATGGAAATCGGGCACAACGTCCTACACGGTCAATACGATTGGATCGGCGACCCCGAGCTTCAGTCGAAAACCTTCGAGTGGGAATGGATGTACCCTGCCGAAGAATGGCGCCGGTCACACAACTACGAGCACCACACATACACCAATGTTCTGGGCAAGGACAGAGACATCGGATACAGCGTCCTGCGCATGAGCGACGGCCAGCCGTGGCATCCGTACCATCTGGGGAACCCGCTGTACACGCTCATCATCATGGTGTTCTTCGAGCAGGCGGCCGCTCTTCATGATGTACAGGTGGATCAACTTGCCACTGGAAAACGAAAGTGGTCGGAGAGCCGTACCACCCTCCAGCGACTGCGACGCAAGGCGGGCTCCTGCGCACTCAAAGAGTACGTCCTCTTCCCGGCCCTCACCGGCCCCCTCTTCCTCAGCACCCTGCTCGGTAACCTGGCAGCGGGTTTGATCCGTAACATCTTGACCTTCTCGGCCGCCTTCACCGGCCATACCCCACAGCCCGCACAGACCTTCACCGAGCAACAGGTCGAAGGCGAGTCTCGCGCAGGCTGGTACCACCGGCAGCTGATGTGCAGCGCCAACTTCGAAGGCGGCAAGCTCTTCCATGTTCTTACCGGGCACTTCGGCCACCAGATCGAGCATCACTTGTTCCCGGACCTGCCCTCCAGTCGCCTGAGAGAAATCGCACCACAGGTACAGGCCCTCTGCCTCAAATACGGACTCCCCTACAACACCGGCCCCTTCCTCGGACAACTGGGCAGTGCTTGGCTCAAAGTCTTCACACTTGCCCTGCCGAGCAGAGAACACGTCGCTGCACGCCTGCGACGAGCCGGTCCCAAGGTGAAACAACCTCTTGATCAGGGGATGAAATGAGCGTTCGCCTCGGTCCAGTCGACCGGAGCTTCACCTGTAGAGACACCGAGCCACAACCCGTAGCGGGCTTCTTTCTCGACCTGGAGGTGGATCCTCCTACCAGGGAGCACTTGGTCCCGTGCGATGGGCGTGGGAGGAGGTACCCGAGCGAGTCGTCCAAGAAATCGCCCGTTCCGCTCGATGTACGGGCAACGACATCTGCTTGGCGGCTTTCGCCTGGGCGCTGCGGCTGAACGCCTCGCCGACAGCGGCCGGCAATGACGACGGCCAACGGGACTTCGCCGCCGTCATCCCCATGTCCACCCGTGACGAAGGGAGCAGAACGCTCCTCGGCAATCGCTTGGTGGCTTACCGACTTCGTCTGCCGCTCTCGGCCGTCGGCTCATGTCTCGGCGCGCGTCTGCTCGGGGCGTCGATGATGTACAACCTCGCGGGTGGCATGAGGCCTTATCTGTCCTTCACGCGAGCGCAGGGGGTGGTGCGGTGTGGTCTGGCGTACCGAGCCTCCTGGCGGGCGGACAGCGTCCGGCGTTGTGGCGGCACATCCTGGTCGGGCTTGCGCCGCCGAGCGCGTCATCCGGCACGAGCACCAGCTCCCAGGAGCGTTGATCAGGCGGCCTCCGGCGGCGCGGACAGGCCTGAGCGGTGGCGTGCGGCTGCGGGAAGCCACCAGTTGGCGGAACCGAGCGCCGCCATGACGGCCGGCACCAGCACTCCGCGCACCAGCACGGCGTCGACGAGTGCGGCCAAGGCCACTCCTGCCCCGATCATCTTGATCACGGATACGGAGGAGGTGGCCATCGCCGACGTGGAGACCGCCACCGCCAGCGCGGCGGACGTCATCAGCCGCCCGGTCCGGGCGATGCCCTCCACCACCGCGACCCGATTGCCCGCACCGCGCTGGTACTCCTCACGGATCCGCCCCAGCAGGAACACCTCGTAATCCACCGACAGGGCCAGGGCGATGGCCAAGGTGAACAACAGCAGCGAGATGTCGAGGGTCCCGGTAACCGTGAATCCCCCCAACACGCCGCGAGCCGTGCCGTCCTGAAACACGGCCACCACCGCTCCAAGACTCGCCCCGAGGCTGACAACCGCCACGACCAGGGCCTTGAGGGGCGCGACGACGCTGCGGGTGAACAGAGCCAGAAGAAGTGCGAGCCCGACGCTGATCAACGCTACCGCCCAGGGGAGCGCCCGTTTGGCGGCGACGAGCGTGTCCTCGACCTCGGCGGCTCTCCCGCCGACCAGGACCGGCCCAGGCGCGGGCACCGCCCGGATTCCCTCGACCAGAGCTGCGGCGCTGCCGGTTCCTGCTCGCACCGTGGTCGTGGCAGCGAGAACGGTTCCCGCCCCGGGAGCACCGGCCGCCACCCGCACGCCGGTCACACCCGGCACAGCGGCCAGCGCATGCCGGTACCCGGCCAGCCGTGCCGCCGAGGCCGGGTGTGACAGCACCACCGTGACCACCTGCTCCGGCGCACCGGCGAACTCGTCCCGGACCCGTTCGCCGGCCGATGCCACGGGCGAGGTGGCGGGCATGACGCGGTGATCCATGATGCCCAGCCGAGCGTGAGCGAAGGGCCACGCCATCGTGCCGAGCAGGACCACGACGACACCGCCCGCCACAGCCCACCGCCGGGTCACCACCTGTGCGGTCCGGCGCCAGAAGGGGCTGCCCTGGCCGAGCTTGGTACGCCGCCAACGGTGGAAGGGGTCACCTCGTTCGCACAGTGGTCCCAGCAGCACCACGCAGGCAGGCGTCAGAAGCAGCGCCACGGTGGCCGACAGGAGTGTGACGGTCACTCCGGCCAAGGCGAGCGCTCGGACCAGGGGCACCGGGACGACCGTCACAGCGGCCAGGCACACCGTGACCGCGGCGGCGGAGAAGGCCACCGAGCGACCACTGGTCCGCACGGCCACCACCAACGCCTCGCCACGTGCCAGCCCCTCGGCCAGTTCCTCTCGGTACCGGGCGAGGAGAAACAGCGTGTAGTCGACGGCAAGGCCGAATCCGATGGCCAGGGCAGCATTCACCGCGAACGCCGAGACGTGGACCAACCGTGCCATGCCACCGAGCAACGGGATGGTGCACAGCACGGCAACCCCGGCGACCAGCACCGGCATCAGAGCGCTGACGAACGAGCCGTATGTGATCAGCAGTACGACGAATACGACCGGCGCCGCTAGCAGTTCCGCCCGCAGCAAGTCGTGCTCGATACGGCTGTCCACACGCTCCAGCGTCCACGACGGCCCGCTTGCCTGGACCGTGGAGGCCGGCACCACGGCCCGCGCCCGCGCCACCAGTCGGTCGGCACTCTTCTCCCGTTCGAGTACGGATCCGTTCAGGCTCGCGAGGACCAGCACGGCAGCCCCGTCGCGGGAACGCAGTGCCGGCTGATCCGCGGTGGCACCTGACCATACGGCGCGCGCACCGGACTCGCGACGCAAGGCAGCCGAAACGATCTGAGCAGCGTCAACCGCCGTACGCCCGGTTCGCCCGTCACCGGTGACCGTCAGGACCAGATCAACGGGCGCAACTCCCACACGCTCCGCGGCGTGCCGCGCTCTGACCGCCTCCGAGCTCTCGATCACTCTGCCGTCCCTGCCGAACGCGGCGACCGAGAGTGGAATCAACCAGGCCGAGCAGGCCACCACGAGCAGGGCTCCCAGCGCTACCAGCCGCGCCCGCGCCACCGACATCCGGGCCACCACCGCACCACTCCTTCACAGATCCGTTCTTCCCGCCCGTCAAGAGAACGGCTGAAACCGCTCGAAGTAGCTGTGCGGCGAGACGAAAGTGCACAGTCGGAGGCATCCGCCGGGCCGACTTGGCGCCGTGACCTACCGAGACGATTCTCAGTTCAGGCCGCAGATGCACTGAGACTCCATCGGCGAGAGCGTCACTCGAGCAGCGTCGAGAGGCTGACGGAGCCCGGCGAGGGTCGGCGCGACGGCGGTGGCGAGGAGCGTCGCCTCGTCGGCGAGGGGCGACTGCAGTGCGCGCAGCACGGACAGCCGTGTGGACAAGTGGCTCAGCGGTTCGGCGGCGCGACCGAAAAGCTGTTCTTCGCGCAGGAGACGTGAGACCGCGCGTCGAGTTCACCAGCGTCGCCGGTGCGGCAGGTCGGGCACGTTCTCAGGTGCGGTCTCGGCGCCGCGAGCAGCGGCGGTGGCGTTCAGGGACATGGGGGGGCAGCCCTCCGGACAGCTGATGTGGCGCCACCGCGGGCGTCCGTGCCTCCCAGTCCGTCGGCGTCTGGGGCGTGGGCGGAGTCGGCGCGCACAACGTACGCCTCGCCCGCCTGGTCGGCGCCGCCCCGATCATCGCCGTCGACCCGCTGCCCAGCGCCCGCGAGCGCGCCCTCGCCTTCGGCGCCGACTACGCCCTGGACCCGGCGGCCCCCGACTTCGCCGACCAGGTCCGCGCGGCCACCGGCGGACGCGGCCTGGACTTCGCCTTCGACTGCGCCGGCGTCCCCGCCGTCCGGGACCAGGCCGCCTCCGTGCTCGGCCTGGGCGGCTCCCTGATCCTGGTGGGCATCACGCCCAGGCCGCTCACCATCACCGAGGGCCTGACCTTCAACTACCTGCAGAAGCAGGTGCGCGGCCACTACGGAGGCTTCCTCGAGTCCGTCTCCGAGCTGGTGCGGCTGACCGCGGCCGGCCGCCTCGACCTGGCCCCCTCCATCACCGACCACATCCCGCTCATCGACGCGGCCAACGCGGTCAGCCGTCTGGAGAACAAGATCGGCGACCCGATCCGCCTCATCCTCGTCCCCTGACGCCCGTCAGCAGGACGACAAGCCACCCTGGGCAGGGGTGAGTGGGCGCCGGCGCGTGAGGGAGCACCGGCGCCCACGGTTTTCCGGCAAGCGTGAAGAGACGGAACCATGCAGACGGCCGACACCCCGGGCCGTACTCCGCAGCGCAAGGATGCTCACTCCAACCGCCGACGCATCCTCGCGACCGCCCGGCAGAAGCTGCGGGAGGACCCGGACGCACGTCTCGACAGCAGCTCCAGGCGGCCGGCGTCGCCCGGCGCACGCTCTAGGGACACTTCCCCCGGCCGACATGCGCTGACCGCAGACCTGGCACGGGAGGCAGCCCCGACGGCGCGGTCGGCGCGGTGCGGGAGGTTGTCAGGCGAGATCGGGCAGCGGACGCCGGGTGACCTCGTGGGCGTCGTCCGCGGCGAGACCGAGCATGCGCAGGACCATCTCGGCCAGGTCGGAGGCGGCCTCGTCGCCGTCGAGGTCCGGGCGGTCCAGCCTGAGAGCCACGAGGGACAGCAGGGTGCCGCCCAGGGCGGACAGGGCGGTGGTCGCGTTGCCGCAGGTGAAGCGGCCTGAGGCGATGCCGGTCTCCAGGTCGCGCAGGGCGCGTGGGGCGAGGCCCCTGTCGGAGTGGATGTGGGCCAGGCCGCGGTCACGCAGGATCCGCATGAGTTCCGGGTGGGAGTCGGCCATCCGGGCGGTGAGCCGGAAACCGGCCGAGAGCAGCTCGGCCGGGTCGTCGACGCCTTCCACGCGCGCGTCGATGACCTGCCCGAACTCCTCCAGGGCGTCCATCACCGCCGCATCGAACAGCTCCGTCTTGGACTCGAAGTGGTTGTAGAAGGACCCGAAGCCGACATCGGCGCGCTCGGCGATGGCCTGGATGCTTGCGCTGGTGTCCCCGGTCTCCGCGAGGATCTGCCGGGCCGCACGGACGAACGCCTGGCGGGTCTCGGCACGGCGTCGCTCGAAGCGGTTCCTGGGCGGGGCTGACGTCGGCATACGGGCCAGTGTAACCGCCGCCACGATGACACTGCCATTACTGATGAGATCATCAATTATTTGGGCTGCACCTATTGACGACGAGAAACAGCAGAGTTGATGATTTCCTCATTACGGCAGTGTTGCTTGGAGGACACCATGTCCCACATCTCCGTTGACGAGGGCGGTCCTCTGACGCCCCACCAAGACCTCCACAGTGAGCAGGGCGCCCTGCTCGGTGAACATCCCGGCCGGTCCCGGAACCCCGTGATCAAGGTTGCGGACCTGGCCTGGCTGGAGTTCGAGAAGCCCGACCTGGACCGGGCCGAAGTGTTCGCCCGTGACTTCGGCTTCGCGATCGCCGCCCGCACCGATCACGAGTTGTGGCTGCGCGGCACGTTCGCGGGCTCCCCCTGCATGGTCATCCGGCGCGGGAGCTCCTCCCGCTTCCTCGGGCCGGCGTTCCGCGCCGCCGAGCGGGCCGATGTGGACCGGCTGGCCGCCGCCGTCGGACACACCGTCCAGGACGTCGACGTCCCCGGCGGCGGCCGGTCCGTCGCCCTGTTCGACCCCTCGGGCCTTCCGGTCCGGGTCGTGCACTGCGCCGAAGCGCTGCCCGCGCTCCCCGAACAGGAGCCGCTGACCCTGAACTTCGGCACGGACCAGCGTCGTACGAACACCACCCAGCGACCCCCGCGCGAGCCGTCGCGCATTCAGCGCCTGGGCCATGTGGTGCTGGAGACGAGGTCGTTCGCCCGTACGCTGGACTGGTACCTGGACACCCTCGGGATGATCGTGTCCGACTTCCTGTTCCTGGACGGGCAGCGCCGGCGCGGGCCGACCATGGCGTTCATCCGCTGCGACCAGGGAAGCCTGGCCGTCGATCACCACACCCTCGCCCTGCACCTCGGGCCCGGCACCGGCTACGTCCACTCCGCCTACCAGGTCACCGACCTCGACTCGATCGCCGCCGGCGGTGAGTACCTGGCGGAACGCGGCTACCAGCGCAGCTGGGGCATCGGCCGGCACATCCAGGGCAGCCAGCTGTTCGACTACTGGCGCGACCCCGACCGCTTCATGCTGGAGCACTTCGCCGACGGCGACCTGTTCTCCTGCGACCTCGAACCGGGATGGGCGCCGATGTCGGCGAGCGGCCTGGCCCAGTGGGGCCCGCCGGTCACCCGCGACTTCCTGGGCGCGAGCCCGTCCCCCGCCAAGCTGCGCGAGGTCGTGACGGCCCTGCGCGACGACAACGAACTCGACCCCGCACGCCTGCTGGGCCTGATGAAAGCGATGAGCTCATGAGCACCAACGTGCTGCGCACCCCCGACGGCTGGTGGGCCGTCCGAAACGAGCGGGCCCTCCGCATCGAGACCAAGGCGGTCACCACCGCCGAACTGCTCGCCGACCGGGACGCCGTGCAGGAGGCCGCCGCCTCCGGCGAGAGCGGCACGCCGGTCGCCGACCTGGTGGCGCTGCCTCCGGTCACCACTCCCTGCCGGGTGGTGGCCCAGATGGTCAACTACCGCAGCCACGCCCGCGATTCGGGTTTCACCGGTGACATCCCGCCAGCCTTCTTCCGCAAGGCGTCCGGCTCGGTCAGCGGCCCGCACGACGCGATCGTCCGCCCGGCGCACGTGAACTTCCTCGACTACGAGGTCGAACTCGGGCTCGTCATGGGCGCGACCCTGCCCGTGGGCACCGTGGTGGAGGAGCACGACCTGCCGTCGTATGTCGCCGGGCTCGTCCTCACCAACGACGTCAGCGCCCGCGACGTCCAGCTCACCAAGACCCAGTTCTACGAGAGCAAGTCCTACCCGACCTTCACGCCCACCGGGCCTTACCTGGCCCTGCTGGAGCCCGAGGACTTCGCCCATCTGCTGAACCTGCGGCTGCGGCTGAACGTCAACGGCGTGCCGCGCCAGGACCGCACACTCGCCGACATGATCGTGCGGCCCGCGCAGGCGCTCACCCTCCTCGCCCGCTTCCAGACCCTCGACCCGGGCGACCTGCTGCTCACCGGCACGCCCGGCGGCACCGCGCTGAAGGCCCCGCCCAAGCCGGTCGAGAAGATCGCCGCCCTGCTACCGCCCGCGCTGAAGTGGAAGGCGTTCTTCAACGGCCAGGCCAGGAACCCGCTGTACCTGCGCGACGGTGACCTCATCACCGCCACCATCGCCACCCCGGACGGGCGGATCGACCTCGGCGAGCAGCGCAACGCCGTGGCGGACGCGACGTGAGCGCCACGGCCCACAGGCCCGTGGTGATCATCGGCGCGGGGCCCGTGGGAGTCACGGCCGCGCTCCTGCTGGCCCGTTACGGAGTGCGCAGCCTGCTCCTCGAACGCCACCCGGACGTCTACCCCCTGCCGCGCGCCGTCGTCGTGGACGACGAAATCCGCAGGGTCCTGCAGAGCGTCGGCGTCCACGAGGAGTTCGCCGCCCTCGCCCGGCCGGCCCCCGGGCTACGGCTGCTGGACGCCCGGCGCCGCGTGATCAGCGAGTTCCCGCGGTCCATGCACGGACTCCACGGCTTCCCGCAGCTGAGCATGTTCAACCAGCCCGATCTGGAACGCCTGCTGCGGGACGCCTTGGCGCGCCGCCCGGAGTGCGAGTTGTGGAGCGGGGTGGAGGTCGTGTCCGTCACCCAGTCCGGCACGCCGGGCACCGGCGCACCCGACGATCCCACGGGTCCCGTACGGGTCACCTTCCGACGCGGTGGCGGCGACGAGGAGGAGCACCTGTGGGCCGATGCCGTACTCGGCTGCGACGGCGCCGGCAGCCTCACCCGTGACGCCATCGGCACCGCCTGGGAGGACCTGCACTTCCAGGAGAGCTGGCGGGTCGTCGACGTGCGCACCAGCCGCCCGGTGCGGACCTGGGAAGGCGCCGAGCAGATCTGCTGCCCCACCCGGCCGGCCACCTTCATGCGCATCAGCGAGGACCGCTACCGCTGGGAGTTCCGGCTGGCCGGCGACCGGACCCTGGAGGGCCCGGACGGATGGGAGCGCCTGCGCGAGCTGGTCGCCCCCTGGGTGGACCTGCCGGCCTCTCCGAGCGACGACTTCGAGGTGATACGGCAGGCGCAGTACACCTTCCAGGCCCGTCTCGCCGACAGGTGGCGCAAGGGGCGTGTCTTCCTGCTGGGCGACGCCGCCCACCTGACCCCGCCCTTCGTCGGGCAGGGTCTGTGCTCCGGCCTGCGCGACGCCAACAACCTCGCCTGGAAACTCGCCCGGGTCCTCCAGCAGGGCGCGCCCGAGGAACTGCTGGACACCTACGAACGCGAGCGCAGACCGCACGCCCGCCATGTGATCCGCGTGGCGGTCGCCGTCGGCTGGGCCATGACCGGCGGCCAGGACCGCGATGCGGCGCTCCGCCGGGCCCTAGTGCGCACGATCTGTCGCATCCCCGGCGTGACCGAGGCGGTGAGCCGTGACCTCGGCCCCACTCTGGCCGCCGGCCCACTGGTACGGCGCCGGCCCAGGCCGGCCGGCCGCGTGCTGGCCGGCACCTTCTGCCCGCAGCCCTGGATACGGCACGACGGCAGGCGAGTGCGCCTCGATGACGCCGTCCGGGACGCCTTCGTCGTCCTGACCGCCGTACCGCCCACGGCGCAGATGACGGCGGTGGCCACGGCCCTGGGCGCCCCGACGATCCACGTCGGCGACCTGGACGACGACGGCACCCTGGCCGCCTGGCTGGCACGCGGCCGTGCCGACGCCGCCCTGCTGCGCCCCGACCGCGTCGTGATGGACACCGTCCCCGCGGGCACCGGCCACTTCCCGGGCCCCACCGTCTGGGCCTCCCTGCTCCACACGGCCCGCCCTACTGCCGATGCCCGCCCCGCCCCCCTGCCGAGGAGCACCGCACCGTGACGACCCCGCACCCCGCGCCGCACCCGGAACCATTCCTTCTGCCCGACCCGGAGAAGGTCGCCGGCAGCCGCATCGCGGACTTCGCCCGCTGGGCCGCCCGGCACCAGGGTGTCGAAGGGATCCAGAACCCCGGCGACTACGCGGCCCTGCACCGCTGGTCCGTCACCGACCTGGAGGGATTCTGGGCGGCGGTGTGGGAGTACTTCGACATCGACGCGGACACTCCCTACGAGCGGGTGCTGGCCGAGGAGACCATGCCCGGCGCCCGCTGGTTCCCCGGCGCCGCCCTCAACTACGCCCACCACGCGCTGCGGAACCTGCACCCGGACGCACCCGCGATCACCGCGCTGGACGAGACGGGAGCCGCCTACGAGATCACGGGCCGAGAGCTGCGCGCCAAGGTCGCCTCCGTCGCAGCCACCCTGCGCGACCTGGGCGTCGGACAGGGCGACCGGGTAGTGGGCTACCTGCCCAACACCCCGCACGCGGTCATCGCCTTCCTCGCCACCGCCGGCCTGGGCGCGGTGTGGTCCGTGTGTGGCCAGGACTACGCCCCCAAGGCCGCAGCCGAACGCTTCGGCCAGCTGGAACCGGCCGTGCTCATCACCGCGGACGGCTATCTCTTCAACGGCACGCGGCACGACCGTCGCGCAGCCTCGCTCGACCTCGCCGGAGCCCTTCCCACCCTGAAGGCCACGGTGCTCGTGGATCACCTGGGCCTCACCTGGCCCGAGACCCGGCACAGCAGCCTGACGGTGCCCTGGGACGACGCCGCGACCCGCACCGAACACCTCACCACCACGCCGGTGCCGTTCGACCACCCCCTGTGGGTCGTCTTCTCCTCCGGCACCACCGGCCTGCCCAAGGGCATCGTCCACGGCCACGGCGGCGTCCTGCTGGAGCACCTCAAGATCCTGGGCCTGCACAGCGACCTGTGCGTCGGTGACCGTCTGCTGTGGTACACCACCACCCACTGGATGATGTGGAACCTGGGCGTCTCCACCCTGCTGACCGGCGCCACCACCTGCACCTACGACGGCAGCCCCGCGCCGGTGGCACGCCCGGACGTCCTGTGGGAGCTGGCGGCCCGCCACCAGGTCACCGTCTTCGGCACCAGCCCCCAGTACCTGCTGGCCATGGCCAAGCTGGGCATCGAACCCGGCGTGCACGACCTGACGGCCATCCGGGCCATCGGCAGCACCGGCTCCGCCCTGCCCGCCTCCGCCTACCCCTGGGTCCGCGACCACGTGGGCGCAGGCATCCAGCTGACCTCCACCAGCGGCGGCACCGACGTCGTCTCCGCCTTCGCCGGCAGCGCCCCCACCACCCCTGTCTGGGCGGGCGAGGTGTCGGCCCCCAACCTCGGCGTCGCGCTCGCCGCGTACGACGCGGCGGGACGGCCGGTCGTCGACCAGGTCGGCGAACTGGTCGTCACCCGCCCCATGCCCTCGATGCCGCTGTCCTTCTGGAACGACCCCGACGGCAGCCGCTACCGCGACGCCTACTTCACCGCCTACCCGGGCGTGTGGCGGCACGGCGACTGGATCACCCTGACCTCCCACGGCTCGGTGATCGTCCACGGCCGCTCCGACGCCACCCTCAACCGCAACGGCGTACGCCTGGGCAGCGCCGACATCCACGACCTCGTCGAACGCCTCCCCGAGATCACCGAGGCCCTCGTCATCGGCGCGGAGGAACCCGACGGCGGCTACTGGATGCCCCTGTTCGTCGTCCCCGCGCCCGGTGTCACGCTGGACGACACGCTACGGGAGAAGATCCGCGACACCCTCCGCACCGGTGCCTCACCCCGCCACGTCCCCGACGAGATCCTCGCCGTGCCGGCCATCCCGCACACCAGGACCGGCAAGAAACTCGAGGTCCCGGTCAAGCGCCTCCTCCAGGGCGCGCCCGCCGAGCAGGTCCTCAACCCCTCGGCGGTAGACAACCCGGACCTCGTCGCCTACTTCGCCGGACTGGGAGCCGAACGCCGTCGGATCCGTCGTCCGCACGGCGTCAAGGACGCCTCATGAGCCTCTCCGCAGCCCTGACCTGCCTGATCGTGCTGATCTTCGCCTTGCTGGGCGTAGCCAAGACCATGGCGCTCGGTCCGATGCCCGATCTGGCCGCCCACGCGGGCTTCACCAGCGCCTCGTACCGGGTGATCGGTGCGCTGGAGCTGGCAGGCGCCATCGGCGTGGCCCTCGGCCCGGTCCTGTCGCTGATCGGAGAGCTGGCCGGGCTCGGCCTGCTGATGCTGCTCGCCGGTGCCGTGACCACGCACGTGCGCAAGGGAGACGGGCTGGCCGGACTCGCCCCCGCGATGGGGTGCGCCGCAATGGTCGGCTGGTATCTCGTGCTCCTCGCCGGCGTCGGCTCGTGACGTCGGCTGCGGACCGCACCGGCAGCCTGCGGCACGCAGACGGACCCGCCTGCCGGCTGCTGTGCGCCGGCGGCTCAAGCTCCCGAGTCCTGTGAGCGAGCCCATGCCGAGGCTGGCAGACTGAATCCGTGGCTCCGCTGATGACCGCGACCGGTCAGGCCGCACCCTCATCACTCACCGGCGCCGGTGTCGTATCGGTCTGCGCATTGCTCTTCACCGTCGCGTCGTTCTCATGGTGGAGTCGGGTATGGGAACTCCCGGAATACCCCCGCGATCAGAGGGGATCGAGGAGCATCAGGACCTCGTCCCGGGTGTCGTCGGGCGTGAGGCGGAGGGCTCCGGGCCAGCGACCGACCTCACGCCATCCGAGCCGGCGGTAGAAGTCCTCCAGCCCTTCTTCTCCCCGGGCCGCGAGATGGAGCTGTTCGAGTCCTAGTTCGTGGCGGGCGATCTTCCGCAGCTCGCGCATGAGAGCGGACCCGACACCACGGCCTCGGAATTCGGGGTGGGTCTGAAGGTGGTGGACCGTGCCCCAGTGCTCGACGAGTCGGTAGGGATCACGGTTGAGGACGACCCACCCGGCAAGGCCGTCATCGAATCTGGCGGTGATGAGTCGGCTGTGCTGCGGGTGGATTGCGGCTGAACCAGCCTTCTGGTGGCGACCATCGTGCTACGGCTCACCGCTTCCCACACCTTCAAGACGGCGGCGACGGCCCTTGAGTCAGAGCCTGCGGATGTGCCGGTCCAGCAGAGTCCGGAACGCGTCCACGCCCCCCGGCCCCTGCACGCCACGCTTGGGCAGCACGGTCAGGCACGAGAGGTTCTCGTCCCCGCTGAGCAGGACGAAGGTGTCGGCGGTCTCCGCGTAATGCGGGGCGGCGGTCCAGTTCAGCTGGGTGGAGCCGCCCGTGTTGCCGACGAGGGCACCGGAGTCGTCGACCCTGGTGCGGTAGGCCCCGTTCCGGGACGCGAGTTTGTGGAACTGTCGGGCCATGAGCCAGGGCTGCAGCACGAACAGCACCACGACGACCAGGCCGGCGATCACAAGCGACTGCGTGTCGGGAGCCTCACCCTTGGCCAGCGGCACCGCCGACGCTCCGACGAACGCGGCCACGCCGACCAAAGCGAACCCGCGCATCCGCCGGGCACGGCCCGACGCCTTGGCCCGCGCCTTGAGCGCCTGTCTCATGTCCTCGCGCGTCAGCTGGTACTCCAGCTCGACGTGCTCCCCCACCGTGGTTTCCGCACGGTCTTCCATGGGCCCTCCCCTTGGACCTCTTCGTGATCGAACCAGGGGAGAATATCCGGCATTCAGGCCGGTGACGCGCGCGAATTCCTCGTCCTGACACGTCGTTCCCTAGCGGCTCGTGCATCAGCCGTCGAAGGACGGGGCGGACAGGTACTCCGCGGCGCTTACGCCGTTCACGTTGGTTTTCCCGGACAATCCCGCCGAACCGCCGGAGCCTCGCGCCAACTTGAGCAACGTGCGGCAGCGCGTCGTGCACTTCATCGCCGCCCAGGACCAGACCAGCCGGCCAACCGGTGCGATCGACGCTCCTCGCCGGCGGAAGGTGCCGACCAACCACTCTGCCCTCAGGATCTCCATGACCCGTTCGTCGGTGAAGCCGTGCCTGGTGTCCCCGTGGTAATCGAGGTGCTTCTTGAACTGGCCGTTCTGCGCCCTGTCGGCGACCTCGTCCACGATCTTGTCGAGCCGCTTCCCGGTGCGCTCCTCCTTCGTGTACTTGGGCATCAGCCCCAGCGGGTCGCACCCGGTGTACGGGTTGTCCACGTAGCCGAGGGGGTTGGGCGCAGGGGGCGAGGCCCAGCGGGTCCTGGGAGGTGTAGCGGCCGGTCTCGGGGTGGGCGTGCCGATCAGACGGTGGCGATGGTGAGGAACCGCCGGTCGAACTCCTGCTGCCGGCTGTCGGCCGTCGGGATGCGCTCGGTCTGGGCGAGGGGGACGACGTCCCGGTGGTCCCAGCTGAGGGCGACCGTGTGCGGGAGGTCCGGGCGGTGGCTGGTCTGCTCGCACGGGGTGAGTCCGTCCCAGGTGAAGCGGACCTCCTCGACCACGCTCTCGCCGTCGGCCGCGAGACGCTGCTTCGCGGTGCGGCGGCCCAGCGGATCGTAGCGGTAGCGCCACCGGGTGCCGTCCGGGGTGGTGACGGAGGTGAGGCGGTTCTCGGTGTCCCACGCGTAGCGCCAGGTGTCGGGCTTGGGCGACAGGCGCCTCTGCTGCCGCAGGGTGACCCGGCCGAGGGCGTCGTGCTCGAAGCGGACGTCTCCGGCGCGGATGACACGGGTGGCGCACCCTCGCGGATCTCCGCCGACGGTCGCCACGCCACCCACACCAGAGGGCCGAGGGCACCCGACCGACTGCATACACTGCAGCCGCAACCGCGAGGCCGCCGTGCCGAACGACCACACCGGTCGTGACGGAGCCGGCCGACATCCGCCCCCGCACAAACCGAAGAGGCGGCAGAGCAGCCTGCAGCCCCTTCCACAGGCAAGCGCCGGGCCAAGAATTGGGAGTCATCGATGGGCCAGCGATTCGAGGAGCTCGACTGGCAGCGGACGCCGTTGGGTGAGCTCGCCCTGCGACGGCGCTGGTACCCGGTCGTCGGGCAGCACGTGTACGAGATCAAACTCAATGACGAGTTCCTGATGTCCAGTCTGTTCACGCTTGCCGAGGTCGAGTTGGCGAACCTGGCTCTGGCCGAAGTCGCCGGGCGCCGACCGCTGGACGTGGCCGTTGGGGGTCTGGGTCTCGGCTGCACCGCTCAGGCGGTGTTGCAAAGCCCGGACGTGCGCTCGCTGATCGTCGTCGATGCGCTCGACGCGGTGATCGAGTGGCACGAGCGCGGGCTACTCCCAGGAGGAGTCTTCGCCGATCCACGATGCCGCCCGGTGCACGGTGACTTCTTTGCGATGATCCAGTCCTCCACCGGTGTCGACCCGTCCGCCCCCGGCCGACGGTTCCACGCGATCATCGTCGACATCGACCACTCACCGCGCCATCTGCTGCACCCCGGCCATGCCGGCTTCTATCAGCCCGCCGGCCTGCGAAAGATCCGCGACCGGCTCCACCCCGGCGGGGTGTTCGCCCTCTGGTCCAACGACCGACCCGACGACGCGTTCATCGCCGCACTGACCGAGTCCTTCACCGAGGTCAGGGCCGAGGTGGTCACCTTCGACAATCCGCTGCAGGGAGGCGAGTCGGCCAACACCGTCTACCTCGCCCGCACCCTCGATTCAGCGCAGTGAGTGGTGCCGTGGCCACCTGTTGCGGTCGGGGGCGTACCCGTTCCGCCCTGTGCCGTGATGATCTCCGCCGGGTGCAAGGTCACGGCATCCGGCTGATCGCCCCCCGACAGGTTGCCGCCCCCGAACCGGACTGTCTCGGTCGGGGGCGGCAGCAGTGCTGGGCCGAGGATGCTCAGGCTCCCTTCCGGCACATTCTCGACTAGGACGCGGGACGCGTCGCGGTGACCGCGACAGCGGTGTACTTCATGTCGAAGCTGCCGCCCATGGCGTCGATCGCGGCGCCGACCTCCGTCAGCACCCTCTCCAGCTTCTCGGGCTCGAACTGGCCGTGGTCCCCCTGGGTGGGCAGCTGGTCGAGCCACTCGTCCTTGCTGTAGACGTACTCCCACTCGAACTGCCACTGCTCGGGCTCACCGAACCCGCCGACCTTGCGGATGCCGTCGATGGTCTTGGTGAGCAGCGGCGAGCTGCTGATCGGGGGCGGTGTCGGCATGCTGTAGGCCCGCGTGGCCAGCGCGTCAGGCACCACCTCGACGTAGATTTTCCGGAAGGCCTCGCGGACCTCCGCCGGGGGCTCCGCGACGTTCCAGAACGCGGCGAAGCGTCCCGATGGGCGCAGCACCGACGCCGCCTTGGCCGCACCCACCTCGGGGTCGACCCAGTGCCATGCCTGGCCCGAGATGATGCCGTCGAAGCGCCGATCCGCCGCGTCCCATTCCTCGAAGCGCGCGATTTCGATTTCCGTTCCGTGGGCCCGCGCGAACTCCGCCATCCGGGCATCCGGTTCCACACCGGTAACCGTACATCCGGCCGCCTGGAATTGACGCGCCTCGATGCCCGTGCCCGCGCCTACATTCAGTAGCTCATGACCCGGGCACGACCGCACAATACGGTCCACCAGGCCATCTGGATAACGGGGTCGAGTTCGATCGTAGCGTTCTGCGTCCAGGCCGTAGTTTTCGGCTGTGCCACGCTGCTGATGGAGTTCTCCGCCGAGCTTCGAAGTCGCCATGGATTGACCATAGTGGGCATGCGCCCACTATGGCAACCCAGGGTTGCACCCCCCGCCTTGACCAGCACTTCCCGCACTCACCAAAGGACCGGAAGAGAGCGCAGACCCCTGATGAGCGCGGTTTGGGTGTAGGTGATCTCATCGGCGGGGACGGCGAGCCGCAGTCCGGGGATCGCCGGGAAGAGGGCGGCGAACGCGACCTCCAGCTCGATCTGGGCGAGCTGCGCACCCACGCAGCGGTGCATCCCGTGCCCGAACGTCAGATGCGCCGTGGCGTCCTCACGGGTGACGTCGAAGCGGTCCGGGTCCCGGAACGTCGCCGGGTCGAAGTTGGCGGCCGTATTGCACGCGACGACCACGCTGTGGGCGGGGATGGTGGTGCCGCCCAGGTCCACGTCTGCCGTGGTGGCGCGGATCAGTCCGGTGTGCGGGTCGACACCGGGGGTGACGTGGCGTAGCACCTCGGAGACCGCGGCGGGCACGGCCCGTGGGTCGCGGCGCACGACGGCCAGCTGGTCCGGGTTGTCCAGCAGCGCCAGCAGCCCCTTGCCGAGCATGGTCGCGGTCGTCTCGTAGCCGGCCAGCAGAAGACCGCAGCCGAGGGTGACCAGCTCTTCGTTGTCGAGGCGCCCCTGCTCGTCGCGGGCGGTGACGAGGCCGTGGAGCAGACTGCCGTCCGGGTGGGCGCGCTTGTCGTCGACCAGCCCGCCCATGTAGTCGAAGAGGGAGCGCAGCGCCGCCACCGCCTCCTGCGGCTGCGTCCCGGGGGCGCTGACGCGGTCGGCCCAGACGCGGAAGCGCTCCCGGTCCGCGTAGGGGACGCCGAGGATCTCGCAGATCACGGCAATCGGCAAGGGGTAGGAGAGCCCCTCCGCCAGGTCCGCGGGCGGCCCAGCCGCCTTCATCGTCCCGATCAGTTCGTCTGCGATCCGCTGGATGCGGGGACGAAGACCGCGCATCCGGCGGGCGCTGAACTCCCCGGCGACCAGACGGCGCAGCCGGGTGTGCTCCGGCGGGTCCATGTCGAGGATGCCGGGCTTGGTGAAGATCACGGCCGGGCTCATCACGGCGCCGAGCCGCCGCGCCTCGACGCGGCTGAACCGCGGATCGGCGAGGACGGTGCGCACCTGGGCCATTCCGGTCACCAGCCAGGCTTCGCGGCCGTCCCGCATCGTGAATCTGCGTACAGGCTTTTCCCGCCACATCTCATTGACCTGCTTCGGCACCGTATAACCCGGGGTGGCGCCGCTATCGCAATTCCCGCGCCGAATCAGGTCGGGCGAATTCGTTCCCAGGATTTCAGCCATGATCCTGACGCTAACAAGCGTATGCCCGCCTGATCAACACACCAACCCAGGTAAAGGCGGATGACCGTGGCGGGTGGTTGCGGCTGGACGCCGGTTGAAGCTTTCACTGTACACGTTTTCGCTGGTCAGGAATGAGCCCGAAAAGCCAGTCCGAAAATCATTCGAAATGCAACCCGAATAAATAGGGGGATGACGTCGGGTCACTCTTCCAACAGAATATTGGAGAACGCATGACCAGTATTTTACTTTCTCCATACAATGACGCATGCAGGCGTCTCCGGACCGGAGGTGGTCGACCGTTGGAGATCAAGGAAATGGCCATTGCGGGCGCATTCCGCATCATCCCGGACAAGTACCATGACCGCCGAGGGTGTTTCTTCGAGGCCTTCCGGGTCGAGGAGCTCCAGCGCGCGACCGGCTTCCCCTTCCAGGTCCGCCAGGGCAACGTCTCGGTCAGCAGGCGCTCGACGATCCGCGGCGTCCACGGCACCGGAGGCGATTCCGGCGAGGCCAAGCTGATCAGCTGCGCGCGCGGCGCGGTGCTCGACGTCGTGGTCGATCTGCGGGTGGGCTCGCCGGCCTTCGGCATGTTCGAGGCCGCTCCCCTCACCGAGGACTCCGGCGAACTGGTCTTCCTCGTCCCCGGTCTCGGCCACGCCTACCAGGCGCTCACCGACGACACCCGGATCACCTACCTGTGCGCGGAGCAGTTCGTCCCGGGTTCCCAGATCGACGTCAACCCGCTGGACCCCGAACTCGCCCTGCCCTGGGACCTTTCCGAGGAACCGGTCATCTCCGACAAGGACAGGGCCGCGCCGGGTCTGCGACAGGCGGCGGCGTCCGGGACACTCCCCCGATACACCGGCCCCGCCTGACGGGCAGAGAGGAGTAACCGTGCTGCCCTCGACCAGGAACCGACCGCTCGTAGCCGTACTCGGCGCATCCGGTTTTCTCGGCGCCGCGGTCACCGCCGAACTCATCGACGCCCCGGTACGCCTTCGACTCGTCTCCCGCGAACGGAAACTTCCGCTGCCGGCCTCCTCGGCCGAGACGTACCTCGCGGACCTCACCGATCCACGTGCGGTACGGGACGCCGTCGACGGTGCGGACGCCGTCATCCATCTGGCGGCCCACCTCCCCGACGGGCGCTCGTGGCGTGCGCCGGGCAGCGACTCCGAGCGGCTGGGTACGGGCCTGCTCGACACGCTCGTCCGCTCCGTGCGCGGCAAGCCGCCCATCGTCGTGTTCGCCAGCACCATCCAGGCGGCGTCCCCCGAGGGAGCACCGCTCAACGACTACGTGCGGGAGAAGATCGCGGCCGAGAAGGTGCTCCGGGAGGCGACCCGCAACGGCACGGTACGCGGGATCGTGCTCCGTCCTGCCACCGTCTACGGGCGTACCCCGCTGACCGGGGCGACGGGCCGCGGCGTGGTCGCCGCGATGGCCCGCAAAGCCTTCGCCGACGAGCCCATCACCATGTGGCACGACGGCACCGTCGAGCGGGACCTGGTGCACGTCACGGACGCGGCGCGCGCCTTCGTCGCCGCGATGCGCGCGCCCGAGGCGCTCAGCGGCGCGAGCTGGCCGGTGGGCAGCGGGCGGTCCGCGCGGCTCGGGGAGGTGTTCGGCACGCTCGCCGAACTCGTCGCCGCGCGGACCGGACGCCTGCCCGTGCCCGTCGTCACCGTGGCGCCACCGGACTGGGCGGACACCACCGACTTCGGGAACGTGCACACCGATCCGTCGTCCTTCTCCGCGGCCACGGGCTGGCAGCCACGCGTCCGGCTGCACGACGGCCTCGCCGACGTGGCGGACGCGATCTCTTCTTGACCGCTCGGAGGGGCTCACGCCCCTCCGGGGGGCCTCGGCTACTGGGAGGAGCCGGCGGCGAGGACGGCGAGACGGTCGGTCACCTCGGCGGGGCTCGGCTGGGCGAGGACCTCGCCACGCAGCGCTGTGGCGGCGGGTCCGATCCGATCACTGGTCAGGAGCGAGGCGACCGCGCTCGCGAGCGCGTCCACGGTCGCGTCCTCCCTGTTGACCGCGATACCGGCGCCCGTCGCGGCGAGCCGGGCGCAGCAGGTCTGCACGTCACGCGTGGCCGCGACGCCGAGCTGCGGGACCCCGTAGTACGCGGCCGTCATGATCGTGCCCGCTCCGCCGTGGTGCACGACCGCGTCGCAGGACGGCATGATCGCGTTGAGGGGGACGTTCTCCACCACGGTCGCCCCCGAGGGCAGGTCGGGGACCAGGCCGCGGTCGGCTCCCTTGACCGCGAGAACGATCTCGACGTCGTGCTCGTGGAGCGTCTTGACGACGTCGGCGACCGGGAAAGCCTCGATACCGTCCCTGATCACCAGCATCGAGCCCCAAGTGAGAAGCACCCGCCGCTTCTTCGCGGGCGCAAGAACCGAGGGCGGCAGCACATTGGTCCCGTTGTAGGGGACGAACCGCAGCGGGATCCGCGACGGGATCTCGCAGATCTGCATGCTCTCCAGCCATGGATCGACCGCCGTGACGGCGTTCTCGGTGCGCGGCTCGCAGCCATGGCGCGCGTACAGCTCGCGCAGGGGTTCGGGCCAGCCGTCCGGCGCCATCCCGCATCCCGGGTAGCCGTACCCGGAGCCGCGCAGCAGGTCCGGACCCCAGAGGTGGTGGACCAGCGGTGCGTCCGCCGCCGCTGCCGCCAGGGGCGCGGCGAGCACGAGCGGGTCGGCGACGACCAGGTCGGGACGCCAGTCGCGGGCCAGGGACACGACGTCGTCCGCGGCCTCCATGGCGAAGCGGACCTGGGCGTCGACCAGCGTCTGATACAGCGCGGGCGGGGCGCCCGGCGCGGTCTCGACCGGTCCCCTCCGCCGGTGCCGCGCCAGTTCCTCGGTCATGTCGAAGGACTTGGCGATGGTGACCATCGACATCCCGGAACTCACGACGACCGATTCGCCCCAGGGCTGCGCGGCGACGCAGACATCGTGACCGGCGGTACGACAGGCCCACATCAGCGGCACCATCGGGAAATAGTGCGACGGCGCGGAAGCCGGAATGAACAGTATGCGCATCCGATACCCGACCATTCTCGTCAGCAGATGTGGCGGTGGGCCCCTAGCGTTGCCTCTCCGTGGCCGTCGCGACAAGCCTTGCTGATCGGGGTACCGCCGCACGGACATATCTGGTACGGGAAGTTGCGCGCTATTGACAAGGTGAACACAGGCCCCATAGTGGGCTGGTGCCCACTCCGGTCTCCGGTCCGTCCTGCCCCTGGTGCCGCCGGAACTCCCCGTGCCCTTCGTTCACTTCGGTTGCGGAGCAGTGATCCTGTGTCAGTCAGACATGCATCCTGGAAGTACTTACTCGTAGCGGCGCTCATGACGGTCACCGGCCTCGTCGCCACGTCTACGCCCGCCTCGGCGGCGGACGAGGCCTCGCAGGCCGTGAGTTGCACGTCGTACTCGCTGCCGGTCCGTCTCACCGATTCGGGCGAGGCGACCGAAACCATGTGGGGTGAGCTGTGCCGGCCCGCCGATCGCCACCCCACCACCGTGCAGTTCCTCGTGCACGGCGGGTTCTACAATCATGCCTATTGGGATTTCCCGGCCGGCAAGGGCTATTACTCCTATGTGCGCCATGCCGTCGCGGCCGGGTACGCCACCTTCAACGTGGACCCGATCGGCTCGGGCAAGAGCTCCCACCCGCAGAGCAGCGTGGTCACCGGCGACGCCGGGACCGTCGCGCTGCACGACGCCATCACCGCCCTGCGCAAGGGAACGGTCGGCGGGCAGGCGTTCAAGAAGGTGCTCTGGGTGGGACACGCGCTCGGCTCGTTCTACGCGTGGCGCGAGATACCGCGGTACGGCGACGTGGACGGGGCGATCCTCACCAGTGCGCTGAACAGCCACAATCCGGATCACGCCGCGATCGTGAGCGCCAACACGTATCCGGCGGTGCAGGACCCGAAGTTCGCGGACAGCGGCTACGACAACGGGTACTTGACCACCAAGGCGGGCACGCGCGGCTCCATGTTCTACTACCCGGCCACGACCGACCCGGCGGTGGTGGCGAAGGACGAGGAGACCAAGGACGTCCAGCCGGTCGCGGTGACCCAGCCGGCGGCTCCGCCCTACGGGATCAAGGTGCCGGTGCTCGTCGTCGCGGGCGCGCAGGACTGGCTGGAGTGCCAGGGGGTGACCGCGTACGACTGCGACGACCCGAGCAGCGTGCTCGCCCACGAGTCGCAGTTCTACCTGCCGGAGGCGAAGCTCAAGGTGGCGATGATCCCGCAGACGGGTCACGATCTGGCGCTGGCGACGACCGCGCCGGCCACGAGCGCCCTCATGTTGCAGTGGGCCAAGGGGATCGCGGCTCCGTAGGCAGCCTGTCCCGCTGTCCGGCCGACGCGTTCGACGCGTCGGCCGGACACGTCCGATGCGGCCCGGCGGGCGCGGCTCAGGACGTGTACGCGTACTCGGACCCGTCGCGGATGGCATCGACGAGCTCGGCCTGGCGGAGCGAGTCGGCGTTCTGGGCGGCCAGGTCTCGTGCGACGTCGCCATCGCCGTCGCCGGACAGTACGGCGGCGGCGAAGGCGGCGACGATGTTCGCGAACTGGTCCCCCGCGGGAAGGGTGATCTCCTCGGCCCCGTCCTGCCGCTCGACCCACAAGGTGGGGCGATGGTCCGGCGGCGGCGTGAAGGCCCGGTCGAGCCGGAGGCGCCCGGACGAGCCCCGCACCTCGTAGGCACTGCAATAGGAGTGCTCCATGCCGAAGTGGAGCTGCGCCGTGACACCGGCCGGGTCGGACAGCAGCACACTGCCGCCCACCACGGCGCCCCGCGCCCGCTCGACGCGGAGCGCCCCGCCCACGAGACGGAGGCGCCCCCCGAGAAAGCGCAGTGCGGCACGGAGGGGATAGATCCCGATGTCCACCAGGGAGCCGCCCCCGACGTCGGGCAGGTAGCGGGGGTCCTCCGGTGGCCTCGGTGGAATCGTGAACGTGCTCTCGAAGGAGCGGAGTTCACCGATGGCTCCGCCGGCGACGAGTTCGTCGACGCGGCGATGCTGCGGATGATGCAGGAACATCATGTTCTCCAGCAGCAGGCACCCGCGTTCGCTCGCGAGGTCAAAAAGGCGTGCGGTCTCCGGCGACCGGGTGGTGAGCGGCTTTTCGGCGAGGACGTGTTTGCCCGCCAAGAGCGCACGCTCCACCCACTCGGTGTGCAATGCGGCAGGCAGCGGAATATAGACGGCGTCCACGTCATCCCGCTTCAGCAGTTCCGCGTAGCCTTTTACGGCCGCTCCGCCGAAACGGCCGGTGAACCGCTCGGCCTTCGCCAGGTCGCGGCTCGCCACAGCGCGTATCTCGATGGAGGGCTCAGCCCGCATCGCCGGCAGTGTCCGCCGCCACGCGATGTCGGCGCAACCGAGCACGCCGAATCTCACCGGCCCCGGTCGCTGTTCCACAGACATGGTGGATGTTAACGCCGGGGCCGCGGACGGGGGAACCCCCGCAAAATCGGGGATTGTTCGGCCCCGACAGCCTTCGGAAAGGTGACGTCCGGTGCTTACAGGAAGAGGTAATCAGGTATGGCCGCCCAGATTCAACTTCCGCTCGACCCACCGCATCCGGCTCGACCGCAGCGCAACCTACGGGCGCTGCAGAAACAGGCTCCGGTGCACCGGGTCAGCACGGCCGTGGGGGACCCCGCCTGGCTCGTGACCGGGTATCAGGAGATCAAACAGCTGCTCGCCGATCCGCGTCTCGGCCGCAGCCATCACGACCCCGAGAACGCCGCGCGCAGTGGCGCGTCGGAGCTGCTCGACGGTCCGCGCGGCGACTACGAGACCGAGCAGAAGTGGATCGCGACGATGCGCTCGCGGCTCCAGCCGTTCTTCTCGGCGGGGCATGTGAAGGCGATGCGCCCCCGGGTCGAGGCGCTGACCGGCGAACTCCTGGATCGTCTTGAGAAGCAGGGTCCGCCGGCGGATCTGGCCGAGGCCCTCGCGCTGCTTCTGCCACAAGAGGTGATCGGCGAGCTCCTGGGTGTCCCGGTGGAGGAGAGAGAGCTCCTGGACGAGTGGACGACGGCGGTGAGCGACGCCCGCGACCGGGAGCGCTCGGCGGCGGGTCTTGCCGCCCTGCACCGCTACGGCCACGAACTGGCCGCCCGTAAGCGCGCGCACCCGGCGCAGGACGTCGTCTCCTGGCTGTGCGAGGACGGCACCCTCTCCGACGACCAGGTCGCCCAGCTCGCGATGGGGGTGCTGTTCGCCGGCTACGAGACCACCGCGACGGCGCTCTGCGTCGGCACGGCGCTCCTGCTGGACTCCCCGGACCAGTGGCGGGCGCTGCGCGAGAACCCCGGACTCGCGCCCACCGCGGCGGAGGAGAGCGTGCGGGTCGTCAGCCGGCTGCTGCCCCCGGTCATCCGGTACACGCGTGAGGACCTGGAGATCGCCGGGGCCGAGGTGCGGCGCGGCGAGCTCGTGATGCTCGACATCTACGCCGCAACCCATGACGAGAACATCTTTCCCGACCCCGACCGGTTCGACATCACCCGCGAGGACAACCCGCACCTCTGCTTCGGCTTCGGGCTGCGGTACTGCATCGGGGCTCCCCTGGCCCGCCTTGAACTGCAGGCCGCCCTCACGCAGTTGACCGCGCGTTTTCCGCGGATGCGCCTGACGGTTCCGGTCGAGGACCTGACGGTCCGCCCGGGTTCCTTCGCGGCCATTCCCACGTCCCTCCCTGTCACTTGGTAGGTCCGCCCCCCCGGCGGGCCAATGGATGAAGATCGAGAGGAAGCCGTATGAGCCTGACGCCGGAAGCGCTGCGAGCGGCCGTCGACCGGGTCGCTCCCCCGGTGCTGGAGGTCACCAGCACCCCCGGCGCCCTCATCAGCGTCGGCTTCGCGGATGAGACCCCGCTGACCATGGCGTACGGCCTCGCCGACGTGGAGAGCGGCGCTCCGGTGACCGAGTCGCACACCATGCGCGTCGGCAGCCTCGGCAAACTCCTGGTGGCCACCGCGATCGCGCGCCTGGCCGACTCCGGAGCGCTCGACCTGGACGCGCCCATCGACGCACATCTGCCCTTTCCGGTCGTCAATCCGCTCGGTGGCACGATCACGCTGGCCAAGGCGCTGTCCATGCTGAGCGGCGCCGCCACGGACGGATACGACTGGGTCGAGCGGCCCGAGCCGGCGATGCGTTACGTCGAGCGCGTGGTCAAGCGCGGTGTCGTCCACGAGTACGGCACGGACGCGCCCCGCTTCGTGAGTTCGGCGGACGCGAGCGGCTGGCAGTCGTCCTCGTTCATGTACCAGGTGGCCGCGTTGACGGCCGAGGCGGTGACCGGGATGCCGTTGGGCGAGTACGTGAAGGCCGAGATCCTCGCCCCGCTCAACATGCGCTCCACCGCCTGGCTCGACAGCCCCGACTGGGACGAGGTACGGAGCCGCTGCACGACGGGGCACATGGTGTTCGGCGACCGCGCCGTCCCGCTGCCGTGGCACGAGTGCGGTACCTACCACGCGGTCGGAGCGGTCATGTCCTGCGCCGACTACACGCGGCTGATGCTGGCGCTGACCGGCCGCGAAGGTCTGTTCGGCGGCGATGTCGCGAAGGAGATCCTGCGGCCCCGCACGACGGCGCGGGACGGGAGCCAGGTGGGGTTCGGTGTCCATCTCTCCGGAGATCCGGAGGCGGCCGACCACTGCGTCCGCTCGGTGGGCCACTACGCGTTCGGATGGTGGTCCGTCTCGCTCGCCTACCCGAACGCGGCGAAGCCGTTCTGCGTCACCGTGAGCACGAACCTCGCGGACCAGCGTGATGTCTTCAACCCTCCCGACCAGTACTCCTTCGGCATCCTCGCCCAGGAGATCGCGGGCTGGATCCGCGACGGAGAGACCGACACGCGCGGCCTGCCCAGCCGCGCCGAGTGGAACGCCTACGCGATGGGGCTCGTGGCCGCCGACAGGTTCGCCGGGCTGCTGGGCGCGGAACTCGACAAGGGGCAGATCTCCCGGATGGCCAAGGGGTCGCGGGGGGTCGGAGCGTCCTCCACCGCGGCGTTCGACGAGGCGCGCTTCGTCGAGGGCTACCTGGACATGCAGGCCGCGGTGCGCGGGCAGCGCATCGACGCGTACCTGGACACGGACTGCCCGGTCGGTGGCCTGTTCCGCAAGCTCGCGCGCAGGGGGTGGGGGAGCAAGGGGTTCGAGGAGCCGTCGCCGGTGCGCTTCTGGTCCGACAGGCGGGCGTGACCTGTCCCCGGTCGGCCAACGGCCCCGTCCGGGGCACCGGCCCTGTCCCGGCCACCGGCTCTGTCGTCGTCAGACGGCGGTCCGGCCGCCGTCGACCGGCAGGATCGCCCCGTGCACGAAACTGGACTGATCCGATGCGAGGAAGACGATGGCATCGGCGATCTCCTCCGCCGTGCCCGGCCGCCGCGCGGGCCCGGCCAGCGCCGCCTGGTCGAGGGCGGCGCCCCGGGGGGCGGTTCCCTCCGTGCGCGTCGGGCCGGGGCCGACCGCGTTGACCCGGACCCCGTGCGGACCGTACTCGGCGGCCCACGCCTTCGTCAGCAGCACCAGGGCCGCCTTGCTGGCGCCGTAGAGGCCCAGGCCGGCGGCGCCGTAGGCGGCCACCGCGGTGGTGACGTTGACGATCGCGCCGTGCCCGCGCCGGGCCATCGCGGGCGCGAGCTCCGCGACGAGGAAGTACGGTGCCCTGACGTTGAGGCCGAACACCGCGTCGAAGTCCTCCTCCGTCGTCCGCTCGGTCGGGCCGAACGGAAAGACGCCCGCGTTGTTGACCAGTACGTCGATCCGTCCGAACCGGGCCACCGCGGCCTGCGCGAGGCGCCGCGCGGAGGACTCTCCGTGCAGTTCGGCGGCGATGAAGTCCGCCACGCCGCCGGTCTCGGCGATGGCCTTGGCGACCTGCCGCCCACGCTGTTCGTCGCGCCCGGTGACGGCGACTTCCGCACCGCGCCCGGCGAACGCCATCGCGGTCGCCAGGCCGATCCCGCTGGTCCCTCCGGTCACCAGGGCCTTGACGCCGGCCATGTCCCGCGCGCCGGGCGGCTGTCCGGCGCTGCCGGGCTGTGTGCGCGTGGCGCCGGTCATGCGCCCTCCTCCGTGCCGGTGGTCGCGGTCGTCCAGGCGAGAACCCGCTCCGCGATCCCCGGTGCCGACAGACCGTGAGCGTGCAGCAACGCGTCCCGGCCGCCGGGCCCGAGGAAGTCCGTCGGCAGGGCGAGGCAGGCCACGCGCGTGCTGGCGTCGGTCTCGGCGACGGACCGGCCGAGGCGCTCGCCGAACCCCCCGCGGCCGATGTTGTCCTCGACGGTCACGGTCAGCGGATACGTGCTCGCCAGCGCCACCAGGGCGTCGGGAACGGGCGCCACCCAGCGCGGGTCGACGACGGTCGCTTCCACGCCCTGATCGGCCAGCAGCGCGGCCGCCTCCATGCAGGCGCTCGCCAGGGGGCCGACGGCGGCCAGCAGCACGTCCGGATGCTGCGGCGCGCGCAGGACGTCCAGGCCGTCGATCCGCTCGACAGCCTCGACGCCGGCCCCGGCCTGCCCTTTCGGGAACCGCAGCACCGTCGGGCCGACGTCCCGGTCGAGCGCGTCGCGCAGCAGAAGGCCCAGTTGTGCCGTGTCGCGGGGAGCGGCCACCCGCAGCCCGGGCACGAGCGACAGCCAGGACAGGTCCCAGATGCCGTGGTGGCTCGGTCCGTCGGGCCCGGTCACACCGGCCCGGTCCAGCACGAACACGACCGGCAGACCGTGCAGGGCCACATCCATCAGCACCTGGTCGAACGCCCGGGCCAGGAAAGTCGAGTAGATCGCCACCACCGGCCGCAGCCCGGCGGTGGCGAGCCCGGCGGCGGAGGCGACCGCGTGCTGTTCGCTGATGCCGACGTCGTGCACCCGGTCGGGGAACTTGGCGGCGAACTTGTGCAGGCCGACCGGGACGGTCATGGCGGCGGTGATCCCGACCACCTCCGGGCGTTCGGCCGCCAGGGTGAGCATCTCGTCGGCGAAGACGTCGGTCCATGAAGGTGCGCCCGGCGTCGCGACGGCGCCGGTGGCCGCGTCGAAGCACCCCACCGCGTGCCAGCAGTCCACCTCGTCACGGGCGGCCGGCGGGTAGCCGCGCCCCTTGTCGGTCAGGCAGTGGACGACCACGGGGCGCCGCATCCGCACCGCGGTCCGCAGGGCTTCCTCCACCGCGGCGCAGTCGTGGCCGTCGACGGCTCCCAGGTAGGCCATCCCCAGACTCTCGAAGAAGTCCGAGCGATCCGTGGGCTGTCTGCCGAGCGCGTCCAGATGCCGTGCGAGCGCCCCGGTCGTGGGCCGGTAGGACCGCCCGTTGTCGTTCAGGACCATCACCAGGGGCCGCTCGGGGGCGGCCCCGATGTTGTTGAGCGCCTCCCAGGCCGGTCCGCCGGTGAGCGCGCCGTCGCCGACGACGGCGACCACTTTGCGGTCATGGTCCCCGCGCAGCGCGAACGCCTTGGCCATACCGTCCGCGTACGAGAGTGCGGTGGAGGCGTGGGAGTTCTCGATGACGTCGTGGTCGGACTCCGCCCGCGAGGGGTAGCCCGACAGCCCGCCGGCCGAGCGCAGGCCGCCGAACCGCTCTGCCCGGCCGGTCAGCAGTTTGTGCACGTACGTCTGATGGCCGACGTCGAAGAGGAGCACGTCACGCGGGGACTCGAAGACGCGGTGAAGCGCGACGGTCAGTTCGACCATGCCGAGGTTCGGACCGAGGTGGCCGCCCGTCCTGGAAACGGCGTGGACGAGGAACTCGCGTATCTCCGCGCACAGTTCGTCGTCGCGGGACCGGTCGAGCCTTCTGAGGTCGGCGGGTGAGGTGATGTTCTCGAGCAAGGTCATGGCCGCGTCTCGCCCTCCCCGCCCTCGTACCCCGGTTCCTGCCCCTGTTCCTCCGCTATCCGCAGCGCCTCCTCGATCAGCGTCTCGACGATGCGGCTCTCCGGTACCGTCCGCACGACCTCGCCGCGGACGAAGATCTGGCCCTTGCCGTTCCCGGAGGCGACTCCGAGGTCCGCCTCGCGTGCTTCCCCGGGGCCGTTGACCACGCATCCCATGACGGCGACCCGCAGCGGCACGGGCAGCCCCTCGAGCCCGGCGGAGACCTCCTCCGCCAGCCGGTACACGTCCACCTGGGCCCGTCCGCAGGACGGACAGGAGACGATCTCCAACTGCCGCGGGCGCAGCCCCAGCGACCGCAGGATCTCGACCCCGACCTTCACCTCCTCGACCGGCGGCGCCGAGAGCGAGACCCGGATGGTGTCCCCGATGCCCTGACGGAGCAGGCAGCCGAAGGCGGTCGCCGACTTCACCGTGCCCTGCTGGATCGGGCCGGCCTCGGTGACGCCCAGGTGGAGCGGCTGCTCGCACTGCTGGGCCAGCAGTTCGTACGCCTCGATCGTCACCATCGGGTCGTGGTGCTTCACGGAGATCTTGAAATCGTGAAAATCGTGTTCGGTGAAGAGTTCGGCCTCCCGCATCGCCGATTCGACCAGTGCCTCCGCGGTCGCCGAGCCGTGCCGTGCCAGGACGCGGGGGTCGAGCGACCCGGCGTTGACGCCGATGCGCAGCGGCACGCCGTGGTCGCTCGCGGCGCGGGTGATGTCCTTGATCTGGTCGTCGAAACGTTTGATGTTGCCCGGGTTGACCCGCACCGCCGCGCAGCCCGCCTCGATCGCCGCGAAGACGTAGCGGGGCTGGAAGTGGATGTCGGCCACGACGGGGAGCGACGACTTGGCGGTGATGGCGGGCAAGGCCTCGCAGTCGTCGCGCGAGGGGACCGCGACCCGGACGATGTCGCAGCCCGCGGCCGTCAGTTCGGCGATCTGCTGGAGCGTCTCGTCTACGTGCGCGGTCACGGTCGTCGTCATCGACTGCACGGAGACGGGGTGGTCGCTGCCGACGCCGACCGAGCCGACCATCATCTGTCGTGTCTTACGGCGTCGGGGCGTGGGCCGTCCGAGCGGGACGCGCGCGACGGTACTCATGCGGGGCCTCCGATTCCGGCTCGTGCGGGGTGCCGGCCTATCAATGGGTCCGGTTGGAGAGGTAGTTGGTGAGCGAGAGCAGGGCGGCCACGCGGTCCACGGGCAGTCCCGGAACGGAGCTGAGCTCCTCGCGGGCCAGCATCTCGAAGCGCTCGATCTCCCGCACCGCCCTCGTCCAGCCGCCGGCCCGGGTGACCAGGTCGGTGGCGCGGCGTGCCTCGTCCTCCCCGACCGGTCCCTCGTCGGCGTAGAGGCGGGCCAGTTCGGCGGCTTCCGGGGTGTCGGAGGCGAGGGCGGCCGTCACGGGGAAGCTGCCCTTTCTGCTGCGCAGGTCCGAGCCGACGGGCTTGCCGGTGCGCCGGGGGTCGCCCCAGATGCCCAGGATGTCGTCGGCGATCTGGAAGGCGAGACCGAGCCGGAGACCGAACCGGCTGAACCGTCGTGTCGCCTCCTCGGAGGCGCCGGCCAGCAGGGCACCCAGCTCACAGGCGCAGGCCAGGAGCGCCCCGGTCTTGTCCGCGGCGACCGCGAGCGCCTCGTCCGGGCTGGCCTCGGCCCGGCCCTCCAGCGAGAGGTCGGCCATCTGTCCGGCGGCGAGCCGGGTCACGGCCTCGGCCAGGAGCCGCGCCGCGCGCGGGTCGGCGGCCCAGGGCCCGTCCAGCATCAACGGAGCCTGTGCAAGCAGCAGATCGCCCGTGAGGATGGCGGCCGGTATCCCGTACTCGTGCCAGACGGCCGGGCGGCCGCGGCGTTCTTTGTCACCGTCCATGACGTCGTCGTGGATGAGGGAGAAGTTATGGATCATCTCCACGGCGGCGCCCGCGGCCGCGACGCGGGAGATCGCCTCGGCGTCGCTGGTGAAACACTCGCCGGTCAGCACGGTGAGGGTCGCGCGGACCATCTTGCCGCTGGTGGTCGCCGTCGGCAGATCACTCGACGGCCACCCGAAGTGGTGGGCGACCATGGGCCGGAGCCGGTCGTCGAACCGGGTGACCGCCTGATGGAGGATCGGGGTCACCATCCGGTTCACGCGCTCGATCTCCGGCGGGATCGCCCTCGACGCGGCGTCCGGGGGGATGGGGTTGCGTAGGTCTTGGGTTGTTGCCGTCTCGGCATGCACAGCTCACCTCGGAAGTCTCATGCGCAGGAACGGAAATCCGTCGGGCCGGTCAGGTGGGTCTCACACGGGGTGGCTCACCGTCCGGGCGTTCGGGCCCGACACCTCGCTGATCAGTTCGGCGGGCACCGTCACATCGTCGAACCAGCGCCCGCCGAAGGGTCGCGGCATGGGCAGGATCTGATCGCTGGAGTAGGCGAGGATCTTGCGGTTGTACGCGCGCATCTCGTCCCGGAGGGAGGCGGGCAGCTCGCCGTCCAGCGTGAGGGCGCGTTCCATCTCCCCGAGCAGTCGCCGGGTCTGGTCGATGGTCTCCAGTACGGCCTCGCAGAATTCACTGCGCAGCACGCCGTATTCGCCCTTGATGCTGACGAGCCGTGCGATCGCCTCGTAGGAGACGTCCTGAAGATCGCGTCGGCTGAGCCACTGCGTCTCGTAGTTGAGGCGGCGGTACCAGATCGGTTCGATCATGGCCTGCCGGTGTTCTTCGAGCGTGCGGTGGAAGATCCGGTAGCCGTGCTTGTCGGGTTCCTCGAAGAAGCGGCATCCGGGGTCGAGGAAGGGCACCATCGGGCAGATGAGCGGCAGTGCGGGCCAGCCGCCGAACTTGCGGATCAGGCGCTCGGAGTAGGCGACGGTGTCCATCACCGACTGGCGGTCCTGGTACGGCATGCCGATGAAGAACCACACCATGACGCCCTTGATCCCGGCGTCCATCGCGCGGGGGACCCACCGCTCCATCTCTTCCATGGTGAACGTGCCGCGCCCCGCCGCCTTGCTGATCCTGGGATCGTGGGACTCGGGCGAGAGCAAGACGTAGGCGTCGGTGGATTCGCCCATTTTCTTCAGGGTGTCGTCCGGCGTCAGGTTGAACTGCTCGAAATAGACGCTCCGATAACCGAAGTCGTGCACGGCGTCGAGGTAGCTGTGCATACGGGTCTTGTTCTCGGAGTAGCACTGCAGGGCGTAGATGGAGGTGTGTTTGGCCGCCTCCCCCATCGTCCTGAGCTCCTCGATGATCAGGTCGTTGTCCTTCTGCACGAGGGTTTTGCGGACGTCCATGATGTTGCGGTAGGCGAAGCGGGAGCCTCCGCACCAGCCGCAGTCGTGGGCGCATCCGGTGTTCGGCAGCGTCATGATGAGTTTGCTGGAGAGCGGCGTCACCGGTGTCTTCTTGTAGTACGACCAACTGTTGGCGACGTTGTTGTAGTTGGTCTGTGGCTTGTGGTCGAACCCCGTGGATTCGACCTCATCGCCGGAGGTGTAGAGAAGGTTCGGGACCGAGCGGAAGTCCCGGTCTCCCCTCAGCACCTTCTCGGTGAGGAGGCGGACGGGTTCGAGGGTGTCGTAGCCCCGCACGACGACGTCCACCGCGTCGTACCGGGCGAGTTCCTCGGCGTAGTAGGTCGCCGAGATGCCGCCGAAGACGGTCAGCGCGTCCGGATGGACCCGCTTGACGAGCTTCGCCAGCTCGATCGCGCCGTAGCACTGCGTCATCCAGTGCAGGTCGAAACCGAAGACGGGTGCTTCGAGCCGGCCTATCAGCGCTTCGACGTCGAGTTCGGGGTGCATCAGCATCAGCGAGGCGACATTGACGATGTCGCACTGCACATCGTGCTCGGCCAGATGCTGTTTGATCGAGAACCAGCCGATCGGATACATCTCGTAGACAGAGGTCACGTTGACGCTGTCACTGTCGCTCAGATAAGCGAAGAGGAGATCGTCACGCTCGCGAAAGTCGAAGACACTCGGCGCGTGCAGGAGGAACATGTCGGACTTCAGCTCATGCATGGGCGGACGACCGCCTCTCGTACACCATCGCGCTGAGGTTGTCGACGTTCTTGAAGCTTTCCGGAGTGACATCGCTCCAGGGCAGCTTGACGTCGAACTCGCCGAGTATGTGGGCGATCAGAACCGTGGTGTTCAGCGAGTTGAGAATGCCCAGTTCGAGGAGTGGTGTGTCACCCGTGAGCTCTCCTTGAGGGTCTCCGGACAGGAAGCTCTCCCGGATGAACGCGAGCAGCTTCGTTGCGATCTCTTCTCGTTCCTGGCTGGCTGTCACTGACACCCCTCGTATGTTGTGTGCGGAGACCAGGGCCGTGAGGTCGAGCTTCCCCCGGTCGTTGCGGGGCAGCGCGTCGACGAAACGCACGTCGTCGGGGATCATCTGCGGGGGCAGCCGCCGTGCCAGATGGCGTCTGAGCCCGATGTTCCCCAGGGTGCTCGCCGGGGTCCTGGCCACGAACGCGGCAAGACGCCGTTCGAGCCCGTCCCCCACGGCGGCGACCGCGGCCTCGGCGACCTCCGGATGCGTGTGCAGTGCCACCGACACCTCGCTCAACTCGATGCGGTGGCCCCGGACCTTGACCTGTCCGTCGGCGCGCCCGAGATAGTCGAAGGAGCCGTCGGGCCGGACTCTGACCCGGTCTCCCGTGCCGTACGGGCCGTGCCGGGCCGGCCGCCCCCAGTACCCGAGGAAGACGGTCGGGCCGTCGACCATCAGCTCGCCCTCCTCACCGGGTCCGGCCGCCCGGCCGTCGGGACCGGCCGCCCAGACGCGGTCGCCGCTGCAGGCCGCGCCGATCGGGACCGGGACGTCGCGCTCCAGGTCCTCGGGCCGGACCTCGTGGTACGTGCACACGTTGGTCTCGGTCGGGCCGTAGAGGTTGAGCAGGCGGGCGTCGGTCCACTCGGCGAACTCCCGGACCTGGTGGACGGGGAAGGGTTCGCCCGCGAAGAGCACCGCACGCAGCGCCTCAGGGGCCGGCCGGTCGAGCAGGCCGCCGTCGCGCCGCATGAGGGTGAGCACGGAAGGAACGGAGTACCAGACGGTGATGTGCTCCCGGTACAGGAACTCGACCAGGCGTTCGGGGGCGTACGCGAATTCGGTGGGGACGGGGCAGACCGCCGCGCCCACCGCGAACCCGGCGTAGATGTCGAGGACCGACAGGTCGAAGGAGAACGAGGCATGGTTGGCGAACCTGTCCCCGGGTCCGGCCGACAGTTCCTCGACGGCCCATTCCACGAACGCAAGGGCGTTGCGGTGGCTGATGGTGACGCCTTTCGGGGTGCCTGTCGAACCCGAGGTGAAGAGGATGTAGGCGGGTTCGTCCTCGTCGACGACGACACGCGGCGCCTCGCGCGCGTCCCCGTCCGTCCCGGCGGCGCCGTTCGGCATCTCGATGTCGACGCAGGCCAGAGCGGTGCGCAGGGTGTCGGGAACGCGAGGGAACAGTTCGGCCGGGGCGCACAGCGCGCGTGCCGCGCACTCGTGGGCGAGGGTCTCGACCCGCTCCACGGGGCTTTGGGGGTCGACCGGGACGTAGACGGCGCCGAGCCGCAGGACGGCCTGCATGGCGGCGAGCACGTCCGCCGATTTTGGACCCCATACGAGGACGCGGTCGCCGCGGCCGACGTCCTGGCCGGCCAGGACGCGGGCCACGGCGTCGGCGCGGGCGTCGAGTTCCGCGTAGGTCACCGTGCCGCAGGGGCCCGCCACGGCCGGGGCCCGGGGGGTGCGCGCCGCGGCGTCGGCGAGCAGCGCGTGAAGGTTGGCGGGCTTGCTCACAGGCCCATCCCCTTGACGATGATCTCCCGCTGGATGTCCGTCGTCCCCGAGAAGATGTGCAGGGGGACGAGGTCGCTCAGCCGGCCGTCGACGCCCTCCGCGGTCAGATATCCCTTCGCCCCGAACACCTGTGCGGCGTCGACGCCGTTGGCGACCGCGCTCTCCGCGACGGCGACCTTGGCGAGGGCCGCCGCCTGACCGGCGTCCTGACTGCCCTTGTCGACCTGCCAGCACGCCCGGTACAGCAACAGGCGGCTGCTCTCCAGGCGCTGTTTCATGGTGGCCAGGCGGTGGGAGACCGCCTGGAAGTCCGCGATGCGCCGGCCGAACTGCCGCCGTTGCCCGGCGTGCGTGACGCAGCGCCGCAGCTGGGCCTCCATCGTGCCCAGGTAGATCGCGGGCAGACAGGCCCGCTCCCAGGTCATGGATGTCTGGAAGATGGCGCTGCCCTGGCCTTCCGCACCCATCAGGTACGCGCCGGGGACGCGGCACCCGGAGAACTCCACCCGGGCCGCGGCGCAGCCGTCCAGTCCCGCCTTGGCCAGGGGCGGGCCGATCCGCAGTCCCGGCAGATCCGTGGGGACGGCGAACGCGGACAGTCCGAGGAACCCGGCCGCGGGTGCGGTGACCGCGTAGGTGACGAGGATGTCGGCCAGGGGGCCGTTGCTGACGAAGGACTTCACCCCGTCGAGCACGTACGCGTCGCCGTCGCGCACCGCGGTCGTCGCGAGCCTGCTCACGTCCGAACCGGCCCCGTCCTCGGTCATCGCGTTGGCGGCGATCGTCCTGCCGGAGCCGAGGCCGCGCAGCAGTTCGGCCCGGACCAGCTCGCCGGCGTGCTCCGCGAGGGCGGTGCCGCAGGCCAGCAGGTGCGCCGCGATCGCGAAGGCGAGCCCGGTGTCGGCGCCGCCCGCGCAGAACGCCTCCAGGCCGAGAGCCGTGTCGAGCGCGCCGAGGCCGCCGCCCCCGTGGTCCTCGGGCAGGCACAGGCCGGTGATCCCGGACTCCCCCGCGGCCTGCCACACGTCTCTTCCGGCGGCCTCCCCCGGCTCGGGGCGGGGCAGGCGGCCGGCGGCGTCGCGAATGCGCCGGATCCGTTGTTGCTGTTCCTCGGTGAGGTCAAACTCCACTGGCCTGGGCCTCACGTTTCCGAGTCGGGTCGGTGCCGAGGACGCGGACGACCGCCGCCTTGTACGTCACTCCTGGGGAGAAGCCGCACAGCAGCACGTGGTCCCCGGCGTGGAGTCGCTCCGTCGCCAGCAGGTGGTGCAGCGCCGCCATGTGGTCGCTCGCGCCGAGGTGCCCGACGGTCCTGCTGAAGTCCCACGTCGACCGTTCGAGGGGGAAACCGAGGATCTTGAGGTAGGAGGCGGCCGCCCGGCGCGGCATGCCGTGGATGAGGACGTGCGTGATGTCGTCCGCCGTCACGCCGGCCTCCTCCAGCGCCTGCTCGGTGCAGACGACGTTGTGCCTCTGGTGGCCGAGGAGCAGCCGCACCCACGAGCCGTCCTCCTCGGCCGCGCGCTGGAAGGCGGCGCCTCTGACCCCGTAGTCCAGGGCGGTGGCGGTGGTGGCGCCGGGCGGGAAGAGCGGCTCACCGCCCCGGTGGGCCTCCTCCATCGCCGAGAACGTGGCCGAGCACAGGGAACGCAGCTCCGCCAGGCCCGGCGTGGTGCTCACCACGACGGCGCTGGCGCCGTCCCCCAGGTAGGCCACCCCGTCGCCGGGGTTCCACCTGTCGATCAGCGGTGTGCCGAAGTTGTCGCTCGCGGTGACCAGCGCCGCCGGAACATGGGGGAAAGCCTTGAGGTACCCGGCCGCGAGTTCCAGCGCGCCGAAGGTTCCGTTGCAGCCGTTCCTGACCTCGATCGCGAGCAGGTCGTCGCCGAGCAGGTGCCGTTGCAGATACGCCTGGGGACCCCAGCCGTCGGGGCCCTGGTGCCAGACACCCGTGTACAGGAGCAGCCCGATGTCCTCGGCGCTCGCCCCGCTGCTCTCGAGCGCTTCCTGCGCGGCGGCCAGGGCCATCTCCGGCGCCGCGGTCCGTCCCGCGACCGCGACCCCCGACAATCCGTACTCCGCCGCCGTGCCGGCCGGGACGAGCCCCTGTTCCACCGCCGATCCGATGCTCTGCGTCGTGGGCAGGAACACGCCGATCCCGGCGAGGTAGATGTCCCGGATACGCACAAGTCCCCCTATTCAAGCGGCGTCGCCATTCAAGCGGCGTCGCCGGAGCGCCTTCGCACGACCAGATCCGAGATCGAGCGCAGCGAACTGGCGGCCCCCGGTGACACCTCGGTCTCCCAGTCGATGTCGAATTCCGCGCCTACTTTGTCGAGCAGCAGAACCAGCGTCAGTGAATCGACGCCGAGGCTGAGGAACGACGCGTCGCGATCCACCGGTACATCGGCGGGCAGGCCGTCCCAGACTTCCCTGAGGAGCGAGTCGAGTCGGGCGAGAACGCGTACGGGATCGACTGGCTCTGAATTCTTCGTGACCATGTCCACAGAACCTCGGTCCTCCTGACGAAGGGTGCGCCATTCCCCGACGCGGCGGGGGAAACGACCTTTTCGTGCTGTTCCACGGAGGATGCGCCTTATCCTCGCACCCCTGTTCGCCGGGCAGTACCCTCACTTCTGGGGGCCGTCAGGTCCAACGAAGGTGCAGCGGAAGCTTCTTGGCTCCGACGATGCCGCGCGCGTCGTGGTACTCGACGCCGTCCGCGACCGCTATCCCGCTCCAGCGGCCGAGCATCTTCTCCACGGCGATCCGCACCTCGAGACGGGCGAGCGGTGCTCCCAGGCAGAAGTGGATCCCGTGGCCGAGACTCAGGTGCGGATTGGGTGTGCGATGGATGTCGAAGGTGTCCGGCGCCGTGAACTGTCGCTCGTCCCGGTTGGCCGAGGCCAGCCAGGCGAGCACGATCCTGCCCGCCGGTACGGTGTGTTCGCCGACCCGGACTTCTCGCGTCGTCCTGCGCATGCTCGGAGCCAAGGGGGTACGGAAGCGCAGTACCTCCTCGATGGCTCCGGGCAGGGCGCTCGGGTCCGCGCGCAGTGACGCGGCGACGTCCGGGAACTCGTCCAGACACAGGATGACGTTGGTCAGCAGCGCGGTGGTCGTGATGTGTCCGGCGAGCAGCAGCAGCCCCACGAATCCGATGATCTCGTCGTCGTCCAGGCGCTGGCCGTCCACCTCCGCCGCCACGAGCTTGCTGACCAGGTCCCGGCTCGGCGCGGCCCGCCGCCGGCGGATGTGCTCCAGGCAGTAGGCGTTCATCTCCCGCATGACGACCGCCATGGCCTTCGTGCGGTCCTCGTTCGGTATGAAGGACGTCTGGCTCTCCGGGGCGACCAGGGAGTCGGCCCAGCGCCCGAACATCGGGCGGTCCTCGGCGGGGATGCCCAGGAGTTCGGCGATCACGGTGACGGGGAGGGGGGACGCCAGATCCGCGACCAGTTCCAGCTGGTCGGCGCCCGCCTTCGCGTCCAGCAGTTCGTCGGCGATCACCTCGATTCGCGGGGCGAGTCGCGCGACCACTCCCGGGGTGAAGGCCTTGCTCACCAGGGTGCGCAGCTTGCGGTGCTGGGGCGGGTCCTTGCGCAGGAGGTTGCCCTTGATGAAGCGGTCGACGTCTTCCTGCGCCGGCATGAACGAGCTGAAGTCGGAGGAGAAGGCGCCGGGGTCGGCGAGGACGCGCTCCACGTCGGCGTGGCGGAAGACGTGCCACACACCGGCTTCCTCGTCATGGCTGACGGGTTCGCTCTCCCGCATCCGCCGGAACCAGGCGAGCATCGTCGCGGCGTCGGCGGACTGGTCGGCCAGCCGGGTCCCTTGTTCGGTCGCCGTCATCTCGGTCGTCCCTTCGTACGCGCTCACGCGGGGGTCAGCGCCGCGTTCACCGCGACCGTGGTGTAGCCCATGGTGAAGCCGCCGCCCATGGCGTCGATGACGGCGCTGATGCCCTCCTGCACCTGCGCCACTTGGTCCGCGGAGTGCTGGCCGAGGTCCCCGTGGGTGGGCATCTGGTCCAGCCACTCGTCCCGGGTGTAGGACTTCTCCCAGTGGAAGCGCCACTCCTGCGCCGCGTCGAAGACACCGGCCTGCTGCATCCCGTCGGCCGCCTTGCCGCTCAGCATCGTGTATCCGTCGAGGGTGCTGGCCGTCCACTGGCGTGCGACGAGCGAGTCGGGCACCACCCGCCGGTAGATCTCACCGAAGGACCGCAGCACCTCGGGCGGCGGCACCTCCGCGTTCCAGAAGACCGTCAACTGCCCGCCGGGACGCAGTGCCTGACCGGCTCTCACCGCGCCGATCGCCGGGTCCAGCCAGTGCCAGGTCTGCCCGGCGACGACCGCGTCGAAGAACCGGCCCGCCGGTCTCCAGTCCTCGAACGTCGACTCCTCGACCTCCAGCCCGCGCCCCCGGGCGAACCCGGCCATCCGCGGGTCCGGTTCCACTCCGAGCACCGTGCAGCCGGCCGCCTGGAACTGCCGGGCCGCGATACCCGTACCGCAGCCGACGTCGAGGACGTCGAGCCCGGTGCGGGCTCCGACGATGCGGTGGAACAGGGCTTCCGGATAGCTGGGCCGGGTCCGGTCATAACGCGCGGGGTCCGCGCCGAAACCCTCTGCCACCCGGCGCTGTCGGGGAAGCTGATCCTCGGAGAAAGAGACTCGCTCGGGCACAGGCTGTACCGCCTTTCCATAATCGATTGGTCACGATGTCGGACGGCCCGGGCGTCGGCAATGGGGAAAAGTTGGGGATGGCCACGCCGCGATCGCGCGTGCTACGTCGCCGCCGAACTCCCTCACTAATCAGGGATTGTCGGCACCAAGGACAGCTGCCAGGGTGATGCCACGTTACGAGGGCCGCCGGAGCCGCCCTCGCGAAGCCATGAGGGCTCCCTTTCACGCGGATCACCCAGATCGGATTTCCGACGATGGACCGTGTTCTTGATTTTCTCAGTTCCGCAGACTCCGCGGGCGAACTGCATCCGCGCCTGGTCGAACTGCGCCGCCAGGAAACGCTTCCGCGGGTGCTGCTGGCAGATGGGCAAGAGGCCTGGCTGGTGACCCGTAACGAAGACGTCCGGACCGTGCTGAGCGACCGGAGCTTCACCCGGGACGTCATGGGTGAGCGCGCCCGGCAGGCCGGCGAGACACCGGGCGGCGCACGGTCGGTGAACATGGACGGCCGCCCCCACAACGAACTGCGCGCCCTGGTGTCCAAGGCTTTCACCGTACGGCGGGTCGAGGCCATGACGCCCCGCATCCAGGCGTGGACCGACGAACTGATCGACGCCATGGAGGAGACGGGGCCGCCGGCGGACCTGGTGGCGCGTCTGGCCGTTCCGCTGCCCGCCCTCGCCATCTGCGAGCTGCTCGGTTTCCCCGTCGAGGACCGCCAGGTGCTGAGCGGCTGGTGCGAGCGCATCACCAGGCTCGGCGAGGGCGGCCCCGACCAGCGGGCGTGGCAGGAACTGAGTGCCTACATCGCTCGCCGGGTGCCGGTCGAACGCGCGGCGCTGCGCGGCGGGCTCGCACCGGAGGCGTCCATCCTGACCAGGCTGGTCCACGCCCACGACAGCGAGGACGCGCTGTCCATGGAGGAGCTGCTGTCGCTGACCGTCGTCGTCCTCGCGGGCGGCCTGGAGACGACCCAGACCGCGATCGGCGCCGGGATGGTGGGGCTGTTCCGCAACCCGGACCAGCTGGACAAGGTGCGCGCCGACCCGGACCTCGTCGTCCCCGCCGTCGAGGAACTCCTGCGCTACCAGCCCGTCATCGACGTCAACCGCGTCCAGGTGGCCACCCGTACGGTGCGGCTGGGCGGGCAGGAGATCCGCGCGGGGGATCTGGTCCAGGTGTCGGTCAACGCGGCCAACCGCGACGAGACGGTCTTCCCCGACAGCGAACGCTGTGACGTCACGCGCTGGCCGAACCCGCATCTCGCGTTCGGCTACGGCGCGCACCACTGCCTGGGGGCGGCCCTGGCACGGCTCGAACTCAAGACGGCCTTCTCGACGCTTCTGCGGCGTTTGCCGGACCTGCGGCCGACCGTGCCGCTGGAGAGCCTCGGCTGGCGGGGCGGGCACGTGACGCTGGGCCTCGAGGAGCTGCCGGTCGCCTGGTAAGACCCACCGCTGGTGAACAGGGAGCCACAGGTGTTGATCTGCAGATACGCCGACCACGGCCGGCGCGGGTACGGGCGCGTCGTACACGAGGAGAACGGTGATCTCCTCACGCCCGTACGGTACGACGGCCGGGCCCGGCGCTGGGTCGAGGGCATCGGTCCGGCACGTCCGCTCAGCGAGGTCACGCTGCTGCCGCCCGCCGAGCCGAGCAAGATCGCCTGTGTCGCGCTCAACTACGCGCCGCAGGGGTCGCCGGCCGGCCCCGGACGCCCTGCGGACCCCGCGTCCTGCGCCGTCGTACTGAAGCCGCCGTCGACGCTGGCCGGGCACGGAGCCGTGGTCGGCCACCCCGGAGAGCCCTGGGAGCTGCGGCACGAGGCCGAGTTGGCGGTGGTGATCGGGACGGCCTGCAAGGGTGTCCCCGCGGAGCGCGCGGCGGAGGTCGTGGCCGGATACACCTGCGCCGACGACCTCACCGCGTACGTGCGCAGGGCCCCGGAGGAGCCGAACGGGCACCCGCCGGTCTGGGCGAAGCACTTCGACACCTTCACGCCGCTGGGGCCCTGGCTGGCCACCGATCTCGACCCGGCGGACGTACCGATCACCTGCCGGGTCAACGGCGAGGTCCGCCAGGACGGCGGCACCCGCGGCCTGCTCACCCCGGTGCACGAGATCGTCGCGGTGGTCAGCCGGCACATGTCGCTGCTTCCCGGCGACGTGATCCTCACCGGGACCCCGACCGGCTCGGGCCCCCTGTCGGTGGGCGACCGGGTCGAGGTGTCCCTGGCGGGGATCGGCACCCTGTGCCACACCGTCGGCGCGGCGTCCGACCGGCCGTGGGCGCCCGAACCGACAGTGAACGACGGCGTGCCGGCCGGCAGCGTCACGGACCGTCCTGCCACGAGGAGCGCCTGAGGTGGGCGGGCACGGGCTCGGCGCCACCCTCATGGCTCATGTGCGCACCTGGCGGCCGTACACGCTCTGGTACGTGGGCCTGGTCGGCCTTGCCGGACACGCCATCACCAGCGACCGGCACGACGGCGCGCGGATGGTGGCGGCCTGGGCCGTACCCACCTTGATCTGGGTCGCGGCGCACTATCTCGGCGACTACCTCGACCGCGAGCTCGACGCGGTCAGCAAACCGCAACGGCCCATTCCCTCGGGCCTGATCCGCCCCCGCACGGCGGTCTGCTGCGGCACTGTCCTGGCCGCGGCCGCCGTCGTCACGGCGGCCGCCATCAACTACCGCACCCTCATCGTGACCGCGGCCGGTATCGGCGGGGCGCTGGCCTACAGCGGCTTCTTCAAGGCCCGGGGGCTGCTGGGCAATCTGGTGCGCGGATCGCTGACCGGCGGGGCGCTCGTCTTCGGGGCGATGACGGCCTCGGACCTCCCTCCGGTGCGGATCCTCCTGTTCGTCCCGGTGTTCTGGGCACACGACGCCGCGTCCAATCTCGTCGGCACGCTGCGCGACGTCGCCGGTGACCGCGCGGGCGGATACGCCACCTTCCCGGTCCGCCGCGGGCCCCGGACGGCTGTCCGCACGGCGGCGGGGCTCTACGCGCTGGCCGTCTCCGTGGCCGCGACCGGCCTGCTCACCATGGCGGGCGGCCGGGAGGGCGGCCTCGTGACGCTCCTGGTCGCGGCGGGACTCGGCGGCGGTGCCTTCGGCTTGCTGTACGCGTCCGGACCCGAGCCCGCGGCCCATCTCGCCCTGCGGTCGCACGAGGTCCTGGTCGTCGAACGGATGGTGCTGGCGGCCGTGTTCCTGGTGCCGGGCCTCGGCGGTCTCGTCGCGATCGGGATTCTCGCTCCGATGCTCGCCGTCACGCTCAGCACCCAGCAGGCCATGCGTGCCCGGCACGAGTTCCCGAACGGCGCTCCCGCCCGCCCCGACGGGGACGCGGCGGCGGCACCGGCCCGCTTTTCCTGAGGAGGACGGTTCGTTTTGTGCTCAGACGTGGACAGCCGGGTGGAGAGCTCGGTCGCGCGCGCCGCGCAGGCGCTGTTCGCGATCCAGCGCCCCGAGGGTTCCTGGCCGAACCGCCGCCCCACCGCGGTCCTGGGGACCGCCGGCGCCGTGGTCGCCCTGCACCTCGCCGACCCGGAGCGCTCACGCGATCTGATCGAGCGGGGGGCACAGTGGCTGGTGGCCGCCCAGAACGCGGACGGCGGCTGGGGCGGAGTGCCCGGCGCGGCCTCGCAGTCGGTGCCCACCGTGGTGACGGCGTCGGCCCTCACGCTGACGGCGCCGCGGACGGCCGGGGAGCCTGCGCGGCGTGCGCTGGACCTGATCAGGTCGCTCGGCGGTGTGGAGTCGCTCGCCGACCCCGGGATGGTCCACATGGCCACGACGTTCCTCGCCCTGGCCGGGCTGCGGAGCCTGCGCGGATCGCGGCGCATCCCTCTGGAGTTGCTGCTGCTGCCCCGGCGGCTCTGGCGGCCCCGGCTCTCCTTCCGGGCCGCGCCCTTCGTGGCCATGGCGTTCATCCAGGCACACGACGCCGCCCCGAAGGGCGTCGGGGGGCTGCTGCATCGGCTGGCCCGGCCGACCGCGCTGCGCCTGCTGCAGGAGGTGGAGCGCGGGGAGAACGACCGCGGAGGATACGGCGGGGACAACTGGCTCGCCGCCGTGGTCTGTATCGGCCTGTGCCGTACCGGGGCCCCCGCGCACATGATCGCCGCCACCGTCGACTACCTGCGGTCGAACGTACGGCCCGACGGCTCCTGGCACATCATGCAAGGGCTCGACCTGATCGGCGGGTCCTACGTCGCCCGCGGCCTGGCGGACGCCGGTTACCGGGACGATCCGCGGCTGGCCCGGGCCCGGCAGTGGCTGCGCGGGTGCCAGCAGCAGCAGGCGTTCCCCCTCTACGACGCGCCGCCGGGCGGCTGGGGCTGGGAAGGCCCCCACGGGTGGCCGAACTTCCTGGACAGCGCCAATGTGCTGGCCGCGCTCACCCCCGCCGGCGGCGAGGAGCCCGCGGAACACCTGCGGACCGGTCTCGACTGGCTCGTCTCGCGGCAGGACGGCCGGGGCTCGTGGGGGACCTTCGTCCCGGACACGACACTCGCCAACGACGGCCCCTGCCCCTATACGACGGCCCAGTGCGTCGAGTCCCTGCTCGACGGCGGTCTGTCCCGCGGCGACCCCAGGATCGCCAAGGCCCTGGACTGGCTGCTCGCCGCCCAACGGCCCGACGGCACCTACGAGGGCCTGTGGTACAGGGGCCTCACCGCGGCGACGGCCACGGCGCTCGTGGCCTTCGCCCGCGGCGGAGTGGGCGGCCGCCCCGCGGCGCGGCGCGCCCGCGAGGCCCTCCTGGCGGCGCAGTTGGCCGATGGTTCCTGGGGTCCGGGCGATACCGGCACGCCCGGCGACGATCCGTCGCGGGGCACCGTCGAGGAGACCGCCTGGGCCCTGCGCGGCCTGCTCGCCGCCGGTCTGCCCGCCCAGGACGACCGGCTGCGGCGGGCGGCGGAATGGATCGTCTCGGCGCAGGGCGACGACGGCCTCTGGGACGCGAACCCGGTCTGTCTGCACATCCGGCGTCTGGCCTACTACGCGGACGGCCTGATCGGGAACGGGCTTGCACTGCGGGCATTGGGCGCCTACCGCAGCGCTCTCGCCGCCGGCCCGGTGGCGCAGCGGGAGGCGTCGTGACGACCGGACACGGCACCGGCCGCCCGCCGGGCACCGCCTTCGACACCGACGTGCTGATCTGCGGTTCCGGGGTCGCCGGGACGGCGGCGGCCTGCGCCCTCGGTGAACTGGGTCTGCGGGTCACCCTGGTGGACAAGCGGCAGACCCAGCCCTCGCTCTGGAAGGGCGAGGTGCTCCAGCCCGGGTCCCTGGACTCCCTGCACACGTGGGGCTCGCTCGGGCACCTCGAAGCCAGGAGAGCGGTCCGGCTGAGCCGCCTCGTCGCCCGCACGGCCGACGGGGAGGAGCTGATGGCCATGGACTTCGCGACGCTCGGCGGCGAGCGGCCCTGGATGCTCGCCCACGGCTACTCGACGATTCTGGAGTGCATGGCCGCCTCGCTCGGCCCGACCGTACGCCTGCGCCGCGGTGTCCTGGTCAAGGAGCTCGCCACGGACGGCGGGGGCCGTGTCTCGGGGGTGCGCGCCATGGTGGACGGCGCGGCCGTCGACATCCGGGCTCGCCTGGTCGTGGCGGCCGACGGCATGTCCTCGCGCCTGCGGGGGCTCGCGGGGATCGACGCGGAACCCGTCGCGTACGACCACCGGTTGCTCTCCTTCGAGCTGCCCGGCACGCTGCCGGTGGACGACGAGGTGTCGGCCCACGTCACGGACCGCGGCCTGGTCATGCTCTATCCGCTGCCGGACGCGCGGATCCGGGTCTACGTCCAGGTGGGGGCGGACGAGCTCCGCGGGGCCGGACCGGCCGAGCTGCGGCGCTGGTGTGCGGGGCTCGTTGATCAGGTGCCCGCGCTGCGCCCGATCGCGGGGCTGCTCGAAGAGCACCTGGAACACCGCCAGTTGATGCCGGTCTGGCACTACCGGGCCCCGGCGCTCGTCCGGCCCGGCATCGTCCTGCTCGGGGAGGCGGCGCACGTCGTCCATCCCCTGGCGGCTCAGGGGATGAACACCTCGATCGACGAGGCGGAGGGGCTGGCGGCCCGGCTCGCGGACGTCGACCTCGCCGACGGAACCGCCGTCGACCGGGCGCTGCGCGGCTACGAGGACGACCGGATGAGCAGGATCGAGGCCGTGCACGCCATGAGTCACAACGCGGCGCGCATGATGACCAGCACCTCCCGCGGCGGCCGGATCATGGGCCGGCGCCTCATGCGCGGCACCGCCAGAAGCCGCCGCCTGAGCTATCTGATCACGTACAACATGTCGGGCCTCGGCATGCGCCCGCTCACCAGGTTCGACCGGCTCGTGCAGTTGGGGGTCGTACCCGATCTGCGAGCGCGGTCGTTCACGCCCCCGCGGCCTGCCGGGCACCGGGCCGGCCGTGGAACCCCGGCAGGCCGAGACAACGGACAGAGGGATTGACGTGTCAGACATCATCACCACGGCCTTCGAGGTCAGGCCGCTCACCAGTGCGCTGGGCGCCGAGATCCACGGCGTACGCCTCGAGGACATCACCGACGCGGACTTCGCCGAGCTGCGGCGGCTGCTGCTGAAACACCTGGTGATCTTCATTCCGGACCAGGAGGGCTGGTCGGCCGAGTCGCGCATCGCCTTCGGCCGCAGGTTCGGCGAGCTGGAGGAGCACGCCTACCTGCCTCACCTGGACGGGCATCCGCAGATCCAGATCATCGACTCGGAGCAGAACGGCAAGATCCCGATCTGGCACACCGACATGACCTACGCCCCGAACCCGCCCATCGGCTCCGTCCTGCAGATCGTCGACGGTCCCGCACAGGGCGGCGACACGATGTGGTCGAACCAGTATCTGGCGTACGAGGGGCTGTCCGCGCCGCTGCGCGATCTGCTCGACGGGCTCACCGCCGTCCACTCCATCCACATTCCGGGCCTGGACAGCCAGGCCGAGCACCCCGTCGTGCGGGTCCACCCGGAGACGGGCCGCCGGGCCCTGTTCGTCAACCGGGCCCACACCTCACACATCGCGCAACTGAACCGGAACGAGAGCGACGCGCTCCTGCAGTACCTGTACCGCTTCTCCACCTCCCCCGAGTTCACCTGCCGCTACCAGTGGCGGCCGGGCTCGGTGGCGATCTGGGACAACAGGGTCACGCAGCACTACGCGGTCGACGACTACTCCGAGCACCGCCGGGGCCTGCGCGTCGTGGTGCTCGGCGACACCCCCTCGGGCGACGAGCCCCGCTGGGGCCACTACCGCCCGGTGCCGGGGCAGCGCTACGTACCGGACTGGGTCAACGCCAAGGAAGCGTACTGATGGACGCGGCGACGGACGGCGCCCGGCAGGGCGCGGACGAGGAGAGCCCGGCCCACGTCACCACCACGACCCACACCCTGGACGTGCCGGGGGCGCGGCTGTGCTACGACGTACGCGGCCACGGCCCCCTGCTCCTGATGATCGGTTCGCCCATGGGCAGCAGGGGGTTCACAGCCCTCGCGACCCTGCTCGCCGCGGACTTCACCGTCGTGTCCTACGATCCCCGCGGCATCCTGCGCAGCACCCTCAGCGACCCGGACCAGCCGGCCCCGCCCGAGCTGGTCGCGGACGACGTACGCCGGCTGATAGCGGAGCTGGACGCCGGACCGGCGCATGTGTTCGGCAACAGCGGCGGAGCCACCACCGGTCTGGCCCTGCTAGCCCGGCATCCGGACGCGGTGCGCAGCCTGGTGGCGCACGAGCCGCCGGTGACCGAGCTCCTGCCCGACGCGCGGCAGGTGCGGGCCGCCATCGACGATCTCTGCGAGGACTACGCCGCAGGGCGCCGGGACGTGGCCCTGCGCAAGTACTCGGCCCTGTCCGGTGTCGGCTTCGCCTCGCCGCCTCCGGCCGGGCAGGCGTCGACCCGTGCTCTGTACACGCCGCCGAAGGACGTCCGGGCGATCCTCGACCGCTTCTTCGGCCGCATTCTCCAGCCCACCACGCGCTACCGGCCCGACCTCGACGCGCTGCGGACCGCGTCCGTCCCCGTGGTCGTGGCGGGTGGCACGACGTCCCGGGGGCAGCTCTACCACCGGACCGCGGCGGCCCTCGCCGAGCTGCTCGACACCCCGCTGGCCGCCTTCCCCGCGGGACACACCGGTTTTCAGGAACACCCCGAGCCCTTCGCCGATCTGCTCCGCGAGGCGTTCGCACCGCATCGTCAGACCAGGATGGAGCGAAATGGAACACAACTTCCAGGCCAGCCGCCAGTGGGAGCGCATACAGAACCGCTGGATCACTGAGGACGCCGGCGCCGACCTGACGCAGCTGAAGTCCGACCCGAGGAACTTCAAGCTCTCCCTCTGGGACCCGTCGACGAACGGGGTCCGCTACCTCAAGACACTGGCCTACAACCTGGGCATGGCGCTGACCCCGCGGGAGCTAGCGCGGATCAGCAGGACCCCCCACCGGGAGGTCGGCGGCCCGACCACGGTGCGGTGCCAGGGTGAGACGCTCTGCCTGGACTATCTGCAGGCAACGTTCGAGGTCGGTTTCATCGAGAGCGAGATCGACCTGGACGGCGCCAGGGTCCTGGAGATCGGCGCCGGTTACGGACGCACGTGCCACATGATCATGTCCAATCACGATCTCTCCGGCTACTGCATCGTCGATCTGAAGAACACGCTGGAGCTGAGCAGGGCCTATCTGCGCGAGGTCCTGGACGAGCCCCGCTTCAAGCTGATCGATTTCATCGAGGTCGAGAGCCTGACGGACACCTCCCTGCGCTCGGAGCGCTTCGACCTGTGTATCAACATCCACTCGATGACCGAGATGGCTCCGGAGACGGTCCGGTCCTATCTCGACCTGATCGACGCGACCTGTTCGGCCTTCTACGTGAAGAACCCGGTCGGCAAGTACATCGACAAGAGCCTGGACGGCTATCTGCAGGGCGAGGAGGCCGTACAGATGGCGCTGGAGAACGGGCCCCTGCGACAGCTGCTGGACATCCACGACAGCGAGGCGGTGCAGGCCGCGGTCCCCGCCTTCGTCGACGGGTACCGGCCGGGCTCCGCCTGGACCTGCGTCGGTGACGGCCGCGCCCTTCCGTGGAGCTATCTCTGGCAGGCCCTCTACAAGAATCCTCGCCGGTGAAGGGCATCATCCTGGCGGGCGGCAACGGGACCCGGCTTCAGCCCCTCACCCTCGTGGGTTCCAAGCAGCTCGCTCCGGTCTACGACAAACCCATGGTGTACTACCCGTTGTCCGTGCTGATGCTCACCGGCATCGACGACGTGCTCATCATCGCCCGGCCCGCGGAACTCGTGTTGTTCCGCAAGCTGTTCGGCGACGGCAGCAGGCTGGGCATGCGCATCGACTACGCGGCCCAGGAGGAACCGAGGGGCATCGCCGACGCCTTCCTAGTCGGTGCCCCGCACATCGCGGGCGAGGAGTGCGCCCTGATCCTCGGTGACAACCTCTTCCACGGCGCCAAGCTGCCCTCCATGCTGCGCAGGACGGTGCGCAAGCTGCGCGGCTGTGTCCTCTTCGGGCATCAGGTCGCCGAGCCCCAGCACTTCGGCGTCGCCGAGATCGACGCGAAGGGCCGGCTTGTCTCCATCGAGGAGAAACCGGAGCAGCCGCGCTCCAACCTCGCGATCCCGGGCCTGTACTTCTTCGACGACACGGTGACGGACATCGCCCGCGGGCTGCGCCCCTCCAGGCGCGGCGAGCTGGAGATCACGGACGTCCTGCGCGCGTACCTGGCCGAGGGCCGCGCCGACCTCGTGTGGCTCGGCCGGGGCGTCACCTGGCTGGACGCCGGAACCCACGAATCGCTGCTCGACGCGGGCCGGTTCGTCCGGGACATACAACATCACCAGGGCATCAGTCTGGGCTGCGTCGAAGAGATCGCCATGTACATGGGCTTCATCGGCGCGGACGCCTGCTACCGCCTCGGCGCCGAGATGGACGGTTCGCCCTACGGCCAGTACGTCATGCGCAGCGCGCTCGCCCACCAGCTCAACCCGACACCCGCCGAGCTGATGGAGGAGTGATGCGTCTGCTGGTCACCGGCGCGGCCGGCTTCATCGGTTCCGCGTACGTCCGGATGCTGCTCGCGCCCGGCCCCGTCGAGGTCTCCCATGTCACCGTGCTCGACAAACTGACCTACGCGGGCCGGATCGACAACCTGGACGTCACGCACCCGCGGCTCAGCTTCGTCCAGGGGGACATCTGCGACGCCGCGCTCGTGGACCGCCTCATGTCCCGGACCGACCAGGTGGTGCACTTCGCGGCCGAGTCCCACGTCGACCGGTCCATCGCAGGCCCGGGCGCGTTCGTACGCACCAACGTGACCGGCACCCAGACGCTCCTCGACGCGGCACTGCGCCGCGGGGTCGGCCGCTTCGTGCACGTGTCCACCGACGAGGTCTACGGGTCCATCGCGGCCGGCCGCTTCACCGAGGAGGACGCCCTCGGCCCCAGCTCCCCCTACGCGGCTTCCAAGGCGGGCTCCGATCTGATCGCTCTCTCCTACCACCGCACCCACGGCCTGGACGTCCGGGTGACCCGGTGCAGCAACAACTACGGGCCGCGGCAGTTCCCGGAGAAGATCATCCCCCTCTTCGTCTGCCGGCTGCTGACGGGCGACGATGTACCGCTGTACGGCGACGGCGAGCACGTACGGGAGTGGCTGCACGTCGAGGACCACTGCCGCGGGGTGGATCTCGTACGCACCGGCGGGCGTCCGGGCGAGGTCTACAACCTCGGCGGCGGCACCGAGCTGACCAACCGCGAACTGACGGAGCTGCTGCTCAAGGTCTGTGGCGGCACCTGGGACCAGGTGCGCCACGTGGCGGATCGCAAGGGGCACGACCGGCGGTACTCGATCCTCGACGTCAAGGCCCGCAGCGAACTGGGCTACCGCCCTCGACGCGACTTCGAGTCCGGGCTCGCCGAGACGGTCGCCTGGTACCGGGACCACCGCTCCTGGTGGGAACCGCTCGCGGGTGGCCCCGGGCGGTGAGCGGGTACCGGCTCAGGCGTCTTCGTCCAGCGCGTTCAGGCACAACAGCAGGGTCCGCGCCTGGACGTTGACGTAGTGGCTGTACCGGGTGAGCGCGGCGAGCTGGGCCCGGGAGACCCAGCAGAACCCGGGCGGCGCGGCGAGCGGCACGTCGCCCTCGTCGGCCGCCACGACGAGGTAGCGGCTCACCGAGTTCAGGAAACGGCCGCCCTCCTCGGAGTGCAGGGCGCGGTAGCGGACCCGCGACGGGGGCGCCGTCGTGACCAGGTCGAGGAAGAGCGGTCGCTCCGCGACGGGCAGATGGGCATGGCTTCTGGGCTGGCACTGGACCGTGGGGCCCAGCTCCACCTCGGTGGAGCCGCCTTCGGCGCGGGCCCGGGCCAGCACGTGGGGCACGCCCGCGAACGTGCGGGTGACGAAGGCGACCACGCCTTCGCCGCGAGGCTCGATCAACGGCTGGGTCCAGTGGCCGACCTCGCGGTTGCTCGCCCGTACCGACACGGCCACGGTGCGGAAGTAGCGGTCGTCGTCGTGGTCGATCGAGGAGGCGCCGCGCGTCCAGCCCGCTACGCCGGCGAGCGGGATGCGTTCGCTGCGGATCGGGATCGCGGACCGGCGCAGGGCCAGCCAGGACAGCAGCTCCGTGTCCGAGTGCAACGCGTGCGGCGCGCCGCACACCGGCAGGGCGGCGAGAACCGAACGAGCGTCCATGTTCACGGTGTTGTCGTGCCGCAGAAGCTGATGGATCTGGCGCAGGGTGAGCCAGCGGAAGTCCTCGTGCTCGGGTACCGGGCCGCTGGTCTCGACGATCATGTTGCGGTTGCGCTTGCGGTGGAACCAGGCGCCGTGCTCGGACTGCAGCACGTCCGTAAGGACGCGCCCCCGGGAGGGGTCGGTGAAGTACTCCAGGTAGCGGACGGCCGCGCCCTTGTGGACCTTGGTGTAGTTGCTGTACGTGGCCTGCACGGTGGGCGAGAGCTGGAGCAGTCCGGGGTTGCCCGGCTCCATCTTGGCCTGCATCAAGAAGTGCAGCACTCCGTCGAACTCCCGGGCGAGGATGCCCAGGATCCCGACCTCCGACTGGACGATGACGGGCTGGTGCCACTCCGTCCGCTCGGGATGCTCACCGATCGCGGCGTGCAGCCCTTCCACGGTGAAGAACCGGCCGCTGCGGTGGGCGAGGTTTCCGGTCTCCGGGGCGAACGACCAGTCCTCCAGCGCTTCGAAGGGAATGCGGTCCACCGCGAACGAGGCCTGCGCGCGGCGCCGCCCGAGCCATTGGCGGATCTCGTCCGCGCTTTCGCCGGCCGGCGCGGCCGCGGACCGGGCGATCCGGTCGGGCAGCCCGGCGGCCCGCCGGGCCTTGAGCCGCGGCGCGGTCCGGATGGAGCCGGGCACGGTCACCTGTGGGCCCCTGCGAACTCGGTGACGGAGGCGATGACGTAGTCGATCATCTCCTCGGTGAGGCCGGGGTAGACGCCGATCCAGAAGGTGTGCTCGGTGACGATGTCGCTGTTGGTCAGCTCGCCGCAGACGCGGAACTCGCGGCCGAGGTAGGCGGGGTGGCGGGTCAGGTTGCCCGCGAAGAGCCGGCGCGTGCCGATCTTGCGGTTCTCCAGGAAGTCCACGAGCTCCGCGCGGTTGAAGGGCGCTTCGGGGTCGACGGTGATGGCGAAGCCGAACCAGCTCGGGTCGCTGCCGGGCGCGGGTTCCGGCAGCAGCAGCCAGGGCACCTCGGCGAGACCGGAGCGCAGCCGTCCCCAGTTGCGCCGCCGCGCGGCGCAGAAGTCGTCGAGCTTGTCCAGCTGGGACAGACCGAGTGCGGCTTGCAGATCGGTCGTCTTCAGGTTGTAGCCCACGTGGGAGAAGATGTACTTGTGGTCGTAGCCGGCCGGCAGCGTCCCCATCTGGTAGCCGAACCGTTTGCGGCAGGTGTCGCTCTCCCCCGGTTCGCACCAGCAGTCCCGGCCCCAGTCTCGCAGCGACTCCACGATCCGCGCCAGGGCCAGGTTCGAGGTGAGCACGCAGCCGCCCTCGCCCATCGTCAGGTGATGGGCCGGATAGAAGCTGACGGTGGCGAGGTCGCCGAAGGTTCCCACGAGCTGTCCCTTGTAGGTGCTGCCGACCGCGTCGCAGGTGTCCTCGATCAGCAGCAGGTCGTGTTCGGCGGCGAGTTGGGCCACCTCCGCCACCTCGAAGGGGTTACCGAGGGCGTGCGCGATCATGATGGCCCGGGTGCGGGGCCCGATGGCCTTCTCGACGCGCTCCGCGGTCGTGTTGTACGTGCGCAGGTCGATGTCGACGAAGACCGGCACGAGGCCGTTCTGCAGGATGGGGTTGACGGTCGTGGGGAAGCCCGCCGCCACCGTGATCACCTCGTCACCCGGCACGAGCCTGCGCTGTTCGAGCTGGGGTGAGGTGAGGGCGGTGAGGGCCAGGAGGTTCGCCGAGGAACCGGAGTTGGTGAGATGCGCCTTCCGGTGGCCCATGCGCCGGGCGAAGGCCGATTCGAACTTGCGGGCCGATCGGCCCGCCGCGATCCGCAGCATCAGGGCCGCTTCGACCACGGCGGCCCTGTCCGCGTCGTCGAGCACGGCCCCGGACGGCCAGATCTCCGTGACGCCGGCGGCGAATTCCCTGTCGTCACTGGTCTCTCGGTGGTACTGGCGTACCTCGTCGAGGATGTGCGCGAGTCGGTCACTCATGGGTTCTCCTCGCCGTCGCCGTGGGCGTTGCGGGGGCAGGCGGTGGTTGGCCGGCACGCGATGCAGGGGCGGGCGGCCCGGCACAGTGTGGCCCGTGCGGCTAAAGCCGGCCTAGCCCCGGTCTTGCGCGGAGCTGCCCGCCGCGCTGAAGACCCGGGCCCGAGGGGCGATGCGGCGGCCGGCCGGCGCAAGACTCGCGCAAGAACAGTTTTAGGGGCGCCCTTCAGGATGGTCGCAAAACGCGCAGCCCCGGGACGTGACGCACGGTTACGTCCCGGAAGCGCAGAATCTTTCGGAACACGTCGAGCCCGTCCCAGAGCCTGAGCACGAGAGAGGACCGGAATGGCCATCCTCGAACCGGACATCTCAGATGTCGCCCACGCGCTCACACCGAGACAGACCGAGGTGGTGCGGCTCGCGGCACTGGGGCTGACGGCGAAGGAGACCGCCCGGCGGCTCGGCATCTCGAAGACCACCGTCGACGAACACCTCACCGAGGCGCGGCGCCGTGTCGGGGCCAGCACCAAATCGCATCTGGTCGGTCTGGCAGTCGCCGCCGGGATCGTCGCCGGATAAATCCCGACGCGTCGTGGCGGGCGCGGCCCTTGCAGAGGGTCACCGGCTTCTGTATGCCCTGGCCGAAGACATTGTTGTCGCCTCACGGTAAGATGAGCAGGTGCCCACCTTTATGGGCGTGCGCTCAGTGGGCGACGACCGGGCGCGGGCGGGTCGGCGTACGAGAGGACGGGCGAGTGCCGACTGGGGTGCACCTTCGCGACGCGAGACAGCAGTTGTTCGACGCCGCCGAGCGCGTGCTCCTGCGCAGCGGTCCGAACGGCCTGACGGGCCGGGCCGTCACCGACGAGGCGGGCTGCGCCAAGGGCGTCCTGTACCGGCATTTCAGCGACTTCGACGCCTTCCTCACCGACCTCGTGCTCGACCGGGCCGGGCGGCTGGAGAAGGAGGCGAGCGCGCTGCGCGAGTCGGCCGGGACCGGCACCGTGGCGGAGAACCTCACCAGCGCGCTGTTCACCCTGTTCGGGCCGGTGCCGGTGGCGATCATCCCGCTGATCACGTTCCGGGACGAGCTCCGCGCCCGGCTGCGGCAGGTCATGCCCGGTGGCGGCATCGCGATCCTCGCTCAGGTCTCGAGCGCCCTCTCCGCCTATCTCGCCGACGAACGCGACCGGGGGCGTATCGCGGCCGACGCCGACATCGACTCGCTCACGCTCTCCCTGACCGGTGGCGGCCATCTCCTGTTCGCGGACCGCGACCCCGGCCCGCCGGCCACGGACGCCGTCGACAAGCTGGTGACCGCGGTGATCACCGACGCCGTCCAGCGACGACCGGTTTAGGGCGTTCGACACGGCGCGTGGCAGAAAACAACAAGACACAATCGTGGCGCCGATGGTTCCGGCTCCGACGCCCCTCAGAGAACAGAGCGTTTCCGGTCGCCACCGAAGCCATAATGATCTCCCAGGTCAGCAGCGTCTCGCCATATTCAACCAAGAGGAGGTAACAATCCTCTCCAGAATGCCACACCACTGGCGTCCGGAAATCGCGCGACACAGAATACGGAATGTCTCATTCCGCCCCGGTGTCGACGTGTCTATATTGCCGTTTAATCTTTGAGGTGTGCATGATCGGGACCGGCTCCGCAATGTGGCGAGAACGTTGTCAGCGTTCCTGACGAAGGGATAGACCGTGCCTGCCTCTCTCCCACCCCTTGTGTCGGACCGCCCCCACTCCGGCGTATCGGTCGGCGGTCACCGTCCCCCGATACCCGCGACCGCAGGGGAGGGCGCCCGGTGAGGTACGAGATTCTGGGCCCGCTCCGCGTCCGGGACGAGAACACGTACTTCACGCTTCATGCGCAGAAAGTGGAGATCGTCCTCACGGTGCTGCTCATCCGGGCGGACCATCTGGTCTCCCCGGAACAGCTGATGCGGGAGATCTGGGGCGAGAATCTGCCACGGCGCGCCGCCGCGGGTCTGCACGTGTACATCTCCCGGCTCCGCAAGTTCCTGAAGCTGCCCGGCGCGAGTGGCAACCCCGTCGAGACCCGGGCGCCGGGCTACGTGCTGCACAAGGGCGACGACCAGATAGACGCCCAGATCTTCCCCGAAATCGTCGACGTGGGGCGATCGTTGCTCCGCGAGCAGCGCACGGACGAGGCCGCGTCCTGTTTCAGCCAGGCGCTCGCGCTGTGGCGCGGCCCGATCCTGGGCCACAGCGTCGACGGAACCGGCGCCAAGGGCCCGATCATCGACGGTTTCTCGACCTGGCTCACCGAGATCCGCCGGGAGTGCCAGGAGATGCTCGCCGAGTGCCAGCTCCAACTCGGCCGGCACCGCCAGGCGGTGAGCATGCTCTACTCCCTCACCGCCGAGAACCCCATGTGCGAGGCGTTCTACCGCCAGCTCATGCTGGCGCTCTACCGCTCGGAGCGGCAGGCGGACGCGCTGAAGGTGTACCAGTCGGTGCGCAAGACGCTCAACGACGAGCTGGGGCTCGAGCCCGGGCGCCCGCTGCAGGATCTGCAGCGGGCCATCCTCTCGGGCGACATGCACCTGATGTCGTCACCGCCTGCGATGTCCGACCGCTGACCAACCGGCAGGCGGCGCCGACCGGGCCGGCCTACGTGGCCAGCCGCGGTACGTCTCCAGCAGCCGCAGCCTGTTCTTCGGTGCGCTTGTTCCCGTCGAACAGCGCGTGATCGCGGGCCGGTCACTTGAGGTGGTCCCCTCCCGACGAGCCCGCTCGGTGGGCTTCGCGTCGAGGTCGTCGGGGAGTCGGAGTGTCATCGCCATGCAGAGATGCACCAGGCATGTATCCGTGACGCGCTCAGGCAGCGAACAAACAGCGGGTCAGGCACCCTTGCCCGCAGGTTCGAGAATCGCCACGCACTCCACGTGCGACGTCATCGGGAACAGGTCGAACGCGCGCAGTGTCCGTACCCGGTAGCCGCCCTCGCGGAAGTAGCCGAGGTCGCGGGCCAGGGCGGCGGGGTCGCAGGCGACGTAGGCGATGCGGCGGGCGCCCAGGGTGGCGAGGTGGGCGACCGTCTGGCGGCCGGCGCCCGCGCGGGGCGGGTCGAGGACGACGAGGTCGACCTCCGTGATCCCCGTGCGCGGCAGGACCGACTCGACCTTGCCCTGCTCGATCCGGACGCGCGGGAAGCCGGCCAGGTTGTGCCGCGCGTCCTCCACCGCCCGCTTGCCGGACTCGATGCCGAGGACCGCGCCCTTCTCGCCGAGGCGGTCGGCCAGGGCGCCGGCGAAGAGGCCGACGCCGCAGTACAGGTCCAGGGCCATCTCGCCCTTGCGGGGCAGCAAACCCTGCATGACGGCCTTGACCAGGGTGTCGGCGGCCTGCGGATGGACCTGCCAGAAGCCGCCGCTGCCCACGCGGTAGGTGTGGTCGTCGGCCCGCTCGCGCACGAAGGCGCGGCCGTGGACGCGGTGAACACCGCCGTCGTGCTCGTCGACCCGCATGACGGAGACGGGCCGGTCCAGCTCGACGAGCGGCAGCCGGGCGCCGGGGCGCGGCTCCAGGATCACCATGCGGTCCTGGGAACCCGTCGCGGCGATCGCCTCGACGGAGGCCATGCCGGACCAGTCCCGGTCCTCGATGCCCAGCTCGCTGACGCCGGCCGCGGCGATCATGCAGTGGTCGATCGGCTCGACCTCGTGCGAGCGGTGGCGGCGCAGGCCGGCGTTGCCGTCGGCGTCCACCGCGTACTGCATCCGCGTCCGCCACTGCGGCACCTGGCCGGCCGGCAGCTTGTCCCCCTCGGCCGGCATCACCGTGCCGTCCCAGCCGGCCTCCTCGGGCGTGAGGCCCGCGAGCCGCTGGAGCTGCTCGGCGATCACCTCGCCCTTGAGGCGGCGCTGGGCGCCCGGCTTGGCGTGCTGCCAGTCGCAGCCGCCGCAGCGGCCGGGGCCGGCGAAGGGGCAGGGGGCCTCGATGCGGTCCTTGGCGGCCTGCAGGATCTCCACCGCGTCCGCCCGCAGGAAGCGGGCGCCCTCCTCACCCTCGGTCACCCGGGCCACCACCCGCTCGCCGGGCAGCGTGTGCCGGACGAACAGCACCTGGCCCTCGGAGGTACGGGCGATGCAGTGGCCGCCGTGGGCGACGGGGCCGATCTCGACCTCGTACTCCTCGCCCACCAGCGACTTCGTCGGTTCTGCCTGCATGGTGGGGTGACTCCAGATCGAAGAAGGGGACTCGAGCGGGCGGAAACAGCGCCGCGGGGACGGCCGTACACCGGTCGGGCCGGACAACAGCCCACCAGTCTACGGCCTCCCCGCCGCGCCTCAGTCCTTGGCGGGTGCCGACTCCTTCGGCCGCTCCACCGCCGGACCGCGGCGGACCGCGCCCGGAGCGTTCCATTCCTGGCGCTTGCGGGCCCGCAGCTTGGCCGCCTCGGAGGACTGCAGCTGGTAGGGCACCGAGGTCACCATGACGCCCGGGGTGAACAGCAGGCGGCCCTTCAGGCGCAGGGCGCTCTGGTTGTGCAGCAGGTGCTCGTACCAGTGGCCGACCACGTACTCGGGGATGATCACCGAGACCGCGTCGCGCGGGGACTCCTTGCGCAGGCTCTTGACGTACTCGATCACCGGCCGGGTCACCTCGCGGTACGGCGAGTCCAGGACCTTCAGCGGTACGTCGATACCGCGCCGCTCCCACTCCTCGCGCAGCGCCTTGGTCTCGGCCGGGTCGACGTTGACCGTCAGGGCCTCCAGGGTGTCCGAGCGCATCAGCTTGGCATAGGCCAGGGCGCGCAGCGTCGGGCGGTGGATCTTGGAGATGAGGACGACGGAGTGCACGCGGGAGGGGCGGACCATGTCGTCGGAGGGGCCCTCGGGGGCCGCGATCTCCTCGGCCACGCGGTCGTAGTGCTTCCGGATCGCGGTCATGGTCGCGTAGAAGATGCACATGCCGAGCAGCGCCACCCAGGCACCGTGGGTGAACTTGGTGACCAGGACGACGACCAGCACCAGGCCGGTGAAGAAGGCGCCGAACGCGTTGATCGCGCGGGAGCGGACCATGTGGCGGCGCTTGGCCGGGTCCCTCTCGACGGCCAGATGGCGGTTCCAGTGCCGGACCATGCCGGTCTGGCTGAGCGTGAAGGACACGAACACGCCGACGATGTACAGCTGGATCAGGCGCGTGGAGTCGGCACCGTAGATGACCACCAGCAGGGCGGCCGCGCCGGCGAGCAGCACGATGCCGTTGGAGAAGGCGAGGCGGTCGCCGCGGGTGTGCAACTGGCGCGGGAGGTAGCGGTCCTGGGCGAGGATCGAGCCGAGCAGCGGGAAGCCGTTGTACGCCGTGTTGGCCGCGAGGAACAGCACCAGGGCGGTGGCGGCCGCCAGCAGGATGAACAGGAAGCTGCCCTTGCCGAACACCGCCTCGGCGACCTGGGAGATCACCGGGTTCTGGACGTAGCCGGAACCGACCGGGCTGCCGTTGTGGATCAGGTCGGTGGCCGGGTGCTCGGCCATACGCACCTTGGTCGACATCGCCAGGGCGATGATGCCGCAGAACATGGTGACGGCCAGCAGGCCCATCATCGCGAGCGTGGTCGCCGCGTTCTTCGACTTGGGCTTGCGGAAGGCGGGGACGCCGTTGGAGATGGCCTCCACGCCCGTCAGGGCGGCACAGCCGGAGGAGAAGGCGCGCAGGAGCAGGAAGACGAGCGCGAAGCCGGCGAGGCCCTGGTGCTCGGCCTTGATGTGGAAGTCGGCCGTCGGGGCGCGCATGGTGTCGCCGAGGACCAGGCCCCGGAAGGCGCCCCACGCGACCATGATGAAGACGCCGCCCACGAAGACGTACGTCGGGATCGCGAAGAGCTTGCCCGACTCCCTGACGCCGCGCAGGTTCATCAGCGTGAGCAGGATGATCACGGCGGTCGCGCACAGCACCTTGTGCTCGACCACGAAGGGGATCGCGGAGCCGAGGTTCTCGATGCCGGAGGCGATGGAGACGGCCACGGTGAGGACGTAGTCCACGAGCAGGGCGCTGGCGACGGTCAGACCGGCCTTGGGACCCAGGTTGGTCGTGGCGACCTCGTAGTCGCCGCCACCGCTCGGGTACGCGTGCACGTTCTGCCGGTAGGAGGCGACCACGGTGAACATCAGCACGACGACCGCGACGGCGATCCAGGGGCTGAAGTGGTACGCCGACACACCCGCGATGGACAGGACCAGCAGGACCTCCCCCGGCGCGTAGGCGACGGAGGACAGCGGGTCGGAGGCGAAGACGGGCAGTGCGATGCGCTTCGGTAGGAGCGTTTCGCCCAACCGGTCACTGCGCAGTGCGCGCCCGATCAAAATCCGTTTGGGCACGTCGGTCAGTTTGGACACGAGAGAGGATCGTAAGCCTTCGAACAGGCAGCCGCCCAGTCGCCGTCCCGTATCTGCCCCACGAGTGAACTCCAGCCTCACTGGAACTGCGGATTCCGCGGTGGGTCCGTCTTCCGTGCCTAGATGGCAAACCCCGCCTGTCTTCGCACTTCGGAGGTTCCATGCCCGCGACCGCTGAGCTGATCGGGGCCACGGTCGCCCTCGTCGGCCTCGGAATCCTGACCCGGTGCAGCGTGCGCAGCATCACTCGCCGGTGGGCGCGGTCCGTGCTCACCGACGGGGAGCGGCGCAGCTGATCGAGGTGGCCGCGGGCCCGGGTCGCCGCTGATCGCGGAAACCCGGGTCCGGGGGTGCACACCCCGAACCGCCCGTGTGTAGCTTTGGGCGTCGGTCTGAGACCCTGATGCTGAGCAGTAACTTTTGGACACCGGAAGGACGGTCGTGCACATCGTCATCATGGGCTGCGGACGAGTGGGTTCCGCCCTCGCCCAGACCCTGGAGCAACAGGGACACACGGTCGCCGTGATCGACCAGGACCCCACCGCCTTCCGCCGGCTCGGCCCGGGATTCGGGGGCCGCCGGGTCACCGGTGTCGGCTTCGACCAGGACACCCTGCGCGAGGCGGGTATCGAGGAGGCCGGCGCCTTCGCCGCCGTCTCCAGCGGTGACAACTCCAACATCATCTCCGCGCGCGTGGCCCGCGAGATGTTCGGTGTGGAGAACGTGGCCGCCCGCATCTACGACCCCCGCCGGGCCGAGGTCTACCAGCGCCTGGGCATCCCCACCGTGGCCACGGTCCGCTGGACCGCCGACCAGATGCTGCGCCGCCTGCTGCCGTCCGGGGCCGAGCCGTTGTGGCGCGACCCCACCGGCGGTGTCCAGCTCGCCGAGGTGCACGCCTCCCCGAAGTGGGTCGGGCACAAGATCAGCAAGCTGCAGGAGGAGACGGGCGTCCGGGTGGCGTTCCTGACCCGGCTGGGAGAGGCGATCCTGCCGACCTCGCAGACGGTGCTGCAGGAGGGCGACCTCGTGCACGTGATGATGCGGACGGACGACGTGGAGAAGGTCGAGGCGGCGTTCGCCGGAGGCCCGGAAGAGGAGGGCGGTCACTGATGAGGGTCGCCATTGCCGGTGCCGGCGCCGTCGGCCGCTCGATCGCGGGCGAGCTGCTGGAGAACGGCCACGAGGTCCTGCTGATCGACAAGGCCCCGACCGCCATCTCGGTGGAGCGGGTGCCCCAGGCGGAGTGGCTGCTGGCCGACGCCTGCGAGATCACGTCACTGGACGAGGCGGCGCTGCAGCGCTGCAACGTCGTCATCGCCGCGACCGGCGACGACAAGGTCAACCTGGTCGTGTCGCTGCTGGCCAAGACGGAGTACGGCGTTCCGCGCGTCGTCGCCCGGGTGAACAACCCGAAGAACGAGTGGCTGTTCAACGAGTCCTGGGGCGTCGACGTGGCCGTGTCCACGCCGCGTCTGATGTCCGCCCTGGTCGAGGAGGCGGTGAGCGTCGGCGATCTGGTCCGGCTGCTCCGCTTCAGCCACGGCGACGCCAACCTGGTCGAGCTGACCCTGCCCGAGGAGTCGGCCCTGGCCGGCACCCAGGTCGGCGACGTGGAGTGGCCGCAGGACACCTCCCTGGTCACGATCATCCGTGGCACGCGGGTGCTGACGCCCTCCAAGGAGGACTCCCTGGAGGCGGGCGACGAACTGCTCTTCGTGGCCGCGCAGGCCCGGGAGGAGCAGCTGGAGGAGCTGCTGTCGGTGCGGCGCGAACAGGCCTGACAGCGGCCCTGCACGCAGAACCGCGGAAGAGACGGAACCGGGCCGGCCACGGCAGAGACGCGAGCCGGCCCGACCGCGGACGGAGAAGGACAGGACCGGTCCGACCGCAGCAGCATCGCGGGCCGGTCTCACCGCGGCAGAACACGGGCCGGCCTTGCAGCAGGACCGCGAGCCGGCCCGACCGCGAACGGAGAAGGGCGCCCTCGGCAGCGGGGGCGCCCTTCTTCGTCGTACGACGGCTGCTCACGCCTCCCGGCGGTGGCGTCCTCCGGCCGCTTCGCCGCCCTCGGCGGCCAGCGCGGCGTCGCGCTCCTGCTCGGCCTTGCGCTGCTCCTCGGCCTTCTCCTCGGCCTCCATCTCCGCGAACACGTCGATGGGCGCGGGCGCCTTGGCGAGGAAGACCCAGGTGAGCCAGACCGCCAGCAGGAACGGCGGGATCTTCAGGGCGACCAGGATCCAGCCGAGCGAGGTGGTGTCGGCCCACCAGTACAGCGGGAAGAGGATCGCGCACTTGGCCAGCAGGATCAGGCCCCAGGCCCAACTGGCCTTCGCGTACGCCTTCTTGCGGCCGGGGTTGCGGGTGCGCCAGGAGAGGTTCTCCTTGAAGACCGGGCCCAGGATCAGGCCGATCAGGGGCACGCCGGCGAGCGTCGTGACGATGTACGCCAGCGCCAGGCCCAGCGTGTAGAGCATGCCGGGGAGGTAGAAGTCCTTGGCGTTGCCGGTGAACATCGCGAACACGACGCCGAAGGCCACGCCGAACACGCCGCTGAAGGCGTGCTTGACGGTGTCCTTCATGGCCAGCCGGACCACGACCAGCACCAGGGACACGGCAAGGGCGGCGATCGCGGCGAGATGGAGGTTCTTGTCGATCGTGAAGATCGTGACGAACAGCAGGCCCGGCACGACCGTCTCGACCATGCCGCGGACACCGCCGAACGCCTCGAACAGCGCCGCCTCGGTGACCGCGCGGGCATCCGCCGGCGGACTCTGGTCGGTACCTTCGGTCGGCTTGTCGAGGGACGTCACCGGCTACTCCCGTCCAAGGGGTCGCAGTTCGTATTTCGGGTTGAACAGCACCCGGCGGCCCCGGCTCATCGAGATCCGGCCCGATGCGAGCAGCTTGCGCCCCGGTTCTATGCCCACGATGGAGCGCCTGCCGAGCCACACGACGTCGAGCGCGGCCGAGCCGTCGAACAGCTCGGCCTCCAGGGCCGGAACCCCGGCACGCGGACGCAGGGTGACCGTGCGCAACGTACCAGTTACGGTGACGATCTGCCGGTCATGGCAGTCGCCGATCTTGGTACAGCCCGCCGTCTCGGCGTCCTCGCGCAGCTCCTCGGACTCCAGGTCCTCCTGCGACGAGGAGAGCCGGTCGAGCATGCGCCGGAACCGGCCGGCCGGCTTTTCGGATCGAGGAACAGCAGTCATATGTGAAGGGTACCGGGGAGGGCCGGCAGCACTGTAAGCCAGCTCACGTCTCGAACCGGTAGCCCATTCCCGGTTCCGTGATGAAGTGCTCCGGGTGGGAGGGGTTCGTCTCCAGCTTCCGGCGCAGCTGGGCCATGTACACCCGCAGGTAGTTCGTCTCGGTCCCGTACGACGGTCCCCACACCTCCTGCAGCAGCTGCTTCTGGCTGACCAGGCGGCCCGTGTTGCGGACCAGCACCTCCAGCAGATGCCACTCGGTGGGAGTGAGGCGGACGTCCTTGCCGCCGCGGTCGACCTTCTTGGCGGCGAGGTCGACGGTGAAGTTCGCCGTCTCGACGGTCGTCACGTCGTCCTCGCCGGGGCCGACCGGCTCGGCCCGGCGCACGGCGGCCCGCAGCCGGGCCAGCAGCTCGTCCATGCCGAACGGCTTGGTGACGTAGTCGTCGGCGCCCGCGTCCAGCGCCTGGACCTTCTCGTCGGAGGAGTGGCGGGCCGACAGGACCAGGATCGGGACGCGGGTCCAGCCGCGCAGCCCCCGGATCACCTCGACGCCGTCCATGTCGGGCAGGCCCAGGTCGAGGACCACCACGTCGGGGTGGCGGCAGGCGGCCAGCTCCAGGGCGGTCCGGCCGTCGGGGGCCGCGTCGACCTCGTACCTGCGCGCCTTGAGGTTGATCACGAGAGCGCGCACGATCTGCGGTTCGTCCTCGACCACGAGCACCCGTGTGGGGGTCCCCCCGTTCGGGCTCAGCATAGGGTCTGCCTCTCTGGTTCTGCGGTGTCCGGGCGGGAAGCCGGTGGTTCGGGAGGAGATCCTGCCGCGCGGAGGCTGAGCACCATGGTGAGCCCGCCGCCCGGCGTGTCCTCGGCGTCCAGGGTGCCGCCCATGGCCTCGGCGAAGCCCCGGGCGACGGCGAGGCCGAGCCCGACCCCGGCCCCGCGCGGAGCGTCGCCGTACCGCTGGAAGGGCTCGAAGATGCGGTCCTTGGCCTCGTCCGGCACCCCCGGTCCGCGGTCCACCACGCGCACCTCGACGCGATCGGCCAAGGCGCTGGCGGAGACCAGTACGCGCCGCCCGCGCGGGCTGTACTTGACGGCGTTCTCCACCAGGTTGGCCACCGACCGCTCCAGCAGGCCGGGGTCGACGGCGACCATGGGCAGGGTCTCGGGCACGTCCAGGTCGACGCCGTCCTCCGGCACGCCGCCCAGCGCCATCGGGACGACCTCGTCGACGTCGATCTCGCGGATGAGCGGGGTGACGGTGCCGGTCTGCAGGCGGGACACGTCGAGGAGGTTGCCCACGAGGTGGTCGAGGCGGTCGGCGCCCTCCTCGATGCCTTCGAGCAGCTCCGCCCGGTCCTCCTCGGACCAGGCCACGTCGTCGGAGCGCAGGGAGGTGACCGCGACCTTGATCCCGGCGAGCGGTGTGCGCAGGTCGTGGCTGACCGCGGCCAGCAGGGCGGTGCGGATGCGGTTGCCCTCGGCCAGCACGCGGGCCTGGTCGGCCTCCTCCCGCAGCCGCCTGCGGTCGAGGACGACGGCGGCCTGCGCGGCGAAGGCGGCGAGCACCCGGCGGTCCTCGGCGGGCAGCACCCGGCCGGTGAGCGCGAGCGCCATGTGGTCGCTGACGGGCATGTCCACGTCGGCGTCCTCGGGCCGGTCGAGCGGGGGGCCGGACCCGGCGCGGCCGGCGCAGGTCCACGGGTCCACGTCGCTCGCCCGTTCCAGCAGGGCGGCCGACTCCACGGCGAAGGTCTCGCGGACCCGCTCCAGCAGCTCCTCCAGGCTCGTCTCGCCGCGCAGCACGTTCCCGGCGAGGAAGGAGAGGATCTCGGACTCGGCGCGCAGCCGGGCGGCCTGGTGCGTGCGCCGGGCCGCGAGGTCCACCACCGAGGCGACCGACACACCGACCCCGACGAAGATCGCGATGGCGATGATGTTCCTGGGGTCGGCGACGGTCAGCCGGTGCAGGGGCCGGGTGTAGAAGTAGTTCAGCAGCAGCGAGCCGAAGGCCGCGGAGGCCAGGGCGGGCAGCAGCCCGCCGACCAGCGCCGCCGCCACCGTGACGGCCAGGAACAGCAGCATGTCGTTGGCGAGCCCGAGGCCGGCGGTGTTCAGCAGCACCGCGAGGACCGCCGGGCCGGCCAGGCCCACCACCCAGCCCGTGACGACCCGGGCCCGCCCGAGGCGCCCGCCGCGGGCCACGGGCAGTCCGCGGCCCTTGGCGGCCTCCTCGTGGGTGACGATGTGGACGTCGAGGTCGGAGCCGGACTCCCGGGCGACCGTGGCGCCGACACCGGGCCCGAAGACGTACTGCCAGGCCTTCCGGCGCGAGGAGCCCAGCACGATCTGGGTGGCGTTGACGCCGCGCGCGAAGTCCAGCAGGGCGGCCGGTATGTCGTCGCCGACCACGTGGTGGAAGGTGCCGCCGAGGTCCTCCACCAGGGTGCGCTGGACGGCCAGTTCCTCGGGCGAGGCGGAGGTGAGGCCGTCGCTGCGGGCTATGTAGACGGCGAGGACCTCGCCACCGGCACCCTTCTCGGCGAGGCGCGCGGCGCGCCGGATGAGGGTGCGTCCCTCGGGGCCGCCGGTCAGTCCGACGACGATGCGCTCGCGGGAGCCCCAGATTTTGGAGACCCGGTGCTCGCTGCGGTACTGGTTCAGGTACTCGTCGACCCGGTCGGCCACCCACAGCAGTGCCAGCTCGCGCAGGGCGGTCAGGTTTCCCGGGCGGAAGTAGTTGGACAGTGCCGCGTCGACCTTGTCCGACGGGTAGATGTTGCCGTGTGCCATACGGCGGCGAAGCGCCTGCGGGGACATGTCGACCAGCTCTATCTGGTCGGCCCGACGGACCACCTCGTCCGGGACCGTCTCGCGCTGCCGCACCCCGGTGATCGACTCCACGACGTCGCCGAGCGATTCCAGGTGCTGGATGTCGACGGTCGAGACCACGTCGATCCCGGCGGCGAGCAGCTCCTGGACGTCCTGCCAGCGCTTGGCGTTGCGGGAGCCGGGGATGTTGGTGTGGGCGAGTTCGTCCACGAGGGCGACGGCGGGGGCCCGGCGCAGTACGGCGTCGACGTCCATCTCGCCGAAGGTGGTGTCCCGGTACTCCAGCTGCCTGCGCGTCACCTGTTCCAGGCCGTGCAGCAGCAGGTCGGTGCGCGGCCTGGGGTGGTGCTCGACGAAGGCGACGACGCAGTCGGTCCCCCGCTCGACACGGCGGTGCGCCTCGGAGAGCATCGCGTAGGTCTTGCCCACGCCCGGTGCCGCACCGAGATAGATCCGAAGCCTTCCGCGTGCCATGGCTCCATTGTCTTCCCGTGACTGCTGCCTACGCAGCGTCGACCCTACGGCCGGCGAGCCCGGCATTCGGGACTCGGGGGGCGGCCACCGGGCAACTTTGACGCAACCCTGATGAGGGACCCTGCCGGGCCCGCGGTCGGGGTGCGTTCCCCCTCCCCCGCTCGTTCCGCCCCCCCCGGCTCGTTCCGCCCTCCCCGTCGTCCTCGGGGACCGGGCGCGAGTGACCCCGCCGCCGCACAGCCGGCCGGGGACGGCCGTGCCGAGCTGGTACTTGGTGAGCCGTCAAAAGGTCACGCATGCGAAAGGGCAGGTGGAAAGGGCATGCGAAAAGGGCCGCACCCCGAGGGGTACGGCCCTTGCGTCGTGCCGGTGTCAGCGGACCTCGGTGATCTCCGGTCCGCGCTGCAGCTGGCCCATGCCGCCGGAGAAGCGCGAGCCCTCCTCCTGCTGTACGCCCTCGGGAACCATCTGGGCGTCGTCGGGCAGCTTCAGGACGATCGGGTCGCGGGGCGCCATCGGGCCCTCGCCGCGGACCACGACCGTGTCCCGGAAGATCTGCTCCAGCAGGCCTGCGGCCTGCGGCTGCACCGCTCCCTGGCCGGAGATCACACCGCGCAGGAACCAGCGCGGGCCGTCCACGCCGACGAACCGCACGACCTGGAAGCCGCCGGTGCCGTCCGGCAGCTGCACCGGTACCTGAGCGCGCAGCTCCCAGCCCAGCGGGCCCTCGACCTCGTCGACGATGCCACCCTGCTGGGTGATGCCGGAGGCGATCTCCTCGCGGACCTCGCCCCAGATGCCCTCGCGCTTGGGCGCGGCGAACCCCTGGAGCTGGACGGCGCTGTCACGCAGCACGACGGTCGCGGCGACGATGGCGTCACCGGCGACCTCGACCCGCAGCTCCATGCCGTCGACGCCCGGGATGAACAGTCCGCCGAGGTCCACGCGGCCCTCACCCGGGTCCCGTACCTCTTCGCTGTCCCACGGCCCGTCGGGCCGGGGCCCGGGCTCCAGCCGAACGCGCCCGCGCTCGGCCTCCACGTCCTCGTCCGCCTCGGTGTCGACGCTGTCGACGACCTGCTCGGCCTCGCCGGCCGCGTCCTCGGCGGCACCCTTCTTGTTGCGACGTCCGAACACGTCACTGTCCTTCCCGGTCGGATACGACCGAAGCGTATCGATTCCCACCCGCCGGACCGCCATCGGCGGCCCGGCCGCTTGTGCCGCTCTCGTCGCCCACCGCGGCGTGGCCACCGGTGGACCCGAAGCCCCCTTCGGCCCGCGCTGAGCCGGGAAGTTCCGCCACCTCCTGGAAGCGGACCCTCTCGACCTGCTGGACGACCAGTTGGGCAATCCGGTCGAAGCGCTCGAACCGCACGGACTCGCGCGGGTCGAGGTTCACCACGATCACCTTGATCTCCCCACGGTACCCGGCGTCAACCGTCCCTGGGGCATTCACGAGGGCCACACCGCAGCGGGCGGCGAGGCCGGAACGCGCGTGCACGAAGGCCGCGTACCCCTCGGGGAGGGCGATCGACACACCCGTGGGCAGCACGGCACGCTCACCGGGCTTCAGCTCGCACGCCTCGGTGGTGCGCAGATCGGCTCCGGCGTCGCCGGGGTGCTCGTACGCCGGAAGCGGTACGTCCGGATCGACGCGCCGGATCAGCACGCTCAGGGGGGCTCGGCTCACGGGTTCACCTCGAAGGCGCGGGCGCGCCGGATCTGGTCCGGGTCGTTCATGGCCGCCTGGATCTCCTCCGTGCGGCCGTGGTCGATGAAGTGGTCCATCTTGACCTCGATGAAGAGGGCGTCGGCGCGCACGGCGACGGGACCGTCGGGGCCGCCGATGCGGCCGGTGGCGGTGGAGTAGATCTTCCGCCCGGCGACGGCGGTGATCTCGGCCTCCAGGTGCAGCGTGGTGCCGACCGGCACGGGCCGCACGAAGTCGGTCTCCAGCCTGCCGGTGACCGCGATGGTGCGCAGCAGCCAGTTCAGCGAACCGAGGGTCTCGTCCAGGGCGGTGGCCAGCACTCCGCCGTGGGCGAGGCCGGGGGCGCCCTGGTGGGCGGGCTGGACGGTGAACTCGGCGGTCAGCGAGACGCCGTCACCGGCCCGGGCCTCCAGGTGCAGACCGTGGGACTGCCCGGGACCACAACCGAAACAGTGTTCGTAGTGGGCGCCGAGAAGCTGCCCGGGTGCCGGCGCATCGGGGTGCCGTACCGGTTTCACCGCGTCGGCGGGAGGCTGAAGAGCTGCGGAACTACCACTCACAGGCGCAGACCTTACCCGCGCGCCGGCCGACTTCGGATCCCGTGCCAAGCTTGGCCCCATGCAGCTCTCCGCCACCCCCTACGAAGAACGCCTCACCGCCCCCCGCTCGTGGTGGCTGATCAGCTTCCTCGTGGGCGTCTCCTTCGCCCTGATCCTGCTGCCCTTCGGGACCCTGCCGCTGCTCGGCGGCCTGGTCGGCGGTACGGCTGCCGCGGCGGTGGTGGCCAGCGCGTACGGCTCCCCGCGCATCCGTGTCGTGGGCGACTCGCTGATCGCGGGCGAGGCGAAGATCCCGGTGTCGGCGCTGGGCGAGTCCGAGATCCTGGACGCCGCGGAGGCCCGCGCCTGGCGGACGCACAAGGCCGACACCCGCGCCTTCCTGCTGCTGCGGTCCTACATCCCGACGGCGCTCCGCGTGCTGGTCACCGATCCCGAGGACCCGACGCCCTACCTCTACCTGTCGACGCGGGAGCCGGAGGCGCTGGCCGCGGCGATCGAGGCGGCCCGCAGGGCGAACGGCTAGTACTCCCCGGGGAGGTCGCCGGGACGCTCGCGCATCGTCAGCGGCTCGGCCGGCCGCTCCAGGGGCGGCAGCTCGGGCAGCTCGTCCCACGGCACCTGGATCTTGCGCAGGTCGGCGCGGATGCGCCCGGCGAGTCTTCTGGTGTCACGGCGGTTCATGACCGCCCCGACCGCGGCTCCCACCATGAACGGCATCAGGTTGGGCAGGTCGCGGACCATCCGCTTCATGATCCGCTGACGCAGTTCGCGTTTCATGCGCCCGCCGAGGGCCGTGTCGTACGTCGACGGCTTCATCACGTCGATGCCGCGCTCCCCCGACCAGGAGGACAGATACGCGGCGCTGCGGGTCTTCAGGTTGCCGGGCGGACGTGTGCCGTAGACCTCGTGCAGTTCGGCGATGAGCTTCAGCTCGACCGCGGCCACGCCGGTGATCTCCGCGGCCAGCTCGGTCGGCATGGCGGGCGGCACCGGCAGCATCGCCGCCGCCCCGACCCCGGCGCCGATGGCCGAGGTCCCGGCCGCGGCGCCCGCCACCAGCTTGTCGGCCAGTTCCTCGGGGCCGAGACCCGGGAACTGTCTGCGCAGGGCCGCGAGGTCACGTACGGGTACACGCGGGGCGATCTCGATGATCCGGTCCGCGAGGTACGCCAGCCCCGCGCGGGCGCGGCCACCGCCCTTCCTGGCCCCTTCCCGGGCTCTCTCACGCAGCACCGCGGCCCGTCGTCTGGTGACGGGCGCGGGGTGCCGCTCCGGCGCCGGCAGGTCTGCCCCGGCGGCCGCCGGTTCGAGCGAGGCTCCCGCACCTGCTGAGCCCCGCTCGTCGTCACGCGCGCCCTGCGGGCCGCCGGACGGCCCATGGTCCGCTCTCCGCAGGGAGAAGCGGCGCTTCCGCGGAGGGGTCGAGCCAGACACGGCCGACCCGTCCTCAGTCGCAGTCGCGGCAGATCGGCTGACCGTTCTTCTCGCGGGCCAGCTGGCTGCGGTGGTGCACCAGGAAGCAGCTCATGCAGGTGAACTCGTCCTGCTGCTTGGGCAGCACCCGAACGGCCAGTTCCTCGTTCGACAGGTCGGCGCCGGGAAGTTCGAGGCCTTCCGCGGCCTCGAACTCGTCGACGTCCACCGCCGAGGTGGACTTGTCGTTCCGCCGGGCCTTCAGCTCTTCAAGGCTGTCCGAGTCGACGTCGTCGTCGGTCTTGCGTGGAGTGTCGTAATCGGTTGCCATAGTCGCTCTCCCCCTCTGGGTGTCTGCGGTGTCTCCAGCGCACGTAACGCGTGAGAGGCCGGACTTGTGCCCGACCTGAGGCGGAGATTTTGCCTCACATCAAGGTCTGTTACTCAATCGACACCCAACCCGATCTCCCTGGAGTGATCGGCTTGGATGGCGGTGAGGACCGTACACGGTTCGAATGCCGCACCTCAAAGGCGCCTCCCCGTGTACTTCCCGTGATCAAGAGCCCTGAAAACCAGGACTTTCCCGGCTTTCCACCATGCATCATGATCACGCTGAGTACATGGCGAGAAATCTGTCCATGTGATCGATCACACAACGACAACCTCGTTCGGCACCTGGAAAATTCCGCGCCGAGCGAACATCCTCCGCGTGTGTCGGTTTCCGGTCACAACGGCAGGGTGACACGCATCACGAGTCCACCGCCTTCGCGAGGCCGCGCGACGATGTGGCCGCCGTGCGCGCGGGCCACGGACCGGACGATGGACAGGCCCAGACCCACGCCCTTGTCGCTGCCCGTGCGCTCCGTACGGAGCCGCCTGAAGGGCTCGAAAAGGTTGTCGATCTCGTACGCCGGGACCACCGGACCGGTGTTCGCGACGGTGAGCACCGCCTGGCCGTGCTCGACCTCGGTCTCCACCTCGACCCAGCCGTCCTCCCGCACGTTGTAGCGCACCGCGTTCTGCACGAGGTTCAGCGCGATCCGCTCCAGCAGCACGCCGTTGCCCTGCACCACGGCGGGCCGGCGCTCCCCGCGGATCTTCACGCCCTTGGCCTCGGCCTCGCCATGCACCTGGTCGACGGCCTGGGTGGCCACCTCGGCCAGGTCGACGGGCCCCCGCTCGACGATCTGGTTGTCGCTGCGGGCGAGCAGCAGCAGGCCCTCGACCAGCTGCTCGCTGCGCTCGTTGGTGGCCAGCAGCGTCTTGCCGAGCTGCTGCAGCTCCACCGGAGCGTTCGGGTCGGACAGATGCACCTCCAGCAGCGTGCGGTTGATCGCCAGCGGCGTGCGCAGCTCGTGGGAGGCGTTGCCGACGAAGCGCTGCTGGGCGGTGAAGGCCCGCTGCAGACGCTCCAGCATGTCGTCGAAGGTGTCCGCCAGCTCCTTCAGCTCGTCGTCCGGGCCGTCCAGCTCGATCCGGCGGGACAGGTCGGAACCGGCCACCTGACGGGCGGTGCGGGTGATCCGGCCGAGCGGGGACAGCACCCGGCCGGCCATCGCGTAGCCGAACGCGAAGGCGATCACGGCGAGGCCCAGCAGGGCCAGCAGCGAGCGGCTGAGCAGGTTGTCCAGGGCCGCCTGGCGCTGCTGGTCGACGCAGTGCGCGATCGCGTCGTTGAAGTCCGACAGCGACAGGCGGGTGGTGTTGATCGCCGGGCAGTTGCCGCTGGAGACCTTCAGCTCCTGATAGCCGACGATCTTGAACAGCGGCTGATTTCCGGTGCTGATCGCCTGCGCGGCGAGCAGGTACATGATCGAAAGCAGCAGGATGCCGGCGATCAGGAACATGCCGCCGTACAGCAGGGTGAGGCGTATGCGGATGGTGGGGCGCAGCCACGGGAAGGGGGGCTGCGGCCGCCTGGGGTCCCAGGTGGGCTTCGGTGGCGCCTGCGGGGGCGCGGGGGTGGCCGCCACGGCGGATCAGATCCGGTAGCCGGAGCCGGGGACCGTCACGATGACGGGCGGCTCGCCCAGCTTGCGGCGCAGGGTCATCACCGTCACGCGCACCACGTTGGTGAACGGGTCGGTGTTCTCGTCCCAGGCCTTCTCCAGCAGCTGCTCGGCCGAGACCACCGCACCCTCGCTGCGCATCAGCACCTCCAGCACCGCGAACTCCTTCGGCGCGAGCTGGACCTCCTTGCCGTCCCGGAAGACCTCGCGGCGGTTGGGGTCGAGCTTGATGCCGGCCCGCTCCAGGACCGGGGGCAGCGGCACGCTCGTGCGGCGGCCGAGGGCGCGCACGCGCGCGATCAGCTCGCTGAACGCGAACGGCTTGGGCAGATAGTCGTCGGCGCCGATCTCCAGGCCCTCGACGCGGTCGCTGACGTCGCCGGAGGCGGTGAGCATGAGCACGCGCGTGGGCATGCCCAGCTCGACGATCCTGCGGCAGACGTCGTCGCCGTGCACGAGCGGGAGGTCGCGGTCGAGGACGACCACGTCGTAGTCGTTGACGCCGATGCGTTCCAGGGCGGCCGCACCGTCGTACACGACGTCGACGGCCATGGCCTCCCGGCGGAGTCCGGTGGCCACCGCATCGGCGAGCAGTTGCTCGTCCTCGACGACGAGTACGCGCACGTCGCTTGTCCTTCCTCTGTCCACCCGCGTAGCGCGCGCTGGGCGCGTGCGGGCAGGCCTGTTCGTGGGGTGTGGCCTCCATCCTGCCCTTTTCGGCCGTAAGTCGGCTGTAAGACGGGATACGGGCCCGCGGCGAGCGGGTCTCCGGGGCGGGAATGCGAGATTTTCTCCGCCGGTTGAGGTTTCCGGGAAAGAAAGCGGGGGGAGGACCGCTTTACACCCGCGATCACGCTCTGCATGTGCCGCAGCACCATGCGGTACTCCGCCATCCGCTTCCGCAGAGCGGGCGTGGGTGTCCGGCACCGTCGCCGCCCGGCACGGCTGCGCCGGGCATCCGCGAGACGTGATCGCCCCTTCTCAACCGGCACACCCCCGTGCCACCCACCCACGACCCTGGACGAGGGGGCGCAGCATGGACGCTTTCACCGCAGGACTTCTGCAGCGCATAAGGGCGACCGAGTCCGACCTGTCGCGGGCTCGTGACGAGGGCGACGACTTCCTCGCCGAAGTGGAGCAGGCCGAGCTCGACGACCTGCGCCGCCTCGCCGCCGAACATGGTGTGGAAGTCGGCGCGTCACGCGTCTGATCGGCCGAAAGCGCAAGAAGGGACCCCGGCGAATCCAGCGCCGGGGTCCCTTTGCGTCCGGCCCGGGGCCGGCGTGGTCCAGGGCCTGTCCCGCTATTCCCGGCCGCCCTTCGGGGGCGGCACGATCTGCCGGGCGGGCCGCCCTAGTCGTGCCACGCCCCGAAGTCCTCCAGCAGCCTCTGGAGCGGCTCGAAGACCCCCGGGGCACCCGCGACCGTCAGCTCCCGCGAAGGCCGCTGTGCGGGCCGTCCACCGGTCAGCGCGCCGGCTTCCCGGGCGATCAGGTCACCCGCCGTGTAGTCCCACGCGTTGAGGCCCCGCTCGTAGTACCCGTCGAGCCGGCCGCAGGCCACGTCGCACAGGTCGATCGCCGCCGAACCACCGCGCCGGATGTCCCGCAGCAGCGGGATGAGCCGCCCGGCCACCTCGGCCTGGTGGGCGCGGACCCCGGCGACGTAGTTGAAGCCCGTGGAGACCAGGGCCTGGTCCAGCGGGGGCGCGGGGCGGCAGCCGAGCGCCCGCTCCGCCTCCCACGCGCCCGTGGCCCATGCGCCGCCGCCGCGCACGGCGTGGTACGTCTCGCCGCGCATCGGCGCCGCGACCACCCCGACGACCGTCTCCCCGTCCCGCTCGGCGGCGATGGACACCCCCCAGGTCGGCAGCCCGTACAGGTAGTTGACGGTGCCGTCGAGCGGGTCGATCACCCACCGGACACCGCTCGTGCCCTCGACGGAGGCCCCCTCCTCGCCGAGGAACCCGTCGTCCGGCCGGTGCGCGGTGATCAGGTCGGTGATCAGCTTCTCCGCCGCGATGTCCATCTCGGTGACGACGTCGACCGGGCTGGACTTGGTCCGGGCGACGGCCAGGTCGGCCGGGCGGCCGTCCCGCAAAAGCTCGCCGGCACGGCGTGCGGCCTCCTGGGCCAGCTCGAGCAGGTCCCGGTGCAGTGCGTCGGTCACGGGTCTCCTCACGCGTAGGGGCTGTCGGCGCCGGCGGCGGCCGGACGGGGCGTACGGGCGGGGCAGCAGCCGACCGGGCAGAGGTCGTGGCTGGGGCCGAGGGTGCCCAGGGCACAGGGCGTGACCCGCAGGCCGCGTTCCACCGCCGAACGTTCCATGATCAGCTCGCGGACGGCGGCGGCGAACCGCGGGTCGGCGCCCACGGTGGCCGAACGGCGCACCGGCAGGCCCAGCTCGCCGGCCTTGGCCAGGGCCTCGGTGTCGAGGTCGTAGAGGACCTCCATGTGGTCGGAGACGAAGCCGATCGGGGCCATGACGACGGCCGGGACACCGGCGGCGTGCCGCTCCTCGAGGTGGTCGCAGATGTCGGGCTCCAGCCAGGGGATGTGCGGGGCGCCCGAGCGGGACTGGTAGACGAGCCGCCAGGGGTGGTCGACGCCGGTGCGCGCACGGACGGCGTCGGCGATCAGCTGGGCCACCTCCAGGTGCTGCTCGACGTAGGCGCCGCCCTCGCCGTGGGCCTCGACGGGGCCGGACGTGTCGGCGGCGGCGGTCGGGATGGAGTGGGTGGTGAAGGCGATGTGGGCGCCGTCGCGGACGTCCTCGGGGAGGTCGGCCAGGGAGCGCAGCACGCCGTCGGCCATGGGCTCCACGAAGCCGGGGTGGTTGAAGTAGTGCCGCAGCTTGTCGATCCTCGGCGGCCGGACACCCTCGGACTCCAGGGCGGCCAGCGCGTCGGCGAGGTTCTCGCGGTACTGGCGGCAGCCCGAGTAGGACGCGTACGCGCTGGTGGCGAGCACCAGGATGCGGCGGCGGCCGTCGGCGGCCATCTCACGCAGGGTGTCCGTCAGGTACGGCGCCCAGTTGCGGTTGCCCCAGTAGACCGGCAGGTCCAGGCCGTGCTCGGCGAAGTCCTTGCGCAGGGCGTCCAGCAGGGCGCGGTTCTGGTCGTTGATGGGGCTGACCCCGCCGAAGAGGAAGTAGTGCTGCCCGACCTCCTTCAGGCGTTCCTTCGGGATGCCTCGTCCGCGCGTGACGTTCTCCAGGAACGGAACCACGTCGTCCGGGGCTTCGGGGCCGCCGAAGGAGAGCAGGAGCAGGGCGTCGTACGGAGTGGCATCGAGCGCGTCAGGCATGTCTCGATCCTGCCATTCGGTACCGACAGCCGGGCAACGGCAGGATGAAGAGTCGAGTTCCCGATGGTTTATTCCGGTTTTTCCCCCGGAAATCCTGGTGCAATAAGGGTGTCCTAACTCGTAAGCTGTATCAGCCGCATTCGCGCCTTACTGAGTCGCCTCGGAGACCCTGTGCCCAGCCCCTACAGAGCCCTGTTCACCGCACCCGGCACCAAGGCCTTCTCCGCCGCCGGCCTCCTCGGCCGGATGCCGCTGTCGATGATGGGCATCGGCGTGGTCACGATGATCTCCCAGATCACCGGGAGGTACGGGCTCGCGGGCGGGCTGTCGGCCACCATCGCGCTGTCCGCGGCGGCGATCGGGCCGCAGATATCCCGGCTGGTGGACCGGCACGGACAGCGCCGGGTGCTGCGCCCGGCGACCCTGGTGGCACTCGTCGCCGGAGCCGGGCTGCTGCTCGCCGCGCACTTCCGGTGGCCGGACTGGACGCTGTTCGTCTCCGCGGCCGGGATCGGCGCGGTGCCGAGCCTGGGCGCCATGATCCGGGCCCGCTGGGCGGCGCTGTACCGGGGCACTCCGAAGCTGCACACCGCGTACTCGTTCGAGTCGGTCGTCGACGAGGTCTGCTTCATCTTCGGCCCGATCGTCTCGATAGGGCTGTCCACGGCCTGGTTCCCGGAGGCGGGGCCCCTGCTGGCCGCCTGCTTCCTCGCGGCGGGCGTCTTCTGGCTCACCGCCCAGCGCGCGACCGAACCCGCACCGCACCCGCGCGACGGCGACGGCGAGGGTGGGGGCAGCGCCCTGCGCTCGACCGCGCTCCAGGTGCTGGTGGCCACGTTCGTGGCGACCGGCGCGATCTTCGGCTCGGTGGACGTGGTCACCGTCGCCTTCGCCGACGAGCGCGGCCACAAGGGCGCGGCGAGCCTGGTCCTCGCCGTGTACGCGGCCGGCTCCTGTGCGGCCGGCGTCGTCTTCGGGCTGCTGCGGTTCGCCGGGGCGCCGGAACGCCGCTGGCTGCTGGGCGTGGCGGCGATGGCCGTGAGTATGATCCCCCTCCTACTGGTCGGAAACCTGCCGCTTCTGGCCGTGGCGCTGTTCGTTGCGGGGCTGGCCATCGCGCCGACGATGATCACGACGATGTCCCTCATCGAAGAGCACGTACCTCGCGCGAAGCTCACCGAGGGCATGACCTGGGTGAGCACCGGCCTCGCGGTCGGTGTCGCGCTCGGCTCCTCCGTGGCCGGCTGGATGATCGACGCAGCCGGTGCGCGGGCCGGGTACGGGGTTCCGGCCGTGTCCGGGGCCGTCGCGATCGCGGTCGGTTTCCTCGGGTACCGCCGGCTGCGCAGGCCGGCCGCGGGGCGGGGAGGCACCGTTGAGCAGCACAGCGAACGGGAAGAACGGCACCTGGCGTAACTGGGGCGGCAACGTCTCCGCCCGGCCCGCCCGGCAGGTCGCACCGGCCTCCGTGGAGGAACTGGCCGCGGCGGTGCGGCGGGCCCGCGAGGACGGCCTGAGGGTGAAACCGGTCGGCACCGGGCACTCCTTCACCGCGATAGCCGCCACCGACGGTGTGCTGATCCGCCCTCAACTCTTGACCGGTATACGTGACATCGACCGGGAATCCATGACGGTCACGGTGGAGGCGGGCACTCCGCTGAAGAGGCTCAACGCCGCTCTCGCGCGCGAGGGCCTCTCGCTCACCAACATGGGCGACATCATGGAGCAGACCGTCTCCGGGGCCGTCAGCACCGGCACGCACGGCACGGGCCGCGAGTCCGGCTCGATCGCCGCGCAGATCCGGGGGCTCGAACTCGTCACGGCGGACGGCTCCGTGCTCGGCTGTTCCGAGAAGGAGAATCCCGAGGTCTTCGCGGCCGCCCGGACGGGCCTCGGCGCCCTCGGCGTCATCACCGCGATCACCTTCGCCGTGGAGCCCCTGTTCCTGCTCACGGCACGCGAGGAACCGATGCCCTTCGACCGGGTCATCGCCGAGTTCGATCAACTGTGGGCGGAGAACGAGCACTTCGAGTTCTACTGGTTCCCGCACACCGGCAACACCAACACCAAGCGCAACAACCGCAGCGCCGGACCCGAGCAGCCCGTAGGGAGGCTGGCCGGCTGGATCGAGGACGAGTTCCTCTCCAACGGCGTCTTCCAGGTGGCCCAGTGGGCCGGCCGCGCCGCCCCCGCCGCCGTCCCGGCGATCGCGCGGGTCTCCAGCAGGGCCCTGTCCGCGCGGACGTACACCGACATCCCGTACCGGGTCTTCACCTCGCCGCGCCGGGTGCGCTTCGTCGAGATGGAGTACGCCGTCCCGCGCGCGGCCCTGACGGACGCCCTGCGCGAGCTGCGGACCATGATCGAGCGGTCGGGCCTGCGCGTCAGCTTCCCGGTGGAGGTGCGCACCGCCCCGGCCGACGACATCACCCTGTCCACCGCCTCCGGCCGGGACAGCGCCTACATCGCCGTGCACATGTTCCGGGGCACGCCGTACCAGGCCTACTTCACCGCCGCCGAGCGCATCCTCGCCGCGCACGAGGGCCGGCCGCACTGGGGCAAGGTGCACACGCGGGACGCCGACTACTTCGCCCGGGTGTATCCGCGCTTCGCCGAGTTCACGGCGCTGCGGGACCGTCTCGATCCGGATCGGCTGTTCCAGAACGACTACTTGCGGAGGGTTCTGGGGGCGTAGGCGTCGCGGCGGAGGTGCCGGGCGTGGGGGTCGCCGAAGGACTCGGGCCGTCGCTCGGCCCCGTCCCGGCGGAGTCGCCCGGCGTGGGCGTCGCCCCGCCGCTCGCGCCCTCGCCGGACCCGGACCGCTGCCCGCCCGGCGTCCGGGAGGGCGCCGGGGACGGCGAGCCGCCGCCGGACCGGGAGGAGCCGGGTGCCGGTGAACCGGGCCCACCGGTGCCGGACTTCGAAGGGGAGGAGTGGCGGCCGGTGACGGCGTCGCTCATCGTGGTGCCCTGACCGCCGTCGAAGCTGCTGCCCGACGCCAGCTCGTACCCGGTGATGCCGGCCATGGTGACGCCGAAGACGACGGCGGCCGCGACCACCGGGCGCCGCCGGCTCCTCACCCGCGCGCGGTAGACGGTGCCCTCACCGAACTCACCGGACCTGCCGGACTCGTCGAACCTGCCGAACTCACCCGGCCCGCCGGACTCGTCGAACTCGTCGGACTCGCCGAACCGGCCGGGCGGCGGTGCCTGCCGTCCCCTCGGCCGGGCGGGAACCGTGGACCGCTCCTTCAGCTGCTCCCCGGTCCGCTTGAAGAAGTGCTGGAACACCGTGCCGCCGCAGGTCGCCACCACACTGACCACGCCGGCACCGAGGATCGTGCCGTACACCCCGAAGTACGAGGCCAGTTTGGCCGCGACGACCGCCGCAAGGGCACCGCCCGCGACCTGAGGGACGTTCAGGTCGATCCGCTTGCGACCCGCATCGGGCGTCTCACGCATACCCGGAACCTGCCTGCCTCTCCCGTGCTCGACGACTTGCTCGACGGCGCTGATCCATCGGCTGCACGAGAGAGGGACGTGCGAACGAAACCATTAGTTCCGTTTCGGGGGATTGCGTGAAGTTCGCCACGATCGTGTTCGGAGAAACCGGTTGCGGACAGTCAAGTCCCATCCGCTGCAACAAGTTGAGCGGCGCGCCGATCCACGCACGTGGTCCGAATGGAGTACTGTTGCGAGCCCTGGGTCCGGTCCCCCACCAGGGTGTCCGCGGCCTTCCAGGACCGCCGGGAGGGGGGCTAGTTGCACAGGGTGACGAATTTGGTCACTTAGCGTTGCGAACAGGTAACCGTGCCATAACGGCGTCCCAGGGCCCGTGCCCGACACGCCGGGCAACTCGGCAAGGTTGTGGCAGGCTGCACCCGGGCAGGCCACACTCGACTAGCGGAAGCAGCGACGCACGTGACGTCGGCAGGCACCACCCGGGAGGTCCCCATGCCCGAACTGCGTGTCGTGGCCGTCTCGAATGACGGCACACGACTGGTGCTCAAGGCTGCCGACTCTACGGAGTACACACTTCCGATCGACGAGCGGCTGCGTGCCGCCGTGCGCGGCGACCGTCCCCGGCTCGGCCAGATCGAGATCGAGGTCGAGAGCCATCTCCGGCCCCGTGACATCCAGGCGCGTATACGTGCGGGTGCCACGGCGGAAGAGGTGGCACAGCTCGCCGGCATCCCCGTCGACCGGGTGCGGCGCTTCGAGGGCCCGGTCCTCGCCGAACGCGCCTTCATGGCCGAGCGCGCCCGCAAGACCCCGGTCCGCCGTCCCGGCGAGAACTCCGGCCCACTGCTCGGCGAGGCCGTCCAGGAGCGCCTGCTGCTGCGCGGCGTCGAGAAGGACACCGTGCAGTGGGACTCCTGGCGGCGCGACGACGGCACCTGGGAGGTGCTCCTCGTCTACCGGGTCGCGGGTGAACCGCACTCGGCGGTGTGGACGTACGACCCGCCCCGGCGGCTCGTACAGGCCGTGGACGACGAGGCACGCTCGCTCATCGGCGAGTCCGACGACCTCGCCGTGCCCGAGCCGAGCTTCCCGTTCGTCCCGCGCATCGCCCGGCTGCCGCGCGAGCGTTCGATGGACCGCGCCCTCGAACGGATCGACCGGGACCGGCCCGGGCTGCCCGCGCAGCCGTCCGAGCCGCTCGAAGAGAGCCCGGCCGAACGCGACTCGCTGACCAGCCTGCTGGAGGCCGTGCCGAGCTTCCGGGGCGATCTGGTGGTCCCGGAACGCCCGTCCGAGGCCCCGGAGGAACTGGTCGAGGAGCCCGCGGAGGAGGAGCCCCCGGCGCCTGCCGCATCGGCCGGCTCGGCGTACGCGGACGTCCTCATGCCCCGCTCGGTCGGCAGCCACCGCGACCGCCTCGTCGGAGCCACCGACCGGCAGGCCGAGGCCGACGGCGTCCGTCCCGGTCGCCGCGCCGCCGTGCCCAGCTGGGACGAGATCGTGTTCGGCACGCGCCGCAAGAAGCAGGAGTGACGGGCCGGCTGCGAAACGGCATGCCGGAGGGGGCACGCACGCGTGCCCCCTCCGGCGCGCACGCCCCTCTCACGCGCCGCTACTGCGGGTCCGCGCCGACCGCCACCGGACGGGACGGGTCCGCGGACCACTCGGACCAGGAACCGACGTACAGCGCCGCCGGAATGCCCGCCACGGCCAGCGCGAGCACCTCATGGGCCCCGGAGACACCGGAACCGCAGTACACGCCCACTTCGGTGTCCGCACGCACGCCCAGCGCCTTGAAGCGGTCCTGCAGTTCCGCCGCGGGCAGGAAGCGGCCGTCGGGACCCACGTTCTCCGTCGTCGGCGCCGACACCGCGCCCGGGATGTGGCCGCCGACCGGATCGATCGGCTCCACCTCACCGCGGTACCGCTCCCCCGCGCGCGCGTCCAGCAGGACGCCCGTCCGGGCCAGCTCCGCCGCCCCGTCCGCGTCCACCCGCCCCACGGCACCCGGTACGGGCGTGAAGTCGCCCTCGGCTCCGGCCGGGACGTCGGTGGACAGCTCGCCCTCCCAGGACGGCAACCCGCCGTCCAGGACCCGCACGTCCGGGTGACCCGTCCAGCGCAGCAGCCACCACGCCCGCGCGGCCGCCCAGCCCTGCCCACCGTCGTAGACGACGACCGGCCGGCTCGACGACACGCCCGCACGGCGCATCGCCGCACCGAACTCCGCGACGTCCGGCAGGGGATGACGGCCGTTCGCCCCCGGCGGGGCGGCCAGCTCGCGGTCCAGGTCGACGAAGACCGCGCCCGGGATGTGCCCGGCCGCATGGGCGGCCCGTCCGTCGAAGGCGGGCGCGCCCGCCGCCCGCGCCAGGCTCAGCTGCCAGCGGACGTCCAGCAGCACGGGCGGGTTCGAGCCGGTCAGCTCATGGGCGAGTTCGGTTGCGGTGATGATGGCTCTCATGGCGTCCATCCATACGCCAGGGGTGGCCGCCGCGTCCAGGTACGGCTACTCTGCTCGGCCGGACAGGCTCGATCACGCGACGTATGGGATCGAGCACATGCTGTACAGCCGGCGGACACCCGTCGGCATCGCCAGGAAGCGGCGAACCAGGGCGGTTCGGGCATTCTCCCGGAGGCACCGGTGGGCCGCGGCGCGGCAGGGCGGCCGGCACCGTGGAGGATGCGGGCACCGGCACGGGCGTACACGCGGTCGGCGTGGACACCCTTCCGGAGAGCGGAAGCGACACGGCCACCGCAAGGGGCCGGGGAGAGAGTGATCGATGACCGAGGCACGGGAATCGGCCGGTCCGTACGCGCAGCGCGCGCCCGGCGAGCCCTGCTGGGTGAGCCTGATGGTGCACGATCTGGCCGCCACCGAGGAGTTCTACGCCGAACTGTTCGGGTGGGAGTTCCGGCCGGGCCCGCAGCAGCTCGGCCCGTATGTGCGGGCTCTGCTCGACGGCCGGGAGGTGGCGGGCATGGGCCAGCTGCCGCCGGATCGCCGGCTGCCGATCGCCTGGACGCCGTACCTCGCGACGAACGACGTGGACCAGACGGCCGACGCGGTACGGCTGTGCGGTGGCACGGTGGCGGTCGGCCCGCTCGACGCCGCCGAGGCCGGGCGGCTGGCCATCGCCTCGGACCCCTCCGGGTCGGTGTTCGGGATCTGGCAGAGGAGCGCTCACCTCGGCACGGCGATCACCGGCGTGCCCGGCACACCCGTGTGGAACGAACTGCTCACCCTGGAGACCGAGAGTGTCGCCAAGTTCTACGCCACCGTGTTCGGCTACGAGCAGGAGCCCGTGGTCGCCGCAGGCCTCGACTACGTGACGCTGCACCTCGGCGGTCGGCCGGTGGCCGGCCTGCACGGCGTGGGCCACGCGCTGCCCCGGGACCGTGGCTCGCACTGGCAGACGTATTTCGAGGTCGCCGACGCCGACGCGACCCTGCGCCAGGTGGTGGATCTCGGCGGCCGGATCGTGCGGCCGGCCCACGACAGCCCGCACGGCCGGGTGGCGAGGGTGGTGGACCCGGAGGGAGCGGAGTTCTCGGTGCTCCAGGACCCGCGCTGAGCGGTCGGCCGCTCCGGCCGGCTGCGCCGTCGGGGTCCGGTGCGCGCTGCCGGGGCAAGGGTGCGCTGTACGGGAACGGGTACGGGTGCGCTGTCGCGGAGCCGATGAGGTGTCGGGCTGCCGGTGTGCACCGGGAGCCGGTGCGCCGTCGAGGTGTGGATTCTCAGGCCGGTGACACGGGCAGGACGTCCGGCGACAGGGCCGCCGCGCGGGCCGACGCGGCCGTCATCCGGCGCCGGTGGTGGCGGCGGCACAGCACCTCGTAGCCGACCTCGCCCGCGGACTGGTTGACGTCGCCGACGACCACCTGGGCGCCCTCCACCACCATCGCGCCGTCTATGGTGCGGGCGTTGTGCGTGGCCCGGGCGCCGCACCAGCACAGCGCCTCCACCTGGAGCACCTCGATGCGGTCGGCCAGCTCCACCAGCCGCTGCGAGCCGGGGAACAACTTGGAGCGGAAGTCGGTGGTGATACCGAAGGCGTACACGTCGAGCCCGAGATCGTCCACCACGCGCGCGAGCTGGTCGATCTGCCCGGGCGTGAGGAACTGCGCCTCGTCCGCGATCACGTAGTCCGCCCGGCGGCCCTGCGAGAGGTGGTCGACCAGGGAGGCGTACAGGTCCTGGTCGTCCGCGACCTCCACCGCGTCGGTGACCAGCCCGAGCCGGGAGGACAGCTTGCCCTCCCCGGCGCGGTCGTTCCGCGTGAAGATCACGCCGACGAGACCGCGCGCGGAGCGGTTGTGCTCGATCTGCAGAGCCAGCGTCGACTTCCCGCAGTCCATCGTTCCGGAGAAGAACACCAGCTCGGGCATGAGGGGTTGAGCACCTTTCGGTGAGTCGTTCGGCGGGTCGCCGTGCGGGGAGGGCGGTTCAGGAGCGTACTTCGAGCAGCGGTACGAGCTGCTCGGCAGGGGTCATCGAACCGTGGTTGCCGACCAGTGCCGACTCCTTGGGCTCCCGCTCGGACGCGGTGATCAGGACGTCGTCGTGGGCGGCCGCGAGCACGTCCCCGAGCCGCGCGTACACGCGCTCGTCCACGCGCGGGCCGAACCAGCCGGCCTCGATCGCCTCGTCCCGCGAGGCCACCCAGAACTGCTCACCGAGCACCTCGCGCCAGACGGTCAGCACGTCGTTCTCGGCGCCGGGCACCGCGTAGACGTGCCGCGCCCGCCCCTCGCCGCCCAGCAGGGCGACGCCGGCGCGCAGCTCCCAGTCCGTGTCGAAGTCGATCCGGTGTTCCTCGTCGAACGGGATGTCGACCATCCCGTGGTCGGCGGTGACGTAGAGCGCGCTGCGCGGCGGCAGTTGCTCGGCGAGGCGCTGGGCGAGCCGGTCGACGTACATGAGCTGGCCGCGCCAGGTGTCGGAGGCGATGCCGTAGCGGTGCCCTGCGCCGTCCAGTTCGGCGTAGTACGTGTACACCAGTGAGCGGTCCCCGGCGGCCAGTTGCTCGGCCGCGAGATCCATCCGCTCCTCGCCGGCCAGCCGGCCGTGGAAGGTGCCGCCGCTGAGCGCGACCTTGGTGAGCGGGGTCTGCGCGAACGTGGGCGACGACACCTGCGCGGCGTGCACACCGGCCTCGTGGGCCAGCTGGAAGACGGTGGGGTACGGCTGCCAGGGGCCCGGCGAGGTCCAGGGCTGCCAGCGGAGCTGGTTCATCAGCTCGCCGGTGGCCGGATTGCGCACGGTGTACCCGGGCAGGCCGTGGGCGCCCGGCGGCAGGCCGGTGCCGACGGAGGCCAGAGAGGTCGCGGTGGTCGCCGGGTAGCCGGCGGTCAGTGGTCGGCCGGTGGCGCCGCGGGAGGTGCCCAGCAGGGAGTTCAGGAACGGCGCCTCGTCGGGGTGCGCCCGCAGTTGCTCCCAGCCGAGCCCGTCGACGAGGAAGACACAGGCCCGGTCGGTCGCGGTCAGTTCCCCGATCGACGGGGTGAGACCGGGCACGCCCATTCCCGCGGCCAGGGTGGGCAGCAGATCGGCGAGGGAGCCGCTGCCGTACTCGGGCAGCGGCGCGGTGTCCAGCGCGAGCGGTTCCGGGTGGTCCCAGGCGGAGAGCTGGGACATCAGCGCGTGAGGTCCGCGGTCGCCTCCGAGACGGCCTGCGCGAACGCGAGCGTCTGGCGCACCGTCTCCGGGCCGTCCCCGGCCTCGCTGACACGCAGGCTGAGGTCGTCCGCCGTGGAACTGCCGGTGTAGCCGTGGTCGGCGTCGCAGTTCGGGTCACCGCAGGCGGCGGGTTCCAGGTCGAGGCGGCTGACCGCGCCCCAGCCGATGGTCAGCACGACTTCGCGGGGCAGCGTGCCCGGCTTGTACTGCTCCGGATTCGCGACCACGCGGCTCACCACGACGGAGGAGATCCGGCCGAGCTTCACGGACTCCGTGGAGGTGGTGGCGTACGGCGTCGGTGAGGTGCTGTCGGCGGCCTGCTCGTCGGTGTGGCTGACGATGAAGCGGTTGCCGGTGAGGACCAGCACGGTGACGTGCCGGCGCACCTCGTTCTGGTCGAACGTCGTCTCCTGGTGGACCAGGTACGACCGGACGGGCTCGCCGCCCACGGCGGCCTCCACCGCCTCGGCCACGAGGGCCGGGTAGTAGCCGCTGCGCTCGATCGCCGCGCGCAGCCCCTGGGTCGTCGTACTGGTCTTGGCCATGGCGTCCATCTTAATCCGTGGGCAGGGGCGGTCCGGGCCAGTCGTACGGACCGGGGACCGCCCGTGCGTCCGGGCGAGCCGAGCCGTCTCGCCGGTCCCGGGCCGGGTCAGTAGGCCGGCAGCGTGCGCGGGCCGAGGTCGTCGCGGGCGGGCGGCGGCGCGAGCCGGACGGTGGCGCCGAGGACGCTCACGCCGCGCGGGGCGACGACGACCGGCTCCAGGGTGACCGCGACGACCTCCGGGTGATCGTCCACGAGCCGGGAGACGCGCAGCAGCAGTTCTTCCAGCGCGGGGGTGTCGACGGGCGTGGAACCGCGCCAGCCGAACAGCAGCGGCGCCGTGCGGATCGACCGCACCAGCGAGGTCGCCTCGCGGTCGGTGACCGGGATCAGCCGGTGCGCCATGTCCCCGAGCAGCTGCGAGGCGGCACCGGCCAGGCTGAAGGACAGCACGGCACCGGCCGCCGGATCGATCACCGCGCGTACGACGGTGTCGACGCCCCGGGGTGCCATGCCCTGCACCACCGGCCGCAGCTCCTCCGGCTTACCGAACAGCTCGGTCAACTCGGCGTACGCGCGGCGCAGTTGCTCCTCGTCCGCGAGGTCGAGGCGGACGCCGCCGAGGTCGGCGCGGTGCCGCAGGTGCGGGGCGGTGGCCTTGAGGGCCACCGGGTAGCCGAGGGTGCGGGCGGCCTCGGCGGCGGCGTCCGGGGTGGCAGCGGGGAACGCCCGGCGCACGTGCACGCCGTACCTGCCGAGCAACTCGCAGGTCTCCGCGTCGGAGATGGTGAGCCCCTCGTCCCGCGCGAGCAGCTCACCGATCAGCCGTGCGGCACCCTTCTCGTCGATGTCGTCGTACTCCGGTACCTTCCCGGGGTCGACGGCCTCGCGCCGCCACTGCGCGTACTTCACGGCTTCGGCGAGAGCCCGTACGGCGCGCTCGGCGGCGGGGTAGGCGGGGATGAGCCGGGTGCCTTCGGCCGGAGGCGAACCGACCGCGACGGCCGGTGCACCGGGCGCCCCTTCCGCCTCCGCCCCTTCCGCCCCCACCCCGGCCGCCCCCGCCCCGGCCGCCGCCGGCCGGCCGTCCCCGACCGCCGGCGGGCCGCCCGGCCCGCCGTCCCTGTTCGCCGCTCTCCAGGCTGCCCGGGGGGCGGTGCTGGCCGCGGCGGACAGCGCCTCCGCGAGCCCTCCGAGCTCCACGTGCACCACCAGCACCGGCTTGCCGGGGACCGCCGCCGCGGCCGACCGCAACGCCTCCGCCAGCTCCGCGTCCCCCGGCGACCCCTCGCCGATCGCGGGGATGGCCGTGACGACGACGGCGTCGTTCGTGTCGTCGGCCAGCGCGGCGGCGAGCGCCCGGTGGAAGTCCTCCGCCGTCGCCGCGGTCGTCAGGTCCAGCGGTCGCGACGGACGCAGCCCCTCCGCGAGGCAGCGGTCGTAGGTCAGGACGCCCAGCGACTCGGAGTTGCCGAGGATGGCCACGCGCGGCCCGGCGGGCAGCGGCTGCCGGGCGAGCAGCAGGCCGGCGTCGACCAGTTCGGTGATGGTGTCGACCCGGATCACCCCGGCCTGCCGGAGCAGTGCGGACACGGTCGCGTGCGGCAGCCGCGTCGCGCGTACGGCGTGGCCCTGCGGCGCCGCCCCCGTGCCCTGCACCACGACCAGCGGCTTGGCCGCCGCCGTCCGCCGGGCGAGCCGGGTGAACTTGCGGGGGTTGCCGATGGACTCCAGGTACATGAGGACGACGTCGGTCTCGGGGTCGTCGTACCAGTACTGCAGGACGTCGTTGCCGGAGACGTCGGCGCGGTTGCCTGCGGAGACGAAGGTGGAGACGCCCGTGACCCCGGTGACTCCTCCGCCGCGCCTGTGCAGCCGGGACAGCAGGGCGATGCCGATGGCACCGGACTGGGCGAACAGCCCGATGCGCCCGGGGCGGGGCATCTCCGGGGCGAGGGAGGCGTTCAGCCGGACGTCGGGGGCGGTGTTGATGACCCCGAAGGCGTTCGGGCCGATGATCCGCATGCCGTACGCGCGCGCGGCCCGGACGAGGGCCCGCTGCCGCTCCCGCCCCCCGGTGCCGCTCTCGGCGTACCCGGCGGAGAGCACGACGAGCCCCTGAACGCCGTGCTCGCCGCACTCGACGACCACCGCGGGCACGTGCTCGGCGGGTACGGCGACGACGGCGAGGTCCACGTGTCCGTCGATGTCCCGCACCGAGCGGTACGCCGGCACCCCCTCGACCTCGTCGAGGTCCTCGGGGAAGGCCCTGTTCACCGCGTGCAGCCTGCCCGGGTAGCCGGCCTCCCTGAGGTTGCCGAGGATGCTGCGGCCCACCCCGCCGGGGGCGCGGCCGACCCCGACGACCGCCACGGAGCCGGGCATGAGGAGCCGTCGTACCGAGCGGCCCTCGGCGCGCTGCTCCCGCGCGCGCTGGACGGCGAGGGAGCGGTCGGTCGGTTCGAGGCCGAACTCCAGGCGTACGACACCGTCCTCGAAGCTGCGCTTCTGGGTGTAGCCGGCGTCCGTGAACACCTTGATCATCTTGCTGTTGGCGGGCAGCACCTCGGCGGCGAAGCGGCGGATCCCCCGCTCGCGCGCCACGGCCGCGATGTGCTCCAGCAGGGCGGAGGCGACCCCGCGGCCCTGGTGGCCGTCCTGCACCAGGAAGGCGACCTCGGCCTCGTCGGCGGGCGCGGAGGCGGGCATCCCGTCGGTCCCGATGCGGTCGTAGCGTACGGTGGCGATGAACTCGCCGCCGATGGTGGCCGCGAGTCCCACCCGGTCCACGAAGTCGTGGTGCGTGAAGCGGTGGACGTCCTTGGCGGAGAGCCTGGGGTACGGCGCGAAGAAGCGGTAGTACTTCGACTCGTCCGAGACCTGCTCGTAGAAACTGACCAGGCGGTCGGCGTCATCGACGGTGATGGGCCGGATGCGCGCGGTGCCACCGTCGCGCAGGACCACGTCCGCCTCCCAGTGGGCGGGGTACTCGTGCCGGTCCTGCCGGTCCGCCGGGGTCTGCATGGGCCCCAGAGTACGGCTCGCGTACGACAACGGCGCGAGGCAGTCTGTGGAGGACGGCACCCCGGACCGAGGCCGCGGTCCGGCGTCGCACCGGAGGGGACGAAGGTCCGCTCCGGGCATGCTTCACCGTATGGGAAACTGGTCTAGACAACCCTGAAGACTGAAGGGCAGCAACACATGGCTGAGCGCCGCGTCAACGTCGGCTGGGCCGAGGGCCTCCACGCCCGTCCCGCCTCCATCTTCGTCCGAGCCGCCACGGCCGCAGGCGTCCCGGTGACGATCGCCAAGGCCGGGGGCAACCCCGTCAACGCGGCATCCATGCTGGCCGTCCTGGGCCTGGGCGCCCAGGGTGGCGAGGAGATCGTCCTCGCGTCCGACGCCGAAGGCGCCGACGCCGCCCTGGACCGGCTGGCCAAGCTGGTCGCCGAGGGCCTGGAAGAGCTGCCCGAGACCGTCTGAGCGCCTCGCGCGCGCAGACCCGAGCCGCGTCGCCCCTCCGGGGGCGGCGCGGCTTCGCCGTCTGCGCGCGACGTTCCACGCGCCACAGCCGACAGGCCGCGCCGTGGTCCACGTCCCGCGCCACGATCCACGGTCCGCCTGGTCCACCGTCCGCGCCGCGATCCGCGATCCGCGATCCGCGATCCGCGATCCGCGATCCGCCTGATATTCCTCGATTAAGGCTCGGCACTGCTTTCGCGTCCCGCATGAATTTCGGCACACCAGAATGAGGACACCGTAAGCAGCCCGCCACGGAATTACCCTTCTTTGTATACGACCTCCGTGTTAATACCGCCGCCCCGGCATGTTTACGGCTTGTTGCGAAGTCCTCACGCGTTCCGCGCCGCCGGAGGACCGAAGGCGGTGCACGGCCGTCGCGCGCTCGGCGTGCAGCGCCGTGACCGCCCGCGCTCGCTCACCGTCGCCCCGCGCCACCGCGTCCACGATCGCGCCGTGCTCCGCCCAGGCCTCCAGTGGGCTCGGCAGGGCCTCCACCGCGTACATCCAGGCGATCTTGTGGCGCAGCTGGGCGAGCATCGAGGTCAGCGAGGGGCTGCCGGAGGCCTGCGCGAGCGTCTCGTGGAACCAGCCGCCCAGTGAGCGCAGATCCTCGCCGCCACCCCTCCTGGCCCGCTCCTGACCCAGCCTGACCAGGCCGCGCAGCACTTTGAGGTGCGCCTCCGTACGCCGCTGCGCGGCCCGGCAGGCGCCGAGCGGCTCCAGGAGCATGCGCATCTCCAGCAGGTCGGCGGCCTCCTGCTCGGTGGGCTCGGCCACGCACGCGCCCGCGTGCCGGCGGGTCACCACGAACCCCTCCGCCTCCAGGGTGCGCAGGGCCTCGCGGACGGGGACACGCGAGACGCCGTAGCGGCGGGCCAGGACTTCCTCGGTGAGGCGGCCGCCGCGCTCGTGGACGCCGGCGACGATGTCGTCCCTGATCGCCGTGCACACCGAGTGCGCCGGAATACGCATGCCCGACCTCCGTCTTAATTACCGTGAAACGTCGACGATGGACGTGTGTTCCGCGACTCTATTCCAATGCGCGGGAATTTCCGACGGCAGACCGGAATCCATGGATATTTTTTGGCCAGCGGGGCCGGCGAACCTTGCCGAAAACGGCGAAAGCCCCGGCTCGTGAGCCGGGGCTTTCGGATGCCGCGCGGACGGCGCGTCGGACCTACACGCCAGGCCCGGGCGGAGGTGCCGGACGTACGCGCCGGGCCCGGGCGGATCGATCTAGACGTTCACGCCGTGCTTGCGGAGGTAGGCGACGGGGTCGATGTCGGAGCCGTAGTCGGGGCTCGTGCGGGCCTCGAAGTGGAGGTGCGGGCCGGTGACGTTGCCGGTCGCGCCGGACAGGCCGATCTGCTGGCCCGGGACGACCTTCTGGCCCACGGTGACCCCGATGGACGACAGGTGACCGTACTGGGTGTACGTCCCGTCGGCCATCCGGATCACGATCTGGTTGCCGTACGCCCCGCCCCAGCCGGTGGACTCGACGGTGCCGGAGCCGACCGCGTGGACGGTCGTGCCGCTGGCCGCGTGGAAGTCGATGCCGGTGTGCGAGCCGGAGGACCACAGCGAGCTGCTGGCCTGGTAGCCCGTGGAGACGTAGGACTGCGCTATCGGGGCGACGAACGCGTTCAGGCGCTTGCGCTCGGCCTCGCGGGCCGCACGTTCCTTGGCCTCACGCTCCAGCTTCACCCTCTCGGCGGCCGCCTTGGCCGCGGCCTGCTCGGCCGCCTTCTGCTCGGCGGCCTGCCGCTGGGCGTCCGCCTGCGCGTCGATCTGCTCGGCCACGTCGTCGCTCACGGCGATGACGGGCGTGAGGCCGGTCTGCTCCACGGGGTTCTCGGCGGCGAGCGCCGGGGAGGCGGCGAGGGTGCCGATGACACCGGTGGTGGTGAGGGCCGCGATACCGGCCGCCTGAGCGGTGGTGCGCTTGACCCGGCCGGGCTTGCGATGCTTCCCGGTGGCGCACATGAACGCCATGAAGTGGCTGGTCCTTTCCTTCCCTCTCGCCTACCGGGTTAGCTGACGGGTTCGGAGCAGGAAGGTCTCCTACGGGCCCCCTCGCTCACGCGCGGGCGCCCGATTCACCCCAGGGACGATGGGTCCCCGGCTCCCCTGGCTCGCGCCGTACGGGGACTCGGCGATGACTGTCCGGTGCCGCGGGTGCGGCGCGGTGCCTGACGAACAGCCTGCATGACCGTACGGATCCCGGCTTTCGATCCTCAAACGGATCCGGTCTTTTGTAGCGCATCCCACAGGGCAGACAGGAAACCTCCGTCCCAAATCGGGCATCTGGGAGAGGGAGTGGAACAGCTTGGGGCCCTGACGATCCGTAGGTCGTCAGGGCCCCACGCGCGCGTTGCCGCTCCTCGGCGGCGACGGTTGCTCCGCGGCGACGGCTACTCGGCGGCGACGACGGTGACTTCGCCGATGCCCAGCGCCTCGACGGGAGCCTTGATCTGGGACGCGTCACCGACGAGGACGGTCACCAGCCGGTCCACCGGGAAGGCGTTGACGGCGGCCGCGGTGGCCTCCACCGTGCCCGTCGCGGCCAGCCGCTGGTACATCGTCGCCTGGAAGTCGTCGGGCAGGTGCTGCTCGACCTGGTCGGCCAGGGTGCTCGCCACGGCCGCCGCGGTCTCGTACTTGAGCGGTGCCACCCCGACCAGGTTCTGCACGGCGACGTCCCGCTCTGCGTCGGTCAGACCCTCCGCCGCGAGCGTGCGCAGCACCTTCCACAGGTCGTCCAGCGCCGGACCGGTGTTGGGGGTGTCCACCGAGCCGCTGATGGCGAGCATCGAGGCTCCCGAGCCGTCCGGGGCGGACCGCATGACCTGGCCGAAGGCGCGCACGCCGTAGGTGTAGCCCTTCTCCTCGCGCAGGACGCGGTCCAGGCGGGAGGTGAGAGTGCCGCCGAGGCAGTAGGTGCCGAGCACCTGGGCCGGCCAGACGCGGTCGTGCCGGTCCGGGCCGATCCGGCCGAGGAGCAGCTGCGTCTGCACGGCGCCGGGCCGGTCCACGATGACCACGCGCCCGGTGTCGTCGGCTGTCACCGGCGGCACCGGCCGCGGCTCGCCCGGAGTACCGGTCCACGCGCCCAGGGTGTCCCCGAGCAGCGCGTCCAGGTCGATCCCGGAGAGGTCGCCGACGACGACCGCGGTGGCCGTCGCGGGCCGGACGTGCCGGTCGTAGAAGGCGCGTACGGAGGCCGCGTCGATCTTCTCGACCGTCTCCTCGGTGCCCTGGCGCGGGCGGGACATGCGCGAGGTCGCCGGGAACAGCTCCTTGGAGAGCTCCTTGGCGGCCCGGCGGGCGGGGCTGGCCAGCTCGTGCGGAATCTCGTCCAGGCGGTTGCGGACCAGCCGCTCGACCTCGCTCTCGGCGAAGGCCGGGGCGCGCAGGGCGTCGGCGAGCAGGCCGAGGCCCTTGGCCAGGCGGGAGGCCGGGACCTCCAGGCTGAGCCGGACACCGGGGTGGTCGGCGTGCGCGTCCAGCGTGGCGCCCGCGCGCTCCAGCTCGGCGGCGTACTCCTCGGCGGAGTGCTGGTCGGTGCCCTCGGAGAAGGCCCGCGACATGATCGTGGCGACACCGTCCAGGCCGGCCGGCTCGGCGTCCAGGGGCGCGTCCAGCAGCACCTCGACGGCGACGACCTGCTGGCCCGGGCGGTGGCAGCTCAGCACCGTCAGGCCGTTGTCCAGCGTGCCGCGTCCCGGCGCCGGGAACGCCCACGGCTTGGCGTCGCCCGGCTCCGGCCGGGGGTGGAAGTCCATGGTGGCGAGCTCGGTCACTTGGCCGTCTCCTCGTTCTCGTTACCGGCCTCTACGGTCGCTTCCCGCTCCGGATCCTCCGGGATGCCGGTGTCCTCGACGGCCTCCGGGGACTTCGGCTCGTAGACGAGCACCGCGCGGTTGTCCGGTCGCAGGCGGGCCTTGGCGACCTCGCGGACCTCCTCGGGGGTCACCTCCAGGACGCGCTTGACGGCGGTCAGGGCGAGCTGCGGGTCCCCGAACAGGACGGCGAACCTGCACAGTTCGTCGGCGCGGCCGGCGACCGTGCCGAGCCGGTCCAGCCACTCGCGCTCCAACTGGGCCTGGGCCCGCTCCATTTCCTCGGGGGTGGGGCCGTCCGCGGCGAACCGGGCCAGCTCCTCGTCGATCGCGGCCTCGATGACCGGCACCTCGACGTCACCGGAGGTCTTCACGTCCAGCCAGCCCATCGAGGGCGCGCCGGCCAGGCGCAGCAGGCCGAAACCGGCCGCTACGGCCGTACGGTCGCGGCGCACCAGCCGGTTGTACAGGCGGGAGGACTCGCCCCCGCCGAGGACGGTCAGGGCGAGGTCGGCCGCGTCCGCCTCGCGCGTGCCGTCCTGCGGGAGCCGGTAGGCGGCCATCAGGGCGCGCGCCGGCACCTCCTCGACGACGACCTCGCGCAGCTGTTCGCCGATGACCTCCGGCAGGGCGCCGTCGCGGGGGGCGGGCTTGCCGTCGTGGGACGCGATCGAGCCGAAGTACTTCTCGACCCAGGCGAGGGTCTGCTCGGGGTCGATGTCGCCGACCACCGACAGCACCGCGTTGTTCGGCGCGTAATAGGTGCGGAAGAACCGGCGCGCGTCCTCCAGGGTGGCCGCGTCCAGGTCAGCCATCGAGCCGATCGGCGTGTGGTGGTAGGGGTGGCCCTCCGGGTACGACAGGGCGGTCAGCTTCTCGAAGGCGGTGCCGTAGGGCACGTTGTCGTAGCGCTGGCGGCGCTCGTTCTTGACGACGTCCCGCTGGTTCTCCATGGACTCCTCGTCCAGGGCGGCGAGCAGCGAGCCCATGCGGTCGGCCTCGAGCCACAGGGCGAGCTCCAGCTGGTGGGCCGGCATGGTCTCGAAGTAGTTGGTCCGCTCGAAGCTGGTGGTGCCGTTGAGCGAGCCGCCGGCGCCCTGCACCAGCTCGAAGTGGCCGTTGCCCGTGACCTGCGCCGAGCCCTGGAACATCAGGTGCTCGAAAAGGTGAGCCAGGCCGGTGCGCCCCTTGACTTCGTGGCGGGAACCGACGTCGTACCAGAGGCAGACCGCCGCCACCGGGGTCAGGTGATCCTCGGAGAGCACCACGCGGAGACCGTTGGCCAGCCGGTGCTCGGTCGCTGTCAGGCCCCCGGAGCCTGCCTCGGCCGTGGTCGTGTGACCCATGGGCATGTACGTCCCTTCGCGAGCGGAGGCGGTCGTCGAAACCGCGGTTTTCCTGCCGTTCCTGCCACTGTATGCAAAGCGTGCGGGGCCTCGGCGAAGTTCCCGCCGGACGTACGCCCACAGCGGATCGCGTAGCCTGCGTCCGACCCGTCTCCGGCCGCCTCCCCGGCACCGGACGGGCCCGCGGAGACCGGGTCGCGGCCCGGGTTGTCAGTACCGCGGTCCACAATGGTCCGCGACAGATCCGTCAATCGCTTCAGCAAGAGCGAACCGGGGGGTGCGCGCCCCCTCGGTGAGCGACCAGATCAGGAGGAGCCGGCAGCGATGGCCCGCCGCAGCACGAAGACCCCGCCGCCCGACGATTCGTTCGAGGAGAGGATCCTCGACATCGACGTCGTGGACGAGATGCGTGGCTCCTACCTCGAGTACGCGTACTCGGTCATCTACTCGCGCGCCCTGCCGGACGCCCGCGACGGCCTCAAGCCGGTGCATCGCCGGATCGTCTATCAGATGAGCGACATGGGGCTGCGCCCCGAGCGCGGCTATGTGAAGTGCGCGCGTGTCGTCGGCGAGGTCATGGGCAAGCTGCACCCGCACGGCGACGCGTCGATCTACGACGCGCTGGTGCGCATGGCCCAGCCCTTCTCCATGCGGGTGCCGCTCGTCGACGGCCACGGGAACTTCGGCTCGCTGGGCAACGACGACCCGCCGGCCGCCATGCGGTACACCGAGTGCCGGATGGCCGAGGCGACGAGCCTGATGACGGAGTCGATCGAAGAGGACACGGTCGACTTCACGCCGAACTACGACGGGCAGGAGCGGGAGCCGGTCGCGCTGCCCGCCGCCTTCCCGAACCTCCTGGTCAACGGCTCCTCCGGCATCGCCGTCGGCATGGCGACGAACATGCCGCCGCACAACCTGCGCGAGGTCATCTCCGCCGCCCGCCATCTGATCCGCTTCCCGAACGCCGACCTGGACGCGCTGATGAAGCACGTCCCGGGCCCGGACCTGCCCACCGGCGGCCGGATCGTCGGCCTGGACGGCATCCGCGACGCGTACGCGACGGGCCGCGGCACCTTCAAGATCCGCGCGACGGTCTCGGTCGAGACCGTGACCGCCCGCCGCAAGGGCCTGGTGATCACCGAGCTGCCGTTCGCGGTCGGCCCCGAGAAGGTCATCGCGAAGATCAAGGACCTGGTCAACGCCAAGAAGGTCCAGGGCATCGCCGACGTCAAGGACCTCACGGACCGCGAGCACGGCCTGCGCCTGGTCATCGAGGTCAAGAACGGCTTCGTGCCCGAGGCGATCCTGGAGCAGCTGTACAAGCTGACGCCGATGGAGGAGTCCTTCGGTATCAACAACGTGGCCCTGGTGGACGGCCAGCCGCTCACCCTGGGCCTGAAGGAACTGCTGGAGGTCTATCTCGACCACCGCTTCGACGTGGTCCGGCGCCGCAGCGAGTTCCGCCGCGGCAAGAAGCGGGACCGGCTGCACCTGGTCGAGGGTCTGCTCACCGCGCTGGTCGACATCGACGAGGTCATCCGGCTGATCCGGTCCAGCGAGAACTCCGCGCAGGCCAAGGAGCGCCTGATGCGGCGCTTCTCGCTGAGCGAGGTGCAGACGCAGTACATCCTCGACACGCCGCTGCGCCGGCTCACCAAGTACGACCGCGTCGAGCTGGAGGCGGAGAAGGAGAGGCTCACCGCGGAGATCGCGGAGCTGACCCGGATCCTGGACTCGGACGCGGAGCTGCGCAAGCTGGTCTCGACGGAACTGGCCGCGGTCGCCAAGAAGTTCGGCACCGGCCGGCGTTCGGTCCTGCTGGAGTCCGCGGGTGCCCCGGTGGCCACCGTGCCGCTGCAGGTCGCCGACGACCCGTGCCGGGTGCTGCTGTCCTCGACGGGTCTGCTGGCCCGTACGGCGACCGCCGAGCCGTTCCCGGAGGCGGCCGGCGCGAAGCGGGTCAAGCACGACGTGATCGTCTCGGCGGTGCCGGCGACGGCGCGCGGCGAGATCGGCGCGGTGACCTCGGCGGGCCGCCTGCTGCGGATCAACGTGGTCGACCTGCCGCAGCTGCCCGAGGCGACGGGCGCGCCGAATCTCTCCGGCGGGGCGCCGCTGGCCGAGTTCGTCTCGCTGGAGGGCGACGAGAGCGTGGTCTGCCTGACCACGCTGGACGAGTCCTCACCGGGCCTGGCCCTCGGCACCGAGCAGGGTGTGGTGAAGCGTGTGGTGGCCGACTATCCGTCCAACAAGGACGAGTTGGAGGTCATCACCCTCAGGGACGGCGACCGGATCGTCGGCGCGGTGGAGCTGCGCACCGGCGAGGAGGACCTGGTGTTCATCACGGACGACGCGCAACTGCTGCGCTTCCAGGCCTCGATCGTGCGTCCGCAGGGCCGTCCGGCGGGCGGTATGGCGGGCGTCAAGCTCGCCGAGGGTGCGAAGGTCATCTGCTTCACGGCGGTCGACCCGGCGACCGACGCGGTGGTGTTCACGGTGGCGGGGTCGCGCGGCACGCTGGACGACTCGGTGCAGACGACGGCCAAGCTGACCCCGTTCGACCAGTACCCGCGCAAGGGCCGGGCCACCGGCGGCGTGCGCTGCCAGCGGTTCCTGAAGGGCGAGGACTGCCTGTCGCTCGGCTGGGCGGGCCCGGTCCCCGCGCACGCGGCGCAGAAGAACGGCACGCCGGTCGAGCTGCCGGAGCCGGACCCGCGCCGGGACGGCTCGGGCACCTCGCTGCCGAAGACGGTGGCGGTGGTCGCGGGTCCGGTGCTCTAGGCGGCGTCCCGGGCGGGCTGCTCCAGGCGGCATCCCGGCCGGACTGCTCCAGGCGGCGTCCCGGGCGGGCTGCCCCAGGCACTGTCCCGGCCCGGCCTCGGCTGCTCGAGGCGCTGTCCCGGCAGGTGGTCTAGGCGGGCGGATCCTCCAGGTCCGCCTCGTCCGGGCCGGCCACCCCGCCCGGCGCCGCCTCCTGCGGCCCCTGCACATAGCGCAGGACGCCCCACATGCCGTGCTCGTCGGTGTGCGGGGCGTCGTTCTCGCACTCCCTCAGCTCCTTGCCGAGGGCGTCGGCGTCGATACCGGAGCCGATCAGCACCAGTTGGGTGAGGCGGGTGTCAGCGGGCGTCCAGGGCTCGGGGTAGAAGCGAAGGAACCGGCCGACGGCGTGCACCGCGTACCGGTTGGCCGTGTCGTACGGCCCGAAATCGACGTACCCCTTGATCCGGTACAGGCCCTCGGGCCGGCTGTCCAGGAACCGCATGAGTCGCCGGGGCTCCATCGGCATATCAGAGGTGAAGGGCAGACTGTCGTACCCCGTGTGCAGGTGGGGGCCGTGGTCGTGTGTGGTGTGGACCTGTCCGGTGTGGTCCCGTCGGGTGTGGACCTGCCCGGTGTGGTCCTGTCCGGTGTGGTCCTGTGCGCTGCGGCCGTGCGCCGGGTACTCGTGGCCGGTGTACTCGTCGCCGGTGTGCTCCTGGCCGGCGTCCGCCGGCGCCGTGCGGTCGTGCAGGTCGTCGAAGGACAGCTGACCGATGCGCTCCTCGCTCGGCCTGCAGTCGAAGAGGAACTCGGGGTCGATGCGGCCGTAGGTGGCGGGGACGACGGCGGTGCGGTCGGTGAGCGAGCGGACGAGCCCCAGGACCCGGTCGGCGTCGTCCGCGCGGTCGAGCTTGTTGACGACGACGAGGTCGGCGAGGGCCAGGTGCCGGTCGATCTCGGGGTGCTTCGCACGCGTGCCGTCGAACTCTGCGGCGTCGACGACCTCGATCAGCCCCCCGTAGACGATGCGGGGATGCTCACTGGCGAGCACCATCCGCACGAGCTCCTCCGGTTCGGCGAGCCCGCTCGCCTCGATGACGATCACGTCGATGCCGACGGCGGGCGCCGCGAGCCGGTCGAGATAGACGTCCAGTTCGCCGGCGTCCACGGCACAGCACAGACAGCCGTTGCCGAGCGAGACGGTCGAGTCGCCGAGCGCGCCGGCCACGGCCATCGCGTCGATCTCGATGGCCCCGAAGTCGTTGACGATCGCCCCGATGCGGCTGCCTCCGCTGCGGTGCAGCAGGTGGTTGAGGAGCGTGGTCTTCCCGGAGCCCAGGAATCCGGCGAGCACGACGACCGGGATCTGCTGCGGACTGCTGCTCCCCAACGGACGGCCTCTTTCCTACGGTTCCACATGGATCCCCCTCCGCGCACCGGCCGGCTCGGGCCCGGCGCCGGGACGGGGATCGACTACGCGACCAGCATACGAGCGGGCGGATCCGCGGCGCGCCGGCCACCGGCACCGCGACCACCGGCTCCGATCCGGCTCACCCGGCCACCGGCACCGCGACCACCGGCTCCGATCCGGCTCACCCGGCCACCGGCACCGCGACCGGCGGCTCGGGCCCGACGTAGCGTGCCACCGGGCGAATGATCTTCGGATCGGCCGCCTGCTCCAGGATGTTGGCGCTCCAGCCCACCACGCGTGCGGCCGCGAAGGTGGGGGTGAACATCTCGCGGGGCAGACCGCACAGCTCCATGACCACGCCCGCGTAGAACTCGACGTTCGTGTGGAGTTCGCGGCCCGGCTTCAGTTCGGCGAGTATCGCCTCCACCCGGCGTTCGACCTCCACGGCGAAGTCCACGCGTGGGCCGCCGAAGGACTGGGCCGTCTCCCTCAGCATCCGCGAACGGGGGTCCTCGGTGCGGTAGACGGCGTGCCCGAAGCCCATGATCCGGTCCCCGGCGAGCACTCGCTGCCGGATCCAGGTGTCGATCCGGTCCGGCGTGCCGATCGCGTCCAGGGTGTCCAGGGCCCGGCTGGGAGCACCCCCGTGCAGCGGTCCCGACAGCGCACCGACCGCGCCGGCCAGGCAGGCCGCGACGTCGGCCCCCGTGGACGCGATGACCCGCGCGGTGAAGGTTGACGCATTGAATCCGTGATCAATGGTTGAGATGAGGTATTGCTCGACCGCACGGACCCGACGCGGGTCCGGTTCCGAACCCGTCAACATGTACAGGTAGTTGGCCGCGTAGGAGAGATCCTCGCGCGGCTCGACCGGATCGAGGCCCTGCCCTAGCCGGTGCAGCGCGGTGAGCAGCGTGGGCACGACCGCGCAGACCGCCACGGTGTCGTCCCGACGCCGGCCGGCGTCGACGTCGTACACCGGCCGGAGCCCCCGTGCCGCGCCCAACAGCGACAGGGCCGTGCGCAGTCCGGCCAGCGGGCCTGAGACCCGGCCGGCCGCGGCGATGGCCGGCAGCGCCGCGCGCACTTCCGCGGGCAGTGTCCGCAGCGCCGCGGTCTCGGCGGCGAACGCGGCGCCGCGCCGCGCGTCCGGGAGTTCGCCGTGCACCAGGAGGTGCCAGACGTCCTCGAAGCCCCGGGTCCGCGCGAGTTCGACGGCCGAGTACTGGCGGTAGTGGTAGAAGCCCTCGGTCCCCCGGACGTCACCGATGCGGGTCTCGGCGACGACGACACCCGCGAGACCGCGCGGTGCGTCGATGAGGGGCGTGGCGGTCCTGTTGATGGCCATGATTCTCCTCCCTGGACTTGATCAGACTGTCCATGCTTGACTGATTGCCTGTCAATATTGATCAATCAATGTAGATCCATCAAGGTGTGCAGAGGCGGCTACGGTGACCCCCATGCGCGATCACGAACCCGTTCCCGGCCGCCTCGAGGGGCGGCTGACCACCAAGGAGACCGCCGAGGTGCTCGGCGTGAAGCCCGAGACGGTCTACGCGTACGTGAGTCGCGGCCTGCTCAGCAGCCGACGCGAACCCGGCGGCCGGGCCAGCACCTTCGAGGCGAAGGAGGTGGAGGCCCTCGCCCGGCGCAACCGGCGCGAGGCCGCCGGGGGGCCGGGCTCCGGGAGCGACCTGTCGGTACGGACCCGCATCACGCTCATCGAGAAGGACCGGTACTTCTTCCGGGGCGTCGACGCCGTGGAGCTGGCCTCCCGGCATTCCTACGAAGAGGTCGCGGAGTGGCTGTGGACGGGCCGGCTGACCCCGGGCGTGACGTTCTCTGCACCCGGGACCACCGTCCGGGTCGCCCGGCGTGCGGTGGACGCCCTGTCCGAGCACGCCTCCCCCTCCGACCGTCTGCGGGTGGCGGCGATCGCCGCGGCCGCCGAGGACCCGCTGCGCTTCGACCTGTCCGAAGAGGCCGTGCTGAACACGGCGCGCCTGCTCATCCCCACACTCGTCGCGGCGCTGCCCCCCGCCCCGCACGGCCACCGGAGCGACGGCCCGCTGGCCCACCGGCTCTGGGGCCGGCTGACCGGCCGTCCCGCCGACGAGGCCTCCCTGCGCGTCCTGGACACCGCGCTGGCCCTGCTCGCCGACCACGACCTGGCCGCCTCCACCCTCGCCGTCCGCGTCGCGGCCTCGGCACGCGCGCACGCCTACGCGGCCGTCTCGGCCGGTCTCGGCGTCCTGGAGGGCCCGCTGCACGGCGCCGCCAGCGGACTGGCCCACCGCATGCTGCTCGACGTGCTCGACCAGGGCACAGCGGTTCCGGTGATCGCCGACGAACTGCGCGCGGGCCGCCGCGTCCCCGGTCTCGGACACCGGCTCTACGCCGGCGAGGACCCTCGCGCCCGCGTGCTCTTCGGCCTGCTGGAGCAGGTCCCGCGCGCGGAGCCCGCGCTGCTCGCCGCCCGCGACATCGTGGCCACGACCGCACGGCACACTCCCCTGCACGCCAACGTGGACCTGGCCCTCGCGGTGTTCACCGCCTCCTGCGGGATGCCGGCCACGGCAGGCGAGACGATCTTCGCCGTCGCCCGGACGGCGGGCTGGATCGCGCACGCCATGGAGGAGTACGGCGAGCGGCCGCTGCGCATGCGGCCCAGCGGTCACTACGTCGGCCCGCGACCGCCGCAGCCCCTGCCGGAGTAGGGCACGGGGCAGGTCGCGGGCACGGCCGGAAGTCGCCCTGGGCAGGCTCAGGTTAGGCTCACCTCTGTGAGTAGGTGTGCCACCGTCTCCCGGGGCCTCGACGAGCCCGTCTCCGGTACCGCCGCCACGGCGACGACATGGCTGCTGCTGGAACAGCCCGGCCCGTGGGGTGCCAAGGCGCTCACCTCGAGCCACCTGGACCCCGCGCTGGGCCGCGCCCTGGAGGCCGCGGCGAAGGGCACCGGTGTGCGCGTCGCGCTCATCCGGCGCCCGGGGCGCCACGCCGACCCCGGGCCGCCTCCGATCCGGCGGGTGTACGCCGCCCACACCGTTCCGGGCCGGGTGTGGCTGCACAGCACCAGCACCCGCGATCCGCGGCGGCTGCTCGAACTCGACTTCGCCGCCCTCGGCGCGGGCGACCACCGCTCCTTCGGCTCGGTGCTCGGTGGCCGTCCGGACCGCGGCGACCCCCTCGCGCTCGTGTGCACCAACGGCAAGCGCGACCGCTGCTGCGCCCTCCTGGGCCGCCCCCTCGCCGCGGAGCTGATCGCCTCCGGGGTGCACGGGGTCTGGGAGGTCACCCATCTGGGTGGACATCGCTTCTCGCCGACGGTGCTCGTCCTGCCGTACGGCTACGCGTACGGCCGCGCCGAGGCACACACCGTCAAGGAGGCCCTGCACGGCGTCCAGGAGGGCCGCGTGGTCGTCGAGGGGTGCCGCGGGTGCTCCGCCTGGGAACGGCCCGGCCAGGCGGCCGAGCTGGCCGTCCGGTCGGCTGCGGGCGAATACCGGGCAGGCGTGCTGAACGTCCTGCGTACCGACGGGGCGGCCCCGCGCTGGGAGGTCACCGTCGGCCACGCCGACGGCCGCCGCTGGCGGGTCAGCGTGGCACAGGCGGCGTCGCTGCCGCCGCGCCCGGAGAGCTGCGGCGCGGCGGTACTGGGCACTCCCGCGCGGATGGACGTGGTGGCGGTGCGCGAGGTACGACCGACGGAACCGGCCCGCTGAGCGGCGCTCGCGCACGAGGTGCGACCGATGGCGCCGGCCTGTGGCACGCCGTTGCGCGGGCGCGCGAGGTACGACCGACCGACGGAACCGGTCTGCTGAACGCCATCGGACGGGCGCGTGACGTACGACCGACCGACGGACGGAACCGGCCCGCTGAACGCCACCGGGCAGGCGCGTGACGTACGACCGACGGCGCCGGCCTGCCTGAACGCCACCGGGCAGGCGCGTGACGTACGACCGACGGCGCCGGCCTACCTGAACGCCACCGGGTCTGCGCGTGACGCACGACCGACGGCGCCGGCCTGCCGAGCGGCGATCTGCGTCAAGCTCGCCGAGAGGGGTCCGAGCCCCCGCCGGGACGAGTCGCCGTTGCCCCGAGAACCGGCCAGGAGATCCACGCCACACCCCCTGGGGTGCGTCGGTGCCCGACACGTACCGTCGGGGGCATGAGCCCCACCTCCCCCGCCCGCCGTCTGCGCCTGGGTCTGCCGCGGCGGGTGTTCTCACAGGTGCTGCTGATGCAGGTGGCGATCGCCGCGGGAGTCGCGGTGCTCGCGACCGGACTGTTCCTCGCGCCGCTGAGCAGGCAGCTGGACCAGGAGGCCATGCGGCGCGCGCTCGCCATCGCCGCGACCACCGCCCAGGACCCGCAGATCGCCGAGGGGGTCCGCGCCACCCGGCCGACCGCGGACGGCCCGGTGCAGCGGGAGGCGGAACGGATCCGGCGGGCCACCCACGCCGAGTACATCGTGGTGCTGGGCCGGGACTGGGTGCGCTGGTCGCATCCCACGGCCTCCCGGATCGGCCGGCGCGTCTCCACCGACCCGACCGACGCGCTGGCCGGCGACGAGGTCATGGAGATCGACAGGGGCACCCTCGGACGCTCGGCGCGCGGCAAGGTGCCGCTGTACGACGCGGACCACCGCATCGTCGGCGCGGTCTCCGTCGGCATCGCCTACGACAGTGTTCGGGCGCGGCTGATCAGTGCGATCCCCGGGCTCTTCGCCTACGCCGGGGGCGCTCTCGCGGTGGGCGCGCTGGCCGCCTGGCTGATCTCCCGCAAGGTCCAGCGGCAGACCCGGGACCTGGCCTTCTCCGACATCTCGGCGCTGCTCGCGGAGCGCGAGGCCATGCTGCACGGCATCCGGGAGGGTGTGGTGGCCCTCGACCACGGCGGCCGCGTCCGCCTCCTCAACGACGAGGCCCGGCGGCTGCTCGGCATCGGCGACGAGGCGGTCGGGCGGACCCCGGACGAGGCGCTCGGCGCGGGCCGCACGACGGACGTCCTGGCCGGCCGGGTGGCCGGCACCGATCTGCTCACCGTGCGCGGCCGGCGCGTCCTGGTCGCCAACCGCATGCCCACCGACGACGGCGGCGCCGTGGCGACGCTGCGCGACCGCACCGAGCTGGAACAGCTGGGACGGGAACTGGACTCCACGCGCGGCCTGATCGACGCGCTGCGCGCCCAGGACCACGAACACGCCAACCGCATGCACACGCTGCTCGGACTGCTGGAACTGGAGATGTACGACGACGCGGTGGAGTTCGTGGGCGAAGTGGTCGGCGACCACCGGGTCACCGCCGAGCAGGTCACCGAGAGGATCCACGACCCGCTGCTGGCCGCGCTGCTGGTGGGCAAGGCGACCGTGGCCGCCGAGCGCCAGGTCGCCCTGCGGGTGTCGCAGCGGACCGGCCTCCCGGACCGGCTGATCGACCCGCGGGGCCTGGTCACGGTCGTCGGCAACCTCGTGGACAACGCCCTCGACGCGGTCGCCGGCACCCCGCACGCGCGCGTGGAGGTCGAGTTGCGCACCGAGGGCCGTACGGTCGTCCTGAGGGTGCGTGACACGGGCCCAGGAGTCCCGGCGGACCAGCGGGAGCTGATCTTCACCGAGGGGTGGTCCACCAAGGCGCCGCCCGCGCACGGCCAGCGCGGCATCGGGCTCTCCCTGGTGCGCCGGCTCGCCGAACGGCAGGGCGGCAGCGCGCGCGTGGACGGGGCGGACGGCGGCGGTGCGGAGTTCACCGTGATCCTGCCCGAGGCGCTGACCGAGCCCGGGCCGAATCCGGCACTCTCCCGGACCGCCGAGCCCGCCGAGTCCGGTACGGTCCCCGCGAACGTCCCGGCCACCGCCGAGGAGGAGACCCGGTGATCGAGGTCCTGGTCGTCGACGACGACTCCCGGGTGGCCCGGGTCAACGCCGCCTACGTGGAGAAGGTGCCCGGATTCCACGTGGCCGGCGAGGCTCACGACGCGGCGGAGGCGTTGCGCCAGGTGGAGACCCTGCCCCGGCTCGACCTGGTGCTGATGGACCACTACCTGCCCGACGGCACGGGGCTCGCGGTCGTACGGGAGATGCGCCGGCGCGGTCATCAGACCGACGTGATCATGGTGACCGCGGCACGGGACGTGACGACCGTCCAGGCCGCCATGCGGCACGGGGCGCTGCAGTACCTGGTGAAACCGTTCGCCTTCGCCGGGTTGCGGGCGAAGCTGGAGGCGTACGCCGAACTGCGGCGCACCCTGGACGGCGGCGGTGAGGCCGAACAGGCGCAGGTCGACCGCATCTTCGGCGCCCTGTCCGCCGCGTCGGAGCCGGGGCTGCCGAAGGGGCACTCCCCCACCACGGCCGAACTGGTGCGCCAGGCGCTGATGAACGCCGAAGGCGCGCTGTCCGCCCAGGAGATCGCCGAGCGGACGGGAGTGAGCCGGCAGACCGCCCAGCGCTATCTGAAGCTCCTGGAGCGCACGGGACGGGCCCGGCTGACCCTGAAGTACGGCGACGCGGGCCGCCCGGAGCACCGTTACGTCTGGGCCACCCGCGGCTGAGCGGACGGCCGCGCCCCCTCCTCCTACACGGCTCCCGCCCCGGTCAGCGACCGCACCTCGGTCTCGGCGTACTTGGCCTCGTCCGCGACCTCGTCCGAGGTGACCGTGCCCAGCCAGCCGGCGAGGAAGCCGAGCGGAATGGAGACGATGCCCGGGTTCTGCAGCGGGAAGTACTGGAAGTCGATGTCCGGGAAGAGTGAGCCCGGGCTGCCGGACACCACCGGGGACAGCAGCACGAGCCCGAGCGCGGGGACCAGCCCACCGTACACGGCCCACACCGCGCCGCGTGTGGTGAAGCCGCCCCAGAACAGCGAGTAGAGCAGCACCGGAAGATTCGCCGACGCGGCGACCGCGAAGGCGAGCCCGACGAGGAAGGCGACGTTCAGATCGCGGGCCAGCAGACCGAGCGCGATCGCGACGACGCCGATACCGACCGCCGCGAAGCGCGCCACCGCCACCTCACTGCGGGCCTTGCGGTCGGGGCGCCGCAGCGACGCGTACAGGTCGTGGGCCACCGAGGCGGAGGAGGCGAGCGTGATGCCGGCGACCACCGCGAGGATCGTGGCGAAGGCGACGGCGGCGACCACCGCGAACAGAACGGTTCCGCCGGTGGAGCCCGCTCCGCCGCCCAGATCGAGGGCGAGCAGCGGGACGGCCGTGTTCCCGGCCGCGTTCGAGCCGCGCACGGCCTCCGGGCCCACGACGGCCGCCGCCCCGAACCCGAGGACGATCGTCATCAGGTAGAACCCACCGATCAGGCCGATGGACCACACCACGGAGCGGCGGGCGGCCCGCGCCGTGGGCACGGTGTAGAAGCGGGACAGGATGTGCGGCAGCCCCGCCGTGCCCAGCACCAGGGCGAGCCCGAGGCTGATGAAGTCGAGACGGGCGGTCCAGGTCCCGCCGTACTTCAGGCCGGGCGCCAGGAACGAGTTCCCCTCACCACTGCGCTCCGCGGCCGTGACCAGCAACCGGTCGAAGTCCCCGTGGAAGCGGACCAGGACGAGAACGGTCAGCGCGACGGTCCCGCCGAGCAGCAGAACCCCCTTCACGATCTGGATCCAGGTGGTGGCACGCATCCCTCCCAACGTCACATAGATCACCATGAGCGCGCCGACGCCGATGACCATCCAGGCCTGGGCGGCACCGCTCGACCGCCCCAGCAGCAGCGCCACCAGGCTGCCCGCCCCGACCATTTGCGCCACCAGATACAGAACGGACACCGTGACGGAGGAAGTTCCCGCGGCGATCCGCACAGGGCGCTCGCTCATCCGCGCCGCCACCACGTCGGCCAGCGTGAACCGCCCGCAGTTGCGGACCAGTTCGGCCACCAGGAACAGCACGACCAGCCACGCCACGAAGAAGCCCACCACATACAGCAGCCCGTCGTACCCGTACAGCGCGATGAGCCCCGGGACCCCGAGGAAGGAGGCGGCCGACATGTAATCACCCGAGATGGCAAAACCATTTTCCATCGGGGAGAACAGCCGGCCACCCGCGTAGAACTCCTCCGCCGAGCCATGCCGCTTGCGGCTCACCCAGGTCGTGATGCCCAGGGTGATCGCGACGAATCCGCTGAACAGCAGCAGCGCGAGGGTCTGGTGGCCGCCCGTCACGAGGCACCTCCCTGCGCGCCGCGGGTCAGTTCCTGGGTGTCCCAGCGCAGTTCCAGCGCCGCGCGGTCCCGGCGCAACCGGGCGTGCCGGGAGTAGGCCCAGGTGAGCAGGAAGGTGCTGAGGAACTGTCCGAGTCCCGCGAGCATCCCCACGTTCACCGCGCCCGCCACGGGGTAGGCCATGAGCCCGGGCGCGGTCGTCGCCATGACCACGTATCCCACGTACCAGGCGAGGAAGGCGATGACGCCGGGCACCACGAACCGTCGGTACCTGGCCCGCACTTCCTGGAAGGCCTCGCTGCGCTGCACCTCTACGTACACGTCTCGGGCCCGCACATCTGCTCCGCTTCGCTCCCGGCGAGCGGACGGCACGGCCGGTACCGGCCTGCCGATGCCGTCCGGTTCGCCCCAGCCGGTGGCCAGGGCGTCGTACCAAGGGTCCTCGTACCTGATGTCGCGGGCGGGCGCGCCGTGCTCTTCCCGTTGCTCGGGGGAGCTCTCCGGACCGTCCCCGACTCCGTGGGCACGGTCATTGCTTGACTGCATGCCCAAGGATGGACAGATCGGGAAGTTCCCTGACTCTTCTTCCCCCGGGTCTTCACCCCATCAGGTGATTCAGCGGGTGGGCGGGCGCACCAGCCCCTTGCCGTAGGCGTAACGCACCGCCTGTGCCCGGTCCTTGAGTCCCGTCTTGGCGAAGAGGTTGTTGATGTGTGTCTTCACGGTCGCGGTGGAGACATGCAGTCGGCGGGCGATCTCCTGGTTGGTGAGGCCTTCGGCGATGAGTACCAGGACCTCGGTCTCACGCGCGGTCAGCCCGTCGGGCGCCTCGGTGGCCGCCGGTCCCGGCTCGGGCTGCGAGAGCCGCTCGAGCAGGCGGCGCTGGATGCTCGGCGACAGCCCCGCGTCCCCCGACAGCACGCTCTGCACCGCCCGTACGATCTCGTCGCCGCCCGCGTCCTTGGTCAGGTAGCCCCGCGCCCCGGCCTGCAGGGCTGGGAACAGGGATTCGTCGTCCGCGTACGTGGTCAGCACCACGACCTGGGTGCCGGGGTACTGGGCCCGAATCCGCCGGGTGGCCTCCACGCCGTCGCAGCGGGGCATCCTGAGATCCATCAGGACGACGTCCGGGGCGACTTCCCCGACGAGGCGCACCGCTTCCTCACCGTCGCCGGCGGCACCGACGACCTCCACCCCGGGCAGCAGACCCAGCAGCATCACGATGCCCTCGCGGACCACGGTCTGATCGTCGACGACCACCACCCGTGCCGGCTTCTTCTCCTCCTCAGTCCGCGTCATACGGGCACCTTCAGCGTCACCACGAACCCCTCCTCGTCCGGTCCCGCGGCCAGCGAACCGCCGAGCAGCTCGGCGCGCTCACGCATACCCAGCAGACCGTACCCGCCTCCGGAGGCGGTGAGTTCGCCCGGTGAGCCGCCCGAGTCCCGCACGTCCAGCGTCACTTCGTGCTCGCTGTAGTCGAGCCGCAGGAGCACCTTGGCGCCTTGCGCGTGCTTGCGGATGTTCGTCAGTGCCTCCTGCGCGACCCGGCGGACGGCCTGGGAGGCTTCGGCCGGCAGGGGTCTGCGCTCACCCGTGACGGTGACCTCCGCGTTGCCCGCCGGGCTGACGAGTTCGGTCAGGAAGTCCTCCAGCGGGGTCAGCTCGCCCCGCAGGGCGGACAGCGCCTGCCGGGTCTCGGCGAGGCCGTCGCGGGCCATGCCGCGGGCGGCCACCACGCGCTCGAGGATCCGCTCACGCTCGGCGCCGTTCTCGATCAGCAGCCGGGCCGCCTCCAGATGCACGAGCTGGGCCGAGAGGCTGTGGGCGAGCACGTCGTGGATCTCCCGGGCGATCCGGGCCCGCTCGGTCAGGGCTGCGGACTCGGCCTCGGCGGCAAGAGCGGCCCGCTCCTGGGCGAGCAGCCGTTGGGCGCTGCCCCGGGCCTCGGCGTCCAGGCGCAGCACGTAGCCGGCGAGCGCCATGCCGGCCACGGTGACGGCGGTGGTCAGCCAGGCGTCGTTGTCGAACGCGCAGTACGCGGTCAGTGCGATCGCCGCCAGCGGGCCGGCCACGGCGAGCGGGAATCTCTGCAGCGCGCTGACGCCGCAGGCGCAGAAGATCACGAGAGCGGCGATCCGGAATCCTGTGGCCTGGGCGGCGACCGCGATGGCCAGGAGTACGCCCATGAGCGCCAGGGATCGCAGCAGCCGGTGCTCGTAGGTCGTCCAGAAGACGGCCCATGCGGCGAGCACGGCGACGACCACTCCCACAGCCGCCGCGAGCGCTCCCCAGATTCCGACGTGCCGGTGGCTGAACGCGCTCCACAGAAGCACTGCGCACGCCGACAGCCTGACGGTCCAGCCCAGCACGCGCCGTGGCCGGGTGATCGCCTCGCGGCCGAGAGCCTCGCGCGAGGGCCAGCGGGTCCAGGCGTTCTCGGTCACACGCTCTCCTTCCACGCCAGCCCTTTGCCGTCACCGTACGCCGTGGCGTGACGGCTCGCGGTGCCCTCGGACTGCGCCCGCCGGACCAGGATCGCGCCGCGGACCAGCAGGGTGCCGGCGAGGCCCAGCATCAGGCCGGCGCTGTCCTGGTGCAGGCCGAGCCAGGCGCCGAGGCCGAAGACAGCGGCTCTCAGGGCGATGCCCCCGACCCACACGGCACCGCTGGCCCTGGTGCTCTTGGTCCACACCACGCCGTCGGTGGCCGTCCACACGCGGGTGGTCAAGGCCCAGCCGGCACCGGTGGCCAGCCCTATGAGCAGCTCGACGGCGAGCAGGACGGCGGATTCGACGCGGTGGTGGGTGTCGAGGATGCCGGGCTCACGCAGTGCTACGACGGTGAGGATCACGGGCACCAGCCACCAGCGCCGGTCCGTGGTGATTGCGCGTGCGCGGAACTGCCGCACGATCACGGCGCCGACGACGGCCACGATCACGAGCGCGTTGACGAGCCCGGACATCAGAGCCTCCGTGAGCGAGAAGGTGGTGCCGGAAGCGAGGACTGCCGGCGCCTTCGAAGTTACGGAGATTCCCAGGTCAGGAGATCGGCGCGGGGGTGGATCACGGGTGGATCCGGACAGCGGCGGGTCTCCACCCGGGGGTGGAGCGCCCGGGGATCGAAGGTGCGGCGACCGGGATCGATAGGCGCCCGGCAAAGGCCCACGGGCGGCCGGCCGGGCTCCGCAGGCGGCCGGCCGGGCACGAAGAGTCCGGCCCGCTCGAAGAGGCAGGCCCGAAGGGTCACACCCGCCGGGGCCGACGGGCCGACGGGCCCGTCGGGGCCGCCTTCCGGCGGCCCCGATCGGCGGGAAGCCGGCGAAGCCGGCTACGCGTCGATGCGCGAGCGGTCCAGCGTCGCCGCCGAGCTGGAGATGAACTCCTTGCGCGGTGCCACGTCGTTGCCCATCAGGAGGTCGAAGACCTGCTCGGCTGCCTCCAGGTCGGAGAGGTTGATGCGGCGCAGCGTGCGGTGGCGGGGATCCATCGTGGTCTCGGCCAGCTGGTCGGCGTCCATCTCGCCCAGGCCCTTGTAGCGCTGGATGGAGTCCTTGTACCGGACGCCCTGGGTCTGGAACTCCATCAGTTTGTCGCGCAGCTCACGGTCGGAGTACGTGTAGACGTACTTGTCCTGCCCCTTCTTCGGCTGGACGATCTCGATGCGGTGCAGCGGCGGCACCGCGGCGAAGACGCGGCCGGCCTCGACCATGGGCCGCATGTAGCGCTGGAACAGCGTGAGCAGCAGACAGCGGATGTGAGAGCCGTCCACATCGGCGTCGGTCATCATGATGATCTTGCCGTAGCGGGCCTGCTCGATGTCGAAGGTGCGGCCCGAGCCCGCTCCTATGACCTGGATGATCGCGCCGCACTCGGCGTTCTTCAGCATGTCGGTCACCGATGACCGCTGCACGTTGAGGATCTTGCCGCGGATCGGGAGCAGTGCCTGGAACTCGGAGTTCCGGGCCAGTTTGGCCGTGCCGAGCGCGGAGTCGCCCTCGACGATGAACAGCTCGCTGCGGTCGACGTCGTCGCTGCGGCAGTCGGCCAGCTTGGCCGGCAGGGAGGAGGACTCCAGGGCGGTCTTCCGCCGCTGGGCGTCCTTGTGCTGCCGGGCCGCGACGCGGGTACGGGCGGCCGCCACCACCTTCTCCATGACGACCCGGGCCTGGGCCGCGGCGTCACGCTTGGTGGCGGTCAGGAACGCCTTCAGTTCCTTGGTGACCACGCTGTTAACGATGCGACGGGCCGCCGAGGTGCCGAGGACCTCCTTGGTCTGTCCCTCGAACTGCGGCTCGGCCAGGCGCACGGTGACGACCGCGGTGAGGCCTTCCAGGGCGTCGTCCTTGACGATGTTGTCCTCGGCCACGCGCAACATCTTCTTGGCGCGCAGGACGTCGTTCATCGTCTGGGTGAGGGCCTGCTCGAAGCCGGCGACGTGGGTGCCGCCCTTGGGCGTGGCGATGATGTTGACGAAGGACCTGAGCGTGGTGTCGTAGCCCGTGCCCCAGCGCAGCGCGATGTCGACGCCAAGCTCGCGGGTGACCTCCTTGGGCGTCATCTGGCCGTGCTCGTCCAGGACCGGAACGGTCTCCTTGAAACTGCCCTGACCGGAGAATCGGACGACGTCGCAGACCGGCTTGTCGTTCGCCAGGTACTCGCAGAACTCGCTGATGCCGCCGTCGAAGCGGAAGGACTCCTCGCCCTTGCTGCCGCCCTCGCCGAGCCCGAACTCGTCGCGGACGACGATGGTCAGGCCGGGCACCAGGAAGGCGGTCTGGCGGGCCCGCTGGTGCAGGGTCTCCAGCGAGAGCTTGGCGTCCTTGAGGAAGATCTGCCGGTCGGCCCAGTACCGCACGCGCGTGCCGCTGCGGGTCTTGGGGATCTTCCTGATCTTGCGCATGCCGCTCTTGGCCTCGAACCTGGCCTCCTGGCCGGCACCGGCGAAGGCGCCGGGGACGCCGCGCCGGAAGCTGATGGCGTGCACCTGCCCACCGCGGTCCACCTCGACGTCGAGACGGGCGGAGAGCGCGTTCACCACGGAGGCACCGACGCCGTGCAGACCACCGGACGCGGCGTAGGAGCCGCCTCCGAACTTGCCGCCGGCGTGGAGCTTGGTCATGACGACCTCCACGCCGGACAGTCCGGTCTTGGGCTCCACGTCCACGGGGATGCCGCGGCCGTTGTCCCGCACCTCCACGGAGCCGTCGTCGTGGAGGACCACCTCGATGTGGTCGCAGTAGCCGCCGAGGGCCTCGTCCACGGAGTTGTCGATGATCTCCCACAGGCAGTGCATCAGGCCGCGACTGTCCGTCGAGCCGATGTACATGCCAGGGCGCTTACGCACGGCTTCGAGGCCCTCGAGGACGAGCAGGTGCCGCGCGGTGTAGTTGGAACCGTCCCGGTCTGCTCCTGCCAGCAGCGCTGTGGACGGCACGGACGTATCGGCGGTCACGCGGTTCGCTCCTCGCTGAATTTCAGATGGCCCCCTTCTGGGTAAGGGGTCGGCTTCGGTCGCCGCTCAGAGGGTACCGAGGCCTGGTAGAGCCGGTGTAACGCCACCCTCGTCGGGAACCCACACTAATCCAAGCTCGCATATCTGTTCGATCCCTCGATGGGGTGAAGTACACATCACGTTCCCTTGGAGGCATGAACCATTTAGGCTCCGGGCACGTCCTCATGAACAAACCGGCAAGCCAGCCGGGAGGATCAAGACCCCCCAAACCGCGCGAACCCGTAAGCACTCCAGACACGCACTACGGCACATTCGCCGCCAACCGGCAGCAGACAGCCGCCACGGAAAGATTTTTTCGAGGAAAAGCCACGAGCGGGAACGTTTTCGGGCTGGTTGGATGTTGACCCTGGTACGACAGCTCGTCGAGCTAGAGAAGAGGCGACGTGACTACTGTTCTGACCCCCGCGAGCCCGCTGACGGCCGCCGATCGCTGCGACCGCTGCGGCGCCCAGGCCTACCTGCGCGTGGTCCTGCTCAGCGGCGGAGAACTGCTCTTCTGCGCCCACCACGGTCGCAAGTTCGAGCCGGAACTCAAGAAGATCGCCGCTGAGATACAGGACGAGACGGAGCGACTGACGTCCGCCCCGGACACCGCTTCGGAAGAAGAGCGCTGAATCTCGCACACACGACGAGCCAGCCCCGGCACAGGCCGGTGAACGGGCGGCCGCTCCCTCCCTAGGAGCGGCCGCCCGTGCTCATGCCCGCGTGCGGCCCTCAGGAGCGGCTGTACGGCCTCCCCGGGCCCTCAGCTCCCGGTCGCAGGGCCCGGACGACCTCGGAGACGCGCGTGTAGACGCCAGGGCTTCCAGGCCGTCCACAGCCGCTCCCCCACGACACCAGCCCGATCAGCCGCCCGCCGGCCACCAGCGGGCCGCCGCTGTCGCCCTGACAGGCGTCCGGGCCTCCGGTGGCCTCGCCGGCGCAGAGCATGGTGTCGGCCTGGTAGGTGCCGTCCGGTCCGCCCGGATAGGCGCGGGAACAGAGATCGTCGGACAGCACGTGCAAGCGTGCCGCCCGAAGCCGACGCGCGTAGGCACCCCCTCCGGTGATGTCGCCCCAGCCCGACACCGTGGCCTCGGTACCCGGCGCGTAGGCGGGGTCGCCCGCGCCCGCCATGGTCACGACCGCGGACTGCGGCAGCTCCCCGGCGAGTGTGAGCACGGCGAAGTCGCCGGAGTTGGTCGCACTGTCGTACCCGGGGTTGACCTGGACGTCGCGGACGGCGACCTCGTCTCCCTCGTCCGCCAGCAGATCCGTACGGCCCGTGATGACCTTGAGGTCGTCCACGAGGTCCGGCGGGGCGCCCAGGACCTCCTCGGCCATGCAGTGGGCCGCGGTGAGCACCGCGGTGCGCGAGATGGCCACGCCGCCGCAGAACTGGCCCGCCCGCGTACCTCCGAACCGGTCACGGCTGGACAGCGCCACCGTCCACGGAGCCTGCGAAATCTTGATCGGGAACCCCCCCACCACCACGCTGTCGGCGGCGGCAGGAGCCGCGCCCATCAGGGGTATGACGGTCATCGTGGCCGCCAGGGCCAGCGGCCGGATCAGCGCCCGGACAACGGAACCACGCATGCGAGATCCTTACTCTGGGGTACTTCTGGAACACCCAGAGTCATCCAGTGCGTCGTGGCTCGCAGCACGAAGGCCCGGCCCCCGCGAGGGGAACCGGGCCTTCGCCGTCGTGAGGCCGCAGCCTAGTCGAGGTAGTCGCGCAGCACCTGCGAACGCGACGGGTGGCGCAGCTTCGACATGGTCTTGGACTCGATCTGACGGATGCGCTCACGCGTCACCCCGTAGACCTTGCCGATCTCGTCGAGGGTCTTCGGCTGACCGTCGGTCAGGCCGAACCGCATGGAGACGACGCCGGCCTCGCGCTCGGACAGGGTGTCCAGGACGGAGTGCAGCTGCTCCTGCAGGAGCGTGAAGCTGACGGCGTCGGCGGGGACGACGGCCTCGGAGTCCTCGATGAGGTCACCGAACTCGCTGTCGCCGTCCTCGCCGAGCGGGGTGTGCAGCGAGATGGGCTCGCGGCCGTACTTCTGGACCTCGATGACCTTCTCCGGGGTCATGTCGAGTTCCTTGGCCAGCTCCTCCGGGGTGGGCTCGCGGCCCAGGTCCTGGAGCATCTGGCGCTGCACGCGCGCGAGCTTGTTGATGACCTCGACCATGTGCACCGGGATACGGATGGTGCGGGCCTGGTCGGCCATGGCGCGGGTGATCGCCTGACGGATCCACCAAGTGGCGTACGTGGAGAACTTGTAGCCCTTGGTGTAGTCGAACTTCTCGACCGCGCGGATCAGACCGAGGTTGCCCTCCTGGATGAGGTCCAGGAAGAGCATGCCGCGGCCGGTGTAGCGCTTGGCCAGGGAGACCACCAGACGGAGGTTGGCCTCCAGCAGGTGGTTCTTGGCGCGGCGGCCGTCCTCGGCGATGATCTCCAGCTCGCGCTTGAGCTTCGGGGCGAGCTTGTCGGCGTTGGCCAGCTTGTCCTCGGCGAACAGGCCCGCCTCGATGCGCTTGGCCAGCTCGACCTCCTGCTCGGCGTTGAGCAGGGGGACCTTGCCGATCTGCTTCAGGTAGTCCTTGACCGGGTCGGCGGTGGCGCCGGCGGCGGCGACCTGCTGGGCGGGCGCGTCGTCCTCGTCCTCGTCGGACAGGACGAAGCCCGCGCTCTCGGCGCCCTCGGGTTCGTCGGCGACCTTGGTGTCCTCGAGGACCTCTTCCTCGGGGATCTCGCCGTCGTCCTTCTTGCCCGTGGTCTTCTTGGCGGCCGTCTTCTTCGCGACGGCCTTCTTGGCTACGGCCTTCTTTGCGGTCGCCTTCTTGGCGGCGGCCTTCTTCGCGGGCGTGGCTTCCTCGGCGGAATCGGCATCGTCCGGGGCGGCGGGCACGGCCGGGGCGGCCGTGGTGGCGGTGGCCTTCCGGGTGGTCACCGTCTTCGCCGCGACCGTCTTGGTGGCGGTGCGCTTGGCCGGGCTCTTCGCTGCGACGCTCTTTCGGGTGCGCTTGGGCTCTGCGGCACTGACCATCAGCGTCACACCCTCTTCCTCAAGGATCTGGTTGAGGCTGCGCAGTACGTTCTTCCACTGAGTGGCCGGAATCTGGTCAGCTTCGAAGGCCCGACGCACATCGTCGCCGGCGATCTGCCCCTCAGCCTTTCCCCGCTCAATGAGCGCCATGACAGAGACGGACTCGGCGATCTCCGGCGGGAGCGTACGGGATGTGCTGGCCGACACGAACAACCTCTCGGAACGTTGGAAAACGGCTTCCGGCATCGTCCGGTGCGGACGGGAGCCGACCACCGGCCTGGGGATGGGCCGACGGAGCGGGCGGCGCCGGGAAGATGCACAGCGCCTGTCATGGCGTCCGTATTCCCTCCGCGGCTGTCACCTCTTAGGTCATCGCACTGCTCCCGCGAGCGTTACGCCCAATCCGCGTGGCCCGAGTCACACCCCGTAAGCGTTCAAAAACGGTCGGAAATGGGCAGACCGAGACTTTGGTGACGCACTCCCGGCCAGTGAACAGCACCACGGCGGCCCGTCGCACCGCCGGACCCGCCGGCTCCAGAGGATCCGGCGGGTCCGGCGGGGTCCGGTACCCAGGGCCGGCGTGGCCTCGAGAACCGGTCCGGCGCGGCTAGGAGAACGAGGACGCCGCACACCGGCGACCGCACCGCCTCGTCACGGGTCAGTGCTCGCGCGGGGCGGGAACCACGCGCTCCACCTCGGGGTGGACCGTGAGCAGCTGGCGCATGGCCGACTCCGCGGCCGTGCCGTCACCGGTGCCGAGGGCGTCCACGATCCGCGCATGCTGCGCGAGGGACGCCTCGTTGGGCCGGTCGCAGCCGGTCACCGGGCCGCCCGATACCTGAAGGGCCGACGAGACGATCCCGGAGAGGTGCTCCAGCATGCGATTGCCGGCGATCTGAATGAGCATCCCGTGGAACTCGTTGTCCGCACGCGAATAGGTCAGGGCATCACCCTGCGCCATGGCGTGGCTCATGATCTCGACCATGTCGCACAGGCGCTGCTGCACCTCCTCGCGCCCGTGCCCGGCGGCGAGGCGGGCTGCGAGCGGCTCGATCGTCCAGCGCAGCTCGTTGAGCTCACGGCGCTGGTCGTCGCGCTGCGGCCCGAAGGCGCGCCACTCGATGATGTCCGGGTCGAGAAGGTTCCAGTCACTGACGGGACGCACGCGCGTGCCGACGTTGGGGCGGGCGCTGACCAGCCCCTTGGCCTCGAGCACGCGGAGGGACTCACGGACGACGGTACGGGAGACCTCGAACCGCTGGCCGATCTCCTCGGGCACCAGGGGGCGGTCCGCACCCAGGTCGCCGGAGACGATCATCTGCCCCAGCTGCTGTACGAGTTGTCCGTGCAGCCCGCGCCCGCGGCTGCCCGTGGCACGCCGGCCGACGCGGCCCAGCTCCGGCTCCGTGCCCTCCCAGGAGGGCGCTCCGACGCGGTCGGCCATCGGGGCCTCGGCGTAGGGGTAGCGGTCGAGATCGCCCGAGCCGGTCAGACCTGAGTCTGCGGGGCGGGCGGCGGTCATCATGGTGTGCGCAAGGGTACTCACGGATCCTTTGTCGGCGTCGTCTCCAACTCCCTTGAGGTCTTTGGTGAAAAGCACACGAAAGGGTGATCGCTCACACCGTCGCAATTGACGCCTTATCGGAAAGAAATGTGCTTTCTGCGGGGAGTTGTGCGCACCACGGGACCGGAAGCGCTCGGACGGTCGTCATCGGACCCGGGTGCGCAGGGTCGTGGACAGATAGGCACAGAGCAGTCCCGTCAGCGACAACACCATTGCTCCGCCCACGGGTTGGGCGAGCAGCCGCAACACCGCGACCAGATATCGCTCTCCCCCGAAGGGCCACTGCAGCAGCAGAAGTTCGTGCATCCGCATCGGGACGCCGGCCGCCATCCGCATCCCAGAGCCCCGCAGCGCCTGGTGCACGAGCGGTACGACGAGGACGGGTACGGCGAGGACCGCGGCCAGACCCGCCGTGGTGGACCGGAACACTCCGGCCGCCAGCACGCCGGCCCAGGCGCACCCGACCACCAGTGCGAACCAACCCGCGCCGAGCGAGAGCCAGTCCGCGGGAACTTGTGTCAGCTCCCGCCCGTAGACGAGGTACAGGAGTTCGGCGTCGCAGCCCACGGTGAGGAAGGCGAGCAGCAGGGCGGTGGCTCCGGAGACGAACAGTTTCGCGGTCAGCAGCCCCAGCCTGCGGGGCACGGTGCCGCGGTCCGCCGCCAGGGCGGGGTGGCGGAACTCGTCCCCGAACGCCAGCGCACCGAGCAGCCCCGCCGCGAGCGCCGCGGGCGGCAGCGGCAGTTCCCGTGGCCATGCGGCGAACAGCCGTTCGTGCGGGGTGTGACCGAGCCGGGCCAGCACTACGGCCGTGATCGCGGACACCACCAGCGCGCCGGCGCAGGTGAAGAAGCCGGTACCGACCCCGGCGGCGCGCCGGATCTCGTAGCGCAGGGGGCGGAGCGGGGCGGGTGCGGGCAGGACGGAGATGGGAGGCGGGAGAGGAGAGAGGGCATCGGGTGCGACCGCGCCTTCGGGGCGTACGGCGCGGCCGGTCAGCGGCTTACCGGTGCCGGGGTTCCTGGCGCCGGGCAGCCGGGTGCGCGTGGCGAGGATGCCCGCTGCCACGCTGCTCCTGCCGCCCGCCGGTGATTTCGAGGGTCTCGCGTCGTCGGCCTGGCCGGTGTCCGGCACTGTCGTCGCGTCGGCGGCCCGGTCGAGGCCGGCCGCCGTGGGCGCCTCGGCCGGAGTCGCCCCAGCGCCGAGCCCGACGGCGTCGCGCACCGTTTCCCCACCGCCCGCGGCAATCCGCGCGGCCTGCGCCGTAGTGGCGCAGGTGCTCTCCGACTGCTCCGGCCCCAGCACGCGGGCGGGGTCCTCCCCGGCGGATGACCGCTCGCCGCCACCGGCCTGCGCACGCTCCCGTCCGGGCCGCCCCGATCCGGCCCACCCTGCGCCCCCGGAGCGGATCCACGACTCCCGGTCCGCAAGGAGGTCTTCCCGGGCCGCACTGATGCCGGACGCTGCGCGCTCCGTTGCCGACGGGCTCCGTGCACAGTTCTCGCGCTCCTCCGGCGAGACGTCCGGCGCCGCACCGCGCCGGCCCCGTGACGCGCCGGCCGACGCCGGGGTCTCCGGGTCCGGCCGGGAGGCGTCGAGCGCAGCGGCGGTGCCGGTACCCGCTGCCGCCAGGGCGGAGTCCGCATCGCCCGGCTCCACCGGCCGGAAACGCTCCGCGTCGCCCGGGCCGGTCACCGATGAGCCGATCCCCGCGCCGCGCCGGCCGGACGCCGATGAGCCGGATCGCGCGGGCTCCCGCTCCGCCGGACCGGCTTCCGCGGTGGCCGCCTCCAGGGACGCCCCAGGCGAGTGCGGGACGACCGACTCGCCCCGAGCCTGCCGTACGCCGTCAGCCTCCGCACCGTCGCCTCGTTCGGCACCGGGACCCATGTCGCCGACCTCGTCCGCGAGTTGGTGGATGAGGATGCCGTTGCGGAACGCCGTCTCACCGACGTCGGCGGTCGTGCTGCCGTACACCGAGAGGCGGTTGCCGCCCTCCCGTACGACCTCCACGGATCGGCGGGCGGTGCGGGCCTCCTTGGCGAGCAGGGCCGCGAGGCGCGCCGCGTGGGGGCTGCGGACGGCGACCCGGGGGCGCAGCCGGGTGCGGGCGAACTCCTTGGCCTCCTGATCCGCGACGAGCCTGCCACCGTCGAGGGTGACGACGCGGTCGGCTGTCCGCGCGGCTTCCTTGGGGTCGGCCGTGGTGAAGAGCACGGTGCCGCCCTGGCGGGTGTGCGCGCGCAGCATGCTGTGCAGCCACTGCGCCTCACGGGCGGAGAGCCCGTCGGTGGGTGCGTCCAGGACGAGCGTGTGCGGGTCGGGCAGGAGAGCGCAGGCCAGGCCGAGTCTGCGGTCCACGCCGCACGACAGCGTGTCGAGGCGCTCCTCGCGAAGGCTGACCAGGCCGACCACCTCGAGGACCTCGTCGGCGCGGCGCGCGGGAAGCCCCGACGCCGCACACAGCATGCGCAGATGACCGCGGACCGAGCGGGCCGGGTGCCCTGGCACGTCACCGAGGAGCACGCCGACCTCCCGGGCGGGATGCGCGATCCGGTGCAGGGGCCGCCCCTTGAAGTAGGTGATGCCACGACCGGGTTGAAGCTCGAGCATCAGTCTGAGCGCCGTCGTCTTGCCCGCGCCGGCGCCGCCGAGGAGCGCGGTGACGTGCCCGGCGCGCGCTTCGAAGGAGACGTCGTCGATGGCGGGCGGGTGCGCCTTGCGGGGGTTGCTGGTCAGTCCGAAGGCCTGGATCACCTGCAGCAAGATAGCGCGCTATGTCCCATTTTTTGGTGTATAGCGCGTTCTGTCGCGGAGTGCCGCATGCACAACCCCGTCCGTGTCCGCCGTTCGACGCAGCCGGGGCCCGGCTCGCACGGCCGGCTCGCCCTTGGCAGCGGCGGCCGTCCGGGCGGCGGCTCAGACCTCGGGGCGCAGCATCGGAGGGTTGAGCAGGGTGGCCCCGCCGGCCCGGAAGAGCTGGGCCGGCCGGCCGCCCTGGCGGGTGGTCGTACCTCCCGTGGGGACGAGGAATCCGGGCGTTCCGGTCACCTTGCGGTGGAAGTTGCGCGGATCGAGGGCCACGCCCCAGACCGCCTCGTAGACCCGGCGCAGCTCTCCGACGGTGAACTCGGGCGGGCAGAAAGCGGTGGCCAGCGACGAGTACTCGATCTTGGACCGTGCCCGCTCCACCCCGTCGGCGAGAATCCGGGCGTGGTCGAACGCCAGCGGTGCCACCGGCTCGCCGTCGCGGCCGTATCCGCCCTGCTCGAGCAGTTCCTCCACCGGCGCCCAGCGCGCGTTGCTCGCGTCGCCGCCCGCGCGCGGTGCGGGCAGGTCGGGCGCGAGCGCGAGATGAGCGACGCTCACCACGCGCATGCGCGGATCCCGCTCCAGGTCGCCGTAGGTGGCGAGCTGCTCCAGGTGGGCTCCGTTGTCCTGGGCCGGGGCCGAGGGATCGTGGGCGCGCAGCCCCGTCTCCTCGGCCAGCTCGCGTGCCGCCGCCTGCGACAGGTTCTCGTCGGCCCGTACGAAGCCGCCAGGCAGTGCCCAGCGCCCCTGGAACGGAGGCTCGCCCCGGCGTACCGCCAGCGCGCACAGGGCATGGCGGCGCACGGTCAGCACGACCAGGTCCACGGTGACGGCGAAGGGCGGAAACGCTGACGGGTCGTAGGGCATGCGGCGATCATAGTCGTCTGCCTGACGATAAACACTCCCTTCGTCGGTCGCGCAGGTCGTGCCCCCAGCTCCGTTCCCGAAGGAAGCCAAGGCCGGGTCCCGTTCGTCGTGACGGTCACGTCGTACGAGGTCACAGGCGTCGGCGCCGGGCTCACACCCCCAGTTGCAGGCCGTCCGCGGCCTCCTCGACCATGGCGAGTCCCAGTCGGCTGACCCGCACGGCGAACGGGGCGCCCGCCACGCGGAGCCCGGTCAGACCCAGTTCGCCGAGCGGGGCACTGCTCACGGGGCGCAGGATGACGGTGCCGGCGGGGGCGTCGGGACGGATACCGGCGATCGCGGTGAGCATCAGGACCACGGAGGCCGCTGCGGTGGCCGCCGGACGGCAGGCCGCCGGATGGGGCAGGGGCGCGCTGCCTGCGGAGCGCTGTTCTCCGCCGAACATCTCGGGCAGCCGGTGGCCGAAGTGGTCCGCCGCTTCCAGCAGGCCCGTCAGCAGGCCGGCGGCCTCCCTCTCGTATCCGGCGGCGGCCAGGCCGGCGACGGCGAGCGCACTCTCGTGGACTCGGACGGCTCCGCTCCGGTGGCCGAACGGGTTGTGCGCCGCCTCCTTGCTGCCGAGGCCGCGCAGCCCCCAGCCCGCATCCATGGCGGGGCCGCCGAGCAGTCTGGCGAGGTGCTCGGTCTGCACCTTGTCCAGGAGGCCCGGGGCGAACCTGCCGGAGCCGAGCAGCCCGGTGTCGAGCAGGTGGACCGCGGCGGAACCCAGGTGCGGCACGGGACGGCCGTCCGGCGCCAGGGCCGCGGCCGGGCGGCCGCCGCCGTGGTCGTCGATCCAGAAGCCGGTCCGGAAGGCGGACCGCAGGGCCCCGGCCCACTCCCGCAGCTCCGTGGCCCCCGGTCTCGCGCACGCGTCGAGGAGGTCGGCGCCCAGCAGCGCCGCGCGGTAGGCCTGGGCCTGCGTCTCGCAGCGGGCCGGCCCTGCGGGCTGCGGATCGGAGAGGTAGGTCCCGTCAGCGACGGTGGTGCGCAGCCAGGTCAGGCAGCGTTCGGCCGCGGGCAGCAGTTCCTCCGTCTCCTGCTCGGGGAGTCCCCATCTGCGGGCCTCGGCGAGCAGGACGGGAAAGAGCAGTGTGGCCTCGGTTCCCGTGCAGCCCGGCGGGAGAAGGGGACCGGCGTCGCGTCGTGGCCCGGGGATCATGCCGGTTCCGGGGCCGGGCCCCGGCAGCTGCGTGCGGGCCAGGGCACGCAGGGTGCCCGCGGCGAGGCGCGTGCCCAGGGGCAGGGCCATACGGGCGGCTGCGAGGGCGTCGGCGGGGGCCATGCCGCAGCGCCACGGGGCACCCGCGGCGAGGTAAGTGTCCGAGGGGTGCGCGGGGTCGCGAAGGAGCAGTGCCTGGAGGTCGGCGACGGCCGCCTGCAGCAGGGGGGCCACCCGGGGATCATCGCCGGCTGCTCGAGCGGGTGCGAGGGGACGGGACGAGGCATGTCCCACGGCCCGCAGTGGAGCCGCTCCGTCGGCTCGTACCCGCAGTTCCACGACTGCCGCCCCGCTCGGTGGCAGGTCGAGTTCCCAGCGCAGCAGTCCGGCGGACGCCAGGGCGTCGGCGGGTGGCGGGTCGGCCGTGACGCAGGCCGCGGCGCTCGTCGTGGTCCAGCGCAGGCCCGAGTCGCGGACCGTGGCCGGGAGTTCGGGGCCCGCCGCACCGGAAGCGATGGCGCCGAGCTCCGCGAGATCCGTGCTGAGGGCGACTTCGAGAGGCAGACGCAGGTGGCGCAGAGCGGCGTTGCGGAAAACGATCCGTTCGGTTCCGTCGGCGCAACGCGTCCGCTCGACGACGACGTCGGGATCGGGTCCCGTCGCCGGGGAGAGGCGCAGCGTGCCCACGAAGCGGGCACTGTCGGCTGCGGTCATCCGCGCCTGCACCGCCAGCGGTTCCCGGCCGGCAACCCTGACCTGGCACCGCGACAGCAGCCGCCTTCCGCCTCGGTAGAAGCCGTCCAGCCCCCGGCCGGACAGTTGCCCCGACTCGCCGGAGATGGCGAGGCCGGGCAGAGCGACGCAGATCAGCGCGGTGTGCGTGGGTGGCAGCCCGGACGCGGTGCGCATGGGCTGCCGCCCGGGCGCGGTGAAGGTGGGTGGCAGCCCGGGCGCCGTGCGCATGGGCCGCCGCTGTAGGTCGGCGGCGTCCGCCGGGATCACCTCGGGCCTGTCCCAGGGCGAACGTTCGTCGCCGGCGGCGGGCGGAGTCGGCTGCTGGTGCATGGGGTCGCCTCTTCTGCGCTCGGTGCGCCTCGTACGTGCGGAGCGGCCGTTGGGTTCCCTGGGGGGCAAGGGGGCGTGCGGCGGCGAGGCCCGTCCGGGTGTTCCGCCACTCAGGTGAACGGAGCAGGCCTCGTCGTGGTCACGGCCCACTCCGTGGAAGCCGACCGGACGGCGGCCGGCGGCAGGCACTGCAGGTACGGGCGGAAGCCGAACGCGGCCGGCAAACGTCTGGTGCGGACCCTGCCGGTCGGCCGTCCGTCTCTCCGGCACATACGTCGGCTGGGCCAAGGCGGCCGGCGACACACGTCCTGCCTCCCGGCGTCGAACGGCCGGGGCTCGCCGCGTCGGCAGATCTCTCCCGGCCCGTGCGATCCGCGCTCGTTCGCCCGGGACTCACGCTTCCTCCCCGTGCTCATGCGGGCCGCTGCCCGTCGGGGCGCCGTTCGTCGTGCCGTCGGGCGCGATCGCACCCCGAGCACTTCGGGTGCCGCTGGTGCCTCGGGTGCCGGGCCGTGAGGGTTCCGTGGACGACGGCCGGGGACGGGAGCCGGTCGGCCCTCGCCGGCCCTCGGCCGGACGACGCGTGCGGCGGCCGTCACCGCCGTCCACGGACCGCACTCGCCGCCGGCGGCGCGAACCCGTTCCTGAGCCCGCTTCGACACCCTGACGGTCCGCAACCGGCGCGGCCGGCACGGTCGGTCCGGCCGGTGCGGCCGGTGCGGCCGGTGCGGCCGGTGCGGCCGGTGCGCTCGGAGCTGTTGGTGCAGCCAGTGCTGTCGGTGCAGCCGGTGCTGTCGACGCCGCCGGTGCTGTCGGCGCGGCCGGTGCGATCGGTCCGGGCTGTCCGGCCTGTCCGGGCACGACCGCGGCTGCTCGGGCGGGCTCGGTGCAAGCCGTGTCCGGCGCTTGGTCCGTCCGTTCCGCCGTCTCCGCGGTCGTACGTCCGGAGCCTCCGGTGCGCAGGCAGCGGCGAATCGCCTCCGGGTCGAGGCCCTCATTGCAGGCCTGGTGCAGCAGACGGGCGAAGAGGTAGTCGGGGTCCGCGCCCAGCGCCATGGCCAGGGCCTCGCGCGCCTCCAGTTCGTCGCCCGTGGACCATGCGACCCAGCCGGCCAGGGTCAGCGGAGCGGCGGCGTGCTCGCCGTAGGGGCCGACACAACGGCGGGCCAGGGCGCGCCAGAGCCGAAGGGCCGGGCCCGCCTCCTCGCCTTCCATCCACGCGGCCGCCCGGTCGCGGGTCGTGCGGTCCTGGAGTCCGAGAACGAGCGCCGCCGCCTCGTCGTGACCGAGGAGGTCGTCGTCGCGCAGGTCTGCCGGATGCGTACCGGACACCGGCGCTGCGGCTGCGAGGCGGTGCATGATCCGCTCGGCGAGGTCGAGCGTCTCCCGCGCGACCTCCGCACGGCTCGACTCTTCCAGGATGCGGGGCACCAGGCTCATACCGGCCGCGTCGAGGGCGACCTCCTGCTCCAGTGCCGCGCTGGTCTCCCAGGGCTGCAGCCTGGCCCGCAGCTCCCTCAGGGTGCCGCGGACCTGGATGCCGGCGTAGGTGGCGGCAGCGGCCAGCACGGAGGTGCCGGGAAGGCCCATCGGCGAACCGTCCTCGGGGCAGCAGCCGTCGACCGGACAGCAGTAGCTCCAGTAGCGGCCGTCCGAGATGCACAGTGCCTCGATGACCGGCACGTCGAGGCTGCCGCAGGCGACCCGCAGGGCGTGGGCCAGCCCCTCCAGTCGTCGCTTCACGTCCCGGCCCGACTCCCCCGGGGCCGGTTCACGGCAGACGTAGGCCACCATCCGCTCGGGGCGGGCGCCGCGCCGCTCGCAGCCGGTCACCAGCCCCTGGGCCAGCTGCCGGGCGGCCGGTTCCCAGTCCTCCTCGCCGGCGGGAATGCCGAGCCGGGCCCGGCCACCGAACCTGCCCGGGGTCTCGCGGTCGTGGAGGGCGACCAGCACCATGCTGTCCTCCGGGCGGTAGCCGAGCAGATAGGGCAGGGCGTCGGCCAGCTCGGCCGGGCTGCGCAGGGTGACCTGCGGGTCGTGCGCCGACGGTTTGCTCGACGGCTCCTGTCCCGGGATGTCGCCGTTCTCGAAGGGTCCGGTCGTTTCGCTGTGATTCGTCATGCGCAGACGATCTCGCGGATCCTGAGACTCCGCCCGGGCCTGTGGATAAGTCGAATCAGGGACACGACAAGGTCAGATCGGTTGTCCACAGCGCTCGGCCCGGACCGCCCGCTTGTCGGTCCCGTCCTGTTGTATGGAGCGCATGGAGCACACGAGCAACGCGGACCTCCGGGCACAGGCCGACACCGTCCTCGCCCGCCTCGTCGGGGACGCCACGGGCGCGGCACGTCTGCGCGAGGACCAGTGGCGGGCGATCGAGGCACTGGTCGCCGAACGGCGCCGGGCGCTGGTCGTCCAGCGCACCGGGTGGGGCAAGTCCGCGGTGTACTTCGTGGCGACCTCGCTGCTGCGGGCCAGAGGAAGCGGACCCACGGTGATCGTCTCTCCGCTGCTCGCCCTCATGCGCAACCAGGTGGACGCCGCGGCGCGGGCCGGCATCCACGCCCGGACCATCAACTCGGCCAACACCGAGGAGTGGCAGGACGTCCAGGCCGAGATCGCGGCCGGCGAGGTGGATGTCCTGCTCGTCAGCCCGGAGCGCCTGAACAACCCGGACTTCCGCGATCAGGTCCTGCCCAAGCTGTCGGCGGCCACAGGCCTGCTGGTGGTGGACGAGGCCCACTGCATCTCCGACTGGGGTCACGACTTCCGGCCCGACTACCGACGACTGCGCACCATGCTCGGCGACCTCCCACCGGGGGTCCCCGTGCTGGCCACCACCGCCACGGCCAACGCACGTGTCACCGCGGACGTCGCCGAGCAGCTGGGCACCGGGGGCACGTCGGACGCCCTGGTGCTCCGCGGGCCGCTGGACCGGGAGAGTCTCAGCCTCGGCGTGCTGCGGCTGCCGGACGCGGCCCACCGGATGGCCTGGCTCGCCGACCACCTGGACGAGCTGCCGGGATCCGGCATCGTCTACACACTCACTGTCGCCGCCGCCGAGGAGGTCACCGCCTTCCTGCGGCAGCGCGGCCATGTCGTCGCCTCGTACACGGGCAAGACGGAGAACGCCGAACGGCAGCAGGCCGAGGACGATCTGCTCGCCAACCGGGTGAAGGCGCTGATCGCCACCTCCGCGCTCGGCATGGGTTTCGACAAGCCCGATCTGGGCTTCGTGATCCACCTCGGTTCGCCCTCCTCCCCCATCGCCTACTACCAGCAGGTGGGCCGGGCCGGCCGTGGCGTCGAGCACGCCGAGGTACTGCTGCTGCCAGGCAAGGAGGACGAGGCGATCTGGCAGTACTTCGCCTCCTTGGCCTTCCCCTCCGAGGACCTGGTCCGGCGCACCCTGGACGTCCTCACCCAGGCGGACAGACCTCTGTCGCTGCCTGCGCTGGAGCCCCTGGTCGAACTGCGCCGCTCACGTCTGGAGACCATGCTGAAGGTCCTCGACGTGGACGGGGCGGTACGCCGGGTCAAGGGCGGCTGGATCGCGACCGGGCAGCCGTGGTCGTACGACGCCGAGCGCTACGACTGGGTCGCCCGGCAGCGCACGGCCGAGCAGCAGGCGATGCGGGCGTACGCATCCACCACCGAGTGCCGGATGGAGTTCCTGCAGCGCCAACTGGACGACGAGGGCGCCAAACCGTGTGGTCGCTGCGACAACTGCGCCGGATCTCGCTTCACCACCGACATGTCCACGACGGCGCTGGACGCCGCACGGAGCGACCTGGGCCGGGCGGGCGTCGAGGTGGAGCCCCGACGCATGTGGCCGACCGGCCTGTCGGCCGTCGGTATCGACCTCAAGGGCCGCATCCCGGCCGGTGAACAGGCGGCGCAGGGACGGGCTCTGGGCCGGTCGTCGGACATCGGCTGGGGCAACCGCCTGCGCCCCCTCTTCGCCCCGCAGGCATCGGACGCCCCCGTGCCGGACGACGTGGCGCGAGCCGTCGTCGACGTGCTGGCCGACTGGGCCCGCGGCCCGGGCGGGTGGGCCCCCGGCGCGGCCGATGCCCAGGCCCGGCCGGTGGGCGTGGTCACCATCGCCTCACGCACCAGGCCCGAGTTGATCGGATCCCTGGGCGCCCGGATCTCCCAGATCGGCCGGCTGCCGCTGCTCGGCTCCGTGGACTACGCCGAGGAGGCGCCCCGGATGCCACGCAGCAACAGTGCGCAGCGACTGAAGGCTCTCGACGGCTCCTTGGCGGTGCCTCCCGCCCTCGCGTCGGCGCTCGCCGAGGCCGGGGGGCCGGTCCTGCTGGTGGACGATTTCACCGAGACCGGCTGGACCCTCGCTGTCGCGGCGCGCCTGCTCAGGAGAGCTGGTGCGCAGGGGGTGTTGCCGCTGGTCCTGGCCGTCCAGGGCTGACCGCGCGGCCGCCGCCGGCGACCGGGCACGACGTGATCCGACCGGCCAGGCGTCATCGGCGCGACCCGTGGGTAGGGATATAAACCCCGCACCAACAGATAACCGGCGGTGGCGCCAATTGCTCGTTGCCGCATCCCAGTTCGACAGGAAGAATTGAGATCCGCTCCCCGCACGGCTCGTCCGTGATCCGGCTGGGCTTCACTGCGGTGCGCGCTCCCCCGAATCCGACCTCGCCCGCAGTATGGGCGCGTAGCCGAAGGGAGGAACGTGACCTTCGGATTCGCCTCGTCCTCGGCGGCCTCGTTCTCGACATCCGCGCCCGCCGCCTCCGCCAGTCGTCTGCTCGAGCCGGCGGAGTGGGCTGCCGCCGGAATCCCGCTGCTGCGCAACCCCCGTGAGGTCGTCAGCGGTCTGCACACCCGGCATCAGCCGAAGCCGTCCACGGCGGTCGTGGCGGTCCTCGATCCGGACGAGCGGCTGTGCGCCAGCGCCTCGTTCACCCGTCGTCCCGCTCCGGCCGACGGCTGGATGTTCCGCAACGCGCTCCTGTCCCAGCTGCGCCGGGTCATTCCGCACGACCTGCGACGCCGCACACCGGTGCGCACGGCGGTACTGCTCTACTGCCGCGAGGGTGACGCACACTGGACGGAGGAGGACGGCGCCTGGATGTGGGGGCTGCGCGACGCCTGCACCCTGCACGGGCTGCGCTGCGGGGCGTACATCACGCTGACTCACGAGGGCTGGCAGGTGCTCGGCGAAGGGCGCGGCGGACGCCGGCCCCACTCTCACTCCGCGCCGGAGCCCCTGGCCATGACACAGGCCCCGCCACTCACTCCGCGCACCGGAGGTCCGGTCTCCGAGGTCCTGCGCCGCGCGGCGGCCCGCTGAGGCGCATCCGCCGCCGGAGCCGGCCTCCGCGGGTCTTCCGCACAGTCGGCCGAGCCGTTCGACCCGTCCGATCCGACCGTCCGGACCGAGCCGACCGACCGGACCGACCCGGCCGATCCGACCGACCCGGCCCGCGGAAAGGGAGACGCCGGCCGTCGGCCGCAGGGCGCGCTCCGGCAACCGGTGGCCGGGAGAGACGAGCCTCCCCAGGCCGAAGACGGCTCGGGGGCGCGAAGGCGCAGCCGCCTTGCACCGGGGCGTAGCGGATGCATGGCCACGCCACACCCGAGTAGCGGGCACATGAGCCACACCGAGGTGGCGGAGACCCAGTCGCCCCGCACCGGAGTAGCCGCCGGTCGTCCTGGCATGCCGAAAGCCGCACCGTGCTTCAGGGCATCGGCGCGGCCCCTACGTCACCCCGGTGCGCCGAGGTGCCGTACGCGGCTCAGAGACCGGCGCCCAGCACCGAGTTGATCTGCTGCGGGTCGCCGCAGACGATCAGCAGTGCTCCGGCCCTGGCGTGGGCCAGCGGGAGGGCGGTGGCAGCGGCGGAGGCGGGGCCTCCGTTGACGGCCACGACGACCACGGGACGCGACGCGGCACGGGAGGCGACGGCGGCATCCGTGTAGAAGACGTCGTCACCGGTGTCGTGCTGCGCCCAGTAGGAGGCTTCACCGAAGGACAGCTCGTGCTCGGCCCACGGGTGCTGGGCACCAGTGGTGATCACGAGTACGTCACCAGGGGCGCGACCCGAGTCCAGGAGCAGGTCCAACGCCTCTTCCGCGGCGTCGAGCGCGCCTTCGGGCGAAGCCGGGATCAGCTGGATCTGGGGAGTCGCCGCCGGTGTGGCGGGAGTGGCCGGCCCGGACGGGCTCGGCTTGACCGGAACCGCGTCACGCGAGGTGCGCTGCACCGGCGCCGTGGGCCGCGGGGGGCCGGGACGACCGGGGCGGGACGGAGCCGCGGGGCGGGGGCCGGGTACGGGGCGTGGGGTCGGCGCGGTGCGGGGACCCTGGGCACTCTCGTGAATCTGAGGCTCCTCGGGAATGAGAGGCATGAGCTGATTTTTATCAAACATTGGTGCGGTGCGGACGACCGGGTGGCACATCAGTGCGAGCGGAGACGTCAGAAATCGAAGCCGAGCTGACCCTCGATTTCCGGAACGCTCCCGTCCGCCCAGCTGCGGACCTTCTTGAGGTGCCGCCACTGAGGCAACGCATCAAGATACGCCCAGGACATCCGGTGATGCGGGGTGGGCCCCCGCTCCTCCAGTGCGGCCTTGTGCACGGGCGATGGATACCCGGCGTTGTCCGCGAATCCGAAGTCTGCATGGTCGACACCCAGTTCGGCCATCATTTTGTCGCGCTGAACCTTGGCGATCACCGATGCCGCCGCGACGGCCACGCACGAGCGGTCGCCCTTGATCACCGTGCGGACCCGCCACGGGGCACCGAGATAGTCGTGCTTCCCGTCGAGGATGACGGCATCGGGGCGGACCGGCAGGGCGTCCAGAGCGCGGCCCGCGGCGAGCCGCAGCGCGGCCGTCATCCCCAAGTCGTCGATCTCTTCGGGGGAAGCATGCCCCAGCGCATGGGCCGTCACCCATGTCAGCAGGATCTCGGACAGCTCCGTGCGCCGCCTGATCGTCAGCAGCTTGGAGTCGGTGAGGCCCTCGGGTGGTCGGCGCAGTCCGGTGATCGCCGCGCAGACGGTGACGGGCCCGGCCCAGGCGCCGCGCCCCACTTCGTCGACGCCGGCAATGACCTTCGCTCCGGTCGTGGCGCGCAGCGAGCGCTCGACGGTGTGGGTAGGCGGTTCGTACGGCATGGCGCACTTAGGGTACGCCGCCGGGATCGTCACGCGACACCCCGGTCTGCCGTTCCGTGCCGAGATCGCCGACCCGGGCGGTCAGTCCGCGCGGGGACGCAGCAGGGGCATCATCAGCTGGTCGATCATGCCCTCGAGCTCCCGATCGCTCCATTCGCTTGCGCACACCTTCGAGCGGTACATCATCATGGCCGGGACGGCATCGAAAACGAAGTCGTTTACGGCGTCCGGGCGAACCTCACCGCGTTCAACACCCCGCGCGATGACATCCCGGAGCAGCCTGACGGTCGGCTCCACCACCCCTCCGACGATCACCCCCTGGAAGCGTTCCGCCTGCACGTGATCGCATTCGTAAAGCACCGCGCGCAGTGCGGCGCCCTGAGCCGAATACATGATCTGCCGCACCTGCCGGCACAGGGCGAGAAGGTCCTCGCGCACGCTCCCGGCATCCGGAGCCGAATCGACCTCGGGCAGGCCGGCCGCCAGCGCGTCCGCGACGAGATCCTCCTTGCAGGACCACCGGCGGTAGACCGCGGCCTTGCCGGTCTGGGCGCCGGCCGCGACACCTTCCATGGTCAGGCCCTTCCAGCCGACTTCACCGAGCTGCTGCAGAGCGGCGCTCAGGATCGCGCGCTCCAGCACCGCACCGCGCCGGCGAGCGGGGGCGGACCCGGCAGGGGCGGCCGGGCAGCCAGAGGTAGCCATCTGTGTTTCTCCAGCATGTGTGGGGAGCGGGGATTTCGGAGCAGGCGAGGACGCCACGCAGCGGCAACAGGGGGACGTGATGCGAGGTGCGCGCCCAAGTGAACGCTTGCGTTCACTGTTGGGGACTCACTACCGTGGACGCGCCAGTGAACGCAAGCGTTCACTAACGCCGTAAGGGGGGACCCATAGTGACGACCTCTCAACTGCTGCGGGATCAGAAGCCGGGTGCGGCCCGCCGGGAGGGGCACCCCGGCATAGCACTCACGGTCATAGCGGCCTGCCAACTCATGGTGGTACTCGACGCGACGATTGTTAGCATCGCGCTTCCGCACATTCAAGATGCTCTCCGGTTCAGCACCACCGACCTCACCTGGGTGGTCAGCGCGTACACGCTCACCTTCGGCGGTCTGCTGCTGCTCGGCGCGCGGGCCGGTGACATCCTCGGCCGCCGCCGGGTGTTCATGACCGGCATCCTGCTGTTCACCTTCGCCTCTCTGCTGGGCGGCCTCGCCCAGGAACCCTGGCAATTGCTGGCCGCACGGGCCCTCCAAGGCGTAGGTGGCGCGATCGCGTCGCCCACGTCCCTGGCACTGATCACGACGACCTTCCCCGAAGGCCCGGAGCGCAACCGGGCCTTCGGCGTGTTCGCCTCCGTGTCCGCGGGCGGTGGCGCCATCGGCCTGCTTGCCGGCGGCATGCTCACCGACTGGCTCGACTGGCGGTGGGTGCTGTTCGTCAACGTGCCCATCGGTGTGCTGATCGCCTCGCTCGCACCTCTGTACATCAACGAGTCCCAGCGGCATCCCGGACGCTTCGACATCACCGGTGCGGTGACCTCGACGGGGGGCATGGCCCTGCTGGTCTACGGCTTCATCCGGGCGGCCGAGGACGGCTGGCGGGACGGCCTCACCGTCGGCTCGTTCGGCGCGGCGGTGGTGCTGCTGCTCGCCTTCGTCCTCACCGAGAAGCGGGTGAGGGAGCCGATCACCCCGCTCAGGATGTTCACGGACCGCAATCGCTGGGGCACGTACGTGATCATGCTCTGCCTGGCCGCCGCGATGTTCGGCATGTTCTTCTACATCGTGCTGTTCGTGCAGAACGTGCTCGGTTACACCGCCATCGAGTCCGGGGTGGCCTTCCTCCCCGTGACGGTCGCGATCGCGATCGGCGCCGGCCTGGCCCAGCGGTTCCTGCCGACCTTCGGCCCCAAGCCGTTGATGGTGGTCGGCTCCGCGCTCGTCGTGATCGGGCTGGTGTGGCAGACCTTCATCCGGCCCGACAGCTCCTATGTCGGCGGCGTCCTGGGACCGATGCTGGCGTTCGGGTTCGGTATGGGCCTGAACTTCGTGACGGCCACCGTCACCGCCGTCACCGGTGTCGCCCAGCACGAGGCGGGAGCGGCCTCCGGTCTGCTTAATGCCATGCAGCAGGTGGGCGGTTCGCTCGGGCTGTCCATCCTGACGACCGTCTTCGGGTCGGCCGGGAAGGAGGAGGCGGAGAAGCAGTTGCCGAAGTTCCTTGCCGAGGGTTCGCCCGAGCAGAAGGCGCAGTTCGCCAAGACGCACCAGCTGCCGGCGCCCTGGGGGAACGAGGTGCTCGCACACGGCATCTCGGTCGCCTTCGTCCCGGCCGCCGCGATGGCCGCTCTGGCGTTCCTCACCGCCTGGCTGGTGATCAGGGTCCGCAAGAGCGATCTCGACTCCCTCGCCGGGGTCACGGGACCGGGCATCGGCTGACCCGGCTCGGGCCGCGCAGAGCCGCGGCCCGCCGGACGGCCGCACGAGCGGCCCCCCGGACCGCCGCACCGGCACGAACGGCACGTGCGACGCTTCGGACGGTTCGGCCGGCCGCGCCACGGCCCGCCACGACGACATCAGGACCAGGGCTGGAACCAGCACCGACGCCGGGCTCGACCACGCGCCGACCATCCCACACCTCCAGAGCCCGATAACCCGCCTGCGCGCCGAACGATCATGCGGCGGATACGAGAAGAACGGGTGACCGTCACAGAGAGTTCCCGCCGAACACGCAGAGTTCGTGCAGCGGTGACCCGAGGGGACTCCCGCGCAAGCGGAGGAGCCGACGGGGGACGGGCCGCCTCCGGTGCGGTGAGCGACCCGAGGGGGCCACGCCGTTCCGGCCCGTCAGAGGGCCGTGGGTACCCAGGCCGGGAGTGCCTCGGTGCGGTCGGCCCACTCCGCGGGCGGTGCGCCCGCCTTGCCGGACGCCAGGACGCCGCCCACGATGGCGCAGGTCGTGTCGACGTCCCCGCCCACTTGGGCGGTCGTCCAGAACGCCGTCTCGAAGTCACCGAGGCTCCGCGCCGCGGACCAGAGGGCGAAGGGCACGGTGTCGTGGGCGGTGGTGCGCCGCCCGCAGCCCAGGACGGCCGCAACGGTGGCCGCATCGCCGTAGTCGAGCATGTCGCGGGCACGGCGGAGCCCCTGTCCGACGGCGCTCTTCGGCACCAGGGCGATGACCCCGTCCAGGAGTGCCTCCGGGCCGGGTGGGCCGCCCGGCGAGCCGGCCAGCGCCGCGGCCGCGGCCACGGCCATGGCCCCGACCACGGCCTCCCGGTGCTGGTGCGTGGGATAGGCCGAGATCTCGGCCTGGTGGGTGGCCTGCTCCGGGTCGTCCGCGTACCAGGCGCCCAGGGGCGCGATGCGCATCGCCGCACCGTTGCCCCACGACCCCTGTCCGTTGAAGAGGGCGGCGGCCAGCTCGCGCCAGTCCCCGCCTTCCCGGACGAGTCGCAGCAGTCGGTTGACCGCAGGACCGTAGCCCCGGTCGAAGTCGTGGTGCTCGGCGAAGGAGCGGGCCAGCGCATCCTGGTCGACACGCTGGTGGGAGGCGAGAACGGCGACCACGGAGCAGGCCATCTCCGTGTCGTCCGTCCACTGCCAGGGACCTGCGGGCAGCTCGCGCCGCTGCAGCAGGGGGTAGTTCGCCGGCACGAAGTACTGGGAGCCAAGGGCGTCGCCCGCGGCCAGTCCGCGCAGGCTCGCCAAGGCGCGCTCCAGGCGCCCGGGAGGAGTGGAGTCAGCGGTCATCGCCCTGCCACTCTATCCGGTGACCCAGTTCGGCACCGGCTCGCGCCAGCGCTCGAAGGGCCGGTCGAGTGTGTACTTGCCGTCCTCACCCAGAACGAGCATCCGCACCTCGGCGTTCCCCGGATTCGACAGCGACTCGAATTCGGCGACCGTCCAGTGGAACCAGCGCATGCAGAACAGCCGCATCGCCAGGCCGTGTGTCACCAGGAGCACGTTCGGCGGGTGGTCCGGGGCCTCGAAGCTGCGGTACAGGCTCTCCAGGAAGCCGCCGACCCGGTCGTACACGTCGGCGCCGGACTCCCCCTGGGGGAACCTGAAGAAGAAGTGGCCGTAGGCGTCGCGGTAGGCCTTCTGCAGACGTACGTCGTCGCGGTCCTGCCAGTTGCCCCAGTCCTGCTCGCGCAGCCTCGGCTCCTCGCGCACACGTATGAGATCGGGGTCGAGGTGGAAGGCGCGGAGGGTTTCGTGCGTACGCCGGTACGGGGACACGTACACGCTGACGGGTTCCCGGCCGAAGAGATCCCTGAGCCCCTTGCCGGTCTCCTCGGCCTGCCGCCGGCCGCGCTCGGTCAGCCCGAGCGCATGGTCGGGCTCCCGTTCGTACACGGAGTCGTCGACGTTGCCGGTCGACTCGCCGTGCCGGACAAGGACGATGCGCCGTGGTCGTGCCATGCGGAAACCCTAGATCGAGCGGGGGAAAGTCGAGCACTCGTACGGGCCTCATACGGCGTAGGTCACACGATTTCCCTGTTCCGAAGGCTTGATCGAGACGCACGCCACATATTCGAGGGGGTGCATTTGGTTTTCAAACCGTCCCGGGCGGGCTCAGACCGTCCAGGACGGCTCCATCTCCACGATGTCACCCGACAGCGCCGCGACGTCCGCCTCCGTCTGGGCGCGCAGGGCCAGACGCTCCACGCGCTCGGTGCGGTACTTTCCGTGCTCGGCGGCCGCCCGCCACATCGACAGGATCAGGAACTCCCGTTCGGGCGCCTCACCGAACATGCCACGGATCATGCCCGGCGAACCGGCCATCGCCGGGTTCCAGACCTTCTCCTGCATGAGCATGAAGTGCTCGACGCGTTCCTCGTGCACCCGGCACAGGGCCGCCCGGATCAGATCGGAGTCGGTGAACCGGGGCTCGAAGCCGGTCTTCACATCGAAGCGGTACTCGAAGAGCTTGACCTGGGAGTCCTTGAACGTGCCGGACTGCGCGGCCGCCAGGCGGTCGTGGGAACGGGCCATGAAGGAGTCGTAGAAGGCGCGGCTTTCCCAGAAGGCGAAGATGTGGGCCACCCCCTGCCGCTGCCGGCTCCAGCCTCCGCCCTGCCCCCGAAAACCCGGCTCCCCCGGAAGCCCCGCCCATTTCCGCTGCCCCCGCTCGAACCCGCGGCGGTCGACCACGGTGCAGCGAATCCACTTGACCAGCACCGCGCCATCGTACGGCCAGCGGGCGTGGCGTCGGCCACGCTCCGGCGGAGATCGCCCGCGCGTGCGCCCCCTCGCGCGTGGCACGATGGACAAGCAGCCCTGACTTCAGAGGAGTTGGGGCGAGTAACCTCAGGGGGAAGGGAAGGCCTGGTGACCGGCTTCAGCAAGGGGAACCGCAAGATCGAGGTCGCGCTCAAGTGGGATCCCAGCCCGGCGGATCAGCCGGCCACCGACCTCGATATCCTCGCGGCCACCTTCGAATCAGCGGACCCTTATGGGACCCCGGCCTATCTGGTGCACTTCGACAGCCGCTCGCCGGACGGGACGATCTTCCTCAACCGGGACAGCACGGACGGCAAGGGCTTCGGGTGGGACGAGGTCATGACGCTCGAACTGGACCGCCTCGGTGACCGCTACGCGCGCGTGGTGGTGGGGGTCGTCATCCAACAGCAGCTCGCGCCCAGGACGTTCGAACACGTCCTGAATCCGGCCATGCGGGTCCGGGAGGGCTACACCGTCCTCGCCGAGGACGAGTTCGATTCGGTGCCCGGGGCGACGGCCGCCACGATCGCGGAGTTCGAACGCGACGGCTCCGGCGAGTGGATCTTCCGTCCCGGTGTGCACGGTTTCGTGGAGGACCCCGCGACGTTCACCCGGGTCATGGGCAGGCGGCACCGGCCCTGACGCCCGCGCACACCACTGACTGAGGGCCACCGGCCCTGACGCCCGCGCACACGGCTGAGGGGCGCCGGCCAGGCCGGCGCCCCTCAGCTCGTCAACCGCGCGTGATCAGCTGCAGCCGCTGGTCGAGCCGCAGCCCTCGCAGATGTAGCAGGAACCGGCCCGCTGCATCTTCGTGCCGCAGGAGAAGCACAGCGGGGCGTCGGCCTGGATGCCCATCTGCATCTCCACCAGCTCGGCGCTGGTGTGCGCCTGCTTCGGGGCCGGCTTGGCCACCTCCGACTCCGCCTTCGGCGTGGCCACCGCCTTCAGCTCCTGGGCCCGCGGCGCCGACTGGGCCAGGCCCTCGACGTCGACCTCGTCGTCGGACGGCTCGTACGAGCCCGTCTCCAGGTGACGCTGGCGCTCCTCGGCGGAGTGGATGCCGAGCGCCGAGCGCGTCTCGAAGGGCAGGAAGTCCAGCGCCAGGCGGCGGAAGATGTAGTCGACGATCGACTGCGCCATCCGCACGTCCGGGTCGTCGGTCATGCCGGCCGGCTCGAAGCGCATGTTGGTGAACTTCGAGACGTACGTCTCCAGCGGCACGCCGTACTGCAGACCGACCGAGACGGCGATGGAGAAGGCGTCCATCATGCCCGCGAGGGTCGAGCCCTGCTTCGACATCTTCAGGAAGACCTCGCCGAGACCGTCGTCCGGGTAGGAGTTGGCGGTCATGTAACCCTCGGCGCCGCCGACGGTGAAGGACGTGGTGATGCCGGGACGGCCCTTGGGCAGACGCTTGCGGACCGGGCGGTACTCGACCACCTTCTCGACCGCGGCACGGATCGTGCCCTCGGTCTTCTCGGTGATCTCGGCCTTCTCCTCCTCCTTCTTCTTGGCGGAGAGGGGCTGGCCCACCTTGCAGTTGTCGCGGTAGATCGCGAGCGCCTTGACGCCGAGCTTCCAGGCCTCGAAGTAGATCTCCTCGATCTCCTCGACGGTCGCCGTCTCCGGCATGTTGACCGTCTTGGAGATGGCGCCGGAGATCCAGGGCTGGATCGCGGCCATCATGCGGACGTGGCCCATCGGGGAGATGGCGCGCTCGCCCATGGCGCAGTCGAACACCTCGTAGTGCTCGGGCTTGAGGCCGGGGGCGTCGATGACATTGCCGTTGTCGGCGATGTGGGCGACGATCGCCTCGATCTGCTCCTCCTGGTAGCCCAGGCGGCGCAGGGCCTGCGGGACGGTGCCGTTGACGATCTGCATCGAGCCGCCGCCGACCAGCTTCTTGAACTTGACCAGGGCGAGGTCGGGCTCGACACCGGTCGTGTCGCAGGACATCGCGAGACCGATGGTGCCGGTCGGCGCGAGCACGGACGCCTGGGAGTTACGGAAACCGTTCTTCTCGCCGAGCCGCACCACGTCCTGCCAGGCCTCCGTGGCGGCGGCCCACACCGGGGAGTCCAGGTCGTCCATCCGCACGGCCGTGCCGTTGGCGTCGGCGTGCTGCGCCATGACGCGCTTGTGGGCGTCGGCGTTGCGGGCGTAGCCGTCGTAGGTGCCGACGACGGCTGCCAGCTCGGCGGAGCGGCGGTAGGCCGTGCCGGTCATCAGAGACGTGATGGCACCGGCCAGAGCGCGGCCGCCGTCGGAGTCGTAGGCGTGACCGGTGGCCATCAGCAGGGCGCCGAGGTTGGCGTAGCCGATGCCGAGCTGGCGGAACGCGCGCGTGTTCTCGCCGATCTTCTGGGTCGGGAAGTCGGCGAAGCAGATGGAGATGTCCATCGCGGTGATGACCAGCTCGACGACCTTCTGGAAACGGTCGGCCTCGAAGGACTGGTGGCCCTTGCCGTCGTCCTTGAGGAACTTCATCAAGTTCAGCGAGGCCAGGTTGCAGGACGTGTTGTCCAGGTGCATGTACTCGCTGCACGGGTTCGACGCGGTGATCCGGCCGGACTCGGGGCAGGTGTGCCAGTGGTTGATGGTGTCGTCGTACTGGATGCCCGGGTCGGCGCAGGCCCAGGCCGCCTCCGCCATCTTGCGGAAGAGCGACTTGGCGTCGACCTCCTCGATGACCTCACCGGTCATCCGCGCACGCAGCCCGAAGTCGCCGCCCTGCTCGACCGCCTTCATGAACTCGTCGTTCACGCGGACCGAGTTGTTGGCGTTCTGGTACTGGACGGACGTGATGTCGTCGCCGCCCAGGTCCATGTCGAAGCCCGCGTCGCGCAGGGCGCGGATCTTCTGCTCCTCCTTGACCTTGGTCTCGATGAAGTCCTCGATGTCGGGGTGATCGACGTCGAGCACGACCATCTTGGCGGCGCGGCGGGTGGCGCCACCGGACTTGATGGTGCCGGCGGAGGCGTCGGCGCCGCGCATGAAGGAGACCGGGCCGGAGGCGTTGCCGCCGGAGGAGAGCAGCTCCTTGGAGGAGCGGATGCGGGAGAGGTTCAGGCCGGCGCCGGAGCCGCCCTTGAAGATCATGCCCTCTTCCTTGTACCAGTCGAGGATCGACTCCATGGAGTCGTCGACGGACAGGATGAAGCAGGCGGAGACCTGCTGGGGCTGCGGGGTCCCGACGTTGAACCAGACCGGGCTGTTGAAGCTGAAGACCTGGTGCAGGAGGGCGTAGGCCAGCTCGTGCTCGAAGATCTCGGCGTCGGCGGGCGAGGCGAAGTACCTGTGGTCCTCGCCGGCCTTCCGGTACGTCTTCACGATGCGGTCGATCAGCTGCCTCAGGCTGACCTCACGCTGCGGGGTGCCCACGGCGCCCCGGAAGTACTTGCTGGTGACGATGTTGACCGCGTTCACCGACCAGAAGTCGGGGAATTCGACGCCACGCTGCTCGAAGTTGACCGAGCCGTCGCGCCAGTTGGTCATGACGACGTCACGGCGCTCCCAGGCGACCTCGTCGTACGGGTGTACGCCGGGGGTGGTGTGGATGCGCTCGATGTGCAGCCCCTTGCTCCCCGCCTTGCCGCCCTTGGCGCGGGAACCTCGTGCCGGACCGCTCGCCGTCTCTGTCATGCCGCCTCCCTGTACGGGCGAAAACGCCCTGAAGTGCCCCGTTTGTTCCCGTGGCACGGTGTGCTGTCTTGTGTTGCGGGCTCGCTCAGATGCCGCCCGCAACAGGTCTTCGGTCGCCGTCCGACGGCCGGACCCGGATCTCCTCCCGGATCCCGGCCCACCGGTCAGTCGGCGGCGTGGGCGGGCACGGGGACCTGAGTGGTCCCGCCGCGCCCGCGGTCGTCTTCCTGGCTCCCCGCTCCCGCGCCACCGCCGTCCGCGGCGCGGTCCCGCGTCGCCTCCCGCAGTTCCGCGATGGCCGCCTCGAAGTCCTCGAGCGAGTCGAAAGCCCGGTAGACGGAGGCGAATCGCAGATATGCGACGAGGTCCAGCTCCTGCAACGGGCCGAGTATGGCCAGACCCACGTCGTGGGTGGTCAGCTCGGCGCTTCCGGTGGCCCGCACCGCCTCCTCGACCCGCTGGCCGAGCTGGGCGAGTGCGTCCTCGGTGACAGGCCGCCCCTGGCATGCCTTGCGCACGCCGTTGATGACCTTGGTACGGCTGAAAGGCTCGGTGACCCCGGACCGCTTCACCACCATGAGCGAGCACGTCTCCACGGTCGTGAAACGACGGGAGCAGTCGGGGCACTGGCGGCGCCTGCGGATCGACGTGCCGTCGTCGGTCGTACGACTGTCGACCACACGGCTGTCGGGGTGCCTGCAGAAGGGGCAGTGCATGATCTCCAACCCTCCTCACAGCAGACTCAAAGGCCTCGCCAGACCCCATGAGTCCCGCGAAGCAGCCCTAAGCATAGGCGATCGCTGAACCGTCCGAGACCCGGGGGACCACAACTTGTGGGCTGCTGTAGCCATCCAACCACTAGATGTGGGGATTGGCTCATACACAGAGAAAGACTCGCGTGTCGCGAGAAGTGACGGACCGCGACCGCCGGGGGGGATCCACCCGAACGCGCGGACGCACGTCGCATCACCGTGGCGCTTACGGAGATACCGTGGGCGCCGAACGGAGGACACGTGGGACTCCGGCACAGAAGGCCCCCAGGCCCCGGCAGGCCGGGTTCCGGATGGCAGACTGGGGTCGCGGCCCAGCAGGTCGGCGAGCCCGGCGGTGAAGAGTACAACAATGGGCAGTTTTGTCCGTCAGGTACCGCGTCGGCCATACACCCACACGCTTGAGTGCGACAGGTGAATCGCACTTTTTCACTCGAACGTGTGTTTGGCGCAACCTTTCGAAAGCAACTACCGTTGTGCAGCAGGGAGACCATCGAGAGGGGCCGACGTGACCACCACCGCAGACAGTGCCACCATCACTGCCCAGGACCGCTCCCAGGGCCGAGTCGAGCCGGTACACGCGATGAACGAAGCCACGAATCCCGAAGGACATAAGCGCTCCCTACCCGGGCGACCTCCAGGCATCCGGGCGGACAGTTCCGGACTCACCGACCGGCAGCGCCGGGTGATCGAGGTCATCCGGGACTCCGTACAGCGGCGGGGCTACCCGCCGTCGATGCGCGAGATCGGTCAGGCCGTCGGCCTCTCCAGCACCTCCTCGGTCGCCCACCAGCTGATGGCACTGGAGCGCAAGGGCTTCCTCCGCCGCGACCCGCACCGCCCGCGGGCGTACGAGGTGCGTGGTTCCGATCAGGCCGTGACCGTGCAGCCCACGGACACCGCCGGCAAGCCCGCCGCGTCGTACGTCCCGCTCGTGGGCCGCATCGCCGCCGGTGGCCCGATCCTCGCGGAGGAGTCCGTCGAGGATGTCTTCCCCCTCCCCCGCCAGCTCGTCGGCGACGGCGAGCTGTTCGTCCTGAAGGTCGTCGGCGACTCCATGATCGAGGCCGCGATCTGCGACGGTGACTGGGTGACCGTCCGCCGTCAGCCGGTCGCCGAGAACGGCGACATCGTCGCCGCCATGCTCGACGGCGAAGCCACTGTCAAGCGCTTCAAGCGCGAGGACGGCCATGTGTGGCTCCTCCCGCACAACGCGGCCTACGAGCCGATCCCCGGTGACGACGCGACCATCCTCGGCAAGGTCGTCGCCGTGCTGCGGCGAGTGTGACGGCTGCGACGAGCGGGTCGGCCGACCCGCTCCCTGACCGGGCCCCGGGACCCCTGCGCCGGTTCCGGGGCCCTGCTATGTCCGCTGGGACCTCTGTATCTCGCCGCCTCCCCGCAGCTGAGACTGGATGAGCGGGGTCCCGGAGGGTGGCGCGGCGCGGGGGCGGTCGCCTGAGCGGAGGCAGCGCGGGCGTGGTGCTCCGAGCAGTGGAGTCGCGGGGACGCCGGCCTGACCTGTGCCGGTCAGGCCGTTTTGCCTTCACTTCTCCACCGGCTACTCCGCCACGGCCTGCTCCGCCACGGCCTGCTCCACCACGGCCTGCTCCGCCTCGGTCTGCTTGGCCTTCGCGTCGATCGCCGCCAGGGACTTGCGGACCTGGTTACGGTCCGTCGTGTACCAGAAGTCGGGCAGTGACGTCTTGAGGTAGCCGCCGTAACGTGCCGTGGCCAGCCGCTGATCGAGCACGGCGACCACGCCCCGGTCCCCGGACGCACGGACGAGGCGGCCGGCGCCCTGAGCCATCAGCAGGGCAGCGTGAGTGGCGGCCACCGCCATGAAGCCGTTGCCGCCGGCGTCCTCCACCGCCTTCTGCCGCGCGCTCATCAGCGGATCGTCGGGGCGCGGGAACGGGATCTTGTCCATGACGACCAGCTGACAGCTGGGCCCCGGGACGTCGACCCCCTGCCACAGCGACAGCGTGCCGAAGAGACAGGTCTGCGGGTCGGCCGCGAAGTTCTTGATCAGCTCTCCGAGTGTCTCCTCACCCTGCAACAGGATCGGGAACTCCGGGATGCGCGAGCGAAGCTCCTCCGCGGCGAGCTGGGCGGCCCGCATCGACGAGAACAACCCGAGAGTACGGCCGCCTGCCGCCTGGATCAGCTCGGTCAGTTCGTCGAGCATGTCGGTGCGCTCGCCGTCGCGCGCGGGGCGCGCCAGATGCTTGGCGACGTAGAGGATGCCCTGCCTGCGGTAGTCGAAGGGCGAGCCCACGTCGACGCCCTTCCACTGCGGCAGGTCCTCGCCCTCCACGCCCTCGGGCGCGAGGCCGAGGGAGGCGCCGACGCCGTTGAAGTCCCCACCCAGTCTGAGGGTCGCGGAGGTCAGGACGACGCTGCGGTCCGCGAAGAGCTTCTCCCTGAGAAGTCCCGAGACGGACATGGGGGCGACTCGCAGGGAGGCGCCGAAGCGGTCGTGCCGCTCGTACCAGACGACGTCCCACTCCGAGCCGTTCGCGACCCGCTCCGCCACGTCGTGCACCGTCTCCACCGAGGCCAGCGCCTGCTTACGGACGGCGTCCTCGTCCTGGACGGACTTGTCGCGGGTGGTACCGATCGCGGAGATGACCGTGCGCGCGGCGTCCCGCAGGGCCATGAGGGCATAGGCGAGATCCTCCGGGATCTCCTCGAGACGGCCCGGCAGGGCCAGCTCCATCAGGCGCTCGAAGCCCTCGGCGGCGGTCTGGAGCTGGTCGGCGGCCTTCTCGCTGACGAGCTTGGCGGCCCGGCGCACCGCGCGGTTGACCTGGCCGGGCGTGAGTTCGCCCGTGGCGACGCCGGTGACCCGGGAGACGAGCTCGTGCGCCTCGTCCACGATCAGCACCTCGTGCTGGGGCAGCACCGGGGCACCCTCGATGGCGTCGATGGCCAGCAGCGCGTGATTGGTGACCACGACTTCGGCGAGCTTGGCGCGCTCGCGGGCCATCTCCGCGAAACACTCGGCGCCGTACGCGCACTTCGACGCACCCAGGCACTCGCGGGACGACACCGACACCTGCGCCCAGGCGCGGTCGGAGACGCCCGGGGTGAGATTGTCCCGGTCACCGGTCTCGGTCTCGTCCGCCCAGTCCCGCAGCCGCAGCAGGTCCTGGCCCAGTTTGCTGGTGGGCGCCGCGGCCTCGAACTGGTCGAAGAGGCCGTCCTCCTCGTCCTGCGGCATGCCCTCGTGCAGGCGGTGCAGGCACAGGTAGTTGGACCGGCCCTTGAGCATTGCGAACTCCGGGCGGCGGCGCAGCAGCGGATGCAGGGCGTCGACCGTGCGGGGCAGGTCCCGTTCCACGAGCTGGCGCTGCAGTGCGAGCGTGGCCGTGGCGACGATCACCCGTTCTCCGTGCGCGAGCGCGGGCACGAGATAGCCCAGCGACTTACCGGTGCCGGTGCCGGCCTGGACCAGCAGGTGGGATCCGTCGTCGATCGCCGCGGCGACCGCTTCGGCCATGGTGACCTGGCCGGGGCGCTCCGTGCCGCCGACGGCGGCGACGGCGGCATGCAGGAGTTCGGGGAGTGAGGGCTTCGTCATAGCCCGACCACCCTACGACCCGGCACTGACAAACGGACGGTCACGGCGGAGTCCGAGGGGCTCCCGGCGGAAGCCGGGGCAGGCCCCGAGCCGGTGACCGGCCCGATCCGGGGACCGCCATCGGGCGGGATTCCGCAGGCCGGACGGCCGGAAAAGGCGACGGAACGGGTGAGCGGCCCGGTTCAGCGCCCGCCGACGGGTGGGATCGCGCAGAGCGGAGGAGAGGAGACGACATCCGCACGAGTGAAGACGACTGCGGGACCGGCACCCCGCATCGGGCGCTGCGGCCCCTCCCCGCTTTTTTCGCCGGCACGGGAACACCGCACCCCCGCCGTTCGTACTCACTGTGAGCGCGACAGCACGTTGCGCTACAGAACATCGCGCAGGACCCGGTCCCGGATCATGAGCGCGGCCCGCTTGTCGGGCAGCTCGATCTCGTCCGCGTACCGGAAGCCGGCGCTCAGGAAGGCGGAGATGGAGGGGGTGTTGCGCAGATCGGGTTCCGCCACTACTCGCGCGCAGGCGGGGCGCCGGTCGAGGACGAGATCGGCCACGACTTTGAGCAGGACGGATCCAAGGCCTCGTGCGCGGTCCGCGGCATCGCCGACGAGGAGGTGGATGCCGGTGTCATGGGGCCGGGCCGGATAGTGCCGGGCCAGCGGGTCGAGGTCGGCCCGGTAGATCTCCCAGTAGCTCATCGGGGTGCCGTCCAGCGCCCCCAGGCACGGCACGCTGCGCCCGTCGCCGTCGAGTTGAGCCCGCAGATGGTCCTCCGCCCGTTCCCTGGGCCCGGCCAGCTCCCAGAATTCCGCGACGGCGGGCTCGTTCATCCAGCCGTGGATCAGTGGCAGGTCACGCTCGGCACGTACGGGCACCAGGTGGAAGGAGCCGACAGGGGTGGCGACCGGCCCCCATGTGTGGAGACGGTCGAGGAGGTCGGCCGTCCCCACGGTGAAGAGAGCGAGGTACTCGGAGGGGAGGTGCAGCTCCAGCGTGTCCTCGCTGTCGGCGTCGTCGTCCACGACGGTGAACTCGCTGAACAGGGCGTCCCGGGTGCCGCCGTTGTCCGCGCGGGGGCCGGTGTGGGCCGGGCGGGCAGGGGCGGGACCGGGGGTGTTCGCGTCGGCGGGAGACATGGTGCGCTCCTCTCAGGAGATGGGCTCGGTCATGGTCCTCGGAGATACGGGACGGGTGGGTGGAGGGCCGCTTCGGAACAGGCCCGGGAAACGGCTACCGGCCCGGGCGTTGGGAACCGGCAGGGATCGGAGGCAGGCCCGGGCGTCAGTGTCGGGACGGGGACTGCGGACAGGCAGGCCTCGGGACCGAGGCAGGGGTATCGGACATGCGCGTGCGTCGGGAACAGGGTCAGGAGTGAAGGGGGTTGGCGATGGTGACGTAGACGGACTGGGTTTCGACCGGGCCGACGAGTTCGTCGAGGCCCCGCAGCCGGGTCAGCAGGTTGGCCTTGCAGCGCAGGACGGTCGAGTCGAGCAGTCGGCCGGGCAGGGGGGTGCGCAGAGCGCCGGGGCCCGAGGCGAGACCGGTGAGGAAGCGACGGAAGGCCGCGAGGAGCAGCCGCTCGTCGGCCAGGCGCTGGGAGCCGAAGGCACCGATCAGGCCGAGCACGTTGTTGACGGCGAGGTAGTAGGCGAAGCGTTCGTCGGCGACCCCGTCGCAGACGAACGTGTCGCTGCGCTCGCCGATGCCGGGCAGCCAGGCGGCCAGTTCGGCGCGTCGGGACTCGCGGAAGTAGAACCCCTGGTTGTCGCGGTAGCGGCCGCCGGAGGGCCAGCCGTCGCCGTCGAGCAGGACCAGGGTGTTCTGCTGGTGGGCTTCGAGGGCGATGCCGGCCTCGCCGTCGAGCCAGAGCACGGGACGGACGACCTGCTCCAGATACCGCAGGAACCACTCCGCGGCGACGGCCCCGATGGGCCGGCCGGTGCGGGCGGCGAGTCGCGCCAGGATCTGGGCGAGTCGGGACCGCATGGCCCGTGCGGCCTGCCGGGGCGAGAGGTCGGGATCCGGTCCGGGCAGGGGCCGGGGAGAGACGAGTCCGGCGACGCAGCCGACGTCGTCGGCCGGGGTGAACGGATTGTGTCTGATCATCACGTCCAGTCCGGGGACCGGCAGCCCGTCCGGACCGTCGACGGCCAGCCAGGCGGGGTCGCGGACGACGTCGAAGCCGGGGTGTACAGCCTGCCACCGCCGGGACAGCCCGGTGCGCAGCAGCCGGTGCACCTCGACCCCGCGGTGGAGTTCCTTGCGCAGGTTCTCCCGGCGGGAGTTGGTGATGCGCAGACCGAGCGACAGCTTGAGCATCGCGGGCGCCCCGGGCCGGTGGACGGTGCGCACGGACGACGTGGGGTGCCAGGGGGCCCCGGCGGGTCCGAGATCGCACAGCAGGCCGGCGTCGAGGAGGGCGGCGACGGATTCGCGGTGCCGCACCTCGCGCATCTGCCAGGGGTGGAGCGGCAGGGCGGCGTATCCGTCGGGCAGAGGAAGTGCGGTTCCCGCGAGGCGTCGGGTGAGGTGGCCGGCGGGGACGGGTCGGCCCCGCTCGGTCCAGGCCGAGTCGGTGGCGAGCAGAGAGGGGGCGACAGCCAGCCAGTGCAGGGGAAAGGAGCCGCGCAGCTCCGGTGAGTAGAGGCGGACTTCGAGATCCGTCAGGCCTTCGCGGCTCTTGGGTGCCGGATGCAGGGGGTGCCCGAGGAGAAGGGACTGCTCGGCGCTGAGGAAGAGGTCGGTGCCCTCGGCGGGGTCTGCGCGCCGGTCGCGGATGAAGGCCGTGGTGTGGCGCAGGGAGTCGGCGACCCTGGCCACGAGGTCGCCTCCGTCGCCGCGCGCGGCTGCGGCGGCGCCGGCTGTGGCTGTGGCTGCGAGGTCGCCGGCAGTGGTGTCGCCGGTAGTGGTGTCGCCGCCTGTGGTGTCGCCTGCTGCCGCGGCGTCTGCGGCTCCGGGTGCTGGGGCTGCGGTGGTGGTGCCGACCGGAGAGGCGCCTGAGCTGTGGGGGACGCGTCCCTGGGTGCCGGTGCTCTCGCCGGTGAGCGGTGCCGGGAGGGTGACGACGTCGGAGGGAGGGGTGTTCTTCGGCGCGGCCTCCCTGGCCAGTAGCGCGGCGAGGGTGACGGCGTCCGTCGGCGGGGCGTCCTCGGGAGCGCCGGTGAAACGTGCGGGTCCGAAGCGGTGCCACCCCGTCGGGGACCAGTAGCGGATCGGGACGGTCAGGGAGGTGCCGCTGGCGGGCAGGGGGATGTAGAGGATGCCGGTCGCGGGGACGGGGAGGTCGGTCTCGCGCACCCAGCAGCGCAGCAGGTTGTCCATGGCGGCGGCCTGGGCCGCGATGCCGGGGACGGGGTCGTTCAGCGGGTCGGCGCCGGTATCCGTCGGTCGTGCCGGTGCCACGCTGCGTCTCTTCTGCTGGGGAAGGGCGTCGGCGAGCGGTACGGGAGAGTTCGCAGCGGGGTCTCCCTGTTCGTCGGGGGCGCCGGAGCGGCCGTCGGGAGTGGGTGTGTCGTTCATGCCGATTCCTGGGGCTGGGGCGGGATGGTGGCGCCGTTTCCGCCGTCCGCTCGGCGCCGGTCCCTCGGGGCAGAGGCCGCCCGGGCGGGATGCTGGGCGCGGCGTCCGCGGGAGCGGCCCGACGTGCGAGATGGCGAAAGGGCTCAGCCGGAGCGCTGGACAGGGCCGTTGTGTCGGCGGCGGTGTGCGCCGTGGTGCAGGTGGTCGCGGGCCACCGCTGCCACCGCGTCCGTCAGGCGGTCGAGGACCGCGGCCGCCTGCTCGTCACTGAGCGTAAGAGGAGGAAGCAGCCGGACCACGGCCTCATGGCGGCCACCGAGTTCGACGATCAGCCCCCGCTGGAGGCACGCCCGCTGGACGGCCGCGGCCAGATCGGGCGCGGCCGGGAGCGGGCCTGGTCCGGGCTGCGGGCCTGGTCCGGGCTGCGGACCTGGTCCGGGCTGCGGACCTGGTCCGGGCTGCGGGCAGCCCGGCGCCACACGCTCGTCGCCGTCGGCCGGCGCCCCGCTGAAGGCCGACCCATCGAAAGCCGCTCCACCGAAAGCCGTCCCGCCGAAAGCCGTCCCCGCTGCCTCCGGTTCGACCAGTTCGACCCCGATCATCAACCCTCGTCCCCGCACCTCCCCGACGCAGGGCAGGTCGCCGATGGACCGTCTGAGTCGGGTCAGCATGCGGGAGCCGAGGTCGGCGGCCCGGGCGGCGAGGCCGTTCTCACGGACGTAGGCGAGGGTCGCGGTGCCGGCGGCCATGGCGAGCTGGTTGCCGCGGAAGGTGCCGGCGTGGGCGCCTGGTTCCCAGACGTCGAGATCGTCCCGGTAGACGATGACGGCGAGGGGCAGGCTGCCTCCGATGGCCTTGGACAGGACCATGACGTCGGGCGTGACGCCGCTGTGCTCGACGGCCCAGAAGGCACCGGTCCGGCCCACCCCGGTCTGGATCTCGTCGGCGACGAGCGGGACGGAACGGTCCTCCGTGAGCTTTCGCATGCGACGCAGCCAGTCGTCCGGAGCGGGGATCACCCCGCCCTCGCCCTGGACGGGTTCGAGGATCATCCCGGCGGGCAGCGGCACACCCGACTTCGGGTCGTCCAGGAGGGACTCGGTCCAGCGGGCGGCGAGTTCGGCGCCGTGTGGGCCGCCGATGCCGAAGGGGCAGCGGTAGTCCTGGGGGTAGGGCAGGCGGGTGACCTGGACATCCCGGGCGCCGCCGGAAACGGCGAGCGCGCCGGCGGTCATGCCGTGGTAGGCGCCGGTGAAGGCGAGGATGCCGGTGCGGCCGGTCGCCACCCGGACGAGCTTGAGGGCAGCCTCGACGGCGTCGGTGCCGGCCGGTCCGCAGAACTGCACCCGGGCACGGCCGGCGAGGCCGGACGGCAGCGTGCTGAACAGCTCGGTGATGAAGGCGTCCTTGACGGGAGTCGCGAGGTCGAGGACGGAGAGCGGAGCGCCTGAGGCGAGGAGCTTGTGGACGGCTTCCAGGACGACCGGGTGGTTATGGCCGAGCGCCAGCGTGCCCGCGCCGGACAGGCAGTCGAGGTAGCGGCGGCCGTCGGCGCCCTCGATGGTGAGCCCTCGGGCCCGGACCGGCACGATGGGCAGGGCCCGGGCGTAGGTGCGCGCCGAGGATTCGCGCGCCGACTGGCGTCTGAGGATCCCCTCGTGCGCGGCTCGGGCTTCCCCGTGCAGCCCACCGGCCATCGACTCCGTAACGGCCACGGCTCGTCGTCCTCCCCGCTGTTCGAAGGCGTGTCGGTCCCGGGGACCGGACGCAGGCAGCGGGCCCCCCACCGCTACAACCGTGGACCGGTCGTCGGGTTACGGGTCTCCTGGAGATCATTTGCCGGCGGTCCGCTGTTCCCGGTCCCTATGGGGCACCAGAGGTGAGTGCACGTCAAATCGGTCCATGTGCGGATGATTGGCCTGGTCAGACGGCTTGTAGCCGAACCGTTGCCGTTCCGGCGGAAGTCCCCCACAGCGAGCGCATAGTGTGTGATGCCGTTCCCAGAAGGTCGTGGGACCGGCATGAACTCCGCGGGAGTTCCGGGCCGGTGGCACGGCCGAAGCGCCGAGTTCCTTTACAGCAGGGGGAGTCAAGAGCATGCGATCCATACGGCCGTCGTTCACCGTTCGGCGAGGGAGGGGCAGCCGCCGCACCTCCCCCGCGCTGGCGGCGGTCGCCCTCGCATCGGCGCTGGCGCTGACCGCCACCGCCTGCAACGGCGACGACAACGCCGACGGCGAGCCGAGTGCCACCGCGACCGCGGCTGGCTCCGGCGACGGAAAGATCAGGATCCCGGACGACCTCAAGGAGAGGCTCAGGGAGCACGGGGTCGACATCGACAAGTGGAAGAACGGCGCCTGGAAGAACTGGAACAAGGACGACTGGCTGCGCGAGGCCAACGACTTCATCAACCCGATCATCAAGGGCCTGTGGGACCCGGACCGGATGCGGGACGCCGACGACCCGGACAAGGGCGTCGACGACAACGACATCTCCGGTGACCAGGGCGTCACGGACCCGACGCCGCAGCCGGTGAAGGCGCAGGCCGTCGCGCCGCCGTACCACACCAACGCGGCCGCCTCGGGCAAGCTGCTCTTCGACTCGCCCGAGGGCACCATGGTCTGCTCGGCGACGGTCGTGAAGGACCCCGCGCACCCGGGCAAGTCGAACCTGATCTGGACCGCCGGGCACTGCGTGCACGCGGGCAGGAAGGGCGGCTGGTACCGCAACATCGCCTTCGTGCCGTCGTACAACAACGCCGGCAGGTCGGCCGCGCAGCTGCAGGGCGCCAGCAGGTCCGAGGTCGCCCCGTACGGCGTGTGGTGGGCCGACGCGGCGCAGACCTCCCAGCAGTGGATCGACCAGGGCGGCGAGACCGGCGGCAACGGCGCCTCGTACGACTTCGCGGTGATTCACGTGACGCCGGAACAGGGCGGCGGTGGCAAGTCGCTGGAGGAGACGGTCGGCGGAGCGCTGCCGGTGAACTTCGACGCGCCCGCCGTGGCGAAGGTGCAGAGCATCACGGCGTCCGGCTACCCGGCGGCGGCCCCGTACGACGGCCAGCTGCTGTACCGGTGCCAGGACAAGCCGGGCCGGCTGTCCATCGAGAAGTCGGACCCGACGATGTACCGGATCGGCTGCACGATGACCGGTGGCTCCTCCGGCGGCGGCTGGGTGGAGACGGGCGCGGACGGCAAGCCGGCGCTGGTGTCCAACACGTCGATCGGCCCGGTGAGTTCGGGCTGGCTGGCCGGTCCCCGTCTGGGTGACGTGGCCAAGGGTGTGTACGACTCGGTCAGCAGGAAGTTCGCCGGGCGGTGAGACCACCCGCCCGGGTATGACGAAGGCCCGCCGCCCCCGGAGGGGTGGCGGGCCTTTCCGGTGCCGCGTGTCAGGCCGCGGAGGCCGGCGTGAAGGGCGCCAGGTCCGCCGCCAGCTCCTCGTGGACCCGGACCTTGAGCAGGGTGCCCTCCGCGGTGTGCTCCTCGGAGATCACCTCACCCTCGGTGTGGGCACGGGCGACGAGCTTGCCGTGGGTGTACGGCACGAGCGCCTCGACCTCGACCGAGGGACGCGGCAGCTCGTTGTCGATCAAGGCGAGCAGTTCCTCGATGCCCTGGCCCGTGCGGGCCGAGACGGCGATGGAGCGCTTCTCGACCCTGAGCAGCCGCTGGAGGACGAGCGGGTCGGCCGCGTCCGCCTTGTTGATCACGACGATCTCGGGCACGCCGGTGGCGCCGACGTCCCGGATCACCTCGCGTACGGCGGCGAGCTGCTCCTCCGGGACGGGGTGCGAGCCGTCCACCACGTGCACGATCAGGTCGGCGTCACCGACCTCCTCCATGGTGGAGCGGAACGCCTCGACCAGGTGGTGCGGAAGATGCCGGACGAAGCCGACGGTGTCGGCCAGCGTGTACAGCCGGCCGCTCGGGGTCTCCGCGCGGCGGACGGTCGGGTCCAGGGTCGCGAACAGGGCGTTCTCGACCAGGACACCGGCGCCCGTGAGGCGGTTGAGCAGGGAGGACTTGCCGGCGTTGGTGTAGCCCGCGATGGCGACGGACGGCACCTTGTTGCGTCGGCGCTCCTGGCGCTTGACCTCGCGGCCGGTCTTCATGTCCGCGATCTCCCGGCGCATCTTCGCCATCTTCTCGCGGATGCGGCGCCGGTCGGTCTCGATCTTGGTCTCACCGGGGCCACGCGTGGCGAGGCCGCCGCGACCGCCGCCCATCTGCCGGGACAGCGACTGACCCCAGCCGCGCAGTCGCGGCAGCATGTACTGCATCTGCGCGAGTGCGACCTGCGCCTTGCCCTCTCGGGACTTGGCGTGCTGGGCGAAGATGTCCAGGATCAGGGCCGTACGGTCGATGACCTTGACCTTGGCCACGTCCTCCAGCTGGATCAGCTGGCCCGGGCTCAGCTCACCGTCGCAGATGACGGTGTCCGCGCCCGTCTCGAGGACGATGTCCCGCAGCTCGGCGGCCTTGCCGGAGCCGATGTAGGTGGCCGCGTCGGGCTTGTCGCGGCGCTGGATGACGCCGTCGAGCACGAGGGCGCCGGCGGTCTCCGCGAGGGCGGCCAGCTCCGCGAGGGAGTTGTCCGCGTCCTGGGCGGTGCCGGTGGTCCACACGCCGACGAGCACGACCCGCTCCAGGCGGAGCTGGCGGTACTCGACCTCGGTGACGTCCTCCAGCTCGGTGGACAGCCCCACCACGCGGCGCAGGGCCGCACGCTCGGAGCGGTCGAACTGGTCTCCGTCCCGCTCGCCGTCGATCTTCTCGCTCCAGGCGACGTCCTCTTCCATCAGGGCATCGGCCCGAAGACCCTCGGGGTAGGCGTGCGCGAGGCGCTTGGTGTCCTGGGAAGGGGAAGAAGAGGAGGTCATTGGATCCTTACGTCGATGGAGTGCCGTTTCGGCGCCGGTGGTGCGGTCGGCGGGACCGCCTTACCGCGTTCAACGCACGAGTACCCCGGGAGATTCCCGTGTCCCGTGTCGCGCCGACCTGAAGATGGTCGCACGGAACGGCACGTCTCGTCATCGGGTTATCGACGGGTCAGTGCCTTGGCGGGCTGGGTCGGCGCCTGGGGCTTCCAGTCGGGGTGGCCGGGCATCGGCGGGGTCTTCTCGCCGTACAGCCAGGCCTGGAAGAAGCCGTTCAGATCGCGGCCGGCGACCGCCGAGGCCAGCCGGACGAAGTCGGAGGTGGTGGCGGTGGAGTCCCGGTGCTCCTGGACCCAGCGCCGTTCCAGCCGCTCGAAGGCGGGCCGGCCGATCTCCTGCCGCAGAGCGTAGAGCACGAGCGCGGCGCCGTCGTAGATGTTCGGCCGGAAGAGGCTGATCTTCTGGCCGGGGGCAGGCTCCTTGGGCCGGGCGGGCGGCCCGCCGGCCTCGCGCCAGCGGTCGGAGGCGCCGTAGGCGGCCTTCATCCGGTCGACCATGGGGCGGTGCGCGGTCTCCTCGCTGTACAGCTCCTCGTACCAGGTGGCGTGCCCCTCGTTCAGCCAGACGTCGGACCAGGTGCGGGGGCTGACGCTGTCGCCGAACCACTGGTGGGACAGCTCGTGGACCATGACCGACTCGACGTACCACTTGGGGTAGGCGGGCTCGGTGAACACCTCCTTCTCGAAGAGGGAGAGGGTCTGGGTCTCCAACTCGAAGCCGGTGGAGGCCTGTGCCATGAGTACGCCGTAGGTCTCGAACGGGTAGCGGCCGACCTTGCCCTCCAGCCAGGCGACCTGGCCGGGCGTCTTGGCGAGCCAGGGTTCCAGGGCCTTGCGGTCGGCGCTGGGCACGACGTCGCGCATCGGCAGGCCGTGCGGGCCCTCGCGGTGCACGACGGCGGAGCGGCCGATGGACACCTGAGCCAGTTCGGTGGCCATGGGGTGCTGGGTGCGGTAGGTCCAGGTGGTGGTTCCGCCGACCCGTTCCGCTCCGGCGGGCAGGCCGTTGGCGACGGCGGTGTAGCCGTTCGGGGCGGTGATCCGGAAGGTGAAGAGCGCCTTGTCGGACGGGTGGTCGTTGCACGGGAAGACCAGGTGGGCGGCGTCCGCCTGGTTCGCCATGGCGAGGCCGTCGGCGGTCCGTACCCAGCCGCCCTCCTGGTCCTTGCCGGGCATGGGATCGCTGGTGTGCCGGACGGTGATCCTGGTCCAGATGCCCTTGTGCAGGAAGTGTTCCGGGGTGACGACCAGGTCGTCGCCCGCGCTGGTGAACTCGGCGGGGCGGCCGTCGACCTCGACGGAGCGCACCGTGCCGTGCGCGAAGTCGAGGTTGAGGCGGTCCAGGTTCGCGGTGGTCCAGGCGTCGATGGTGGTGACGGCCTGCAGCGGCTTGTCGTTGGTCCCGGGGTAGGTGAGGGCCAGGTCGTACGAGGCCACGTCGTAGCCGGGGTTTCCGAGGTACGGGTAGAGCCGGTCCCCGACGCCCAAAGGTTCGGCCGGGGCCGCGGCGGCGAGCAGACAGACGGAGACGGCGGAGGCGAGCAGGGCCGCCTTCCGGTGCCGGGAGATCCGGGGCTGGGTCCGGGGGCGTGGGGTGAGCGACATGGACCACCGCTACCAGGGCGTGCCCGCGCCACGGCGGCGACGCGCGCCCGGCCCACCCGAACGGGTTGGCCCCCGGCGGCCTTCCGGCCACGCCACCCTGGTGTCGCATCGCCGGCCACGCACCGACGCGTCGCGTCACCTCCGGGGCCGCCGGAGCCGGCACCCCGGCTCAGAGGCTTCCCGTCACCTCGCGGGTCCACCCGGGCCGGCTCAAGGGCTCCCCGTACCTCGCGTCCACCCAGGCCGGTTCAAGGGCTCCGTCACCTCTCAGGGCCGCCCGGGCCGGCTCGGCGACTTGCCGTCACCTCGCGGGTCCGCCGGGTACGACGGGGTCAGGGGGACGACGGTGGCTGGTGCTGGGCGCGGCTCACGTCGTACACACCGGGCACGTCCCGCATGGCGCGCATCAGCGTAGGGAGACGGGCCGAGTCGGGGAGCTGGAGGGTGTAGGTGTGGCGCACCTGCTGCTGGCTGGGCGGTTCGACGGTGGCCGAGACGATCTCGGCGCCCTCCAGGGCGATCGCCTCGGTCAGGTCGGCGAGCAGGTGGGGGCGGCCGAACGATTCAGCGACCAGCGTGACACGGCACTCGGCGCTGTCTCCCCAGCGCACACCGATCTCCGGGCGCCCCCGGCTCTTCATCTGCGCCACCGCGGCGCACCCGGCCCGGTGCACGGTCACCACACCCCCGCGCACCGTGAACGCGGTGATCTCGTCCGGCGGTACGGGCGTACAGCACCCGGCGAGCCGCACGGGCGCCCCGGGCCGGTCCAGGGGTGCCCCCGGCCGGTCGACGAGGACGTCGGCGTTGCGCGGACGAACGGCCGGGGAGCTCTCGACGGCACTGTCCGCCGGGCGCCCCGGAGGGGTGTCCTCGGCGGGTCCGAACCGCGCGGCGCCCGCCTCCTCGGTGCGCGCACCGCCGGCTCCCTCGAAGCGGTCGCCCCTCGTCTCCCCGGTTCCGTCGCCGCCGCCCGGGTGCGTCGTGAGCCAGCGCTGGATGGCGATGCGGGCGGCCGGGGTGTGGGCGTGCTCCAGCCACTCGCGGGAGGGCTCGGAGGCGGGATCCTGGCCCATCAGGAGCTGAACGGTGTCGCCGTCCCTCAGAACGGTGCTCAATGTGGCGAGACGGCCGTTGACGCGGGCGCCGATGCAGGCGTGCGCGTCCTCGCCGTACTGCGCGTAGGCGGCGTCGACGCAGGTGGCGCCCTCGGGCAGGCCGAGGGTCCCGCCGTCGGGACGGAAGACGGTGATCTCGCGGTCCTGGGCGAGGTCCTCGCGCAGCGTGGACCAGAAGGTGTCGGGATCGGGCGCGGCCCGCTGCCAGTCGAGGAGGCGGGAGAGCCAACCGGGGCGTGTGGGGTCGGCGCGCTCGCCGTCGGCCGGGTCGTCGGTCCCGGGGGCGTACGGGTTGCCGAGGGCGACGACACCGGCCTCGGCGACCTTGTGCATCTGGTGGGTGCGGATGAGGACCTCGACGACCTGCCCGTCCGGCCTGGCCACGGCCGTGTGCAGCGACTGGTACAGGTTGAACTTCGGTACGGCGATGAAGTCCTTGAACTCGGAGACGACCGGCGTCATGCAGGTGTGCAGTTCACCGAGGACGCCGTAGCAGTCGGCGTCCTCGTTCACCAGTACGAGCAGGCGGCCGAAGTCGGTGCCGCGCAGCCGTCCGCGCTTGCGGGCCACGCGGTGGACGGAGACGAAATGCCGTGGGCGGATGAGCACTTCGGCGGGGATGTCGGCCTCGCGCAGCACGGCGCGCATCTCGTCGGCGACCTCGGCGAGCGGGTCGCTGCGGCGGGCGGCGTTGTCCGCGATGAGTTCTCTGGTGTGCTCGTACTCCTCGGGGTGGAGGATGGCGAAGACCAGGTCTTCCAGTTCGGTCTTGAGTGCCTGGACGCCGAGGCGTTCGGCGAGCGGGATGAGAACGTCCCGGGTGACCTTGGCGATCCGCGCCTGTTTCTCGGGGCGCATCACGCCGAGGGTGCGCATGTTGTGGAGGCGGTCGGCGAGTTTGATCGACATCACGCGCACGTCGCTGCCGGTGGCGACGAGCATCTTGCGGAAGGTCTCGGGCTCGGCGGCGGCCCCGTAGTCGACCTTCTCCAGTTTCGTGACACCGTCGACGAGATAACGAACCTCCTCGCCGAACTGTTCCCGTACCTGTTCCAGCGTCACATCGGTGTCCTCGACGGTGTCGTGGAGCAGTGAGGCCGTCAACGTCGTGGTCTCGGCGCCGAGCTCGGCGAGGATCAGGGTCACCGCGAGCGGGTGCGTGATGTAGGGCTCGCCGCTCTTGCGCATCTGCCCCCGGTGCGAGGACTCCGCGAGGACGTAGGCGCGGCGCAGGGGTTCGAGGTCCGCGTCGGGGTGGTGGGCCCGATGGGCCTCCACCACATGACCGATGGCGTCGGGCAGTCTGCCGCGGACGGCGGGGCCGAGCAGCGCGGCCCGGCCGAGCCGGCGCAGGTCGATCCGGGGCCGGGACTTCTTGCGGGCCGCGGCGGGTGCCACGGACGCCGTGAGCGCCTGCGGCACCGGGGGCGCTACCGGGCCAGGGGTCGCAGGGTTCGTGGCCTCCGCACTCATGGGCACCTCCGGCTCGTGGACCGGCGGACGGGGCCCCCAGGGCGTACGCGGCTCAGGGATGGCGACGTTCCCCCGTCCGTGCCGGTGCTTGATGCTACCGAGCCCATCACGTGCGACCGACCGGCTCTCGCCGAGCGTGAAACGGATCACCCATTCGAGCGACGAGAAGGAGGTTTAGAGTTTGCGCCACCTGCCCTGGACTCGGCCGCGGTTTCGAACGGCTCCGGTCACGGAGAACCGCTGGTCCATGCCCGTGCGGCCGTCGCCCGCCCGGCTCCCCCGGATCAACGTAGGGCGTTTTCCAGCCAATCGGCGTCGATCTCGCCCTCGGCGACGATCACGGCGGGACCTGTCATCTCGATCTCACCGTCGGGCCGTTCGGTGATGACCAGCCGCCCGCCGAGCACGTCGACGGTGTACGTCGCCGGGGCGCCGGTGACGCCCGGATCGGTGCCGTCGCGCCGGGCGGCGGCCACCGCGACGGCGCACGCGCCCGTGCCGCAGGAGCGGGTCTCGCCGGAGCCTCGCTCGTGCACGCGCATGGCGACGTGGTGGGGGCCGCGGTCGACGACGAACTCGACGTTCACCCCGTCGGGGTAGGCGTCGGCCGGACTGACCGGCGGCGGGTCGAGCAGGCGGCCCGCCTGGTCGAGGCCGGTGACGAACGCGACGGCGTGCGGGTTGCCCATGTTCACGTTGCGTGCGGGCCAGCTGTGCTCGCCCACGCTCACCGTGACGTCCCCTTCGGGCAACCGGGCACGGCCCATGCCGACGGTGACGTCACCCTCCTTCGCGATGTGGACGGACTTCACACCCGCGCGTGTGGCGATCGCGAGGTCCCCTTCGACCACATGTCCGGCGTGCTGAAGGTAGCGCGCGAACACACGGACGCCGTTGCCGCACATCTCCGCGATCGACCCGTCGCCGTTGCGGTAGTCCATGAACCACTCCGCCTCGTCGGCCATCCCCGCGGCCTCCGGATGCGCCGCGGACCGTACGACGTGCAGCACACCGTCGCCACCGATGCCGGCCCGGCGGTCGCACAGGGCGGCGACGGCGGCCGGGCTGAGGTCGAGGGCGTTCTCGGGGTCGGGGACGATCACGAAATCGTTCTCGGTGCCGTGCCCCTTGAGGAAGGCGATCCGCGTGCTCATTCCTCGATCGTACGGGAGCGTTCCGCCGGGGCCGCCGACGGAGTGCGCGGATCCCCCGGGCCCTGTGACTCCCAGCGGGCGTGTGGTCACCTGCCGGGCCGTAGTCACCTGCGGGCCTGCAGTTCCCGCGTCCCAGTGGTCTCACCTGCGGGCCTGCAGTTCCCGCGTCCCAGTGGTCACCTGCGCGGCCGTGGCCGGCCCCACGTCGCTGTCATCACCTGTGCGCCGACGGCCCCGCGCTCTGTCGGGACGTTTCAGCGCAGTCTTGCCACGCGCCAGACGGCAAGGATCACGACCACGGCCACCAGCAGGACGTATCCGAGTACGACCCGCCAGTCGGGGCGGCGGCCGGAACCCCGGGCCGGCAGGCCGGGCCAGGTGTAGCCCACCCGGCGGGCGGCCATCATTCCCCAGCCCGCGGCGCAGGAGCAGATCAGCAGGCCGAGCATGGCGATGACGGCACCGCTGTCGCCGAAGTCGAAGGCGAGCGGGAAGGCGAACATCAGGGAGCCCACGGCGGAGAGTCCCACGATCGGCGCGAGCTGCCAGATGCGCAGTCGGCGCTGCGGGCGCAGCTCGACCTCGACCTCCGGCCCGCCCGGATACATCTCCTCGGGCGTCGGCCCGTCGGCGGTCACCCCGCCCGGCGTCTCGTCGGGTCCGTCGTCGGCCAGACGGTCCACAGCCTGGTCCGGATCGTCACCGTCAGTGGTGACGTGCTCGGCACTTTGTGCGGTGTCGCGAGGGCCGGCCTCCATCGCCACGCGCCCTCCCAACTAGGCTCCACTTGGTCGATCGAAGCTCGATGATGGCACGGCGCGGAAGGCAGCGATGACCGGCGGCGCATCCCGATGCCATCACGTGATCAGGCTGTGACCGGTCGTTCGATCAACGCCAGGGCCTGCTGCGGAAGTTCCCCGCGGTCCGTCGCGGCCCCACTCAGCCAGTGCACCCGGGGATCGCGCCTGAACCACGAATCCTGACGGCGCGCGAAGCGCTTGGTGGCACGCACGGTCTCCGCCCGCGCCTCCGTTTCGCCGCAGTCCCCGGAGAGCGCCGCGAGCACCTGCTGGTAACCCAGCGCGCGCGCCGCCGTGCGCCCCTCTCGCAGTCCCTGCGCCTCCAGGGCGCGCACCTCCTCCACCAGGCCCGCGTCCCACATCCGGTCGACCCGTCGCGCGATCCGCTCGTCCAGTTCCGGACGAGCGACGTCGACACCGATCTGGACGGTGTCGTAGACGGAATCGTGGCCGGGCAGGTTCGCGGTGAAGGGCTGGCCGGTGATCTCGATCACTTCCAGGGCCCGGACGATACGGCGGCCGTTGCTGGGGAGGATGGCGTGGGCGGCCTCGGGATCGGCGGCGGCCAGTCGCGCGTGCAGCGCACCGGAGCCGCGCAGCGCCAGCTCCTCCTCCAGCCGGGCCCGGACCACGGGGTCGGTGCCGGGAAACTCCAGGTTGTCGACGGCACCGCGGACGTACAGGCCGGAGCCGCCGACCAGGATCGGCCAGCGGCCCTCGGCGAGCAGCGCGTCGATCCGCGCGCGGGCGAGTTTCTGGTACTCGGCGACGGAGGCGGTGACGGTCACGTCCCAGATGTCGAGCAGGTGGTGCGGAACGCCGCCACGCTCCTCGGGCGTCAGCTTGGCGGTACCGATGTCCATCCCCCGGTACAGCTGCATGGAGTCGGCGTTGACGACCTCGCCGCCCAGTTGCTGGGCCAGGAAGACACCGAGATCGGACTTTCCGGCCGCGGTGGGACCGACTACGGCGATGACACGGGGGGCGACGGATGCGCTGCTCACCGCACCAGTTTCGCAAACATGCGGACGGGGTCTCGAACGAGTTACGTGACGGAGGTGCGAGCGGGTCGTTGCCCGAAGCGTAGCGCCGTCTGCCGGAGTGCAGGAGGCGGTGGCCCGGGCGAGGCAATGTGACGCACCGGGTGACGCGGGAATTCGCCCGCACGAGTACCGTATGGAGTGGATATGGGCGTTTTTGCACGACTCCTCGGCAGGTCGAAGGCGACTCAGGAGGCGTCGGCCGCCGAGGCACAGGCCGGCCCGGAGCCGGCGGGAGCCGAGGCGGTGGCAGCGGAGTCGGCAGAGGCGAAGGAAGCCGAGTCGGCGGAGGCGAGGGGCTCGGCCGAGGACGGGCGCGACGAGGTGACCGAACGGCCGGAGGCCGCTACGGACGACGACGCGACCGGGAACGCCGACATCCCCAAGCAGCAGTCCGCCGAGGAGGCCGCCGACAACGAGGCCGGTGACGGCGCCCGCAGGTAACTGCCCGGCGAGGGAAGGTGGACCATGGGTCTGTTGGACAATATGAAGAGCAAGCTCGCCCCGGCCAAGGACAAGATGTCGGACCTCGCGCGCCAGCACGGGGACAAGGTTCAGCACGGCATCGACAAGGCCGCCAAGGCCGTCGACGAGCGGACCAAGGGCAAGTACACCGACAAGATCCAGGCGGGCACGGGCAAGGCCAAGGAGGCGATGGACCGCCTCGCCCACCAGGAGGGCCAGGGCCCCGGGCCGACCACCGGTGAACCGACGATGCCGACGAGGCCCGAGGGCCCACCGCCGACCTCCTGAGGGCGCGCCGCGGAAATCCCCTCCCCGATTCGCCTGGTTCCGCCGGCTCCCCGCTGGTGATCGGCGGTGATCGACGGTGAATGGCAGTTATCGGGGGACGGTGCTCGAGGACGGTGATCAAGGGACGGCCGCGGAGCGGAACGGCTCCCGGCCGTCCGCGGTTTCCGCGCCCAGGGCGCTGGAGGCCGTGCGCCGTTCCCACACCAGAGGTGCTTTAGCCCGACCGCCGATTCCGCACCGAGGTACCGCAGGCCGATCGCCGGGACGGGTCAGGACCAGGTGGCGACCGCCGGGACCGGGTCAGGACCAGGTGGCGACCGCCGGGACGGGTCAGGACCAGGTGGCGACCGCCGGGACCGGGTCAGGACCAGGTGGCGACCAGGTATCCCACGCCGTAGGGCGCGTCCTCGTACAGCAGGGCGCCGCCGAGAGTCGCGCCCTCGGCGGCGCCGGCGAGGACCTGCCAGGGGGCACGGCCCGAGGCCTTCAGCTCGTACGCAAGCTCGGCGTCCAGCGCCCGGACGGCGGCCAGGTCCGCCGAGCCGAGTGCCCGCGCCGCCTCCGCGTCGAAGGGTGCCGCCCGCTCGTCGAGGTAACCCGGCGCCTTGAGCGTGCGGCATGCGCTGGCGTCTCCCATCACCAGCAGCGCCACCCGCCCTACTCGCGCGCCGATGTCCCTTCCGGCTTCGGCACACCGCTCGGGCGCGAGCGACTCCCCGATGCCGAGTCCCTCGATCGGGGCATCCGCCCAGCCGGTCCGCTGGAGCAGCCAAGCGCCCACGGCCAGCGACGGCGGCAGTTCACGCTCGGTCGCCGAATCCGCGGCGGGGCCGAGCCGTACGTCCAGGTCGACACCGAACCCACGGAACGAGCCCGGAGTGCCCTGGGGGAAGGTGCCACGCCCGCTCTGCTCTGCGGGACCGAGGACCACCAGCAGGTCGGGGCGGGCGGCGGCGAGCACGCCGACCGCGTCCGTGCACGCCGCGCGCGCGGCGTCCAGTTCGGAGGCGGCACCAGCGGCGACCTCGGGCACCAGCAGCGGAGGGCAGGGGCAGACTGCGGCGGCGACAAGCATGATCGGCAGGGTACGCCGTCAGTAGGTGATGGGCCCCGAGTCCCACTCCAGCTCGGTGAACAGGAAGTGGTACGTGAACACTCCGCCGGCCGAGCCGTCCCCGATCACCATCCAGCCGTCAGCGGTGCGGAACCGCTGCATCCGCACGGGATACATCGGATGCCGGGGCTGGTACAGGCGGACCAGCTCCCCGAACCGCGCCTCGGCCTCCTCACGCGCGCCGTCGATCGTGGCCATCAGCTCGAACTGCCGGCGATATGGACCCTCACCAGGCGGTTTGTCGAGCAGCAGCGCCCATCGAGCCATCAGCTCGTCCTCCCCCGTTCCCCGTCTCCCCGTGTTCCCCGTGTTCCCCCGTGTTCCGATCGCCGGCAGGTGTGACGGCCGCCGGCGATCGCCGGAAACGTGCTCCGGTCGTGGCCGGTCAGTCGCAGCCGCAGCCGCTTCCCGCCGCGACCGGCAGCGGCGCCGGGACACCGATCTTCGGCAGGCCGAGCATGACGCCGGCCGGCTTGGCGGCCTCCGCGGCGTTGCGCTTCTCCCAGGCGTCCCCCGCGCGCGTGCGGCGCACGTCGAGGACCGGGCCCTCGGCGAGCAGGTGATGCGGGGCGGCGTAGGTCACCTCGACGGTGACCACGTCGCCCGGGCGCACCTCCTGCGCCGGCTTGGTGAAGTGGACCAGGCGGTTGTCGGCGGCGCGGCCCGAGAGCCGGTGGGTGGCGCCGTCCTTGCGGCCCTCCCCCTCGGCCACCATCAGCTCCAGGGTGCGGCCGACCTGCTTCTTGTTCTCCTCCCAGGAGATCTCCTCCTGGAGGGCCACGAGCCGCTCGTAGCGCGCCTGGACGACCTCCTTGGGGATCTGGTTCTCCATGGTGGCGGCAGGGGTGCCGGGGCGCTTGGAGTACTGGAAGGTGAAGGCCTGCGCGAAGCGTGCCTCGCGCACCACGTGCAGCGTCTGCTCGAAGTCCTCCTCGGTCTCGCCGGGGAAGCCCACGATGATGTCGGTGGTGATGGCGGCGTGCGGGATGGCGTCCCGGACCTTCTCGATGATTCCGAGGTAGCGCTCCTGCCGGTAGGAGCGGCGCATGGCCTTCAGGACGGTGTCGGAGCCGGACTGCAGCGGCATGTGCAGCTGCGGCATCGCGTTCGGCGTCTCGGCCATGGCGGCGATGACGTCGTCGGTGAAGTCACGGGGGTGCGGGGACGTGAACCGCACCCGCTCCAGCCCCTCGATCCTGCCGCAGGCGCGCAGCAGCTTGCTGAAGGCCTCGCGGTCGCCGATGTCGGAGCCGTAGGCGTTGACGTTCTGGCCGAGCAGCGTGATCTCCGAGACGCCCTCGGCGACCAGCGCCTCGACCTCCGCGAGGATGTCGCCGGGGCGGCGGTCCTTCTCCTTGCCGCGCAGGGCGGGGACGATGCAGAAGGTGCAGGTGTTGTTGCAGCCGACGGAGATCGACACCCAGGCCGCGTAGGCGCTCTCGCGGCGGGTCGGCAGGGTGGACGGGAAGGCCTCCAGCGACTCGGCGATCTCGACCTGTGCCTCCTCCTGGACGCGGGCGCGCTCCAGCAGGACGGGCAGCTTGCCGATGTTGTGCGTGCCGAAGACGACGTCCACCCAGGGAGCCTTCTTCACGATGGTGTCGCGGTCCTTCTGGGCGAGACATCCGCCGACCGCGATCTGCATCCCGGGCCGCGAGGTCTTCCTCGGCGCGAGCCGGCCGAGGTTGCCGTAGAGCCTGTTGTCGGCGTTCTCACGGACCGCGCAGGTGTTGAAGACCACGACGTCGGCGTCCCCGTCGGACCCCTCGGGCGCCCGCACGTACCCGGCGTCCTCGAGCAGGCCGGCCAATCGCTCGGAATCGTGGACGTTCATCTGGCACCCGTAGGTGCGGATCTCGTAGCTCTTGGGGGCTTGAACGTCCACTGCGGGGCTCCGGTCGCTGCTGCTGGTCATGCGTCAAGGGTAGGTGCTTCCGAGAACGCCTCTCCACGGCGGCCGCGGCAGCGCCACCGCTTCGGGACACCGTGCCGTCCGCGCACCCGGCAACCGCGCGTACGGGGCCTGCCGCACCGGGGAAGCCGGGCGCCCTGCTACTCCGCCACGCGTACGACCGCGAGCGTGATGTTGTCGGGGCCGCCGGCCTCGATGGCGGCCTTCCACAGTTCGAAGGCGGCGCGGCTGTCGTCGTGTCCCCGCATCGCCTCGTCGAGCACGTCCGTCGGCAGCGGGTCGGTCAGGCCGTCCGTGCAGATCAGGTAGCGGTCGCCCGGGGACAGGGTCTCGGCCGTCACGTGGGCGTGGACGGCCCGGTACATGCGCGTGCCGCCCAGGCACTGGGTGACGACGGACGTGGTGCGCCGTCCGGGTTCGAGTGGAGGGCTGTCGTCGACGCTCATCTGGCGCAGCCCGGCGCCGGAGGCCGCGAAGACACGGCTGTCGCCCACGTTGAACGCCAGCAGCGCGTCCGGCTGCACGACGATTCCGGCGATCGTCGTCCCCATCGCCGCGAGCCCGCCTCCCGCGTCACCGCCGGCGGCCTCGTACACCGCGCGGTTGCAGGCGGTCAACGCGTCGCGGACGGCGTCCTCGCCGCTCAGGGCCGGGCCGAGCGAGGCGATCCTGCGTGCGACCAGGGCGCTCGCCACCTCGCCGCCCGGATGCCCGCCGAGCCCGTCGGCGACGGCGACGACGAGCGGCGGACCGACCGGGAAGACCAGGGTCTGCGGGCTCTCGGTCACCGTGGCGCACAAGGTCCACGGACCGATCACGAGACTGTCCTCGTTCCGTTCGCGGAGCAGTCCGGGGTGGCTGAGCGCACTCACCGCCACGTATCCCATGGAACGTCACCGCCTTCCCGTACGGAAAGCACCGCAGCAGCGCCGGGACGGGCCGGCCGGACCCGGGCGTCGCCGACGCGCGGGACACGGCGGCCGGCTCCGGCGCGGAGACGGTTCGACCGCTCCTCCCGGCAGGCCCCTGGCCGCGGCCGCCATGAGTCAAGGGTAGGCGCTCACGGAGGCCCGACGCAGCAGAGCGCGGTCGTTCTCCCGCACGAGAGCGCCGGCGCGCGAAACCCGGTGGAGGCCGCGCCCCCGCTGTGCCTAAGGTCGCGCAATGAGTACTCGCACCTTCCGCATCACCGTACGCGGCGCCTTCGACGACCTCACCGAAGCACAGCGGGCCGCGCTGCTGGCCGACGCCGCCCAACACGACGTGCTGCGTGCCGCGTTCACCCCCGAGGGCAGCCTCACCTACGACATCGCCGCGCGGCCGGCCTTCGTCTTCCGCTTCTCCGCCACCGGGGAGGAAGAGGAGGACATCCTGGAGGCGACCGAGCGGGCGGAGGAGACGGCGAAGTCCTGGCTGGCGGAGCGCGGCTACGGCTTCAAGAACCTCAGGTCCAGCGCCGAAGACCTTTCCCAGGCACCGCTGAGCAAGCGGCAGCGCCGCGCGGCGCGTTCGCTCGGCTCATAAACTTGAGTAGTCAAGGAGACAGCAACGAATGTGTGAGCGGCGGCCATGACGGAAGCAGGGGCCATGAGTGAGGCGCTGGACACGGCGTTGCGACTGGTGCGGGCGCAGGCGGCGCTCGTACGGCGGTTCGACGCCCGGCTGAGCGGGCTCCACGGGGTCAGCCTCGCCGACTTCACCCTGCTGCTGCGCCTCGGGCAGGCGGCGGGCGGCCGGATGCGCCGGGTCGACCTGGCCGAGGCGCTGGGGCTGACGGCGTCCGGGGTGACGCGCGGGCTGGCTCCGCTGGAGCGGATCGGACTGGTGAGTCGCGAGCCGGACGCCCGGGACGCGCGCGTGGCGTACGCCTCGCTCACCGGGACGGGCCGACAGCGACTGGTGGAGATGCTGGCCACGGCCGAGGAGACCGCCGCAGAGATCTTCACCGGCCCGGCATGGGCCGAGGAGGACCTCGCACAGCTCTCGAACCTGCTGACCGGCCTCGGCGGCACCGGGCTCGCCGGAACAACCGGCCCCGGCCTTCGCTGAGCCCCCCACGGACGCCGTCGCGTCCCGCCCTTCCGGGAAGGCGGGACGTGGCCGGCGGCTCGGCAATCGCCGCGGCCGAGTCCGTGCTCCGACGTCCGGGGCGGCGCGGTTCGCGAGGGTGAACGGGGCTCACCCATCCCTGACGTCACCGCACTTCGGCCATGCGTGACGTGAACTCGTCGTGGCCGACGTCACCTTGAGTTGTGACCGGTTCGTGAGAGCCCCATGCGCGTGCCGTGGCATGCTCATGGCTCGTCACCAAGTTACCGACTGGTACCGCCCATGAGCAGACCGAGCGTCGGTACCTCTCTGCACCCCCCACTTCACTCGGGACCAACCTTGCGCAGACGCACGAGGCACAGGCATGCCCTGCTGCCCGCCTTCGCCGTGACCACTCTCTTCCTCGCCGCGGCCTGCTCCTCACCGTCGCCACACACCGAGCGCCCCGCGGCCGGCGAGCACGGACAGCAGACCAAGGCCGACGACGGCCCCGCCGACGGCACGGACCACCCGCTCACCGTCGCCGCAGCACCAGCACCCGCAGCAGCCGCGACCGCCACCGGGAGCCCCCGCGGCTCCGGGCGGCGAGCTCACAGGACCACGCTCACCGTCAGCTCGTACGACAGCCACACTCGGCGTGCCGTCATCTCCGACGAGCCGAAGCGGGCCGGCGGTTCACCGAGTGCCCCCGCTTCCGGCGGCGCCTCCGCCGCCCCGCATGAAGCGGCCGTGGGCGACGTGGTCGCCAGTGCGCCAGCGCCGGGGGCACCGCACGGACTGCTCGCCAAGGTCACCAAGGTGATCGGTGAGTCGGACCGCGGGACCGAGGTGCAGACCGAACCGGCCACGCTCGACGCACTGCTGGGCGACGACACGGCGAAAGGCGACGTGCCGGTCGACCCGTCGTCGTTCACCGTCGACAAGCTGCTGCCGGATGTGAAGGTGTCCTGGTCCAAGTCCGGTGCCGTGCATGCCGGTCCCGAGGGAGCGGCGGTGCCGCTCGGCAGCCTCCGGCTCGACGTGAGCGCCGCGGTGCCGACGGCCAAGGAGGCTCCGGCTTCGGCCACCGCCTCGGTACACGGTTTCGTCCAGGTCGCGCCGCAGGTCGACTTCGCCTATGGCGGCGCCGGGACCGGCACGACGCCCGGTTCGGCGTACCTCGGCGTGTCCGGCGACTGGACCTCCGGGTGGGCCGTCAAGGGCCGTGCCGCCGCGGCCACCGGAACGCCGCTGCGCATCCCCTTCGCCAAGCTGCACGCCGATCCCGTTCTGCAGGTCGGCCCCGTCCCCGTCGTCGTCAACCTGGACCTGACCTGCTACGTGCAGAGCAGCGGCGACGGACACGTCACCGTCGACGTCGAGCAGAGCCTCAAGGGCGACTTCAGGGCGGGCGGCACCTTCGGCCCGGCCAGGGGCTGGACGCCGGTCAGCTCCTCGAACATGACGAGCACCCCGGTGCACGCCTCCCTCGCCACCGCCGGCGACATGAAGACGGCACTCGGCGCCGAGGCCTCCGTCGGCCTCTACGGCACCGTCGGCGTCACCGCCGACCTGGCCCCGTACCTGCGCGGCAGGGCGTCCGGGACGGTCACCGCCGCCACCGACGCGGGCGCGCCGAAGGCGGAGGGCACCTGGAGCGTGTACGGCGGGGTCGATCTGTCCGGGACGCTGCGGCTCCAGCTGTCCATCTTCGGTACGCCGGTCGTCCGGCGGACCATCCCGTTGGGCGCCCTGCACCGCGAGTGGAAGCTGGCGGACGGCTCCCTGTCTTCCCAGGTATCGCCCTGAGACCTCTTCGAAGTCGTGATGTGGCAGCGCCACCACCAATCAGGCCGTGCCGCCCGGTATCCACCCCTGCCGGCGCAGCACGGCCGACACGTCCGGCGTCCGGTAGTGCTCCCCCTTGAGGACTTTGCCGTCGGCCCGGCGGGCGACCTGCCCGTCCGGGCCGAGCTTGCTCATGTTGGCCCGGTGGATCTCGGCGATCACTTCGTCGAGGTCGATGCCGTGGACCAGAGCGGTGCCGTACGCCACGTAGACCACGTCCGCCAGCTCGTGCGCGAGCCGGTCGAGCGGTCCCGCCACCGCGACCTCGGCGACCTCCGCGGCCTCCTCGGCGAGCAACTCCCCGCGGTGCGCGGCCAGTTCGGGGGCGACCTGGCCCGGAGTGCTGCGGGCGCCGAGGCCGAAGGCGCTGTGGAACTCACGGACGAGGCCGGCGGGCGATGTGGTCATGCCGCGACTCTAACGGCCCCCACCGACACTGCTCGCCCCACCGGCCACAGGCGTCGGACACGGGCCGCCGCACTTGCCGCGGCCTTCCCCGCCGCACTTGCCGCGGCCTTCCCCGCCGCACCGCCCCGGCCCCCGGCAACAGGGTCCCTGGGGGTCACGAGCGGCACCCTCCCTCTCCCAGAGTGACCCCGGCCCTGGTCAGGCGCGTGTGTCGGCTGGCAGGATCGCCGCATGTCCAAGGTGCTCCCCCGAATCAGCAGACGCCGGACGCTGCAGACCGCAGCGGTCGGTGCCGTGGCCCTGGGGCTGCTGCTGTGGTGGCTGCTGCCCCTGGGCGAGAAGCCGCCGAGCGGGACGATCGTCTTCAGCACCGGTACGCCCCGGGGCGTCTACCAGGAGTACGGGGAGCGGCTGCGCACCGAGCTGGCCAGGGACATGCCCGGCCTGGAGGTGAAGCTGCTCAACAGCGCCGGATCGCAGGAGAACGTGCAGCGGGTCGCGACCGGGCAGGCCGACTTCACCATCGCGGCGGCCGACGCGGTGGAGACGTACGCGCTGCGGCACGGCACCGGCGCCGGCCGGCTGCGCGGTGTGGCCCGGCTCTACGACGACTATGTGCATCTCATCGTGCGCCGCGGTTCGGACATCCGAAAGGTATCGGATCTTCGCCACAAACGGGTGGCGACGGGGCTGCCCGACTCCGGCGTACGGCTGATCGCCGACCGGGTGCTGAGGGCGGCCGGAATCGACCAGAAGGACATCACACCGGTCGCGGACGGCATCGACACCGGGCCCGACAGCCTGCGGCAGGGGAAGATCGACGCCTTCTTCTGGTCGGGCGGGCTGCCCACGAAGGGCCTGGACAAGCTGGCGAAGGAGGCCGCCTTCACGTTCGTGCCGATCGACGGCGATCTCATCACCAAGTTGCACGGCGAGGGGCCGGGAGCGCGCTACTACCGGGCCACCAACATCCCGGAGTCCGCCTACCCGGCCGTACAGCAGGGCACCCAGGTGCCGACGATCGCCGTGTCCAACGTGCTGATGACCCGCACGGACATGGACCCCCGGCTGACCGAGTGGGTGACCCGCACGGTGATCAAGAGCCGCGACGACATCGGCGCCCACGTCCACTCCGCGCAACTGGTCGACCTGCGCACCGCCATCTACACCGACCCGCTGCCCCTGCAGGCCGGCGCCCGGCGCTACTACCGGTCGGTGAAGCCGTAACACCGTTCCCGCCGCTGCCGCCGAAGCCGACCGACCGCGTGGTGAGACGGTGGCCGGCCCGCACGGCGACCGGCCCGCACCGGTGACGCCCGAGCCGACCCGAGGCGACCGGGCCGCGGGGAAGGCCTGGGACCCGCGCGTGATCCGTAGGACGGAGTGGCGAGGCCGTACCGGCCGGAAGGCGGTGTCACGCCCCCTGCCCGCTCTCCGCGTGCCGGGGAACCGAGACCGTCGCCCGCAGCCCGTGCGGCTCGTGGTGGGCGTAGGCGAGGGAGCCGCCGCCGGCCGCGAGCAGAGCACGGGTGATGGACAGCCCGAGACCCGATCCCTTGACGTTCTGGTGGCGGCCGCTGCGCCAGAAACGGTCGCCCACGCGCGCGAGTTCCTCGTCGGTGAGGCCGGGCCCGGTGTCGGTGACGACGACCATGACGGTGTCGCCGTCGGCGGAGACGGCGACCTCGACGGTGCCGTCCTCGGGAGTGAACTTCACGGCGTTGTCGATCACCGCGTCCAGCGCACTGGACAGCGCGATCGGGTCCGCCCAGGCGGTGGTCGGCGGGCAGTCGCCGGTCAGCCGGACGCCGCCGGCCGCGGCGGCCGGTGACCAGGCGGCCACCCGCTCCTCGGCCAGGGCTCCGATGTCGGTCAGCCGGAGATCGGCGTCGGCGTGCTCGGCCAGGGCCAGGTCGAGCAGGTCGTCCAGGACCCGCGCGAGGCGCTTGCCCTCGGTGCGGACCGAGGCGATCTCCTCGTTGCCCTCGGGCAGCTCGAGGGCGAGCAGCTCGATGCGCAGCAGCAGTGCGGAGAGCGGGTTGCGTAGTTGGTGCGAGGCGTCGGCGACGAAGGCGCGCTGCTGCTCCAGCACTTCCTCGACGTTGTCGGCCATCTCGTTGAACGAGCGGGCCAGCCGTCTGAGTTCCGGCGGACCGCCGGCGGCCGCGACCCGGGACTTCAGGCGACCGGTGGCGATGTCGTGGGTGGTGGCGTCCAGGACCCGCACCGGCTTGAGCACCCAGCCGGTCAGGCGCAGCGCGGCGCCGACGGCGAGCAGCATCGCGGCGATCTCGCCGGCCCCGATGAACAGCCAGCCGCGCAGGATCCGCGACCTCATCTGCCCGGTGGGCGAGTCGGTGACCACGACCGCCACGACGTCGCCGTCCCGGATGACCGGCGAGGCGACGACCAGCCGGCTGCGCTGCCAGGGCCACACCTGCCGGGGGTCGTGGCTGCGGCGGCTGAGCAGCGCTTCGTCGAACGCCTCCCGCACCTCCCCCGCGCGCGGTACGAACCAGTCGCCGGGCGCGTTGGCCATCGCCGAACCGTTGCGGTAGAAGACGCCCGCGCGGATGCCGTAGACGCCGTAGTAGCTCTCCAGTTCGCTGCGCAGGGTCTCCCAGCGCCCGTCGACGGTGGTGCGGCGCGGTCCGCTGGGTCCGTCGGTGACGAACTGGGCGAGCGCGGCGAAGCGTGCGGTGTCGTCGATACGGTCCACGACGACCGGCTGCTGCTGGCCGGCGGCCACGCTCACGGCGAGCGGGATGCCGAGCGCGAGCAGGACGGCCGCCAGGAGGACGGTGAGCAGCGGCAGGAGGCGTGTGCGCACCCGTCCCCGCTAGGCGGCCGGGGCGACGAGCCGGTAGCCGACGCCGCGTACGGTCTCGATCAGCGCGGGCATGTGCAGTTTGGCGCGCAGGGAGGCGACGTGCACCTCCAGGGTGCGGCCGGTGCCCTCCCAGCTGGTGCGCCAGACCTCGCTGATGATCTGTTCCCGGCGGAAGACCACGCCAGGGCGCTGGGCGAGCAGCGCGAGCAGATCGAACTCCTTGCGGGTCAGTTGGACAACCGAACCGTCCACGCTGACCTGGCGGGTCAGCAGTTCGATGCGCACGCGGCCGAGGAGCAGGGCGCTCTCCCCGCCCGCGGCCGGGTCCTCATGGACGGTGCGCCGGCTGACGGCGTGGATCCGGGCGAGCAGTTCGCCGGTGTCGTACGGCTTCACCACGTAGTCGTCGGCGCCCAGGTTGAGCCCGTGTATGCGGGAGCGGACGTCGGAGCGGGCGGTGACCATGATCACCGGGATGCTGGTGCGCTTACGGATCTTGCCGCAGACCTCGTAGCCGTCCTGGTCGGGCAGGCCCAGGTCGAGCAGGACCACGTCGAAACCGGCGCTCTCGGGGACGAGCGCCTGCAGGGCCTCCTCGCCGCTCCGCGCGTGGGTGACGTCGAAGCCGTGCCGCGCGAGGACGGCGGACAGGGCCGCGGCGACGTGGTTGTCGTCCTCGACGAGCAGCAGTCTCATCCCGGCCCCCTCCGGTTCGGCGTTCGTACGGTCTCGGTTCTCGTGCATCCGTCCATCGCGTTCACGCGCGCGTGCACCCAGGCAGTGACGCCGATGGACAAGGACGGCGTCAAGAGCGTTCCGGTTGCCGACCGCTTCCGTTACCCGGCCGATATACGTACAGCCGGTAAGTGCTACGACACGTGTCCGATTGCTATCGGATCGTGATGCTCAGATCTCCCTCAGATGTGATGACGCAGGTCACAGCCCCTCATTACTGTCCTCGGATACCCGAGGAGGACGGAGCCTGAGAGCGATGACCAATGTATCGGTGGCCAAGGAAGACGTGGCCGCGTCCGACGAACTGGTCGTCCTGAAGAGCGTCAACAAGCATTTCGGCGCGTTGCACGTGCTCCAGGACATCGACCTGACGATCGCCCGCGGCGAGGTCGTCGTGGTCATCGGGCCCTCCGGGTCCGGCAAGTCGACGCTGTGCCGCACCATCAACCGCCTGGAGACGATCGATTCGGGCGCCATCACGATCGACGGCAAGCCGCTGCCGCACGAGGGCCGCGAGCTGGCCCGGCTGCGCGCGGACGTCGGGATGGTCTTCCAGTCCTTCAACCTCTTCGCGCACAAGACCGTGCTCGAGAACGTGATGCTGGGCCAGGTCAAGGTCCGCAAGGCGGACAAGAAGCAGGCCGAGGAGAAGGCGCGGGCCCTGCTCGACCGGGTCGGCGTGGGCACCCAGGCCGACAAGTACCCCGCCCAGCTGTCCGGCGGCCAGCAGCAGCGTGTCGCCATCGCACGGGCGCTGGCGATGGACCCGAAGGTCATGCTCTTCGACGAGCCGACCTCCGCCCTCGACCCCGAGATGATCAACGAGGTCCTCGAGGTGATGCAGCAGCTCGCCCGTGAGGGCATGACGATGATCGTCGTCACCCACGAGATGGGCTTCGCACGTTCGGCTGCAAATCGTGTGGTTTTCATGGCGGACGGCCGGATCGTCGAAGAGGCTGCGCCCGACCAGTTCTTCAGCAACCCGCGCAGCGACCGGGCCAAGGACTTCCTGTCCAAGATCCTGCACCACTGACGGCGCACGCCCGGTACCCGCACGCCCGGGTCGCCCCTCACTCAACGGACCTCGTTCCTTCACCACTCAAAGGATGTTCAGCATGAAGCTCCGCAAGGTCACCGCCGCCTCGGCCGTCCTCGTCGCCCTCTCCGTGGCGGCCACCGCGTGCGGTGGCGACAAGAAGGACGACGACTCCTCGGGTGGCGGCAAGAAGATCACCATCGGCATCAAGTTCGACCAGCCGGGCATCGGCCAGAAGACCCCGCAGGGCTACGCCGGTTTCGACGTCGACGTGGCCACCTACGTGGCCAAGAAGCTCGGTTACAGCGCCGACCAGATCGAGTGGAAGGAGTCGAAGAGCGCCGACCGCGAGACCATGCTCAAGCGCGGTGACGTCGACTTCATCGCCGCCTCCTACTCGATCACCCCGGAGCGCCAGAAGCTGGTCGACTTCGCCGGCCCGTACCTGCTGGCCCACCAGGACGTGCTGGTCCGCGCGGACGACCACTCCATCAAGACGGCGGCGGACCTGAACAAGGCGAGGCTCTGCTCGGTCACCGGCTCGACCTCGGCCCAGAACGTCAAGGACAGGCTCGCCCCGAAGGCGCAGCTCCAGAAGTACCCGACGTACTCCGCCTGCCTCGGCGGTCTGCAGAACAAGGCGATCGACGCCCTCACCACGGACGACTCGATCCTCGCCGGCTACGCCAGCCAGTCCCAGTTCAGGGGCAAGTTCAAGCTCGGCGGCCTGAAGATGACCAACGAGAACTACGGCATCGGCGTCAAGAAGGGCAGCGACCTCAAGGCCAAGATCAACAAGGCTCTGGAGGACATGGTCGCCGACAAGTCCTGGGACAAGGCCGTCGAGAAGAACTTCGGCCCGGCCAACTACAAGAACGAGCCCGCCCCGAAGATCGGCGACGTCAAGAGCTGAGGCAACGCCCGGCGGATGCGCCGTCCGTGAGGGCGGCGCATCCGGGCATCCCTACACGCGGAAGCGCGGGAGATCGTGTTCGACTTTCTTGAAGGTTACGACGTGCTGGGCGCCTTCTGGACGACGGTGCAGCTGACGCTGCTGTCCGCCGTGGGCTCCCTGGTCTGGGGCACCCTGCTGGCTGCCATGCGGGTGGGGCCCGTGCCGCTGATGCGCGGTTTCGGCACCACCTACGTGAACATCGTGCGGAACATCCCGCTCACGGTGATCATCCTGTTCTCCTCGCTCGGTCTCTACCAGACGCTGACCATCAGCCTCGGTGCCGGCGGAAACGTGGACACGGCCAACTTCCGGCTGGCCGTGCTGGGGCTGATCGCCTACACGTCGGCCTTCGTGTGCGAGGCGATCCGTTCCGGTATCAACACCGTGCCGGTCGGGCAGGCGGAGGCCGCGCGCGCCATCGGTCTGAGCTTCACACAGGTCCTGTTCCTCGTCGTCCTGCCGCAGGCCTTCCGCGCCGCCGTCGGTCCGCTGACCAACGTGCTGATCGCGTTGACGAAGAACACGACGGTGGCGGCGGCGATCGGCGTGGCCGAGGCGGCACTGCTGATGAAGGACATGATCGAGAAGGAGGCGCAGCTGCTGCTGATCTCCGGGATCTTCGCCTTCGGATTCTGCTGCCTGACGCTGCCGACCGGTCTGATCCTGGGTTGGGTGGGCAAGAAGGTGGCGGTGAAGCGATGAGTTCGGTCCTGTACGACGCCCAGGGGCCGCGCGCGAAACAGCGCAACGTCCTCTACACGATTCTCTTCATAGCCGCGCTCGCGGCCGTCGTCTGGTGGCTGTACACCGCACTCGACGAGAAGCACCAGCTGGACTGGATCCTGTGGAAGCCGTTCGTCAGCTCCGAGGCGTACACGACGTACATCTGGCCCGGTCTGCAGAACACCCTGAAGGCAGCGGCACTTGCGATGGTCATCGCGTTGCCCCTGGGTGCCTTCTTCGGTATCGCCCGGCTCTCGGACCACGCTTGGGTGCGCGTACCCGCCACGATCGTGATCGAGTTCTTCCGCGCGATCCCCGTGCTCGTCCTCATGATCTTCGGTAACGAGCTGTACAGCCAGTACACCGACGTCAGCTCCGACGACCGACCGCTGTACGCGGTCGTCACCGGTCTGGTGCTGTACAACGCCTCGGTGCTCGCCGAGATCGTCCGCGCGGGCATCCTCTCCCTGCCGAAGGGCCAGGCCGAGGCGGCGAAGGCGATCGGTCTGCGCAAGGGCCAGGTCATGCGGCTCATCCTGCTGCCGCAGGCGGTCACCGCGATGCTCCCGGCGATCGTCAGCCAGCTGGTGGTCATCGTGAAGGACACCGCGCTCGGCGGCGCCGTTCTCACCTTCCCCGAACTGCTCGCGTCGGCGAACACGATGAGCGGCTACTACGGCGCCAACACCATCGCGTCCTACACGGTGATCGCCGTGATCTACGTGCTCATCAACTTCTCGCTGACCTCCTTCGCGAGCTGGCTGGAGGGCCGGCTGCGGCGACGGAAGAAGTCGACCGGCGCGGTGCTCGGAGCGCAGGACGTGGCGCACATCGCAGGGACGGCGGCGACCGGCGCGGATCCGGCGGGCGCCATCGCAGGCATCGGCGATTTCGGCGGCACCAGGAAGTGACGCTCGCTCACATCGTATGAATAGTCCGGAGGCAGTGGCGTGATCGCCACTGCCTCCGGTCGCTTGACGCAAACTCTGCCAATGGGTTGCATACGTTCTGTGATCGTGCACCCCGCTCCACCTTCCTGTTCACTTGTCTCCGTCAGGGCATCGTCACGGGCAGGGGGCGCCGCGTCATGGACCCGGTGATCATCGTCGGCGCGGGGCCCGTGGGGCTTGCTCTCGCCCTCGCCCTGGCCCGGCAAGAGGTGCCGACCGTGGTCCTGGACGAGGGCCCCGGCAAGGACGAACCCCGCCCGGCGCGCACGGTCGTACTGCGCGAGGACACGGCCGCCCTGCTGGAGCGGCTGACCGGAGTGGCGCTCGGTGAGCACGGCGTGCGCTGGGCCGGATGGCGGTCCCTGCGGCGCAAGCAGGTGATGAACGAGGTCGCTTTCGAGGAGGCCGGCCCCGGAGCCCCGCTGCACCTCGCCCAGCACGTGCTCACCAACGCCCTGCGCGCCGCCGTCACCGACGAACCGCTGGTGAAGGTGGCCGTGGACAGCCGCCTGGACTCGATCGAGCAGGAGCGTTCCGGCGTGACGGCGCACACCCGGGGCCCCAGCGCCACGTGGTGGCGCGGCAGCTACCTGGTCGGCTGCGACGGACCCCGCTCGACGGTGCGCAAACTGCAGGACATCCGGTTCCCGGGCCGTACGGCGGTGGAACGGCACGCGATCGCGGCGCTGCGCGCGGAACTTCCGTGGGAGGGTCAGGCGTTGCTCCATCGGATGCCGCCGTGGCGGCAGTCCGGGCCCTCGGCCGGGGAGGTGACCGCCCGCCCCCTCCCGGACGGCGTGTGGCGCCTGGACTGGCTGCTGCCACCGGGGAAGGACCTCGTCACGCCCGAGATCCTGGTGGCCAGGATCCGCGAGACCCTCGCGGCCTGGACGGACAGCTCCACCCCGGTGTACGAGCTGCTCGACACCGGCGTCCACACCGTGCACCACCGGCTGGCCCGCCGCTGGCGGGCCGGCCGGATCTTCCTCGCCGGGGACGCGGCCCATCTGCTCGGCGCCCTCGGCACCCAGGGACTCGACGAGGGTCTGCGCGATGCCGACAACCTCGCCTGGAAGCTGGCCGTGTCCTGGCACCGGGGACCGCACGAGACGCTGCTGGACAGCTACCAGGCCGAGCGGCGGGGGGTGGTCGCCGCCCGGCTGCGCGCCGCCGACCAGGCACTGCCCCTGCTCCGTGGCGGGGGCGGCCTGCGCCAGATCGTGCCGGGCGCGGCCCGCGGCCACGACGCGCTGCTCACCGACGGTCATCTGGGGCACGGGCCACTCGGCGCGCCGGGGGCGTACGCCGACTCGCCGCTCGCCGCCCAGCGCCTCGAGGGCGAGATTCCGGTCGGCACCCAGCCGGGCTCACTGATCACGGACGTGCGCGTCACCGCGGAGGACGGTTCCTTCGTACAGCTGCGCGACCGGCTCGGCCGGGGTGCGCTGCTGGTGGTCCTGATCGCACCGGGCACAGGCGTCTGGGACCGCAAACACTGGGTCTCCGCCGGGGTGATGCCTCGGCTCGCGGCCGCCGTGACCGCGCTGCCGCACCCCGCCGAGCTGCTGGTCGCGGAGAGCTACCCGGGGGCGCCGGCTCACAGCGTGCTGCTGGTGCGTCCCGACGGCCACCTGGTCACCGCGCTGAGCGGAGTCCGCCCCGCGGACCTGTACTCGGCGGCGGAGGCAGCGGTGGGCGGCCCGGTGCAGGAGGAGGCGAAGGCCGGTTCCGGCGCGCGGTGAGCAAAGGAACGAAGGCCGGTTCCGGGGCGCGGTGCGGGAAGGAACGAAGGCCGGTTCCCGGGCGCGGTGACTGAAGGACGGAGAGCCGGGCTGTGGCGGACGCCGGCCGGCAGGCCGCTGGCGCCGTCACCCTCTGTCCACATGGTGACAGTCGGTTGACCGGAGTCCGACAGCGTGCTGTACTCCGGATCGTGACCGACACCTGTGTGCGCCTGTGGCGGAGGGTCCATATGGACCTCGTCCGCTACGCGGGCTGCGTGTGTCGTCCGTCCTGCTGAATTCGCATCCCCCTCTTCTTTCCGGGCGCCGCCATGCGCCCGTTCCGCGAACCCTCTTCAGGACGGTGCACGTGCCTGTCTCCTCACCCTCCGTGTCCCCTGCCGTCGGCTCGGCGCCCACCCAGGCGGACCTCCTCGACTTCGTACGGCGCACTGCGGCCGACTCGGAGCTGATCGCATCTCTCCCGCTCGACCCGGAAGGCCGCACCTGGGTACGGCTGAAGGGGCCGGGCGGCAGCGAGGCCTGGCTGATCGGCTGGCCTCCCGGCACCGGCACCGGCTGGCACGACCACGCGGACTCGGTCGGTGCCTTCTTCACCGCCGCGGGCGAGCTCAAGGAGTACTCCCTCGCCGCCCGGCTGCCCACCGACGGCTGGAAGACCCTGGAACTCACCGAGGGCGTCGACCGCGAACGCCGGCTGTCCGCCGGGAAGGGCCGCGCCTTCGGACACCACCATGTGCACGAGGTACTCAACGAGTCCCCCGACCGGCACGCGATCTCCGTCCACGCCTACTACCCGCCGCTGCCGAGGATCCGCCGCTACAGCCGCACGGGCCCGGTACTGCGCCTGGAGCAGGTCGAACGCCCGGAGGACTGGCAGTGAGCGGCGACAAGGACGTGCGACCGGCGCACCCCGCCGGGACGGAAGCGAGCGGGACAGGCGAACGGCCCGCCGGGATCGACGAATTGCTGGAGCGGGTACGCGCCGGCTATCGGCGCATCGAAGCGCGAGAGGCGCACGAGGCGGCGCGGTCCGGTGAGGCGCTCCTGGTCGACATCCGGTACGCGGCCCTGCGCGAGCGGGACGGGCTGATCCCCGGTGCCCTCGTGGTGGAGCGCAACGAACTGGAGTGGCGTCTCGACCCGCAGGGCAGCCACCGTGCACCCCAGGCCACCGGGCACGACCTGCGCGTCGTGGTCATCTGCAACGAGGGCTACGCCTCCAGCCTCGCCGCGGCCTCCCTGCACCGGCTCGGCCTGCACCGGGCGACGGATCTCGTGGGCGGCTTCCAGGCGTGGCGCACGGCCGGCCTGCCGGTGGAACCCGCCTCGTCCTGAGCGGCGCCATCCGCTGGAACCCGCCTCGTCCTGAGCGGCGCCATCCGCCCGCGGGTGACGCCCCCGCGGTCTGGCGCGCGCCACACGTCAGGATGCGTATGCGTACGGGCTCCGCCGGTGTCACTCCTTCGCCGTGGCCACCGTCACCGCCCGCACGCGCAGCACCGCACGCCCCTGAACCCCACTGGCCGTCAGCGCGAGGAGGCCGGCGACCGCGACCACGGTGGCATAGAGCAGCGGTGCGACCACGGGCGCCGCGTGGCCCGTCATGCCGAGGCTGAACGCGGTGAGCACGGCGAGAGCGATACCGCTGCCGAGCGAGGTGGCGAGCAGCAGCACGGACAGCACCTCGGTGCGCAGCATGCGCAGCACCTGGCGACGGGTCGCCCCGGCGAGACGGAGCAGGGCGAACTCCCGGACACGTTCCGCCACCGACATGGCGAGCGTGTTGACCACGGCGATCGCGGTGAAGGCCAGGATGAGGCCCATGGCGAGGTAGTTGACCTCGGCATTCGTCTGCTGCCGATCGGCCTGGAGGTTGTCGGCGGCGGCCGGCGAGAGAACACGCAACCCCGGGAACTCACGGAGGGTAGTCGCGAGTTCTTTCTGTGTACGGGTCGTGCCGACGAGGACGGAGGAGGCGAGCGGGTTGTCGACGTGCCGGGCCAGGAGGTCGTGGGCGAAGGTGAGGTCGCCGAAGCCGAGACCGCGGGCATAGACGGCGGCGACGGTGAGCGTGGCGGGCGTGCCATCGCCGAGTGTGAGCTTCAGGGTGCTTCCGGGCTGCAAATGGTGCTGGTCGGCGGCTAGTTCACTGACGGCGACGGTGCCGGGAGCGAGCCGGTCCAGGGAGCCGGCGGTGACCTCGGGGTCCCAGGTGCGGGTGAGACCGGCCGGGGTGACGCCCTGTGCCGGGTACTTGTCGAGGCCGATGCGGACGGTCGTGCGCACCACCTCGGTGACCGTGTCGTGCCGTGCGCGCAGCCGCTGTGCGGCCTCTTCGGGGATGCCGGGCCCCTGGGCGGCGACGACCCAGTCGGCGCGGACGCCCTCGCGGGCCTGGGCGCGGGCGGCGTCGCCGAGCGTGGACTGGACGAACAGGACGGTGCAGGTCATACCGACGAGCAGGGTGAGGGGGGTGACGACGGAGGCCATGCGGGCGGCGTTGCCGCGCAGGTTGGCGGCGGCCAGGCGGCCGCCGTTCCCGGTGAGCCGGAGCGGTCCGGCGAGCAGCAGCGCGGCCGCCTTGACCAGGAGGGGGCCGAGCAGGGCGACGGAGGTGGCCAGCACGACGACGGCGAGATATGTGACGGGTGTCGAGGCGGGTTCGGTGCGCAGGGAGGTGAGGACGACGACGAGGACGACTCCGCCGGCGAGGAGCAGCAGTCCGGCGACGACACGCCCCCAGGCCGGGCGCGTCCGCTCGGCCCTGGCCTCGGCGAGGGCCTCGGCCGGACGGATCGTGGCGACCCTGCGGGAGGCGATCCGGGCCGCGGCCCAGGCGCCCAGCAGAGTGGCGGCGAAGGCGGCGAGCGGTGGGAAGGCACTGACGGTGTGCTCGAGCGTGGCGGGTACGGCGCCCAGGGCGACGAACCGGGAATGCAACCACGCGCCCAGCGGCAGCCCGAGCAGCGCGCCTGCCGTGCCCGCCGCCGCGCCGACGATCAGCGCTTCCCGGCCGAGCAGCTTGCGGATCTGTCCGGGCGTGGCGGCGATGGCCCGGAGCAGGGCGAGTTCGCGGTGGCGCTGCTGGACGGTGAGCGCGAAGGTGCCGACGACGACGAGCACGGCCACGAGCAGCGAGGTGCCGCCCATGGCGCCGCCCATGCTGACCAGCCGGGTGCGGGCGGCGGCCGCGTCCAGGAACTCGACGGGGCCACGCGCGTCACCGGTGCTGACCTGGGCGGTGGTGCCGTGCAGCGTCTTCACCACCGCCTCCCGCACCCGCTCCGGGTCCGCACCCTCGGCCGGCAGCACACCGAACGCGCTGACCTGCCCCGGGTGGGCGGCGAGCCGTCGGGCCTCGGCGGCGGTGAGGAAGAGGGAAGTCTGGTGGCGTACGGCGGCGGCCGGGGTGGCGATACCGGTGATCCGGTAGGCGCGTGGGGCCCGCGTGGACTGCACGGTGAGACGGTCGCCGGGCCGCAGGTGGGCCCGGGCGGCGAGGTCGCTGTCGACGACCAGGTCATCGGCGGCCCTGGGCGCACCGCCCGCGGTCAGCCGGTACGGCGTCAGCGCGGCGGAGTCCCAGGAATGCCCGTAGGCGGTACGGCCGCCGGTGCCGGTCGGCGTCAACGGCTCGGCGAGGAAGGTGAGTTCGGGCACGACCCGGGCCACGCCTGAGGTGTGTACGAGTCTGGTGCGCAACTGTTCGGGGATCCAGGCGCGTTCGGCGATGGGCTTCGCCTTGTGTTTGAGCTTGGTCTTGCCCTTCTTGTGCTTGACGGTGGTCCGGTGGACGTACTGATCGCCGGATACGACGATGGGAGCGGCGGCGTAGCGTTCGGTGCGGATGCTGCCGCGCAGGCCGGTGTCGAGAAGGGTGCCGCATGCGGTGATCAGAGCCGCGGCGCACATCAGCGCGAGGAAGGCGCCGAGAAATCCCGCCTTGCGGGCACGGACGGTCTGGAGGGCGTAGCGCAGCAGCATCAGGCGGGCTCTCTTCTGTTCTGTTGTGCGCGTCGGTTGTGTCGTACGCGGCCGGCTCGGCGATGTGTGCCGTGAGCCCGGGGCGTGCGTACAGACTCGCCCGCGTGGGGGTGCTGGAGCACTGCGGTGGCCCGGCGTCTGCTGCGGGGGCTAACCCCACCCTCCTCCGTCGGCGGTGAGCCCCGGCCGCCGTCTGGAGACGCGCCGGGCCGCGGTCCACGGGCATGCCGGATCCGCTCCCTGGTCTGCGAGGTGGCGAACCGGGCCGACAGCATCGACCGGCACCCGGCGTCCAGCACGCGGCGGCTGTACCCGTGCCGGTGCCCGCGCCCAGGACAGCGCTCGGTCACGCCGGCCGTCTCGCCGGGCCGGCGACGGTGAAGGGACACTCAGGCACACTCGGGCGCTCAGGCGCTCAGGCGCTTGGGCATTCGGGCGCTTGGCGCTTGGGCGCTTGGGCGCTTGGGCGCGAGTGTGCGACCCAGGCCGGAGCAGGGGGGCGGGGGCGCCTGCGACCCGCACGAGGGCCGACGCGCCCGGACGAAGTCCGGCGGGTGCCCGTGATCAGTGCGAGGGCGATGGCCGGACGGGGTCCGGGAGGTGGGGCACCGTCAGAGGTCTGCGTCCCCGAGGAACTCCGTGTCCTCGCCCTCTTCCTCCAGGGCCTGGCGGACGACGCGGAGGGCCATGCCCTCGGGATAGCCCTTGCGGGCGAGCATGCCGGCGAGGCGGCGCAGCCGCTTGTCGCGGTCGAGGCCGCGGGTGGCGCGGAGTTTGCGGGCGACCAGTTCGCGGGCGGTCGTCTCCTCCTGCTCGGAGTCGAGCTGGCCGACAGCCTCGTCGATCAGCGTGGAGTCGACACCCTTGGTGCGCAGTTCCCGGGCGAGTGCGCGCCGCGCGAGCCCGCGGCCATGGTGCCGGGACTCCACCCAGGCGTCGGCGAACGCTCCGTCGTTGATCAGTCCGACCTCCTCGAACCGCGACAGCACCTCATCGGCCACCTCTTCCGGGATCTCCCGCTTACGCAAGGCGTCCGCGAGTTGCTTGCGGGTGCGCGGGGTCCCGGTGAGCAGGCGCAGGCAGATCGCCCGTGCCCGCTCAGCCGGGTCCCCTGAAGACTCCCCCCGCTCGGCCCTCGACGAGGAGGGGGCGCCTTCGTCCTCACCGGGCGCGTCCCCGAGGCCGCGCCGTCGCCTGCCGCGCGCCCGGCCGCTCCGGGGTCCGCCGGTGCCTTCGGAGACATGGCCGGGCGAGCCGCCAGCGTACGAGTCGTCGGCCGTGCCATGCGGGTACGTGCCGCCGTCACCGTCGTACCCGCTGTACCCGTCGTCCCGGTGTCCGTCGTTCCCGTCCGGGGCGGAGTCCGGGTGGTCCCCGGTGCCCCTCCCCCGTGGGGCACCGGGGGTGGCGTACTCGTATGCGGCCCAGTCGGTTCGTCGTGTCACGGGTCAGCTCTTGGCGGCGGCGGCCTTGGGCTTGGTGGCCTTGGCGGCAGTGGCCGTGGCCGGAGCGGGCACCGTCTTGGCGTCGTCGGCCGTCGTGGTGGCCGTGTCCGCGGCCGGCTCGGCGGCGGGCTCCTCCGGCCGGACCCCCACGCCCAGCTTCTCCTTGATCTTCTTCTCGATCTCGTTGGCCAGGTCGGGGTTGTCCTTGAGGAAGTTGCGCGCGTTCTCCTTGCCCTGGCCGAGCTGGTCGCCCTCGTACGTGTACCAGGCGCCGGCCTTGCGGACGAAGCCGTGCTCCACGCCCATGTCGATCAGACCGCCCTCGCGGCTGATGCCCTGGCCGTAGAGGATGTCGAACTCGGCCTGCTTGAAGGGCGGCGCGACCTTGTTCTTGACGACCTTGCAGCGGGTGCGGTTACCGACCGCCTCCGTGCCGTCCTTCAGGGTCTCGATACGGCGGATGTCGATGCGCACCGAGGCGTAGAACTTCAGCGCCCGGCCACCGGTCGTGGTCTCCGGGGAGCCGAACATCACGCCGATCTTCTCGCGGAGCTGGTTGATGAAGATCGCGGTGGTCTTGGACTGGTTGAGCGCGCTGGTGATCTTGCGCAGCGCCTGGCTCATCAGCCGGGCCTGCAGACCGACGTGGCTGTCGCCCATCTCGCCCTCGATCTCCGCACGCGGGACGAGCGCGGCGACGGAGTCGATGACGATGAGGTCGAGGGCACCGGAGCGGACCAGCATGTCCACGATCTCCAGGGCCTGCTCGCCGTTGTCCGGCTGCGAGAGGATCAGGTTGTCGATGTCGACGCCGAGCTTCTTGGCGTACTCGGGGTCGAGGGCGTGCTCCGCGTCGACGAAGGCGACCTGGCCACCGGCCTTCTGCGCGTTCGCCACCGCGTGCAGGGTCAGGGTCGTCTTGCCGGAGGACTCCGGACCGTAGACCTCCACGACGCGGCCGCGCGGGAGGCCGCCGACACCGAGGGCGACGTCCAGGGCGGTCGACCCGGTGGGGATGACCTCGATGGGCTCGTTCGGCCGCTCGCCGAGGCGCATGACGGCGCCCTTGCCGAACTGCCGTTCAATCTGTGCGAGCGCGGCGTCGAGCGCCTTCTCGCGGTCGGTTCCTGCCATGGGTTCCACCCGGTTTGCTTGAGTCGATCGCTTCACGTCAAAGACGCTAACGCCTGCCACTGACAATGCGCCCCGACGCAGGCCCAGCCTGTGGATAACCGAGGGACTTTTCCCGGCAAACCGGGCCGAAACCCCCTACCGAAAGCCTTGCCTGAGCCTCCATAAGAATGGATGTTCGATTTTGGTGTCAAGCGCACCACGCCGCGCCCGGGAGGCGCCATGCGCGGCACACCGGCGTCACGGACCGCGTACCACGACCCGGCGGCCATGGGGCCGTGGTCCGTGACCCGGCGGCCGTCGGCCGTCGGCGGATGCGGCGTACGCGGGCTCGTCCCGGCGCGTGCCTGCGGCGCCATCAGCGCGTGCCGGTGGAGTCCATCGCCCCACGTCGCCGGCGTCAAGCCGTCGGCGATCCGCACGGCCGTGCGAACCGATCACCCGATGGTGCGCCCGATGACGGGTTCCGCCCTTCCCGCGGCGGCCGGGCGCGATGCTCGTAGGGCGGCCGCGTGAGCGTTGCCGTCTTCGTGTGCCACCGAGGGCGCCCCTGAGGCTGCCGCCGAGGAGAGGTCATGACACAGGAAGCGCGACGCCGTGGGGGCTTGGACGAACAGGCCGTGCTGCTGGTGGCAGGGGCGGCCGACCTGGCCGTGAGCACGCTGGGCTCGGCCCTGTCGACCGTACGGGGGCTGCTGCGCCGCTCCGACACGGCGGAGCTGGCCGCCCAGGCCGAGCACGAGCTGCTGGCGCGTGGTCGTCTTGCACTGGACCGGTGTGCCGCCGTGCCACCGGCCCACCTGGAGATCCTCGCCCAGCACGCGCTGGTCCGCCGGGGATCCGATGGGAACTGAGCGGTGGGACACGACCGCCTTCAAGTCCCGCGTCGACGGCGTGCTGCACCACTTCGTCGCCCGGGAGGCGGATCTGCTGGCCACCGTCGACCCCGCCCTGGGGCCGGTGGCCGATCAGCTGGAGGCGGCGGTCGCGGACGGCAAGCGGCTGCGAGCCGCCTTCTGCTACTGGGGCTGGCGCGCGGCCGGCCAGCCGGACAGTGATGCGCTGGTGCGAGCCGCGTCCTCCATGGAGCTGGTGCACGCCGCCGCGGTCGTGCACGACGACCTGATCGACGACAGTCCCCTGCGGCACGGCCGGCCCACGGCTCATCTGGCTCTCCGCGATGCCGTGTCCGGGCATCCGCTTCCGGTCGCCGCGGCGAGGTCGCTGGCGATGCTCGTCGGGAACCTGCTGATGGCGCTGGCCGGTCAGCTGTTCACCGGCAGCGGCCTGCCCGCCGCGTACCTCGTCCGGGCCCGCCCGCTGTGGTCGCTGCTGGCCCGGGAACTGATCGCGGGCGAATGCCTGGAGATCCTGCGCACCGGGGCGGTACCGGACACCACGGCGTCCCTGAAGGTGATCCGGTACAAGACCGCCAAGTACACGGTCGAGCAGCCGCTGCTGATCGGCGGCACGCTGGCCGGGGCCGGCGAAAGACTCAGGGCGGGTTACTCCGCGTACGGGTTGCCGCTGGGGGAGGCGTTCCAGCTGCGGGACGATCTGCTGGGGCTGTTCGGTGACCCGGAGCGCACCGGAAAGGCAGACAGCGACGACGTACGGGGCCGCCGCCCGACCGCTCTGTGGGCGGAGGCCTGGCGCATCGCCGGCGCGGCCGATCGGGAGCGGCTGCGAAGTCTGCTGGGCCGGGCGGAGCCGGACCGGGAGGGTCTGGACGCGATCCGCGAGGTGATGAGCGGGCTCGGAGCGCCCGACCAGGTCGAGAACATGATCCACGCGCGCGTGGAGGAGGCGCTCGACGCCCTGCACGAGCTGGACATGCCCGCGTCCGCCGCCGGCGCCCTGACCGAGCTGGCCCATGCGGCCACGGTCCGCCCCTGCTGATCGACGATCCGCCCGCCCCTCTTCGACGATCCAGCCTGTCCCTCATCGACGACCCGCCCGTCCCTCATCGACGCCCCGCCCGTCCCTCGTCGAGGATCCGCACGATCCGGACCGTCCCTCATCGACGACCCGCCCGTCCCGATCCACGGCCCGCCCGTACCTGGTCCGCCTCTCCCGATCCGCACCGGAAGCGGTTTCGTCCCGTCCTCCTGAGACGAGTCCGGGTCCCGGTGTCGCCCCCCAGAGACAAGGAGCCCTGTCATGACCTCCAGCCAGGCGTCGATGGACCCTCTGCGGCAGGCCGGCGACGAACTCGCCGATGCCACCGTCGCCGCTCTGTTCGACCGCGGAGAGGTCGGCACGTTCAACACCCTGATGCGTCACGTCTCCACCGCGGGAGCGCCCCTGCCGGACGGCCTGCCCTACGTGGCGCGTGAGTACCTCCAGGCCACGAGCGCCCCGCCGGCCTGGGTCGACTGGGCGGAGATGGAGAGGGCGCGGCTGTTCTTCATCGACAACAACGTGCACATCTCCACGGCGCTGTCCTTCGCCGCCATGCCCGCCTGTTACGTCGTACCGCATGTGGCGAAACTGCTCTCGGCCACCCATTCGCTGAAGTATCCCTCCAAGCGGATGGCGGAGACCGGCCAGTTCACCGTCTACCTGATGCAGCCCGACGCCTTCGAGGCCGGCAGCCGGTTCATTCCCGCCGCCCAGAAGGTCCGGCTGCTGCACGCCTCGATCCGGCATCACCTCCAGCGCGACAACCGCTGGGACACACAGACGCTCGGGACGCCGATCTGCCAGGAGGACATGATCGGCGGGCAGATGTTCTTCTCCCTGACGGTCCTCGACAGCCTGCACCGGCTGGGCGTCCACATGTCCACGGAGGGAGCGGAGGCCTACTACTACGCCTGGCGCGTGGTCGGGGCGATGCTCGGCGTGGACCAGGAGGCCGTGCCCAAGTCCCTCGACGAGGCGCGCCGCTTCATGGACCGGTACATGATCCGCCACATGGGCCCCTCCCAGGAGGGCGCGCACCTGACCCGACAGCTCATCGACCTCTACGAGGAGGTCGTACCCGGCACCTTCTTCGACCCGATCGTCTCCGCACTCGTCCGCCACCTCGTCGGCGACACCTGCGCGGACTGGCTGCAGGTGCCCCGCACCCGCTGGGACACCCTCGTCAAGGCGGTCCCCCGCCTGCTCGGCGTGCTGGAGACCATCGAGGACCGCTCCCCGCTCGGCGCCTGGGCCCTGGACCGTCTCGGCCACCTCACGACCGTCTTCGAGCTGTCGTCGCTCACCCGGGGGCGCGTGATGCACTACGCCATCCCGGAGCAGCTCAAGAAGGACTACGGCGTCACCGACTCGGTGCCGCCGGGGAAGCGCTGGACCCCACCCGCCGCCACGGTCTCCCCATGAGCCCCGAGCAGCACCGGACACCGCCGCCAGGCCTAGCCGGGGCCGCGCTGCTCCCCAGGGCGTAGCGCGGGTGCCTTCGGCCGGACGACGACCTCGCCGGCCGCTCCCGGAAGCATCGGGGCCATGAAGACCCCGCGTGCCGTCGACCGCCTCTGTCATGCGACGGGACTGTTCCTCGTCCTGTCCGGCCTGGCGCACCTGGTGGTGTTCGCCGTCGACGGCGGCCCCTGGGACGGCCCCGTCTCCTGGCGCAAGCCAGTCACGTTCGGGCTCTCGTTCGGGGTGACCCTGATCGCGATCACCTGGGTCACGTCGTACCTGCGGACGGACGCGCGGCTGCGTTCGGCCCTGCTGCTCGTCCTCGCCGCCGACTGCGTGGTGGAGGTGGGCGGCATCACGCTCCAGGCCTGGCGCCGGGTGCCCTCGCACCTGAACATGGAGACCCGTTTCGACACAGCGGTGTCCATGACACTCGCGGTGGGCGGTGGCGTGCTGGTCGCGCTGCTCTCCGTCTTCGCCGTCGCGTCCTTCCAGCGCCGCCCGGCGGGTCCACCAGGCATGCCGCTCGCGGTCCGCTCGGGGTTCGCGCTGCTCATGGTGGCGCTGGCCTCGGGGGCGGCGATGATCGCGCGCGGGGTCGTGCTGACCCGGGCCGGCCACCAGGAGGCCGCCTATCACTCGACCGCCCCGCTCAAGCCGCTGCACGGCCTGAGCCTGCATGCCGTCCTGGTCCTGCCCCTGCTCGCCCGGGTGCTGTCGGTCACGTCCTGGAGCCCGGGACGGCGGCGTCGGATCGTGGCCGTGGCAGCCGCCTGCTATGCGGCGGCCGTCGCGGCGGCGGGGGTATGGGCGGCACTGACGTACTGAGCAGTGCGCCCCGCCCTTCGGCACGCGAACGCTGCCGGACTGCCGGGTGCGTGCGCTTGCTGCCGGACTGCCGGATGCGTGCGCTTGCTGCCGGACTGCCGGGTGCGTGCGCTTCCGCCTGTGCCCTTCGCCCAGGGTGACGCGAGGCAGGGGCCCACGGTGCCCCTCGCTGCTACGCCGAGAGGCACCGCGGGCCGCGGAGCCTTCGCTGCTACGGCGCCTCCGGGTCCGACTGCGCGGTGCGGGGCCGTCGCATTCGGGCGAGCAGACCGGGGCCGTTCGCCCTGGCGCGGTGTCCCTGCACCCGGGGGTCGTCCGTGACCGCGTACCGCTTCACGTACGCCCCCAGGAAAGCCTGCAGAGTGGCCACCGCGGGGATGGCGATCAGCGCGCCCACGGCACCCAGCAGCGCGGTGCCCGCGATGACCGAGCCGAAGGCGACGGCCGGGTGGATGTCGACCGTCTTCGCGGTCAGCTTGGGCTGAAGCACGTAGTTCTCGAACTGCTGGTAGACCAGGACGAAGGCCAGCACCCACACCGCGTACCAGGGGTCGACGGTGAACGCGATCAGCATCGGCAGCGCCCCGGCGAGATACGTGCCGATGGTGGGGATGAACTGCGAGACCAGCCCCACCCAGACACCGAGCACGGGCGCGTAGGGCACGCCGAGGGCCTGCAGCAGGATGTAGTGCGCGACTCCGGAGATGAGCGCCATGAGACCGCGCGAGTAGAGGTAGCCGCCCGTCTTGTCGACGGCGATCTCCCAGGCGCGCAACACCTCCGCCTGGCGCGCGGGCGGCAGCACCGAGCACAGGGCACGCCGCAGCCGGGGACCGTCGGCGGCGAAGTAGAACGAGAACAGCCCGATGGTCAGCAGCCGGAAGAGGCCGCCAAGCACCTGCGCGGAGACGTCGAGGACGCCGGCAGCGCTGTTCTGCGCGTACTTGCGTAGCCAGTCGGAGTGGAGCAGGCCTTCCTGTACGTCCACCCGCCTCAGCTCTGTGTGGAAGCTCGCATTGATCCAGTTGATCAACGAGTCAAGGTAGCCGGGGAAACCCTCGACCATCTTGATGATCTGGCCGGCCAGCATGGAGCCGAGCAACGTGACGAACCCGGCGACGACGACCGTCAACCCGAGGAAGACCAGGAAGGTGGCGAGTCCTCTGCGCATGCCGCGGGCGGCCATCCGGCTCACCGCGGGCTCTATGGCGAGGGCCAGGAAGAACGCGATCAAGATGTTGATCAACAGCGCGGTCAGCTGATGGAAGGCCCAGCTGCCGAGCTGGAACGAGGCGACCAGTGCGAGCGCGAGCACCATGGCCCGCGGCAGCCAGCGGGGCATGCGGCCGCCCGGAGCGACGCCGCCGAAGGCTGGGGGCCGGTCGGGCGGCGTCGCGCCGGTCGGTGCGGTGTGCCGGATGGGGTGCTGGTCGTCCTCGTCAGTGGGTGCCACGGAGCAAGTCTCGCCGACTCCGCCGGCAACCTGCGCCCACCAGCGGTCTTCGTGACCGATCGGTGCCGTACCGTCAACATCTTCACGGATCGACCGGGGCGTTTCGATCAACGCATCGACACCGTCGGTGTCAGCGCCGCTCACCCGGCACGTCCATGACCGTGCAGACCACACGCCAGACGTCCTTGGCCGCCCAGCCCGCGTCCAGTGCCTCGTTCACCGTGTGCCCACCCAGCTCCGCCATGACGTGATCACGCGCGAAGGTTTCCGCGTACCCAGGACCGAAGTGTTCCGTCATTCGCTGCCAGAAGACCGTCAACCGCATGACTTCAGTATCCCGCCCCTGGGGGTGGGACCCGCCCGGGGCCGCTTACCGAGACCGCTTTCCGCCCTACGGTCTGACGCATGTCCGAATCAGGAGTCTCCCCGCTCCCCCCTGCGCCCCCGGCGCGCTCCCCGATCCTCCGCGCGGAACAGTTCGTGTGGCTCACCGCGCGCGTGCTGGAGCAGCGCCTTTTCGCGTACCACTTCCTGCACGGCACCCCGGACGCGGTGGAGGCGGCGCTGGACGCCTATCGCAACGAGGACGGCGGCTACGGGCTCGCGCTGGAGCCCGATCTGCGCGGCCCCCTGAGCCAGCCCCTGCACACCGCCCACGCGCTGCGCGTACTGGACGCCATCGGGCGCTGCGGCGGGCAGCGGGTGGAGCGCGTGTGCCGTTATCTGACCGCCGCCTCCACCGCCGACGGTGCGCTGCCGGCGTTCCGTCCCGGCCGGCGCGGGTATCCGACGGCGCCGTTCGTCCCGGTCGTCGACGATCCGCCCAGCGAGCTGCTGGCCACCGGCCCGGTCGTCGGACTGCTGCACCGCAACGAGGTGTGGCATGCCTGGCTCTTCCGGGCCACCGACTTCTGCTGGCAGGCCGTGGAGTCCCTGGAGAAGTCGCACCCCTACGAGGTGGAGGCCGCCGTGGCCTTCCTGGACTCCGTTCCCGACCGGCCACGCGCGCAGGCCGCCGCCGACCGGCTCGGCCGCCTGGTACGGGAACAGCGACTCGCCGCGCTGGACCCGGACGATCTCGGCGCCTACCCGGTCGCCCCGGGCTACGCCCCGGAGGAACATCACTTTCCGCACGACTTCGCCAGGAGCCCGGAATCGCTCGCACGCGCGTGGTTCACGGACGACGAGATGGACCGCTCGCTCGACGGTCTGGCCGCCGAGCAGCAGGAGGACGGAGGCTGGCCCGTCCGCTGGCGCCAGTGGGCCGCGGCACCCGCGCTGGAGGCCCGCCCCCTGGTGACGATCGAGGCGTTGCGCACGCTGAGGGCGTACGGCCGCTTCGTGGATTGAGCCGATCCCGCCGGCCCGGCCGAGCCGCACCTTGTCCGGAGCCGGCGCGGCGACTCCGCTCGCATCCGAGCCGGCCACGAGCCCGGCCGCGACCCGACCTCGACCGGATTCCTCGCCGGCCGAACCGGCCCCTCCTCACCCGCTCACGGCACGCACTCCCGCCGTCACGACCACGGCCGCCGCGACGACCAGCAGAAACGGCGCACGCAGCAGCAACGCCACGGCGGCCGCACCCAGCCCCGCGGCCCTGGCATCCAGCACGAGTGCGTGCCCGTCGGCGAACGTCTGCTGGGCCGTGAGCGCGGCGAGGAGGGCGACCGGCAACAGGGCGGCCAGCCGCCGGACGAACGGCCGTTCCATCGCCCCCGCGGGCACGAGAAGCCCGGCGAGCTTGACGGCATAGCAGCCGACAGCGGTCACGCCGATCGCGATCCAGATGTTCACCTGTCCTCCTTCACCACGTCCGGCTTCACCACGTCCGGTCGGTCCGGTCCAGTCCGTCCACCTGATCCAGTTGATCCACTTGGTCTACTTGGTCCACTTGATCCACCTGACCCGTCCAGTTCGTCCGCTCCGCCCGATACCTCGGGCACGTCCTTCACGGACCCTCCGGTACGGCCGTCGCGGCGGCCCTCGGCGAGCAGGGCGGCGGGTGCGGCCAGCGCCGCCACCAGGACGGGCACCCCGGCGGGCAGGACGGGCAGCAGGACGAGGCCCAGCAGGACCGCGAGACCGGCCACCGCGCGCTCGGTGGCCGTCTTCAGCATCGGCGCGAGCAGGGCCAGGAAGACGGCGGGCCCGGCGGCGTCCAGACCCCACGCGCGTGTGTCACCGATGGCCTTGGCACCCAGAGCGCCGAGCAGCGTGGTGAGGTTCCACAGCAGGTAGAGGCTGAGCCCGGTGACGGTGAAGCCGATCCGGGCGGCGCGGCGGTCCGGCTGCGCCAGGGTGACGGCGGTGGTCTCGTCGATCACCCACTGGGCGGCGAAGGGCCGCACCGCGCGCGGAAGGGCGAGCATCTGGGACAGCCGCAGCCCGTAGAAGGCGTTGCGCACACCTAGGAAGAGGGCTCCGGCCGCGGCGGTGAACGGGCTCCCGCCGGCGGCGAGCGCGCCGACCAGGGCGAACTGGGAAGCACCCGTGAAGACCAGGAGGCTGAGCGCGCAGGTCTGGAGCAGGCCGAGTCCACTGCCGGCCGAGGTCACACCGAAGGCGAAACCCGACAGGCCGACGGCGACACCCACCGCGAGGGCGTCCCGTACTACGGCCGCGTCGGGTTTGTCCCTGCCGCCGGCGGTCATGTCCGTGCATGCTGTCCGCTGTGCCACGCCTCGGACCGTACGGGCGGGTCTCAGTCCAGGTCTTGTACGTTCTTGCGCTCGCGCTGGTAGGCACCCGGGGGTACGCCGACGATGCGGGCGAAGTGCCGGTTGAGGTGGGGCTGGTCGGTGAAGCCGACGGCCACGGCCGCCTCGGCGGGTGCCGTCCCGGCGTCCAGCAGGAGCCGTGCGCGGCGCACGCGGGCGTCGGTCAGCCAGGCGTGCGGCGGCATGCCGTAGGTGTCGCGGAACGCCCGCAGCAGTGCGAAGGGACTGGTCCCGAGGTCGGTGGCCAGCCGTTCCAGCGTCGGCGGCCCGGTCATCCGGTCTTCGAGCACCGCACGCGCGCGTGCGGCGGTCCGGGCTCCGGCCGACAGCGTGCGCCGCTGCGGCAGCGGTCCGCCGTTCAGCCGCAGCAGCCGGGTCACGGCGACCCTCAGCAGGGTGTCGGCGGCCAGCGCGTTGCCCTCCTCGGCTGCGCGCAGCACCTGGTGGACCAGGCGGACGGTGCGGGGATCGTCGAGCACCGGGCTGACGAAGCCCGGGGTGCCGCGGGCGGTGCCGGTCTCGGCGGCGATCGCGGCGACGACCTCGGGTGACGGGTAGAGCGCGCCGTACCGCCAGCCCTCCGGGACGCCGGCCCGGCCGGTGTGCGGAGTGTCCGGGTTGACCAGCGCGAGGGCACCCGCGCCGGCGGACACGTCGGAGCCTCGGTGGTGGAAGACCTCGACGCCGTCGGCGATGGCCGCGATCACGAAGTGCTCATGGGTGTGACGGACGAAGGTCTTGCTGACGTACCGGGCCCGCAGCAGGTCGACACCGGGCAGTTCCTCGTACCGCCAGTGCCGTGCGCGCTCCACCGGCCGGTCCCGGTCCCCGGTGGTCCGGTCCCCAGTGGTCCGGTCCTCAGTGGTCCGGTCCCGGCTCGGCCGGTCCTCGCGCCGCCCCGCTGCACCCGGCATGGGCCCATTGTCCGCCGTCCTGCTCCGCGACCGCCGTCCGGCCCCACGACGGACCACCGGCCCCCGGGAACACATCGCGTCCGCCGCGCCCGCCTCACGGCGTCTGCCCCGCCGCACGGCATCTTCCTCCGCCCACGGCATCAGCCTTTGCCCACCCGGTCGCACGCAGCGTCCACCCGAACCCGACGCACGGCGTCTGCCCAGGTCAGGGCGATTGTCAGTGGGCGGGTGCAGGATGGACGCATGGTCAGCCCAGCACATCGAGCCCTCGACGGCTTCTCGCCCGCGACCCGCGGCTGGTTCACGGGGGCGTTCCACGCGCCCACCGCGGCCCAGGCGGGCGCCTGGCAGGCCATCGGACAGGGCTCGGACGTGCTGGTGGTCGCCCCCACCGGCTCCGGCAAGACGCTGGCCGCGTTCCTGGCCGCACTCGATCAGCTGGCCTCCACCCCGCCCCCGGCAGACCCGAAGAAGCGCTGCCGGGTGCTGTACGTGTCTCCGCTGAAGGCCCTGGCGGTCGATGTCGAGCGCAACCTGCGCAGCCCGCTCACCGGCATCCGCCAGGAGTCCGTCCGGCTGGGTCAGCCGGAGCCCGAGATCCGGGTCGGCATCCGGTCCGGCGACACCCCGGCGGCCGAGCGGCGCGCCCTGTCCACGCGGCCACCGGACATCCTCATCACCACCCCCGAGTCGCTGTTCCTGATGCTGACCTCGGCCACGCGCGACGCGCTGACGGGCGTGGAGACGGTGATCCTGGACGAGGTGCACGCGGTCGCCGGCACCAAGCGCGGCGCCCACCTCGCGCTCTCCCTGGAGCGGCTGGACGAGTTGCTGCCGAAGCCGGCCCGCCGGATCGGCCTGTCGGCGACCGTGCGCCCGGTGGACGAGATCGCCCGGTATCTGTCCCCGCGCCGCAAGGTGGAGATCGTCCAGCCGGAGTCCGGCAAGGAGTTCGACCTCTCCGTGGTCGTCCCGGTCGAGGACATGGGCGAGCTGGGTGGCTCCCCGGCGGCCGAGGCCGCCGACGGCGGGGAGCGGCCGTCGATCTGGCCGCATGTGGAGGAGCGGATCGCCGATCTGGTCCAGTCCCACCGCTCCACGATCGTGTTCGCCAACTCCCGGCGGCTGGCGGAGCGACTGTGCAACCGGCTCAATGAGATCGCGTACGAGCGCGCGACCGGCGAGACCCTGGACGAGCACCATTCCCCCGCCGAGCTGATGGGCGGCTCGGGCGCGGCCCAGGGTGCGCCACCGGTGATCGCCCGCGCGCACCACGGGTCGGTCTCCAAGGAGCAGCGCGCCCTGGTGGAGGAGGACCTGAAAGCGGGCAGGCTGCCGGCCGTGGTCGCCACGTCCAGCCTGGAGCTGGGCATCGACATGGGCGCCGTGGACCTCGTGGTCCAGGTCGAGTCCCCACCGTCGGTGGCCTCCGGGCTCCAGCGCGTCGGCCGCGCGGGGCACCAGGTGGGTGCCGTCTCCACCGGTGTGGTCTTCCCCAAGTACCGGGGCGACCTCGTACAGGCGGCCGTCGTCACCGAGCGGATGCGCACCGGCTCGATCGAGTCACTGAAGGTGCCGGCGAACCCGCTGGACGTGCTGGCGCAGCAAGTGGTCGCCATGACCGCGCTGGACACCTGGCAGTTCGACGATCTGCTCGCCGTGGTCCGCCGTGCGGCCCCTTTCGCCTCGCTGCCCGAGTCGGCCTTCACGGCGGTCCTCGACATGCTCGCGGGACGCTACCCGTCCGACGCGTTCGCGGAGCTGCGCCCGCGCGTGGTGTGGGACCGCGTGACCGGTAACGTCACCGGCCGCCCGGGCGCCCAGCGACTCGCGGTCACTTCCGGCGGCACGATCCCGGACCGCGGCCTGTTCGGGGTCTTCCTCGCCGGTTCCGACCCCAAGAAGGGCGGCGGCCGGGTCGGCGAGCTGGACGAGGAGATGGTCTACGAGTCCCGGGTGGGAGACGTCTTCACACTGGGCACGAGTTCCTGGCGTATCGAGGACATCACCCGCGACCGGGTGCTGGTCTCCCCCGCGCCGGGCGTGCCCGGCCGGCTGCCGTTCTGGAAGGGCGACCAGCTGGGCCGCCCGCTGGAACTGGGCCGCGCGGTGGGGGCGTTCCTGCGCGAGGTCGGCTCGCTGTCCAAGGACGACGCCCGGCTGCGCCTGCTCGCCGCGGGCCTGGACACGTGGGCTTCGGACAACGTGCTGGCGTACCTGGACGAGCAGCGCGAGGCCTGCGGCCATGTACCGGACGACCGCACGATCGTCGTGGAGCGCTTCCGGGACGAACTGGGCGACTGGCGGGTCGTCGTCCACTCACCGTTCGGCGCCCAGGTCCACGCCCCCTGGGCCCTCGCGCTCGGTGCCCGCCTGTCCGAGCGGTACGGCATGGACGCGCAGGTCATGCACGCCGACGACGGCATCGTGCTGCGCCTGCCGGACGCCGATCTGATGGGTCTCGACCTGCTCGACCAGGAGCCGGCGAGGACCGGCACCGAGTTCGACGGCGAGCAGGCGCCGGTGGGTGCGGGCGACGTCGTCTTCGACAAGGGCGAGGTCGACCAGGTAGTCACCGACCAGGTCGGCGGCTCAGCCCTGTTCGCCTCCCGGTTCCGCGAGTGCGCGGCCCGCGCGCTGCTGCTGCCGCGCCGCAATCCCGGCAAGCGCACCCCGCTGTGGCAGCAGCGTCAGCGGGCGGCTCAACTGCTTCAGGTGGCGAGCGAGTTCGGTTCGTTCCCGATCGTGCTGGAAGCGGTCCGCGAGTGCCTCCAGGACGTGTTCGACGTCCCCGGCCTCGTCGAGCTGATGGGTGACATCGAGTCCCGCAAGGTGCGCCTGGTCGAGGTCACGACGCCGGAGCCGTCCCCGTTCGCCCGTTCCCTGCTGTTCGGGTACGTCGCCCAGTTCCTGTACGAGGGCGACTCCCCGCTCGCAGAGCGCCGCGCCGCCGCGCTCTCCCTGGACTCCCGGCTGCTGGCCGAGCTGCTGGGCCAGGCGGAGCTGCGCGAACTGCTCGACGCGGAGGTGCTGACCGAGCTGGAGCGCGAGCTGCAGTGGCTGTCCGAGGACCGCCGGGTCAAGGACGTGGAGTCGGTCGCCGACGTCCTGCGGCTGCTCGGTCCGCTGACCGAGGCCGAACTGACCGAGCGGGGCGCGGACGCGCAGTGGGCACGGGACCTGGCCGCCGCCCGGCGGGCGATCAAGGTCCGCATCGCCGGCACCGACCACTGGGCGGCGATCGAGGACGCGGGGCGACTGCGCGACGCGCTCGGCACAGCGCTGCCGGTGGGTGTCCCCGAGGCCTTCACCGAGCCGGTCAAGGACCCGCTGGGCGACCTCCTCGCCCGGTACGCCCGTACTCACGGCCCGTTCACCTCGGCCACCGCCGCGGCACGTTTCGGCCTGGGCGTCGCGGTCACCGAGGGCGCCCTGCACCGGCTCGCGGCGAACGGCCGGGTGGTCCAGGGCGAGTTCCACCCCGCCGGCATCGGGCAGGAGTGGTGCGACGCGACCGTCCTGCGCCGCCTGCGCCGCCGGTCCCTCGCGGCGCTCCGGCACGAACTGGAGCCTGTGGCACCGGCCGCGCTCGCCCAGTTCCTGCCGCAGTGGCAGCACATCGGCAAGGGCCACGGGCTGCGGGGCGTCGACGGACTGGTGCGCGCCGTGGAGCAGTTGCAGGGCGCATCCGTGCCCGCGTCCGCGCTCGAGAAGCTGGTCCTGCCCTCCCGCGTGGCGAGCTACACGCCGTCGATGCTCGACGAGCTGACCGCCGCGGGCGAGGTGGTGTGGGCCGGCGCGGGCGCCCTGCCCGGGAAGGACGGCTGGGTCTCGCTCTATCTGGCCGACGCGGCCCCGCTGCTGCTGCCGCCACCCCATCCGCTGGAGCTGACCGCACTCCACCAGTCGGTCCTCGACGCCCTCGCCGGCGGTTACGGCCTGTTCTTCCGGCAGATCGCCGACCAGGTCCGTGCCACCACTCACCCCGAGGCCACCGATCCCCAACTCGCGGACGCGCTCTGGGACCTGGCCTGGTCGGGCAGGCTCACCAACGACACCCTCACGCCGATGCGTTCCCTGCTGGGTTCGGGCCGTACGGCGGGTTCGACGGCCCACCGGGCCAAGCGCAATGTCCCGCGCGGCCGTTATGGCTCGCTGACGGCAGCCGCCCGTACCGCTTCCCGCACGGGGCCGCCGACGGTCGCCGGACGCTGGTCGCTGCTGCCCGTGATCGAACCGGACGCCACCGTGCGCGCCCACGCGCTGGCCCGCACCCTGCTCGACCGGCACGGCGTGGTCACCCGGGGAGCGGTGGCGGCGGAGGGGGTCGAGGGCGGCTTCTCCGCGGTGTACCGCGTGCTGTCCGCCTTCGAGGACAGCGGGCAGGCGAGGCGCGGTTACGTGGTGGAGGGGCTGGGCGCGGCCCAGTTCGCCATGGACGGCGCGGTGGACCGGCTGCGCGCCGTGTCCAACGCTCGCGAACGGGGCGAGTCCCTGCCCACCCCGGCCCCCGGAAACGGCTTCGCCGCCCCAGGCCTTCCGAACGGCCTCATGGGCCCGGCTCAACCCGACGACTTCTACGGCACGGCTCAGCGCCACGACTTCTACGACACGGTTCGGCCTCAGGGCTTCGACGGCCCGGCTCAGCCCAACGGCCTCTCCGATCCCGCTCGGCCGAACGGCTTCCCCGGCGCAGACCTGACGACCGGCTTCGCCGAGCCGGATTCCCCGAACCGCGTCACCCCACGAAGCGGCACCGGGAGCGACGGCGCCCCGCACGGCCGCACACCCCCGGGCGCCATCGACGGAGCCGACGGCGACGGATTCGCCCACCCCGGCCTGGACGACGACTTCACCTGGCCACCGACGGACGACCCCACCACCCCCGCCCCCGGTGACCATGTCTCCCCGCGCGAACTCGCCGACCCCTTCGCCTCCCCCGGATACGGCGGCCCCCGGGGAGGTGGAGCCACCGGTCACGGCCCGGCCGGGTACCGGAGCTACGGCAACAGCCGTGCGACCTCGCCCGACCCCGGTGCCGCGGTCCTCGCCGCGGCCGACCCGGCGAACGCCTACGGCGCGGCCCTGCCCTGGCCGGAGCCACCGACCGGCGCCGGTCACAAACCCGGCCGGAAGGCCGGCTCGCTGGTCGTCCTGGTGGCGGGCGAGCTGACGCTGTACATGGAACGCGGCGGCAAGACGCTGCTGGCCTGGCCCACGAGCCCGGACACCGCCGCTGACGACGATCCGCGCCTCCGCACGGCCGCCGAGGCCCTGGCCTCGGCCGCACGCGCGGGTTCCATCGGCACGGTCACGGTCGAGCGGATCAACGGCGCCCAGGCCCTGACGTCCCCCGTGGGCGCCCTGCTGGAGGCGGCGGGGTTCGTCGCCACACCGCGCGGCCTGCGGCTGAGAGCATGACCCGGAGCCTGCCCGCCGTCACCCCACCGCTGCGCCGGCCCACCCGGGCGAGCCGGACCGCCCCGCCACCGCCTGCGCCCCGCCACCGCCTGCCCCCACCGGCGCGAGGTACCACCTCGGCGAGCCGTGCCGTCGTTTGGCACCCTTGACACATGCCCGAAGGTGACACGGTCTGGCAGGCGGCGAAACGGCTGCACGGGGCCCTCGCGGGGAAGGCGCTGACGCGCAGCGACTTCCGGGTGCCGAAGTACGCCACGGTCGATCTCACGGGCCGCGAGGTCCTCAGCACGATTCCGCGTGGAAAGCACCTGCTCACCCGGTTCGAGGGCGGCCTGACCCTGCATACTCATCTGCGCATGGAGGGGGCGTGGAAGGTGTACGGCAGCGGTGAGCGCTGGCGTGGCGGACCGGCGCACCAGATCCGCGTGCTTCTCGGCACCGCCGACCGCACGGCCGTCGGCTACCGCCTGCAGGTCCTGGAGTTGCTGCGCACGGGCGAGGAGGAGCGCGTCGTCGGCCACCTCGGTCCCGACCTGCTCGGCCCGGACTGGAACCCCGGGCGCGCCCTGGCCAACCTCCTCGCGGACCCCGCCCGCCCGCTCGGCGAGGCCCTGCTCGACCAGCGCAATCTGGCCGGGATCGGCAACGTCTACAAGAGCGAGCTGTGCTTCCTGCTCGGCGTGACGCCCTGGCTGCCGGTCGGTGCGCTCCCGGCGGACCGCGCCGAGAAGCTGCCCGCCGTGGCGCAGAGGCTGCTGGAGGTCAACCGCGACCGCCCGGTCCGGCAGACCACGGGACTGCACGGACCCGACCTGTTCGTCTACGGCCGCGCGCCCCGCCCCTGCCTGCGCTGTCGCACCTCGGTCCGGGTGGCCGACCAGGGCGACGGCTCCCAGGACCGGCCCACGTACTGGTGCCCCACCTGCCAGACGGGCCCCGCCCCCGGACCGGGAGCCCCCCAGCGGTGGCGAGACCGCTACCCCCGCCGCACCGGCTGACCCGCCTCCAGGGCGCGCCCCGACCCCATCGGCTGCACCGGCTGCACCGCCGTCCCACCCGGCCGGCCACCTCGCCCCGGGCCGCTCTGCGCGTGCCGCCACCCCACCCTCACCGGTCCGACCACCCCGGTCCGACCACCTTCTCCTCGACGGCGGTCCCCCGCACGGCAATCGGCGACGACGTACCGACCGGCGACCAGCCGACGTTCGACGGCCACCCTACGATCGGCGGTGGCAGCACAATTGACGGGCCGTCAGATGTGCTCGTACGGTCGCTTCATGGCCCTCACGGCGTACGACCTCACCGGGCGCACCGCGTTCGTCACCGGGGCGGCGGGTGGTATCGGCCGGGCCTCGGCCGTGCTGCTCGCCGAAGCGGGTGCCACGGTGCACTGCGCGGACCGGGACGCGGACGGCCTGTACGGCACGGCGTCGCTGGTCGAGGACCGCGGCGGCACGGCCCGTGTGCACGTTCTCGACGTCACCGACCGGGCCCGGCTCGCCGAGGCCGTCCGGTCCTGCGGGCGATTGGACGTAATGGCGGCGATCGCCGGGATCATGCACAGCAGCCCCGTGCTGGAGACCCGGGACGAGGACCTCGACCGGGTGCTGGACGTCAATTTCAAGGGCGTGCTGTACGCATGCCAGGAAGCGGCGCGGCTGATGATCGCCCACGAGGTCCGGGGCAGCATCGTCACCATGGCCTCCGGCGCGGTCGACACCGGCGGGGCCGGACTGCTCTGCTACGGCGCGGCGAAGGCGGCCGTGGTGCAGCTGACCAGGACCCTGGCGACGGAGATCGGCCGGCACGGTGTCCGGGTCAACGCGATCGCGCCCGGCTGGGTGCGTACCCCCATGACCGAACGCCACGACCGCAGGGCGCAGGAGCACACCGAGGCGGCGATGGTGCGGATGACACCTCTGGGGCGGGTCGGTGAGCCGGAGGACGTCGCGCACATGGTGCTGCACCTGGCGTCGGACGCTTCGGCGTTCACGACGGGGCAGATCCTTCGCCCGAACGGGGGTGTGGCGATGCCCTGGTGACGTCCACCGCGCGCCGCAGGCCGGTCCAGCGCCCGGCCGGCAGGTCCCCGGTCGCGTTCCCCTTGGGCGCGCAGTGCACGGGAAGCAGGCTCAGCCCCCAGCCGCCGGCCACGACGGCCCCCTCCAGCACGCCCGCCCCCTCCCCCAGCGTGAGTCGCAGCACGGCCCACCACCACGCCGCGCCCAGCCCGAGGGCGGCTCCCCAGCGCACCGCCGTCGCCGGTCCCGTCCTCGCTATTCGCCCCACCATGGCCGTCGCCGGTCCCGTCCGCACTATTCGCCCCACCATGCGCGCCACCACCTCCTGCCGAACGCTATGCGGTGCCCTCGGTCACCGAGAGGGCGCATCGAGGGCACACGGACGCAGACGCGCCGGTCCCGAGGATGAGGCGTGCACCGGGGCGGTCGCGGTGTCAGGCGTGCTCGGCCTGGAACATCCAGTGGTGCTTCTCCAGATCCGCCGTGATCCCGATCAGGAGGTCCTGCGACACGGGGTCCGCCGCTCCGGTCCCGTTCACCCGCTCTCGCATCCGGGTGATCACCGCGCCGAGGGCGTCCACCATGGCCCCGACGGCGTCCGTGTCCTTGATCCAGCCGGCCGGAGCGGTCTTGAGGCCGCTGCCCGAGGCCACCGTGGCGGCGCGTCCGTCGGGCGGCACGCCCAGGGCCGAGGCCCGCTCGGCGACGGTGTCGGAGTGGGCGCGGGCGGAGGCGACGACCTCGTCGAGCTGGAGGTGGATGGACCGGAACCGGGGGCCCACGACGTTCCAGTGGATCTGCTTGGCGACCAGTGACAGGTCGACGAGGTCGACGAGGGCGCCCTGCAGCGCCTCGGACACGGTCTTCAGGTCCACGTCGGCCAACGGGCTCTTCACGACGTACATCCGCTTCCTCCGGTGCTCGGGCCCCGCCACGTCCCTCCACCATGACCGCACCACCGGACCGCGGCAACGCGAAGCCCCGGCCGGCTTCCCAGGGCGTTTCCTGGGGAAGCCGGCCGGGGCCTCATTCGTATCGGGTTGCTAGGCCGCGCACGCGTGTCTCACGCGGCGACGACGTCCACCGCCTCCGCGGGCGCCTTGATGGTCACCCGTTCCGGTGGCACACCGGTCACCGACACGGTACCCAGCATCGGACGGACCGGCGTGGGCACGGGCTCGGTGGCCGCGGCGGACTGGGCCAGTTCGGCGAGCGCCAGCTCGTCGCTCACTTCACGCATGAGTTCCGACATCCGTACGTCCAGCGCGTCGCAGATGGCGGAGAGCAGCTCGGAGGAAGCCTCCTTCTGCCCCCGCTCCACCTCGGAGAGATAGCCGAGTGAGACTCGGGCGGACGAGGAGACTTCGCGCAGAGTACGGCCCTGGCGTTGGCGCTGCCGACGCAGCACGTCACCCAGCAGGCGACGGAGCAGAATCATCGGTGGCTCCCTCCTCGGACCGCGTAGCCGCATCCTTCTCGCCCCACCGTACCGCCTTGCGCCGCGGCCGTGCGGGGAGCGATGTCGTGTTCACTCAGGGCTGCAAACATCAAAACCCCCCGTTCCGTTCCGTATCCTGTGCCCGCTCATTCCCGGTCTGTTCGCCCGCAAGCCGCTCCAGGAGCACTGCGAGTACGCTCCGTACACTCTCCATACGAATTTCCGCGCGGCTGCCGTTCAACCGCAGGGCCTCGACTTTTCCTCCACCGGCAGAACCGGGGAGGCCGGCGAGCGGCCCGTCGACGGCCACGAACACCGTCCCGACGGGCTTGCCGTCCTGCGGATCGGGGCCCGCCACCCCGGTGGTGGCGATGCCCCAGTCGGCTCCGAGGTTCTTGCGGACTCCGGCCGCCATCTGGGCTGCGACCTGCGGGTCCACCGCGCCGCTCCGGGCCAGCAGGGCGGCGTCGACGCCCAGCAGCTCGTACTTGAGATCGGTGGCGTAGGCGGTGACCGAGCCCCGGAACACCTTGGACGCACCGGGCACGGACGTGATCTCCGCCGCCACCAGGCCACCGGTGAGCGACTCGGCGACGGCGAGGGTCTGATCCCTCACGGTCAGTAGTCGCACCAGTTCGGTGGCCACGGAACTCACGCTTCCTTCTCCTCCAACGCCGCCGCGCGCTCGGCGATTCCCCGCCTGCGCAGCACGACGGCCTGTCGCACGTAGTCGAGGCCGGTGACGACGGTGAGGACGACCGCCGCGGCCATCACCCAGAACCTCAGGGTGGCCAGCCACCCGGTCAGTGCCAGGACGTACATCCCGACGGCCACGCCCTGGGTGAGGGTCTTGAGCTTGCCACCGCGGCTGGCGGGAATCACGCCGTAGCGGATGACCAGGAAACGCAGCAGCGTGATGCCGAGTTCCCGGCCGAGGATCACGGCCGTCACCCACCACGGCAGATCACCAAGGGCGGACAGACAGATGAGCGCCGCCCCCATGATGGCCTTGTCGGCGATGGGGTCGGCGATCTTCCCGAAGTCGGTGACCAGGTTGTAGGTGCGTGCCAGATGCCCGTCGAACAGGTCGGTGATCATGGCGACGGCGAAGGCCGCCCAGGCCAGCGAGCGCCAGGCCGGGTCGTAGCCGCCGTCGGCCAGCATCAGCGCGACGAAGCCGGGCACCAGCAGGAGCCGGAGCATGGTCAGCAGATTGGCTACGTTCCAGACGCTCGCCTGGTTGACGGCCGCGGCCGCGATCTTCGCGCCGCGGGGGGGCCTGGACCCGTCACCGGGATCGGTGGCGGAGGCCTGGAGCGGGCCGGCAGGACCTGAAGCAGAAGCGGAGACCTCGGAGGCGGCGCCGTCGGCAGCGGCGGTGGAACTCCGGGCGCCGTGCGCGCCGGGTGAGCCGCCCGCGGCGGATGCCGGGACTCCGGTCATCTGCCCGCCTCCTCACCACACCCGAGCGAGCCGGTCACCGGCTCGGCCACCAGGTCGACACCTTCCGTACCGACCACCTTCGCCTCGACCATACGTCCGACGCTCAGGGCCTCGCCGCTCGTGAGCAGCACTTGGCCGTCCGTCTCCGGCGCCTGGTGCGCGGCGCGACCGTGCACGCCCTCCTCGTCCACGGACTCCACCAGGACGTGCACGGTCTCGCCGACGCGCTCCTCGGCGCGCTGCGAGACCAGCTCCTCGGCCAGCCGGGAGATGTGGGCCAGGCGCTCGGCGACGACGTCCTCGTCCAGCTTGCCGTCGTACGTCGCCGCCTCCGTGCCCTCCTCGTCGGAGTAGCCGAAGACACCGATGGCGTCCAGGCGGGCGCCGTTCAGGAAGCGCTCCAGCTCGGCGAGGTCCGACTCGCTCTCGCCGGGGAAGCCGACGATGAAGTTGGAGCGCACGCCGGCCTCGGGGGCCTTGCCGCGGATCGTGTCGAGCAGCTCCAGGAAGCGGTCGGTGTCGCCGAAGCGGCGCATGGAGCGCAGCACGTCCGGCGCGGAGTGCTGGAAGGAGAGGTCGAAGTAGGGGGTGACCTTCGGGGTGGAGGTCAGTACGTCGATGAGGCCGGGGCGCATCTCGGCCGGCTGCAGGTAGCTCACCCGCACCCGCTCGATGCCGTCGACCTCGGCCAGCTCCGGCAGCAGGGACTCCAGCAGGCGGATGTCGCCCAGGTCCTTGCCGTAGGAGGTGTTGTTCTCCGAGACCAGCATGACCTCCTTCACGCCCTGCTCGGCCAGCCAGCGGGTCTCGTTCAGCACGTCGCTGGGGCGGCGGGAGATGAAGGAGCCGCGGAAGGACGGGATGGCGCAGAAGGAGCAGCGCCGGTCGCAGCCGGAGGCGAGCTTGACCGAGGCGACCGGGGAGCCGCCCAGGCGCCGGCGCAGGGGCGCGCGGGGGCCGGAGGCGGGCGCCAGGCCCTCGGGGAGGTCGACCGGGCCGTGGCCGGGCAGCGCGACGGAGGCGGCCGACTCCTGCCGCTCGGCCGGGCTGATCGGCAGGAGCTTGCGGCGGTCGCGCGGGGTGTGGGCGGCGTGGACGCCGCCGGACAGGATGGTCTGCAGACGGTCGGAGATGTCCGAGTAGTCGTCGAAGCCGAGCACGCCGTCGGCCTCGGGCAGCGCCTCGGCCAGCTCCTTGCCGTACCGCTCGGCCATGCAGCCCACCGCCACGACGGCCTGGGTTCTTCCATGGTCCTTGAGGTCGTTGGCCTCCAGCAGGGCGTCGACGGAGTCCTTCTTGGCGGCTTCGACGAAGCCACAGGTGTTGACCACGGCGACGTCGGCGTCCGCGGCGTCCTCGACGAGCTGCCAGCCGTCCGCCTCCAAACGGCCTGCGAGCTCCTCGGAATCCACCTCGTTACGGGCGCAGCCGAGAGTGACGAGTGCGACGGTACGGCGTTCAGGCATGGGCTCAAGACTACTTCGTCTCGCCGACACCCCACGTCGACGGGGTTGGCCGATCGTGGCCGACCCCGTCACATCCGCTCCGCCGAGGTGCCCTCAGCCGGCCTCGGGGTCGCCCTTGGTGTACGTGAGGCGCTCCACCGAGCCCTGCCGGAAGTTGTCCTCGATCTTCTTGCCGTTGACGTAGAGCTGGATCGCGCCCGCGTCACCGAGGATCAGATTGATCTTGGAGCTGTCCTGGAAGGTCTTGGACTCGCCCTTCTTCAGCAGCCCGTCGAAGAGCATCCGGCCGTTGTGGTCCTTGGCCGAGATCCAGCTGCGCCCGTTCGGCGCGCCGACCTGGACGGTGACCTTGTCCTGGGGTGCGGCGGCGATGGCGCTGTCGGTCGGCTCGCCGGACGGCGCGGCGGGCTTGTCCTTCTTGGTCGTGGGCGAGGCGGACCTGCTGGCGGCGGGGGCGGCACCGCCGTCGGCGAGCTGCGACTTCGCGTCGCTGTCGTCGCCGCCGCCCTTGAACGCGGTGAACCCGACGAAGCCGATCACGACGACGATCGCGGCCACCATCGCCGCGGTCCAGTTCGGCCCACGCCGCTCGGGACGGATCCGCTCCGCCTCGAACAGGGGCGCGGCGGGCGTGGGCGCGGGGCGGCCGCCGTGCTCCGCGTCGTACCGGGCGATCAGCGGCTCGGGGTCGAGATGGACGGCCCTGGCCAGTGTGCGGAGGTGCCCGCGGGCGTACACGTCGCCACCGCAGGGGGCGAAGTCGTCGGCCTCGATGGCGTGCACGATGGCGATGCGGACACGAGTGGCGCTACTGACTTCGTCCACGGTGAGCCCGGCCGCGATCCGCGCCTGCTGCAGGGCGCGGCCCACGGAGACACGGGCTTCCTGGGACTCGTCTCGGGACGGACGCTCGTCTTCAGGGGAGTTGCCGATGGACACGGGGGCGCCTTTCGAGCGTGTAGCCACCTGTGCTGGAAGCTCAGTCTAGGGGGGGTACGAAAGGGTGGGGCAACCGGGCGGTCCAACTTTGCACGTCATCGGAACGCCCGAAATTCCGATCGTTGGACAAGCAGATACCCCGGGACGGGGCGCCTACCTGTCCTCTCGCTCAACTGGACGTATGACAAAGGGAAACGGTTGCCCGCCCGTCTCTAACAGGTGCGTCACGGTTGTACCGCCGTTCGGGCGTACCCACTGCGCCGAACGGTCCTTCAGCTCACTCTTCCGACTCCCCGCGGATCACCGCGAGCACCCCGTCCAGCTCGTCCGGCTTCACCAGAACGTCACGCGCCTTGGATCCCTCACTTGGCCCCACGATGTTGCGGGACTCCATGAGATCCATGAGCCTGCCGGCCTTCGCGAAGCCCACCCGCAGCTTGCGCTGGAGCATGGACGTGGAGCCGAACTGGGTGGAGACGACCAGCTCGGCCGCCTGGCACAGCAGGTCGAGGTCGTCGCCGATGTCCTCGTCGATCTCCTTCTTCTGCTTGGTGCCCACGGTGACGTCGTCCCGGAAGACCGGCGCCATCTGGTCCTTGCAGTGCTGGACGACGACCGCGACCTCCTCCTCGGTCACGAACGCGCCCTGCATACGGGTCGGCTTGTTCGCGCCCATCGGCAGGAACAGACCGTCACCCTTGCCGATCAGCTTCTCGGCGCCAGGCTGGTCGAGGATGACCCGGGAGTCGGCCAGCGAGGAGGTGGCGAAGGCCAGCCGGGAGGGCACGTTGGCCTTGATCAGGCCGGTGACCACGTCGACCGACGGGCGCTGGGTGGCCAGCACCAGGTGGATGCCGGCCGCGCGCGCGAGCTGTGTGATGCGCACGATGGCGTCCTCGACGTCGCGCGGGGCGACCATCATCAGGTCGGCCAGCTCGTCCACGATGACCAGCAGGTACGGGTACGGGTGCAGCTCGCGCTCGCTGCCCTCGGGCGGCTTCGCCTTGCCCTCGCGCACCGCGCGGTTGAAGTCGTCGATGTGCCGGTAGCCGTAGGCCGCGAGGTCGTCGTAGCGCAGGTCCATCTCGCGTACGACCCACTGCAGCGCCTCGGCGGCCCGCTTGGGGTTGGTGATGATCGGCGTGATCAGGTGCGGGATGCCCTCGTAGGCGGTCAGCTCGACCCGCTTGGGGTCGACGAGGATCATGCGGACGTCCTCCGGGGTCGCCCGCATCATGACCGAGGTGATCAGGCAGTTGATGCAGGACGACTTGCCGGAGCCGGTCGCGCCGGCGACCAGCATGTGCGGCATCTTCGCCAGCGAGTGCATCACGTACCCGCCCTCGACGTCCTTACCGAAGGCCACCAGCATCGGGTCGTCGTCCTCGGCGGACTCCGCGAGGCGCAGCACGTCGCCGAGGTTGACCATCTCCCGATCGGTGTTCGGGATCTCGATGCCCACCGCGGACTTGCCGGGGATCGGGCTGATGATCCGCACGTCGGGGCTGGCCACGGCGTAGGCGATGTTCTTGGTCAGCGCGGTGATCCGCTCGACCTTCACCGCGGGGCCCAGCTCGACCTCGTAGCGGGTGACCGTCGGGCCGCGGGTGAAGCCGGTGACGGCCGCGTCGACCTTGAACTCGGTGAAGACCTGGGTGAGCGAGGCGACGACCGCGTCGTTGGCGGCGCTGCGCGACTTGCCCGGACCGCCGCGGGTGAGCAGGTCCAGCGACGGCAGGGCGTAGGTGATGTCGCCGGAGAGCTGGAGCTGCTCGGCGCGCGACGGCAGTTCCCGATGCGTCTCGGGGGCCTTCTTGGTGAGGTCGGGGACGGCTCCGCTGTCCAGCTTCTCCCGCCTGGGGCGCGCGGCGGGCACCGGCGCGGGCGCGGCCTCCGCCACGGGCTCGGCCTGCGGCACGGGCGCGGACTCCGACGCGGGTGTGGGCGTGGGCACGGGTGTGGTGCCCTCGCGGTCGCCGACGCTGACGCCCTGGGTGAGGTCGGCGACGAGCGACGACGGCGGCATGCCGTGCTGGACGGCACCGTCGAGCGCCGCTGCGGCGGCGGCCGCGATGTCCACGGCGTCCATCCGCCGCCGTGGATCGGGCTGGGGCACCGCGGAGCGCCGGGGGCGGCCACGGCGCCGCGAGAGCGCCTCCTCCTCCGCGCTGTCGGGGTCGTAGTCCCGAGGGGCGCTCGAGCGCTTACGGGGGCGCGCGGGCAGCGCTTCGCGCCACTGCTCGTCGTAGCGCTCCTCGTCCTCGGTGAGGTCGCCCTCCTCGTAGTCGCGGTGGTCGCGCAGCACGCCCAGGCTCACGCCGAGCCCGCGCAGCCGCTGCGGGACCGCGTTGACCGGGGTGGCGGTCACCACGAGCAGACCGAAGATCGTCAGCAGTACCAGCAGGGGTACGGCGAGCACCTCGGTCATCGTGTACGTCAGCGGGGTGGCCGCCGCCCAGCCGATGAGGCCGCCGGCGTCCCTTATGGCCTGCATGCCGTTGCTGCGGGCCGGCGAGCCGCAGGCGACGTGCACCTGGCCCAGCACACCGACGACCAGCGCGGACAGGCCGATCACGATCCGGCCGTTGGCCTCGGGCTTCTCGGGGTGCCGGATGAACCGTACGGCGATCACCGCGAGCAGTATCGGCACCAGCAGGTCGAGCCGGCCGAAGGCGCCGGTGACCAGGATCTCCACCAGGTCGCCGACCGGACCCCTGAGGTCGGCCCAGGTGCCGGCGGCGACGATCAGCGCGATGCCGAACAGGAGCAGCGCCACGCCGTCCTTGCGGTGGGCCGGGTCGAGATTCCTGGCTCCCTGCCCTATGCCCCGGAAGACGGCGCCGACGGCGTGCGCGAGGCCCAGCCAGACCGCGCGCACGAGCCGGTACACGCCCCCGGTGGGAGTGGGGGCCGGCCTGGGCGGCGCGGACTTCTTCGCCGCCTTCCTGGCCGGTGCCTTCCTGGCGGGCGCCTTCTTCGCCGGAACCCTTTTCGCGGCGGCCCCCCGCGCCGGAGCCTTCGCGGGAGCGGCCGCCTTCTTGGCGGGCGGCTTCTTGGCTGCGGACGGACGTGAGGCCATGGGTGTGAGGTTACCGGGGGAGACGACGGCGGACACGTGTGCCCACTGCTTCACCCGTTCGTGTCGCCCCTGCCGGGGCGCGGAACTGACGCACGGTCATGGACAACTGCGCTCCGCGCTCGCGTCAGTTCTGCACCGGCAGGGAGGCGCCGCCGGCGCCCGTGCCCGGCTCCAGGGCGTCGAGAGCGCGCCGCAACCCGGTGAGCTTGCGCTCCAGATGGGCCGCCGTGGCCACCGCGGCCGCGTCCGCCGAGTCGTCGTCCAGTTGCTTGGACAGCGCCTCTGCCTGCTCCTCGACGGCCGCGAGCCGTGCGGACAGCTCGGCGAGCAGCCCCGCGGACTCCTTGCCGCCGACCGCGCCCTTGCCGCCGCCCTCCAACTGCAGCCGCAGCAGCGCCGCCTGCTCGCGCAGCTGGCAGTTCTTCATGTACAGCTCGACGAAGACCGAGACCTTCGCGCGCAGCACCCACGGGTCGAACGGCTTGGAGATGTAGTCCACCGCACCCGCCGCGTACCCCCGGAAGGTGTGGTGCGGGCCGTGATTGATCGCCGTGAGGAAGATGATCGGGATGTCCCGGGTCCGCTCCCGCCGCTTGATGTGCGCCGCTGTCTCGAAACCGTCCATGCCCGGCATCTGGACGTCCAGCAGAATGACCGCGAAATCGTCCGTGAGCAGTGCCTTGAGCGCTTCCTCCCCGGACGATGCCCGTACCAGGGTCTGATCGAGCGCAGAGAGGATGGCCTCCAGCGCCAGCAGATTCTCCGGCCGGTCATCGACCAGGAGGATCTTGGCCTTCTGCACCATGGCCCGCCCTCCTCGTCCCGGCGGTACACCGGGCGCCGCCCCAGGGGACGACTCCCTTTCGCCGCCCGTCCTTGTGCCGGTCATCGTAGCCGCACCCCGCCCGTCGCCACACCCTGTCACCGCGATGTCACTGTGCACGCAACGGAAACGCGGCGGGAGCCCGGATAGTTCCCGGAATCCGGAATTCCCACACGTCCGCGGGCCCCTCGTTCCGACAACTCCTCACGCACACCCCAGGTTCCCACGACGTTCACGTCCGCTCGCCGGGCCCCGTCCGCTCGGCGCCCGGCCCGGGATCAGTGACCGCCCATCCACTGCTGCATCACCGCCAGCAGGTGATCGGGGTCGACCGGCTTGGTGACGTAGTCGGAGGCGCCCGACTCGATCGCCTTCTCCCGGTCGCCCTTCATCGCCTTGGCGGTCAGCGCGATGATCGGCAGCCCCGCGAACTGCGGCATCCGGCGGATCGCCGTGGTCGTCGCGTAGCCGTCCATCTCCGGCATCATGATGTCCATCAGGACGACCGCCACGTCGTCGTGCTGCTCCAGCACCTCGATGCCCTCGCGGCCGTTCTCGGCGTACAGCACCGAGAGGCCGTGCTGCTCCAGGACGCTGGTCAGCGCGAACACGTTGCGGATGTCGTCGTCGACGATCAGCACCTTCTCGCCGCCGAACCGCACCGAACGCACCGGCTGCGGCCTGCGCTCCTGCTCGGGAGCCACCGTCCACTGCTCGGTCCGGTGCTCGCCCCGCGGCAGACTCCGGCGGCGGCGCCGGAAGAGCGCCGCCGGACCGTGCTGCGTCTCGCGGTACGACTCCACCTCGGCCGGGGTCTCGACCTCCACCGCCGACAGCTCCGAGGACTGCTCCGCCTCCGAGGCGAGCAGCTCGCCGGCCTCCAGCTGGGGCACGGACTGCTGGTAGCCCTGCGGCGGCAGCTCGCTCGGGTGCAGCGGCAGGTACAGCGTGAACGTCGAGCCGCGGCCCGGCTCGCTCTGCGCGTGGATCTCACCACCGAGCAGCTGCGCGATCTCCCGCGAGATCGACAGCCCGAGGCCGGTGCCTCCGTACTTGCGGCTGGTCGTGCCGTCCGCCTGCTTGAACGCCTCGAAGATCACCCGCATCTTGCTCGCCGCGATGCCGATACCGGTGTCGGTGACCGAGAACGCGATCAGCTCGCCGTCCGGATCCGTCAGCGAACCGGTCTCCAGCAGCTGCTCGCGGATCTTCTGCGGCACATTCGAACCGGCGGGCCGGATCACCAGCTCCACCGACCCGGAGTCGGTGAACTTCACCGCGTTGGACAGCAGGTTGCGCAGCACCTGAAGCAGCCGCTGCTCGTCGGTGTGCAGGGTCGCCGGCAGCTCCGGGGACACCCGTACGGACAGGTCCAGGCCCTTCTCCGCGGTCAGCGGCCGGAAGGTGGCCTCCACGTAGTCCACGAGCTGGACGAGCGCGATCCGCGTCGGGGAGACGTCCATCTTGCCCGCCTCGACCTTGGACAGGTCGAGGATGTCGTTGATCAGCTGCAGCAGGTCGGAGCCGGCACCGTGGATGGTCTCGGCGAACTCGACCTGCTTCGGGGAGAGGTTGCCCTCGGCGTTGTCGGCGAGCAGCTTGGCCAGGATCAGCAGCGAGTTGAGCGGCGTGCGCAGCTCGTGCGACATGTTGGCGAGGAACTCGCTCTTGTAGCGCATCGACACCGCGAGTTGCTCGGCACGCTCCTCCAGGACCTGCCGGGCATCCTCGATCTCGGTGTTCTTCACCTCGATGTCCCGGTTCTGCCGGGCCAGCAGCTCGGCCTTCTCCTCCAGTTCGGCGTTGGAGGCCTGCAGCGCCTTCTGCCGGTTCTCCAGCTCGGCCGACCGCTCCCGCAGCTGCTCGGTCAGCTCCTGCGACTGCTTCAGCAGCAACTCGGTCTTGGTGTTCACCGAGATGGTGTTGACGCTGGTCGCGATCATCTCGGCGATCTGGTTCAGGAAGTCACGCTGGATCTGCGTGAACGGCGTGAACGAGGCCAGCTCGATCACACCCAGCACCGTGCCCTCGAACAGGACCGGCAGCACGATCACCTGCGCGGGCGGGGCCTCGCCGAGCCCGGAGGAGATCTTCAGATAGCCGCTGGGGGCGTTCTCCACCAGCACCGTGCGCCGCTCCTGGGCGGCCGTGCCGATCAGCGCCTCACCGGGCCGGAACGACGTCGGCATGGAGCCCATCGAGTAGCCGTACGAACCGAGCATGCGCAGCTCGTACTTGTCCTCGGCGTCGCCGCTGAGCTCCTGGCCCTCCATGAGGGGCATCGCCACGAAGAACGCGCCGTGCTGCGCGGACACCACCGGCGTCAGCTCGCTCATGATCAGCGAGGCGACGTCCGCCAGGTCCCGGCGGCCCTGCATCAGTGCGGAGATGCGGGCGAGGTTGCCCTTGAGCCAGTCCTGCTCCTCGTTGGCGATCGTGGTGTCGCGCAGGTTGGCGATCATCTTGTTGATGTAGTCCTGCAGTTCCTGGATCTCGCCGGAGGCGTCGACGTCGATCTTCAGGTTCAGGTCTCCGCGGGTCACCGCGGTCGCCACACGCGCGATGGCACGCACCTGCCGGGTGAGGTTCCCGGCCATCTCGTTCACCGACTCGGTCAGGTCCCGCCAGGTGCCGTCGACGTCACGCACGCGTGCCTGACCGCCGAGCTGCCCTTCGGTGCCCACCTCGCGGGCCACCCGCGTGACCTCCTCGGCGAAGCTGGACAGCTGATCGACCATCGTGTTGATCGTCGTCTTCAGCTCGAGGATCTCGCCGCGCGCGTCGATGTCGATCTTCTTGGTCAGGTCGCCCTTGGCGATGGCCGTGGTGACCATGGCGATGTTGCGCACCTGACCGGTCAGGTTGGACGCCATCTGGTTCACGGACTCGGTGAGGTCCTTCCAGGTACCGGCCACACCCGGTACGTGCGCCTGACCGCCCAGGATGCCGTCCGTACCCACCTCACGGGCCACCTTGGTGACCTGGTCGGCGAACGAACTCAGCGTCTTCACCATGGTGTTGATGGTGTCGGCGAGCTGCGCGACCTCACCGCTCGCCTCGATCGTCACCTGCCGGGTCAGATCGCCGTTGGCGACCGCCGCCGCCACCTGCGAGATGTTCCGCACCTGCATGGTCAGGTTGTTGGCCATCAGGTTGACGTTGTTGCTGAGGTCCTTCCAGATACCGGTGACACCCGGCACGTGCGCCTGACCGCCCAGGATGCCCTCGGTACCCACCTCACGGGCCACCCGGGTCACCTGCTCGGCGAAGCTGGACAGCTGGTCGACCATCGTGTTGACCGTCGTGACGAGTTCGAGGATCTCGCCCTTCGCGTCGACGGTGATCTTCTTCGACAGGTCGCCCTTGGCGACCGCCGTCGTGACCTCGGCGATGTTGCGGACCTGGATGGTCAGGTTGTTCGCCATGAAGTTCACCGACTGGGTGAGGTCCTTCCAGGTGCCCGAGACACCCTGGACCTCGGCCTGGCCGCCGAGCATGCCCTCGGTGCCCACCTCACGGGCCACCCGCGTGACCTCCTGGGCGAACGACGACAGCTGGTCGACCATCGTGTTCAGGGTGTTCTTCAGCTCCAGGATCTCCCCGCGCGCGTCCACGGTGATCTTCTGGGAGAGGTCACCGCGGGCCACGGCGGTGGCGACCTGCGCGATGTTGCGCACCTGGGCGGTGAGGTTGCCGGCCATTCCGTTCACCGAATCGGTGAGGTCCCGCCAGACGCCGGCGACCCCGGGCACCTGCGCCTGCCCGCCGAGGCGGCCCTCGGTGCCCACGTCCCGGGCCACCCGGGTCACCTGATCGGCGAAGGCGGACAGCTGGTCCACCATCGTGTTGATCGTGTTCTTCAGTTCGAGGATCTCGCCGCGCGCGTCGACGTCGATCTTCTGCGACAGGTCACCGCGCGCCACGGCCGTGGTCACCTGGGCGATCTGCCGCACCTGGGAGGTGAGGTTCCCGGCCATGAAGTTGACGGAGTCCGTCAACTCCTTCCACGTGCCCGAGACCCCGTCCACCCGGGCCTGCCCGCCCAGCCGGCCCTCGGTGCCCACGTCCCGCGCCATCCGCGTCACCTGGTCGGCGAACGAGGACAGCTGGTCCACCATCGTGTTCACGGTGTTCTTCAGCTGCAGCATCTCGCCGGAGACGTCGACGGTGACCTTCTGCGAGAGGTCGCCGTTGGCCACCGCCGTGGTCACCTGGGCGATGTTGCGCACCTGCCCGGTCAGGTTGCGGAACGCGGTGTTGACGGAGTCCGTCAGGTCCTTCCACGTACCGGCCGCCCCCGGCACCTGCGCCTGGCCGCCCAGCTCGCCCTCGACACCGATCTCGCGCGCGACCCGCGTCACCTCGGCGCCGAACGAGGACAGCTGGTCCACCATGCCGTTGACGGTGTTCTTCAGCTCCAGCATCTCGCCGGCCACGTCCACCGTGACCTTCTGCGACAGATCACCGCTGGCCACGGCCGTCGTCACCGCGGCGATGTCGCGCACCTGCGTGGTCAGGTTCCGGAAGACCGTGTTGACGGAGTCCGTCAGGTCCTTCCACGTACCGGCCGCACCCGGCACGTTCGCCTGGCCGCCGAGCCGTCCCTCGGCACCGACCTCGTTCGCCACCCGCGTGACCTCGTCGGCGAAGATCCGCAGCGTCTCGGTCATCTGGTTGATCGTCTCGGCGAGCTGCGCCACCTCGCCACGCGCCGGAACGGTCACCTTCTGCGACAGGTCACCGCTGGCGACGGCCGTCGTGACCTGCGAGATCCCCCGCACCTGCGCGGTCAGGTTGCCCGCCATCGTGTTGACGGAGTCGGTCAGCTCCTTCCACACACCGGCGACCCCGGGCACCCGCGCCTGACCACCCAGGATGCCCTCGGTGCCCACCTCACGGGCCACCCGGGTGACCTCGGAGGAGAAGGACGACAGCTGGTCCACCATCGTGTTGACGGTGTTCTTCAGCTCCAGCATCTCGCCGGCGACGTGCACGGTCACCTTGCGCGACAGGTCACCCTTGGCGACCGCCGTCGTCACCAGGGCGATGTCCCGCACCTGAGCCGTCAGCCGGTACGCCATGGTGTTGACGGAGTCGGTCAGGTCCTTCCACGAACCCGACATACCGCGAACCTGGGCCTGGCCGCCGAGCTTGCCCTCGGTGCCCACCTCGCTGGCCACGCGCGTGACCTCGTCGGTGAACGTCGACAACTGGTCGACCAGGTTGTTGACGGTGCGGCCGACCTTCAGGAACTCACCGCGCAGCGGGTGTCCCGTACCACCGTCCTGTGCCTGCGTCCGCAGCTCCATGCGCGGTGACAGATCACCGTCGGCGACCGCCGTGAGGACCCGGCTGACCTCCGAGACCGGCCAGACGAGATCGTCCACCAGCGCGTTGGAGTTGTCGATGGCCGTCGCCCAGGAACCCTCGCTGGCCCCCGTCTCCAGCCGTTCCGTGAGTTTTCCCTCACGCCCCACCATGCGCCGCACCCGCGACAGCTCACCGGTCAGATGCAGATTCCGGTCGGCCACCTCGTTGAAGACGGCCATGATCTCCGACATCACGCCGTCGCCGGACACCGTGAGCCGTTTGCGGAAGTTCCCGTCGCGCATCGCCACCAGAGCGGTCAGCAGCCGGTTCAGGGCGGCTGTGTCCACGGTGGTGGTGCCACCGTTCCTGCCCAGGGACTGTCCGCCTTTCGCGCGCGTCTTCGAACTCCGCGTCGCCGCGCCAGACTCCACTGTGTCCCTCCCGGAGGGGTAGACCGTTACTGCTGTGCTCGGCCGCGTGCGGCCCCGGCGTGCCGGTCATCGGCATACCGGTTACTGCTGCGTACCGGTTACTGCTGCGTATTTCCGCCAGACGAGATCCGGCCGCACCTGGGGCTGCTGCCCACCCTGCAGGGAACACAAGCGGCGCGACACGACCTTCATCGGAAGCTTGCCCAGTGTTTCACCCCGGCCGAACCAGGCCATAACAGTTCGGCAGCTTCGCACATCGTCCGCACACCCTGAGGGGTAAACACCGGCGACCGGCATCCGCTCGGACGGCGAAGGTAAGTAACCTTGCATGCGGCTGTCCAGCCGCACCGGTCCGACCGGCCTGGGCGGTGGCACGAGCACGAGCGGGCATCGGAGGGGCGGCCGCAGACCATGACCACCGGACTGATCCCCGGGGGACCGCCCCCGGAGCCACAGCCGACGGGTGAGCCGGTGCCGCAGCAGCGGCGCGAGCCGGCCGGCCCCCCGGACCCGCATGTCGACAACCGGCCGAGGAGTTCTGTGATCACCGCGCGCGCGGCCGCCAGTTTCGAGCCCGTCGGGCGATCGGTCGCGACCGCCCGCTCCTTCGTCCGCGACACCCTGCAGGGCTGGGGGTTCTCCGACATCGTCGACGACGCGGTCGTCCTCACCAGCGAACTGGTGACCAACGCGGTCGTCCACGCGGGCACGCACGCGGAGGTGCTCTGCCTGCGTACCGACGAGGGCGTGCGCGTCGAGGTCTCCGACCGCTACCCCGAGCGCGAGGTCCCGCTCCAGAACGCGGCCGCGACCACATGCAACCCTGACCGCGAGGGCGGCCGCGGCCTGCAGTTGTGCGCGGCCCTCGCCACCCGCTGGGGCGTCGACTACACCCCCACCGCCAAGAAGGTCTGGTTCCAGCTCAACCTGCCCGAACGTGCGGTCGGCACGCGCACCGCCGGCCCCTCGCTGCCCGCCGATCTCCTCCCGCTGGCCGACGGCCGGGTCCGCGTCGCCGTCCTCCAGATCGACCGGAAGGGCTCCGTCAGCGCCTGGAACGAGGACGCGGAGGAGATCTTCGGCCACTCCGCGGCCGGGGTCATCGGCAGACCCCTCACCGAACTGGCCGCCTGGCCGCACACCCCCGGCACCAGCACCGGCATCGCCGAGGCACTCCAGTTCTCGCGCTGGGAGGGCAGCTACGGCATCCGCGGCGCCGACGGCCGCGTGGTCCAGGTGTACGCCTCCCACCTCAGGGTCCGCGACACCGGAGGCGAGCCCTCCACCGTGTGCCTGCTGGTGCGCGACCACGAGCGCGCCGTCCTGCAGTCGCCGCCGCGCGTGCCGGCCGGCGACCAGCCGCAGTCCGCCGACGGGCAGAACACCGACCCCTTCGAGGTGTTCATCGGCTCCCCCGCCCCGGACGACCTCGACGGCCTGCTGCAGCGCACCGTGGAACGCTCCCGCGACATGCTCGACGGCGACTCCGCGTTCCTGCTGCTCGCCACGGACGACGAGACCGAGCTGGAGGTCCGTGCCTCCACCGGCCTGCCCTCCGCCCGCCAGCGCTTCGCCCGCGTCCCCGTCGAGGCCGGCCCGGGCCGCTACGGCTCCGCCCGCATGCCCGCCGTGCACGACGACCTCAACGCCGTCCCCGGCGCCGTCCCGCTGCTCGCCGGCACCGGTATGCGGTCGGTCGTCACGGTCCCGCTCAAGGTCGAAGGCCGGCTCACCGGCTCCCTCGGCGTCGCCGCCGAAGCCCCCGGGCGGTACTCCAACGAGGAGGCGCTGCGCCTGCAGTTCGCCGCCGACCGGATCGCCCTGGCCGTCGAGTCGGCCCGGCTGGGCGAACTGGAGCGACTGCGCCGCGGCTCCCTCAGCTTCCTGGTGGAGGCCTCCGACCTGCTGGCCGGCACCCTCGACCGCGATCAGACCCTGGCCCTGATGGCTCAGATGACCGTCCCGACGCTGGCCACCTGGTGCGCGGTGTACACGATCGCCGACCAGGCCTCGGAGCCCTATCTGTCGTACGTCCTGCACGAGGACGAGGAACTCATCGACGGCATCAAGTCGTTGTTGTCCAAGATCGCGCCGCCGGATCCGGTGCCGACCCCCGGTGCCCGCGTCTGGACCGCCCCCGCCGAGGTCGCCCACCAGGCCGCCCTGCGCACCTCCATGCGCAGCCTCGGCCTCTCCGGCGGCCCCACCCGCCAGGTCTCCTCGGGCATCGGCCCGACCCTGGCGACGGCCGGCGCGGTCGGCGGTGAGACGGTGGTACTCCCGCTCGTGGCCCGCAACCGCGTCATCGGCATGCTGACCCTCGGCAAGCCGACGGACGAGCACTTCCGCCAGGAGATCCTGGAACTCGCCGAGGACCTGAGCCGCCGAGCGGCGCTCGCCCTGGACAACGCCCGCCTGTACTCCGAGCGCACGGCCATCAGCCAGGCCCTCCAGCGCAGCCTGCTCCCGCCCGGCACCCCGCACATCGAAGGCATCGAGGTCGAGGTCATCTACCGCGCGGCCGGCGAGGGCAACGAGGTCGGCGGCGACTTCTACGACGTCTTCCCCATCGGCGACGACGCGTACGGCTTCGCCATCGGCGACGTCTGCGGTACGGGCCCCAACGCGGCGGCGGTCACCGGCCTCGCCCGGCACGCCCTGCGTCTCCTCGCCCGCGAGGGTCTGAGCGGCCCGGCCGTGCTGGAGCGCCTCAACTCCGCGATCCTCGACGAGGGCGACCGCAGCCGCTTCCTGACGCTCCTGTACGGCGAGTTGCGCCCGCAGCCTGACGGCAGCGCCGACCTGAAGGTCGTGTGCGCCGGCCACCCGCTCCCGCTGCGCCTGCGCCAGGACGGCACGGTGGTGGCGGCGGCCGAACCGCAGCCCCTGCTGGGTGTCATCGAGGATCTGGAGCTGTACGAGGAGACGATCACCCTCGACCCGGGTGACGTGCTGCTCTGCGTCACGGACGGCGTGACCGAGCGCCGCGAGGGCACGCGCATGCTGGGCGACGACGGGCTCGCCGACGTCCTCACCACCTGCACGGGCCTGACGGCGGGCGCGGTGGCGGCGCGCATCATGCGTGCGGTGGAACGCTTCGCGTCGGACGCACCGTCGGACGACATGGCCATTCTGGCGATGCGGGTTCCGGGAATCCACATGGAAGCATGAAAAAGGCCCCACCCGAAAGGGTGGGGCCTTTTGTCTGAGCCCCCAAACGGAATCGAACCGTTGACCTTCTCCTTACCATGGAGACGCTCTGCCGACTGAGCTATGGGGGCCTGTCGTTTTCGGGGTCTCCCCCGCTGCGACGAAGAAACTGTACCCCGAACAGACCCGACTTCCCAAATTCGTTCGGTGACCGTTCAGAAGGCGGGTTGGAGCAAACCACCGAGGGCGTTGCACGCGGACACGACGCGGTGCATCTCCCGTTTGGTGAGCGAAGCGTCCACGGGCAGCGCGAGCGTCTCGTCGGCCGCCCGCTCGGTCCGCGGCAGCGACACGCACCGGCGGAACTCCGGCAACCGGTGCACGGGGGTCTTCACCGGCACCCGGCAGTCGACTCCCCTGGCCCGCACGGCTCGAGCGAACGCGTCGCGGTCCGGCCGGCCGTTGCCCGGGACCCGCACGACGTACTGCTGGTAGGAGTGCCCGTCGCCGCCGTCCGGAGTCCGTACGCCCTTGAGCTTGGCGTCGAGATACGCGGCCCGTTCCCTGCGCTGCGCTATCTCGCTGTACGGCACCTCGGACTCGCCCTGCTCCAGCACCAGCAGTCCGTGCCGCTGTCCGAGCGCGTGCAACCGTCCTATGTCCGCCCGCCGTCCGAAGCGGTGCACGACAACTATCGCGGCGGTGCGCGCTGTTAGGGCAGCCTCGACCGCGTCCGGGTCGAGGCAGTAGGTGAGCGGATCTATGTCGGCGAAGACCGGGAGCGCTCCGGCCAGGGTCACGGCCTCGGCGACCTCGACGTTTCCGAAGGCCGGTACGACGACCTCGTCACCGACTCCGACGCCGGCGGCCCTGAGCATTGCTGCAGTTCCCATGTCTTGGATGCTGGGCGCGGAACGTGAACGACACGTTAAGCGAACCAAAAAAAGGCCGGACCCTGAACCGAAGTTCAGGATCCGACCTTTGAAGAATTGTTCGGCGGTGTCCTACTCTCCCACAGGGTCCCCCCTGCAGTACCATCGGCGCTGTGAGGCTTAGCTTCCGGGTTCGAAATGTAACCGGGC